>JBCDGE010000041.1:0-58664 GCA_038757895.1 Planctomycetota bacterium | reverse complement strand
GTGAGCCGCGACCACGACGAGACGCTCCAGCGCGGCGACGCCGCGGCGCGGGTCGACGCACCGGGCGCGGCGCCCCCCCCCGCCCACCCCCCCCCGCCGGGGGGGGCGTGGGGCGCCCGCCGCCCGCGGCCCCCCCGCGGGGGGGGGCGGGCGCGCGGCGGCGGCGCGCCCGGTGCGTCGACCCGCGCCGCGGCGTCGACGCGCTGGAGCGTCTCGTCGTGGTCGCGGCTCACCCAGTCCACGCCCGCATCACCGAGCGGCAGCGCGGCGGCGCCGCCCTCCAGCAGGACGCGCGCGACTTCGGCGAGGGCCTCCATGCGGCGCGGATTGTGCCATGCGTCGCGCGGTGACCGGCGCGTCAGTCGGCGCTGCTTCGCGGATCGAGGGTCGCGCGAACGATGCGCTCGAACACGTCGATCCCCGGCACGATCAGTCCGTCGGGGAAGTCGTAGTCGGGGGCGTGGAGCCGGGGGTGCTCCTCGCCGGCGCCGAGGCCGAACATCGACGAGCGGGCGGTGCGGCCGAGCGCTCCGAAGTCCTCCGACCAGCGGAAGGGCGCGTCGCGTTCGACGAGCGGCGCGCCGGACGCCTGCGCGGCGTTGCGGACACGCTCGGTCGCCTCGAGGTCGTTGACGCTCGCGTCGAAGACGTCGCGCCAGGAGACCTCCACGGCCAGCCCGTGCGCGCCCGCGACGGTCTCGGCGCGGCCGGCCGCCAGGGAGGCGAGCCGCTCCATCGTCTCGTCGCGCTCCGCGCGCAGCGTCGCCATCACGACCGCCTCGCCCGGCGCCGTGCCGAACGCGACCTCGCCGAGCCGCGCATGCACGACGGTCGACAGCGCGAGGCCCTCGCCCGCGACGTGCGGGTGCTCGTGCAGAGTGGCGAGTTCGTGGAGGAGCTCGCACATCGCGGCGGCGGGGCTCGCGCCGTCCTCGGGGTGCGCCGCGTGGGAGGTCGCGCCCGTCAGCCGCACGACGAGACCGCGCGAGGCGCAGTTGAACGTGCCGTCGCGGACCACGACGGTGCCCGCCGGCGCGCCGGGGAGGTTGTGCAGCGCGAAGGCCCAGTCGGGCCGGAGCTCGCCGAAACGCGGGTCGGCGGCGACGGCGCGCGCGCCCTCCCCCGTCTCCTCCGCCGGCTGGAAGAGCGCGATGAAGCGGCCCGCGGCCGGCCGAGCGGCAGCGATCCGGGCGGCGAGGCCGAGCAGGATCGTCATGTGGCCGTCGTGGCCGCACTTGTGCCCGACGCCGGGCGTGTCGCTGCGGTGGCCCGCCGGGATGGCGTCGTCGATCGGGAGCGCGTCGAGCTCGGCGCGCACGAGGCAGGTCGGGCCGGGCTCGGGCCCATCGAACGCGGCGGCAAGGCCGTGGCCGCCGAGGTCCGTCCAGGTGCGATCCGGAGCGAGCGCCTCGAGCTGGGCGAGGACGGTCCGCGCGGTCTCGCGCTCGTCCCCGGAGACCTCGGGGCGGCGATGAAGGGCGCGGCGGAGGCTGGAGAGATCGGAGACGTCCATCGGCGGCCCAGTTTTGCCATTCGAGGCGTTGCGGGGCGTCGATTCCGCCCCTCAGGGGCCGGGGAGGCCTGCCTGGTGCTCGTCGACCTGCCGGACCTGCTTGCCGGGCGGCCTCCCCCTGCCTCCCTTACGACCCGCCCGCTGCCCATGTTCACCCACGCGAGCCGCCTCCTCCACGTCAAGACCCCCCTCGGGGAGGACGTCCTGCTCCTGGAGGGCCTCGAGGGCTCGGAGACGTTCTCGCGAGGCTTCGAGTACCGGCTCGACCTCCTGAGCCACGAGGAGGGCATCGATCCGCTGGACCTCGTCGGCAAATCGGTGACGTTCCAGATCTTCGGCGACGGCGAGGCGACGCGATCCTGGAACGGCGTCGTCCGGCGCCTGGCGCGGGGCGGGCTCCATCCGAGCGGGATGCGGAGCTACCAGGCGCTGGTCGTGCCGTGGACCTGGTTCCTGACCAAGCGCTCGAACTGCCGGATCTTCCAGGAGATGAGCGTCGTCGACATCGTGTCGAAGGTCTTCGACGACGCGGGATTCAGCGACTACGAGACGAACGGCGTCACCGGCTCGTACCCGACGCTGAACTACTGCGTCCAGTACCGCGAGACGGACCTGGAGTTCGTGTCGCGGCTCCTGGAGGAGGAGGGGATCTTCTACTCCTTCCGCCACGAGGACGGCCGGCACGTGATGGTGCTGGCGGACGGGACGAGCGCGTACTCGCCGTGCGACCAGGCCGAGGTGCCCTACAACGAGGGGACGCTCGCGAACGACCACGTCAGCCGCTGGGTGCACGGGTTCGAGTACGTCAGCGGGAAGTGGTCGCACACGGACTACAACTTCGAGACGCCGCGCGCCGACCTCCACGCGGAGACGCCGACCGTCGTCGGCCTGAGCGGCGTCGACGCGCACGAGCGGTACGACTACCCCGGGCGCTACGTCGACAAGAGCCACGGCGATTCGAAGGCGAAGGCGCTGATGGAGGCCGAGGAAGCCGGCTACGACGTCGTCGAGGGCGCGAGCACCTGCAGCTCGTTCTGCGTCGGCGGCACGTTCACGCTGAGCGGACACGCGTACGAGTCGGAGGACGGGCAGAGCTACGTCCTGACGGGCGTGCAGCACAGCGCGCGCGACTCCTCGTACGTCCAGTCCGACGGCGGAGACAGTCACTATCGGAACTCGTTCCGGTGCATCCCGGACACGGTCGTCGTCCGGCCCAAGCGCCTGACGCACCGCCCGCTCGTGCACGGCCCGCAGACCGCCGTCGTCGTGGGACCGTCGGGCGACGAGATCCACACCGACGAGTTCGGCCGCATCAAGGTCCAGTTCCACTGGGACCGCGAGGGCGCGAACGACGAGAACAGCTCGTGCTGGGTCCGCGTGGCGCAGATCTGGGCCGGCAAGGCCTGGGGCTCCCAGTACATCCCGCGCATCGGCCAGGAGGTCGTCGTCGAGTTCCTGGAGGGCGACCCGGACCGTCCGCTCGTGACGGGCGGCGTCTACAACGGCGATATGCCGGTGCCCTACGACCTGCCGGCGAACAAGACCCAGAGCGGCATCAAGAGCCGGTCCTCGAAGGAGGGCGGAACGGCGAACTTCAACGAGATCCGCTTCGAGGACAAGAAGGGCGAGGAGCTCGTCTACATCCACGCGGAGAAGGACCGCAGCGAGGTGGTCGAGAACGACCACTCCCTGCAGGTCGGTCACGATCAGACGATCAAGGTCGAGAACGACCGGTCGGAGACGATCGGGAACAACCGCAGCCTCTCCGTGGGCGCGAACAAGACCGAGAGCGTCGCGGAGAAGAAGTCCGTGACCGTGGGGAGCAGCCACACCGAGGAGATCGGTGCGAACATGAACCTCTCCGTCGGCGCGAGCCGCACGGTGGGGGTCAGCGACGACCTCACCGAGACGATCGGCGGCGAGGTGTCCGTGTCGATCGGCAAGGACAGCACGGAGCAGATCGCGAAGAACCTGACCGTCAGCATCGGCAAGGACGCGTCCTACACGATCGCGGGCACCCGGACCGAGGCTGTCGCCAAGGAGTCGACGCTGACGGCGAAGAAGATCCTCCTGGAAGCGGACGACGAGCTCAGCCTCAAGGTCGGCAAGGCGTCGCTGGTGATGAAGAAGAACGGCGACATCACGCTCAAGGGGAAGAAGATCACGGTCAAGGGCTCCGGCGACGTCGTCCTCAAGGGATCCAAGATCGCTCAGAACTGACCGAGACAGAACCGTGCCCCACGCCCAGGACAGCGCGCAGCTCTCGGTCACCGTGGCAGCGATCGGCATGACGTCCGCCCTCGGCCCCGACGCAGCGTCGGCGTGCGCGGCCGCGCGAGCGGGAATCGTCCGCGCCGCCGACCTCCCCGGGTTCACGTTGATCCGGAAGGACGACGGCGAACCCGAGGCGGTCCGCGGCCACGCCGCCCACAGCGCCACGCGCGGATTCGAGGGCTACGGTCGGCTGCTCGCGCTGGCGCGTCAGGCCGCGCTCGACCTGGCGCACGACGCGGACCGGAATGCAGCGGAGCTCGGGCGGCTCGGGCTCTACCTCGCGATCGGATCGACGGAGAGGTTCCGCGCGGGCCTCGAACGCGTCGAGGTCGAACGCGTCCGTTCGTCGCTGGAGGAGGAGATCGCGGCCGCCGAGGCCGGCCCCGGCGGCGAGGAGCTCGCGGCTGCGATCGAGCGCACGCTCGGCTGGTCGTTCGGCGGCAGGAAGCCCGTGATCTTCGCGGGCGAGCACACGGCGTTCGCCGAGGCGTGCCTCCGAGCGGCCCGCGACATCGGCGCCGGCCAGATCGACCGGGCAGTCGTCGGCGTCGTGGACTCGCTCGTCGATCCGCTGGCGCTGCGCTGGCTGCTCGCGACGGACCGGCTCAAGACGGGGAACGCGCCGACGGGGCTCATGCCGGGCGAGGCCGGCGTCCTCGTGCTCCTCGAGAAGCCGTCCGCCACGCCGCCTGGCGACGCCGAACGCCCCCTGTTGCGCGCCGTTGCGCTCGACCACGATCCGGTCGATCGTTACGCGGAGGCGCCTCCCCTCGGCGTCGGCCTGGCGCGCGTCCTGGAGGCCCTTGCGACGACCGCGAGCGACCCGGCCGCGCTCGGATGGGTGCTCGTCGACCAGAACGGCGAGACCTTCCGCGGGACCGACTGGGGGCACGCCGTCATCCGGCTCGTGTCGAACCACGACGAGCTCCACGACGCCAGCGTGTGGCCGATCGCCGCCGAGTTCGGCGACACGGGCGCCGCGAGCGGCGGCGTCGCACTCTGCTGCGCGGTACGCGCATTCGCGCGCGGCTATGCGCCCCGCGCCGCCGCGACGATCGTCAGCGCAGCCGACAGCGGCGACCGCGCCGCGCTCTTCCTGCAGACCACCGGGGTCGCTTCGATCCCGACGAACTGAGAACGCGACATGGCACGACAGGGAATCAACCCGAAGCAGCACATCGGAACGGGCGTCTACCCGGCGATCCACACCGTGGACGCGGGCGAGTGCTACGACGACCAGGGCGAGAAGCGCTACGACCGCTGCGGGTACGACGACAACTGCGCCAGCCTGCCGGGCGGCTACCACCATCAGGCGCATCACCTCCTCCCGGTCCAGAGCATCAACGCCTACACGAGCGAGCCGAACGCCGCGGACATCAAGGACGCGTACTGGTCGACGGAGTGGTGCATCAACCAGGACCACAACCTGATGCCTCTGCCGATCAAGCAGACGTATCTCCGCCGCCCACTCTCGGACACGCAGTCGACGAAGCCCAAGAAGGACCGCAAGGGGCGCGGCGCGTATCCCGCTGCGCTCTCGCTCGACCTGCCCGCTCACAACGTCGACCACAACAGCAAGCACGCCTACAACGACGAGGTCACCGAGGCACTGCAGACGAAGATCTGGACCAAGATCCAGAAGGCGACGTCCACGGGAGCGCACCCGGCCGCGTCGGCGGTCGCCATCGTGTTCTCGAACCTCGAGACGCACTTCAAGCAGCAGCTCGAGGAGCGCGGGAAGCGCAACGACGGAACGAAGGACTCCATCGACTTCTGGAAGGCGGGCAGCAAGTACCCTGCGTCGAACTCGATGGGTGTCTGGTGGGCGGCCTTCTCGATGGGGAGCGACGAATACGTCGAGAAGACACTCGACCCGACAGAGTCCGACTATCGACCGCGGCCGTCCCGTCGCCCGTGGTGAGGGATCGACGGCGATCGAACGAGAGGAGGAGATGATGTCGTACGTGATCTGGCGTTCCGGTGACGAGGGGAACACCGCGCAGCTCGAGAGCCTGCTCGGGTGGGACGACGCCTGGAAGCTGCAGGAGGGAGTGTCCGTCGTCGACGAGTTCCCCGTCGACGCCCACTACCGGATGGACCCGAACCACCCGAAGCGGACGCGCCTGTCGGACTGCCTCGGGAACCGGAACGGCCTCCCGGTGATCTCCAACCGACTCAAGGCGTTCCTGGAGGCCAAGCAGATCGACGGCGTCGAGTTCCTCCCCACCGGGATCGTCAACCACAAGGGTCGCGAGACGAAGGAGCGCTACTGGATCCTGAATGCGACCAGGGTCGTCGACTGCCTCGACACCGACGCGAGCGAGGTGGTCTACAGTCCCTTCGACGGGACGATCGACCTGATGCAGAGGATGTCGCTGAGGCAGGACGCGATCGACGAGGGCACCACGATGTTCCGCGTTGCGAACGTCCCGGGCCCGACCCTCCTTCGCACCGAGCTCGCCGACGAGCTCGACGCAGAGGGCTTCACGGCTCTCTACTGGCGGGATCCCGCGAAACACCGCGGCTGATCGTTCGATGGCGGAGTCGCTCCAGCAGGTTCTCGACGAAGCGCCGCCCGAGGTGGCGATGTGGCTCGAGTCGTCCCCCCCGATCGCCGAGGTGGACCCGGACGAGCGGTACACCGTCGTACGGCCGGAGCCGGAGCGGCTGTGCGCGCTCTTTCGAGCGATCGGGATCGCCCGCCTGCTGACGGTCGGTGACACGGACGGCTTCTACGACGATCTGATGCGGTCCGCGCGCGCGCGGATCTACTTCCTCGGCCGGGCCAGCGAGGAGGGCTACGTCGGCCCCGACCTGGCGTCGAGCCGCTGGAACGGCCTCTTCGACGCGCTGGCGGCGAACGACCTCGACGCCGCGCGCGAGATCGGACGCTCCTCTCCCGCAGAGTGGATGAAGGAGGACGAGTACGAGGACGACTTCTGCTACGCGCGGTTCCTCCACCTGTGGATCGACGCGGGGGATTCCGACGAGATCGCTGCCGTGCTGGAGCGCTTCGAGGAGTCGCTCGAGGGTGGCGGCTCCGCGCGCCTCGACGTGTGCCGCGCGCTCCTCGGGGGCGAACCGTCCAGCTTCGATGCCGCGTTCGCCGCGCTCGTCGATGAACGCGAGGCGGAGATCGCGGACGCGGTCGAGCGCCACGAGCTCGTGACCGACAGCGTGCTGACCGATCGTGCGGTCTTCGTCGAGGGCCTCGCGCTGCTGCGCCTGGCGGCGTCGGCTGGCTTCTCCGTTCGCGACGAGTATCCGCTCTGCCCCGCCCTCGCGCGGCTCGAGCGGAACGCCGGCTTTCCCGACGACGGGTACCCGAGGCTCTGATCGCGCATCCTCGTCAGAGGAAGCGCCAGAGACATCATCAGGGCCCGCTCCGCGGCGCCCCCTGGCGAACCGCGGGAGCCTCCAGCTCGAGATCGGCGACCGACCCGTCGCCGACGAACCTGGCGCGCAGGTACACGTCGCGGCGACTCTCGAGCGTCAGCATCGGGAACGCCGACGGGAGCCGATCGGGCTCGAGCACGAAGCCGGACTGGAGGAGCGCGCTCCCGTCGGTCTCGTCGCGTCGACGGGCCCAGTCCGCCCGCGCCTTCTCGGGATCAGGCGGAAGGACCTCGCGCTCGTCCTCGCCCTCCGCGACCTCCTCCCTCGGGACCGGGAGGTGGCCCTCGAGGTCATCGGCCCCCGTCAAACGACGGTAGGCCCGGACGGCGTCGGGACCGAGCGCCCCGTCGTCCATGAGCTCGAGCAGGAGCGGGACGTTCTCCGCGCGACCCGACGCACCGAGCGCCACCACGACGTCGGCGGCGATCTCGGGCCGATCGAGCGCCGCGCGCAGGAGCTCTCCGTCCCCGGGAAGGCTGAGCGCGCCGAGGAACCTCACGCACTCGGGATCCGGGTCCGTCGCCCGCAGAGCCGCGCTGCGGCACAGGTCGACGAACCCGCCCACGCGCGCGCGTGCGGCCTCGCCCAGCGCCGCACGCCGCACCTCGGGCTCGGCGTCCTCCAGCGCGTCCGCGACCTGGTCGAGCGCGAGCTGCCCCGTACGACCGAGCGCGCCGAGCGCAAGGCGACGGACGAGCGGCTCCTCGCTCCCGAGGAAGCGAGCGCCGGCGAAGCTCGCCACGCGGTGGAACGCGAGCACGTCGCACGCGCAGACGGCGGGGAGTTCGGCCTCTCCCGCGGCCAGCTCGCGTACGCGGTCGCCGATGCCATCGATCCCGTGATGCCGCAGCGCCACGCGGATCCCGTCGACCACCGCGTCGTCGCCCCCGGCGAAGTGATCGAGAACGAGGTCGACGTCGCGGGGAGCGCTGCCGGAGAGGAGGACGAGCCCCGCCGCCGTAGCCGCCGAGGGTTCGTCCGCCTCGAGTCGATCCCGCACCAGCTCGCGCCCGGCTTCGCCCGCGATCCGAAGCCCGTCGAGGTGCGCCTCCATGCGCTCCTCGTGCTGGGCGAGGTCGTGGAGCGTCCAGTCGGGCGTGAAGACGTTCGCTTCCCGGTGCTCCCAAAGGAAGTCGAGCTCGTCGAAGTGCTCTTCGACGATGTCCATCAGGATCGGTGGGCGCCGGACCTCCGACATGTCGCGCTGCTGGACGGGGTGAATCGACGTGGGAGGCTAGTTGATGTGGACGGAGCCGCCCTTGATCTTGTTCGGCCCCGACGAGCGCGAGATCAGGTGGCCGCCGCGGATCTCGATCCGGCCGTCGGCTCGCAGTGCGATCTTGGCCTTGCCGCACTCGAGGACCATTTCCTTGCCGCTCTCGATGCGCACGACGTCAGGAGGCCCGGCGGCACGCGGCGGTGCCTCGAGCAGGCCGACGACGACGGGGCGCGTGGGCTCTCCGTCCTCGAACGCCAGGAACACCCCGATCCCGCGGCAGCGCCGCCAGTCGAGGTCGGCCCCCATGTGGACGGCGTCCGCGCTCGCGGTGTCGCCGTCGCCCCAGGCCACGATCGGACGACCGGCGCCGTCGACTCCCACGATGGACCCGCGGATGACGCTCGGAAGCGCCTCGCTCGCCCCAACCGCGACGGACGACTTCGTTTCGTTGCTCTTCATCGGTGTCATGGCCGCTCGCTCAGAGTTCCTCGTCGCAGATCAAGCACGTCGGCTTGTCGTCGTTCGGCATCGCGATCACCGGTCCCTGCAGGACGGGGAACGGCGGCGTGTTCTTGTCGTTGTGCAGCATGATGTCGAAGGCGCGCGCGACGTTCTTGCCCTCGAACTTGACGTCCATCGAGAACAGGACGAACTCCGCCTTTCCCTTGGTCTTGCTGGAGACCACGCCGCCGGCCGAGCCGGCCTCGTCGCCCGTGCTCATCTTGAAGTTCGAGTCCTTCGTGCACGTCGACTGGCCGTCGCACTTGACCTTCTTCGTCCCCTTCGCGGTGTCCGACGACATCGCGATGTTCGGGTAGGGGATCGGGATCGGGCCCGCCGGCGTCGGCGTCTTGCACACGTCCGGGAACGCGATCGTGACGCCGTTGCTCGACTTGTGGACCACGCTCATGAAGTTGACTCCGACGGTGACGGGCATGGCAGGACCTCGGTCAGGAAGGGCGGCTCAGGCGAGGGGCTGGAGCTGCAGCGGTAGATCGAACGGAACGGGGTCGGGAAGCGCCGCGCGCTCCTCGGGGACGCCGTCGGCCTCGATGGTGATCGCGGCGACGTCGTGCGGGCCCTCACGCAGCGCGTGGTGCGCGCGCCACGTCAGGAAGAGGCAGCGCGCGTCCGTGTCGACGACGACGGTGTCGAGGCGCGTCTCCAGATCGGCGGTCTCGCCGCGCGCGAGCGCGAGCGAGATCCGCGGCGGCGCGATCCCCGGCAGCGCGAAGTCCTGGACGCCCTCGGGCGTCGCGCCCTCGACGCGCCCGCGCTCGTCGCCGCGCAGCCCGTCGGGCACGACCTGCTCGGCGGGCGCGGAGTGGAAGAAGCGGCGGTCGAAGTCCGTCGGCAGGAGCGGCTTGCGCGTCGCCTCCCACTTCTTGTCGTACGTACCGGCGAGCTTGCGACGCGGCTCCCAGTGGTGCCCGGTGAATCCGGTCCCCGCCGGCTTGCAGCGCGCCGCGTAGCCGGTCTGCGGGTCGCGCGGATCCTCGATGCTGGGCAGCGGTCGCCCCGGCAGGAACGGCGTCGACTTGCGGCGGTACCCGACGCCGAGCGGATTGCGGCCCTCGTAGCGGTGCTTCTCCTCGGCCTCCTCGTGGCGATCCCAGCCACCGAAGGCGCGCTCCCACACGAGCGGAACGCGCTCGAACGGCGCCGGCTTCGTCGCCTTCGCGCCGAGCAGCGTGCGGTCCCAGTGGCGATCACCGGTCACGCGGAGTCGCCGCCGCACGGGCCCGAGCTCGAACGACACCTCCATCTGGGTGCAGCCGGCGTGCGCCGCGTGGGCGTGACCGACGAGGACGACGTCGGTGCCCGGCTTCACGAACGCGGTCTCCGGCTCCAGGCGGTAGCTCGTCTCGCCGGGCGTGCCGTAGGCGAGGCCCGCGAGGCGGACCGGATCCTGCTCCTCTGCGAGGGTCACGCGCCCTGAGGGATCGAGGACGAAGGTCCCGCGCACGATCGGCGCAATCACCGGACGGCCGTCCTCGTCGGCTGCATGCAGCGCGTCGAACTCGAAGGGCGTTCGGTTGTGGACCGTGGGGTGACCCATGACAAGGTGAGCGGCGCGGCTCCCGGGGGAGCCCGCGCCGCCTCCAGAGAAAGCTTGTGGTGGGCTGCGCGGTCTGGCGCGCGCCCACTTCGAAGAGGGGCGATGGCCCGCGGGCCCCACGGAAAAACGGGATGATCCCGCGGGATCTGGCGGGAACGCGCCTGGCCGGTATCGTCCGGCCCATGGCGCGCGCCGTGTCCTGGCTCTCGACGGCCGCCGTCGCCGGTTTCGCGGCTGCGGCGCTGCTGATCCTCAGCGCCCGCTGGGCCATGGCGGGCGAGCTGGCGAGCCACTTCCGGTGGCACGTGGGGCTCGCGGCGGCGGCCGTGGCGCTCCTCGCGGCGGGCATGCGGCACCCCCGCCGGGCGGCGCTCCTCGTCGTCCTCGGTCTCTGGGGCGTCGCTCCCGAGGGCCGCCTGTGGCTCGGCGCGCGGCCGCTGGGTGCCAGCGAGCCCGTGCTCGACCTCGTGTGCGCCAACGTCCTGCAGCCGAACACGCGGTACGGCGACGTGCTGGACGCGGTCGTCGCGCAGAACGCGGACGTGGTCTGCCTGGTCGAGGTGAACTCGCTCTGGCGCGAGCGCGCGCTGGAGAGGCTCGGCCCGCTCTACGCCCACCATCTGGAGGGCGGCGACACGGCCGGCTGGTTCCCCTCGACGTGGGGCCTGATGCTCTTCTCGCGCACGCCGCTGACGGGCTGCCGCGTCGAGGAGCTGACGAACGAGGGCCGCCGGCTACGGCCCATCCTGCGCGGTGACGTGGAGCTGGAAGGCGCGCCCGTCACGGTCCAGCTCGCGCACGCCCAGCGGCCGGGGAGCGCGTGGCGGCTGTCCGATCGGCGCCGCCACTTCGACGCGCTCTCGCAGCCGCGCGACGCGGAGCACCTCGTGATCCTCGGCGACCTCAACACGACGTCGACCTCGCCGATCTTCGCGGAGCTGTGCCGCAACGCGGGAGTGCGCGACTCCCGCGCGGGGTTCGGCCGCCTGGCGACCTGGACGTCGCCGCGCGGCCTGCTGGGCCTCGGTCCGCTCCGCGCCCCGCGCAGGCTGCAACCGGCGTTCGCGATCGACCACGCGCTCGTCAGCGAAGGGCTCGCCGTCCTCGCGCGCGGCACGTTCGAGATCCCCGGCAGCGACCACGACGGGATCCACGTCCGGGTCGGCCTCGCGCGCTGAGGTCACCCCCCGAGGTCGAGGACCTCCCAGGTGATCGCACGGTCCTTGCGAGCACCGAAGGCGATCATCGCGCCGCTCTCGTCGAACACGGGCGGCCCGATCTCGTCGAAGGGCTCGCTCGTCGCGTCGCCGCACACGATGCGCCAGCCGTCCTCGGTCCGCGCTGCGTAGGCGAGCTGCTCCTCGCCGGGCCCCCACACGACGTGGTCGATGCGCGCGGCGGTCTCGCCGACGGGTCGTTCGGTGCCATCGAGGTCGGCGACGATGACCTGATCGACGCCGCCGCGGTCCCTGAGGTCGGAAGACACCTGGATCCGCAGGAGGCCCTTCAGCTCGGAGCCACGGTTCCCGACGTAGGCGACGAGCTCGCTCCCGGGCGCGAACACGGGGCGCGTGACGTAGTCCCACGGAGTACCGGCGTCCGCATCGCCGTCGATCGCGATGCCCATCGCCTCGTCCTTCACGACCTTGTACGCGAGGTGCCGGCCGTCCGGCGAGAAGACCGGAGCGCACGAGTGGTCGAAGTCCGCGCCGTACACCTCGCCCTCGTAGACGACCCGGTGCGCCCCCATGAGGGCGGCGAGGTCCGCTCCCACCAGGTCCGCGCTGTCCGGCTGCACGGTCGCGGTCGTCGCGACCTTCTCGCCACCGGGATGCGCGACGACCTCGCGGACCAGCGAGAAGCCCTTCTCGATCTCCTTCTCTCCCTTCCGATCGATCGCGACGACCGACCACTCGGGCCCCTTCTGCACCGCGGAGAACACGCGGTCCCCGTTCGGCGAGAAGACCGGTTCCTGCAGGCACAGCGCGTCGTTCCACTTCTTGCCGCGCTTCCAGCCGCCCCAGAAGACGACGTTGCGACGCGTGTAGTACCCCTGCGCATCGAGCTTCGCGCCGGGCTGGGTCCAGGCGACGATCCGCTTGCCGTCGGGCGAGATCGACGGAGTGCCGATCCAGTCCTGCTTCTTCGACGGCTTCTCGTCCGGACCGCGGTAGAGGAACCACGACTCCTTCTTCTTGTTCCGCCGGTCGCCGAGGCGGAAGACCACGACGTCACCGGTCGGCCCGAAAGCCGGCTGATTCACGTAGTCATGGGCCTTCTCGACGTGGTCCCCGACGACCGGGTGCGTGGCGCCGTCGCTGTAACCGACATACGCGACCTGGAGGCCGTCGGGACTCCAGACGAGGCGACTCCGCACCTCGTACGTCTTGCCGTCGGGCCCGACGAGCGGCGGGCCCTCCAGCTCGATTCCGTCGGGCACCGTGGCGATCGGGTGGGCTTCGAAGAGGGACTGGGCGGTAGCGTTCGCAGCGAGAGGGAGCGTGAGGGCGGCAGCGAGGAGGCGGGCGAGCATCGTCGAGGAGGGAAGGTCCGGGATGGGGCACCGTTTGTGCCCGCCCGGGCGATTCCCGTGGGCTCGATTCCGCGAATCCCGCCGATTCGCCACGTGTCACAATGGAGAGCGGTGCAGGGAAACCGACAGCGCACGAGGTGGCTCGCCCTCGCTGCCGCTTGCGCGGTCGCGGGCGTCGTCCTCGTGCTGGTCGGCGTCCTGCGCGGGGATGGAAGCGAGCGACCGCGCCCAGACGCGATCGAGAGAGACACCGCGACGAGCCCCGCGCCGCGCGTTCGCGCGCCGGAGTCCCCTGCCGGATCGACCGAGGTCCGCCTCGCGCCGGTCGTCGCCGAGACGCGCACCGCGCCCGATCGGACGGGGGCCGCGGAGATCTCCTGGTCCGCACCCGACGCTCCACCCGCACCCGATCGCCTTCGGATCCTCGGCCGCGTCGTGGACGAGAACGGCGAGCCGATCGCGACGACGGGCGCCGTGGTCTCGGTGACGCGAGACTCCGACTGGACCGACGCGACGATCGTCCTCGGAAGGGTGCCGGTTGCGGCCAACGGCCGGTTCTGGATCGACGTGCCGCCCCATCGTCACGGGAACGAGGTCTACCTGCAGCTCCTCGCGCCGGGCTACGAGTGGGCGGACGCCGAGGTCAGGTCGCGCGACTTCGACGACAACGTCGCGAACGTGACGCTGGAGACGTCGCGCGGCGGGCTCTACGTGCGCGGTCGCGTGTTGGACGCGCGGGGTGCTCCCGTCGTCGGCGCCGAGGTCCGGGTCGTCGAGTGGGGCGCGCAGGGGAGGGACCTCGCGTCGCACGAGCTCGAGACGGCGTCCGACGGCATCTTCGAGTCGGAGATCGGCTGGATCGGCTGGGTCGACGCGCTCGCCCACCATCCGTGCCACGGGCTCGCGAAGGGCGGTCGGCGGCTCGAGGCCGGCCAGGCGGTCCTCGACCTGGGCGACCTCACGCTCACGCCGACGTCGATCGTCAGCGGCATCGTGCGCGGCCGGGGCGGAGCGCTGATCCCTCGGGCCGACGTGATGCTCGTGCCGGCGAACGACTTCTCCGGCGCAGGCGAGCAGGAGGTGACCTCCGACGCGGACGGCCGGTTCCGCTTCGCGGCGCTGGAGGCGATCCCGTACCACGTCATGACGGAGTTCGAGGAGCGCGAGGCGGAAGACTGTCCGATCGTCGTCCCCGACGTCGCCGACCTCGTTCTCGAGGTTCCGTTCCCCACCGCCACCGTCACGACCCTCGATCCGTCGGGCCGCGTGTTCGACGCAGACGGTCTCAAGGTGGCGCCGATCCCTGACCAGCCGAACGAGGACGACCTCTGGTCGAACGTCGAGCGGTTCGCGACGGGTCAGCACCGCGTCGTCTTCGGTGGCGCGGGTCGGTACCGCCTCATCGCGCGGCACGAGCAGGACGACATCCGCTGGTTCGCGACGTCGGACGTCGAGGTGCGGCGCGCGCACGTCGAGGTCACGCTGCGTCTCGCCCCGCCGAAGGAGACCGAGATGCGCTTCGAGGTCGCCCGGGCCTCGGGCGCGGCCGCGCACGACTGGTTCGTGCGCGTGCGGGACCCCGCGACGAGGGCCCAGCTCGGCTACGCGACGGAGCGCGGGAGCACCTGCCGCCTCCCGCCCGGCACGTGGGTGGCGCACGTCTCTCCCGGCGCCCAGGGCGTGTTCCGCCCGTTCAAGCGCACCTTCCGCGTCCCCGACGACGGGTCCGAGGCGGAGCGGACCATCGAGTTCACGGCGGAGGTCGACGGAGGGCGCGTGGAGGTGGTGCTGCAATCGACGCGCACCGGCCTCGAGGGCGCGGTCAGCCTCTCGATCCATCCTCGAGGAAAGACCTCCACGAGTTTCTTCGACCCGTCGTGGCAGTTCCGCGGCGAGCCACGCCTCATCGGCACCGTGCTCCCGGAGGGCGCGTACACCCTGAAGGCGAGGCCGATCCACGAGCCCGGCGACGCCAGCACCCGGTCCGCCGACTTCGACGTGGTGGCGGGCCGCGTCGCCCGAGTCCACATCACGGTCCCCTGAGCCGCGCGGCGTGTCAGAATCGCCGGCCGTGCAGAGGACCATGCAACGCACCGGCTGGCTCGCCCTCGTGGCCGTGTGCGCGCTCGCTGGCGTGACCGTTTTCGTCAGCGCGATGCGCGGCGAGAGCGCGGGCGAGCGCGGGGAGGATCGCGTCGTTACGGCGAAGCCGGCCGCCCGCGGCCCTGCCGTGCCGGACGTCGCCGAGGACGTGCCGCTCGCGCCCGTGGCCGCGGAGGCGCGTGCGGCGAGCGCTGCGCCTGCCGCCGAGAACGAAGTCCTGCCGCCGCCGGGCGAGCCGCCCGGGGACGGTCGGCTCCGGATCCTGGGGCTCGTGCTCGACGACGAGACGGATCGACCGGTCGACGGCACCGGGGCCACCGTGAGCGTCCGCATCGAGTCGCCTTGGGGCCACGAGTTGATCCCGCTGGGTCGAGCCGACGTCGGCGCGAACGGGCGCTTCTGGCTCGACGTCGCGGCCCCGCGCCGCAACGAGTTCGGCACCGACCACCGGCTCGAGGTCATGTTCGCGGGACCGGGGTACGAGCTCGAAGACGCGGAGATCGCGGTCTCGGAGTTCGAGTCCGGGGTCGCGACCGTCACCCTCCATGCGTCGACCGGTGCGCGGCTCGCGCGTGGCCGCATCGTCGATAGCCGCCTCCAGCCGGTCTCCGGTGCGACCGTCCAGGGCGTCCAGTGGGGCCCGCTCGGCTCGTCGCCCGACGCCACGGACGACTGCTACTGGACGACCGCCGACGGGTGGTTCGACGCAGAGATCACGTCGATCGGATGGGTCGATGTCCTCGCGTACCATCCGCAGTTCGGACTGGCAAAGGCGAGCGGCCGACTCGAGCCCGGTCAGCGGACGCTGGAACTCGGCGACATCGTTCTCGAGGAACAGGGTGTGATCGCAGGCACCGTGCGCGGACTCGACGGGACGCCGATCGCCGCGTACCCCGTCGAGGTGACTCCGTACGAGGGCGACGAGGCCGTCGGCGATGCGCAGCGTGTGATCTCGGACGTGCAGGGGCGCTTCCGATTCGCCCACCTGGCGCGGGGGCCGTACCGCGTCGGGCCCGTTCCACGGCCGCCCGGCCTGGATGACCGCGAGGTCGTCACGCCGGACGTGCGCGACTTCGTGGTACGAGTGAGGCGGCCCTCCGCGACGGTCACGGTCCTGGACGATTCGGGGCGACCGGTCGATCCCGCCTCGCTCTCGGTCGGTCCTCCCATCGGCGACGAGCTGCTCTCGCTCTACGCCGAGTCGGCACGAGGCGTCGACGTCGAGCGAGCGGAGCGAGGCCGGTACAGCCTCCTCTTCCCGGACTCCGGCACCTACGGCGTGTTCGCCGCGGACGAGCGAGACGGTGTCGCCTGGTACGCGGACGCGACGATCGCGGCGGGCGCGACGCACGTCGAGACGACGCTCCAGCTCGAACGGCGCCCGCTGGCCGCAGTCCGTTTCCGCCTGACGGGCGTCCGAGGCGAGGAGGTCGAGACCTGGCGCGCCGAGGTCCTCGACCCGGTCTCTCGCATGAGGGTGGCGCGGGCTTACTCGAACTCCGGCATCACCTTCGTGCCGCCGGGGACATGGCTCGTCCGCGTGCGGCCGGGCCGTGAGTCGAACCTCGTCGTGTTCGAGCAGGAGGTCGAGGTCGTCGAGGCCTCGACGCGGAACCCGCACGGGATCGAACTCGTCGCCAGGGAGCTGGGCGGACGCCTCGAGATCGAGATCCGCGACGCCGAGTACCGCGTCCGGCTGGTCGAGCTGAGCCTGCGTCACCTCGAACGCGCGGACGTGCAGATCCACTATCCGAGCTGGACCGCGAATCGCGGACCGGTGGGACTCTTCGAGGTGCTGGCCGCGGGGGAGCACGTCGTCGTCGCCCGTCGACTGGACGACGTCCCGAGTGGATCCCCGTCCGAGGTCGAGGCCGAGTTCGAGGTCGTCCCCGGCCAGACCGCCCAGGTCGTCCTCACGTTCCCGTGAACCACACGCGCGTGTCAGAATCGCAGGCGGTGCAAAGGACCATGCAACGCACGGGCTGGCTCGCTCTCGCAGCCGTGTGCGCGCTCGCGGGCGTCGCCGTGTCCTTCGGCGTTCTGCGTGGTGAGCGCGCGGTGGGAGAGCGAGACGGCGGCGAACCAGCGTTCGTGACCGCGATGCGACCGGACCCTCGCGAGTCGATCGAGACCGAGCCCGCCGCGCTCGCTCCCGTCGCGGAGGAGACGCGCGCCGTCACCGCGCCGCCGTCGGCCGAGAACGAGCTGCCTCCGCCACCAGCGGATCCTCCGGCGCGCGACTCGCTTCGGATCCAGGGGATCGTCGTCGATTCGTACACGAAGGAGCCCGTCGACAGCCCGGGTGCGACGGTCACCGCGCAGGTCGAGTCGCGCTGGCGCAATGAGTCGGTCCTGTTCGGCCGCGCCGACGTGGGCGCGAACGGCCGATTCTGGTTCGACGTCGCGACGCCGAGCCGGGCGGAGCACGGCGCGGAGCCGACGGTGTTCGTCGCGTTCTCGGGGACGGGGTACGAATCCGTGGCCGCGACCGTCGCGCTCTCGGACTTCGCTTCCGGGGTGGTCAGCGTGACGATCGAAGCGGACACGGGCGGTCCGCTCGTTCAGGGCCGCATCGTCGATGCGCGCTCGCGGCCCGTCGCCGGCGCGACCGTGATCGTCGCGGACTGGGGCCCCCGCGGTTCCATGGTCGAGTCCTCGGACGCGCCGAAGACGCTGGCCGACGGTCGCTTCTCGGCGGAGATCAAGCGGACCGGATCGGTGGATGTGCTCGCGTACCAGGAGAGCGTCGGCGTCGCGAAAGCCGGCGGTCGCCTGGAGCGGGGAGAAAGACTGCTGGACCTCGGCGACGTCGTCCTCGAAGAGCGCGGCGTCCTGGCGGGCACCGTGCGTGGGCTCGACGGGACGCCGATCGCTGCCTACACGGTCCAGGTCGTCAAGGACCACAAGAACGGCTACGGCGAGGACTACTACGCGATGACGGACTCGGAGGGGCGATTCCGCTTCGCGCACCTGGAGCGCGGCCCCCACAGCATCGTTCCGCCGCCGGGGACGCGCGATCGCGATCGTCCATTCATCGTGACACCGGACCGTCGTGACCTGGAGCTCCGCATCGTGCACCCGGTGGCGACGTTGACGGTGCTGGACGGGTCCGGGCGCCCGGTCGACCCCGACTCGCTCATCGTCGCTGCGGCCCAGCAGAGGGCAGCGAGCGCGCACGCACGGCGATGGACCTACGTGGAGCGGATGGAGCCTGGCCGATACAGCGTGAGTTTCGGTCGACCTGGTTCGTACGGCGCTGTCGCCCTCCACGAGATGGACGGGGCGACGTGGTACGCAGAGGGGACCATCGTGGCCGGCACGGAACACGGGGAACGAACGCTCCGACTCGAGCGACGGCCGCTGACGAAGGTCGAACTTCGCGTGAAGAGCGCGGATGGCACAGACGCCGGGCACTGGCGAGTGGAGTTCCTGGACCCCAAGACTCGCAGGAAGGTCGCGCCGTCGATCGGCTCCAGCGACCCGATCGGACCGGTTCCCCCGGGGAACTGGCTCGTACGGGTCCTTCCGCGCCAAGAGACGATGTTCCTGGCCTTCGAGAAGGTGATCGACATCCCCCAGGCGCCGCGTAGGAGTCCGTCACCCCTCTCGCTATCGGCCAGGGCGCGGGGCGGACGACTGGAGCTGTACGTGGAAGACTCGGTAGGAGGGAGCCACTCGGCCGACGTCGAGGTGCGCCGCACGGGCCAGAATGAGACGCGCAGCGTGCTCGAGCGCTGGCCGTTCTATCGGTGGAGGGCGCTTCCCGAGACCCTCGAGGCCGGCAGCTACACCGTGACCGCGCGACGCGCGGGGGCGAGTTCCGGCGATGCCGAAACCCGCGTCGAGATCCGGCCCGGCGAGACCTCCCGTGCGAGGCTGTCACTCCGCTGACCCGCGATGTTCGACTGGATCGGCGAACACAAGGAGATCATCGGCTGGCTCACGGTCGTCTCCCTCGTCACGCTCGCGCTGAGCGCGGTCCTGCTTCCGCTCGTCATCGCGCGGATCCCCGACGACTACTTCCTGCATCCCGAGCCGCCGCCCGGGAGCTTCCGCGATCGACATCCCGCCGTGCGGCTCGCGGTGCGCATCGTGAAGAACGTGCTCGGGCTCGTCTTCCTGCTCGGCGGCATCGCGATGCTGTTCCTGCCGGGGCAGGGGATCCTGACCATGTTCATCGGCGTCCTGCTGCTGGAGGGGCCCGGTAAGCGCGCGTTCGAGCTCTGGCTCGTGCGTAAGCCGCCCGTTCACCGCGCGCTGAACTGGATCCGGAGCAAGGCGGGCCGGCCGCCGTTGCTCGTCCATAGGATCGACCCGGTGGACGGGCCGGGCGTCGAACGCGAGCGGGCAGAGTAGGATGTCGCCCATGGCGACGGAGCTCGAACGGATCGCGAAGCGGTTCGACTTCAACGGCAAGCTGCTGCACGCGGCGATCGACGGGTTCCCCGACGAGGCCTGGGCCTACACGCCGGACGAGGGCGGGAACACGGCGCACTGGATCCTCGGCCACATCGTGTTCGCGCGTCGCGGCACGCTGCGCATGGCCGGCGCCGAGGTTGCGCCCGAGTCGTGGGAGGACGCGTTCACGAGGGGCGCGACGCCGGACGGCACCGCGGGGTTCCCGCCGATCGCCGACCTCGTCGCTGCGTTCCACGCGGCGGGAGCCGCGCTGGCGGACCAGATCGCGTCGATGGACGAGGAGACCGCGAACGGGCCGGCGCCGCGCGAGTTCCCCGACGGGTCGGACACGCTCGCGGCCGCGCTCGACTTCATGCAGTTCCACGAGACCTACCACCTCGGGCAGCTCGGCCTCATCCGCCGCGCGAACGGACTCCCCGGGTTCATCTGAGACCAGCGTCGACCTTGCACCACCTCTCCCGCAGCGCCTCACTCGCGTTCCTCGTCCTGCTCGCCGCGTGCTCGTCGGACGGCGAGCCGAACGCCGACCCCTCGCCCGACCCGGCCGCGGATTCGGCCGCACCGGAAGAAGCTCCCGCGGAACCGTCCGAGCCCGAGTGGATCGCGCTGTTCGACGGAGAATCGCTGAGCGGCTGGACGCCCAAGATCGTCGGGCACCCCGCCGGCGAGAACTTTGCGAACACGTTCCGCGTCGAGGACGGAGTGCTGCGCGTCGCGTACGACGGCTACGAGTCGTTCGACGGCCGCTTCGGCCACCTGTTCCACGAGCAGCAGTTCAGCTCCTACGACCTGCGCATCGTCTACCGCTTCGTCGGCGACCAGGTGCCCGGCGGCCCCGGCTGGGCGTTCCGCAACAGCGGCGTGATGCTCCACGGCCAGACGCCCGAGAGCATGGGCGTCGACCAGAACTTCCCGGTCTCGATCGAGGCCCAGTTCCTGGGCCAGGTCGCGGACGGCGGCGAGCGCTCGACCGCGAACCTCTGCACGCCCGGCACGAACGTCGAGATGGAGGGGGAGCTCGTCACGGATCACTGCCGGAACTCGACGTCCGCGACGTACCGGGACGACACGTGGGTCACGTTCGAGGCACAGGTGCGCGGCAACGAGTCGATCCGCCACCTCGTCGACGGCGAGGTCGTCCTGGAGTACCAGCGTCCCCAGCTCGATCCCCGCGACGGGGACGCGCAGGCGCTCACGGAGGCTGGCGCCGAGCCGATGCTGGCCGGCGGGACCATCTCCCTGCAGTCCGAGAGCCACCCCATCGAGTTCAAGAGCGTCGAGATCCGCGTTCTCGACTGAACCCCGTCACCGCGCCCACCCGGCGCCGTATGCCTCGAGCGATGCATCATCTCCTGACCTTCACGGGCGCCGCGACGGCGGCAGTGGCCGCGGCGGCCCTCGCCGCGTACCCGTCCACAGGGGCGGACGACGACGCGCCCCGCGAGCTCGGGGCGGTCGACTGGGGCCGCAAGCTGGAGCCCGCGCTCGCGAGCGCCAAGGAGTCCGGCAAGCCGGTGCTCCTGCTCTTCCAGGAGATCCCCGGCTGAAGCACGTGCACGGCCTTCGGTGAAGGCCCGCTCCGCACGCCGCTCCTCGTCGAGGCCGCCGAGACGCTCTTCGAGCCGGTCGCGATCCGCAACAACGTCGAGGGCTACGAGCGCCAGGTCCTGCAGCGCTACGACGAGCCGACGTGGAACAACCCGGTCGTGCGCTTCGTGGGCGCGGACGGGAAGGACGTACTCCCCCGCAAGGACCGCGTCTGGTCGACGGGCGGCGTGCTCGGCCGCATGCGCGATGCGCTGAAGGCCGCCGAGCGAGACGTCCCGGGCTGGCTCGACGTCGTGGCGCTGGAGACGTCGTCCGGCGAGGTCGAGACGGCGCTCTTCGCGATGTTCTGATACTGGGAGGGTGAGGCCCAGTTGGGGTCTCTCGACGGCGTGGTCGACACGCGCAGCGCCTGGATCGGCAAGCACGAGGTGGTCGAGGTCCGCTACCGACCCGACGTCCTCCCGTACGCCGACCTGCTCGCCGCCGCGATCGAGCACAAGTGCACACACCGCGTGTGGTCGACGAACGAGGAGCAGCGACGGCTCGCGTCCAAGGTCGTGCCCGACCGCCACGAGCCCTACGCCAAGAACGCGCGCGCGGCGAAGGACAGCGACCAGCTCTACTACCTGGAGCGCTCCCCGTACCGCTTCGTGCCGCTGACGCCGCTCCAGGCCCGCCGCGTCAACGGAGCGCTGCACGCGAAGACCGACCCGGTCCTCTACCTCTCACGGCGCCAGCACGAGCTGGCCTACAAGATCGAGGGCCGTCTCCTCAGCAAGACGAACGTCCTCGACGGCCTGCGCCGCCCCCACCGCATCGAGGACCTGGCGAAGTACGAGGCCGAGCTGCGGGAGCGACTGGATCGGCCGTATCACTGATCGGGGTCGCTACCGCCCCCGCTGCCGCTGCTGCCGCGCCTCGCGGTTGCGCTGGCGCTCGGGGGTGCGCGCGTCGCGGTTCCCCGCGTTCGTCGCGGACTCCGTGCGCGGGCGGATCGTCTGGAAGTCCGCGTAGCCGGCGCGCACGCCCTGGACGAAGTAGTCGAACGCGACGTCCTTCGCGCCTCGCACGACGATCCGGTCGACGCCCTTGCGCGCGATCCACAGGTCCGCGCCCGGGCCGCGGGCGGTGACCTGGACGGTGATGCCCTCGGCCTCGGTCACGGCGGCGAAGTCCTCCGGGACGTCGATGACGCACTCGCCGCGGACCAGCGCCGCCTCGCCGCGGAAGTAGGTCCCCGCTTCGTTGCCCTCCAGGCACACGAAGCGGACCTCCAGCCCGGGGTCGGTCGGGTGCGGCTGTGCGAAGCTCTTGGTTCCGCTCGCCACGAAGTCGCCGTCGACGTCGAGCTTCGCCGTCGGCGCGTCGGTGCCGATCCCCACGCTCCCCGCGAAGTAGCTCGTGCCGCCCGCGGAGTAGAGCGCGAAGCTGTCCTGGACCCCGAAGTCCTGGTCCTCCAGATAGATGCCGTAGTGGTTCGTGAGCGGTGACGCGGTGTAGGGCGAGTAGACGTAGATGCCGTGGTCGTTCTCGATCCAGCCGGACGCGCCGTAGTGGCCGCTCTGGAACTCGCCCGCGGCGTTCTCGACCGTCGTCGACTCCCAGTCGCCGACGGAGATGTTGTACGAGCCTCCCTGCAGCTCGACGTGTCCGTGGTTGTTCTCGGCGCCGATGAAGGCGCCGGCCAGGATCCCGGCGGTGCCCGTGCTCTCCTGCAGCGCGAGCATGTACGGACCCTGGATGTACTCGAAGTCGACGTCCGAGCCGACGGCGGTCCGCACGATGAAGTCGTGGCTGTAGACGTAGCGCGCGTCCGGTCCCGTCTGGTCGAACGCGGGGTCGAGCAGCACGTACGAGCGGATTGGAGCCCACGACTGCGCGCTGGAGAAGTCGTCGATCGCGACCGACAGATCGAGCAGCCAGTCGAAGTACTGGGACGGCCCGAACATCGCCGCCCCGCCGAGGATGGCGCGACCGGCCACGCGGAGGCTTCCCTCGACGTCGAGCTGCGCCTGGGGGCTGAGCGTCCCGATCCCGACCTCTCCGGTCGGCTCCACGAAGAGGTGCGACCCGAGCGGGAGCAGGGCGCCGAGCACTGGCACCGACGACGCCGGGATGCAGTGGCCCGGCTGCGCCATGTCGCCGACCTCGGGCAGGCAGTCGTAGGGCGCGGCTTGCTGGGCGAGGGCCCCAGGATCGGCGAGGGACAGGCAGGCGAGAGACAGGCAGGCGGCGAGGGATCGGTCCATGGCGGTTCGCGGGTGGTTGAGGTGCCTATCCTCCCCAGCAGCAAACCCGGGCTGCCGTCACGCTGAATCCCGCGATACGGGGTGGCGCGCAATCTCGAGCCTGCGTGCTACGCGTCGATGCCAGAGTTCTGCGCGATCGGCGCCGAGACTCCCGCGAATTCGATTGCGACCCGGCGGTTCCAGGACGAAGAGTCTTTGCGGCGTACGAACGGCGCATCGCGTCCGAGTCCGTCGCCGCTCCCCGACCATGGACACGCTGCTGCTGTCACGGATTCAGTTCGCGCTGACCGTGATGTTCCACTACATCTTCCCGCCGCTCACGATCGGGCTCGGGATCGTCCTCGTCTACCTGGACGGAATGTGGCTCCGCACGCGGAACCGCGACTTCGAGCGCGCCGCGCGGTTCTGGACCCGCATCTTCGCCCTGAACTTCGGCATTGGCGTGGCGACCGGGATCGTCATGGAGTTCGAGTTCGGGACGAACTGGGCGACCTACTCGCGGTTCGTCGGCGACGTGTTCGGGAGCGCGCTCGCGGCCGAGGGGATCTTCGCGTTCTTCCTGGAGTCGGGCTTCCTCGCGCTGCTGGTGTTCGGCTGGGACCGGATCTCCCCACGCCTGCACTTCTTCTCGACGGTGATGGTCGCGCTCGGGTCGATCTTCTCGAGCATCTGGATCGTCGTCGCGAACTCCTGGCAGCAGACGCCGGCCGGATCCGAGATCGTCCCGATCGTGCGCGACGGCGAGCCCTGGGTCGTGGCCGGCCAGGTGATGATGCGGGCCGAGATCACGGACTTCTGGGCGATGGTGTTCAACCCGTCGACGGTCCAGCGCCTCGTCCACGTGTGGTTGGGTTCCTTCGTGATGGGGTCCTTCCTCGTGCTGTCGATCAGCGCCTGGTACCTCCTGAAGGGCCGGCACCTGTCATTCGCACGGCGCAGCTTCCGCGGCGCGCTCGCGCTCGCGACGGCGTCCTCGCTCGCGCTCGGGCTCAGCGGCCACAGCCAGGCCAAGAACGTGTACGCCCACCAGCCGGCCAAGCTCGCCGCGTTCGAGGGGCTGTACGAGACGCCGGAGGGCGGCGCCGGAATGGCGCTCATCGGCTGGCCCGACGACGAGGGCCAGCGTCTCCGCGGCGCCGTCGAGCTCCCCGGACTCCTGAGCTTCCTCGTGCACGAGGATCTCTCCGAACCCGTGCTCGGCCTCGACGCGTTCCGCCCCGAGCATCGCCCGCGCTCCCTGATCCCGTTCTTCAGCTACCGCGTGATGGTGGGCTGCGGCGTCTTCTTCATCGCGCTCACGCTCTACGGCTGCTGGCGTCTCTACCGCGGGACGCTGTTCTCCAGCCGCTGGCTGATGCGCGTCTTCCTGTTCGGCGTCATCCCCGCCGTCGCGGCGAACCAGTCCGGCTGGGTCGCCGCGGAGACGGCGCGGCAGCCATGGATCGTCCACCCGACGCTCGTCCAGGACGAGGCCGGCGCGATCGCGCGCGACGCGGACGGATACGTCCAGTACGCGACGGTGGCGGAACCCGGCGGCGGCACGCGGATCGCGGGGCTCCGGACCAGCGACGCCGTCAGCAGGGCGATCGAGTCCGAGCAAGTGCTTCGCTCGATCGTGCTGTTCGGCATGCTCTACCTGCTCCTCGGCGGTCTCTGGGCGTTCCTGATGTACCAGAAGATCCTGCACGGGCCGGACGAGGCCGAGGGTGACGACGGGGGCGAGAGACCTCCGGACCAGGCGGAGACGGCGGTCGCCGCTCTGGCAGGGAGCGCGCGATGACGACGTCGCTCGCGCTCGCGGCTCCAGGCTGGACGGGGCTCTCCGCGGACGAGCTCGGCGTCGTGTGGTTCGGCCTGCTCGGCGTTCTCCTGATCGGCTACGCGATCCTGGACGGGTTCGATCTCGGCGTCGGGATGATGCACCCGTTCGTCGCGCGGAACGACGAGGAGCGGCGCGTCACGCTCAACTCGATCGGACCGCTGTGGGACGGTAACGAGGTCTGGCTCGTGACCTTCGGGGGCGCGCTGTTCGCGGCGTTCCCGGAGGCGTACGCGACGATCTTCTCGGCGTTCTACGACGCGCTGTTCCTGGTCCTCTTCGGACTCGTCCTGCGGGCGGTGTCGATCGAGTTCCGCAGCAAGCTGACGAACCCTCGATGGCGGAGCGCGTGGGACCGCGTCTTCTTCGGGAGCTCGGTGCTGGTGACCTTCCTGTTCGGGGTCGCGGTCGGAAACACGATGCGAGGGATCGCGCTGGACGAGCTGCACGAGTTCACCGGCTCGATCGTCGATCTCATCCAGCCCTTCTCGCTGGGCGCGGGCGTGCTTGCGGTGGCGCTCTTCGCCCTCCATGGCGGCATCTACCTCAGCCTGAAGACCGAGGGCGACCTCCAGCGCCGCGTCGTCTCGCGGGTCTGGCTCGCGTACTGGGTCTTCATCGTCTCGTTCGTCGCGGTGTCGCTGCTGACCCTGCGCGAGGTCCCGTCCGCGACCGCCAACCTGGAACGCGTCCCGGCCCTCGCACTCATCCCTGCGGGGAACGTGGCCGCGATCGTCACCGTTGGTCTCGCGCTGCGCCGCCGGCGGAGAGGCACGGCGTTCGCCTTCTCGTGCCTCTCGGTCGCGGCGTTCGTCGCCCTCCTGGGCATCGCGCTCTTCCCCCACCTCGTGGCGAGCAGCGTCGCGCCCGAATCCAACAGCCTGACGGTCTACAACGCGGCGTCGTCTCCTCGGACGCTCGAGATCATGCTCGTGATCGCGGGGCTCGGGATGCCCTGCGTGATCGCCTACACGTCGATCGTCTACTGGACGTTCCGCGGAAAGGTGACGCTGGACGCACAGAGTTACTGACCGATCGGTGCCGGAGGCGATGAGGCGCGGTCACATCGCGAAGAGCGCCGTCAGGTAGAGGATCGACACGGTGCCCTGCACGAGGGCGCCGAGCGCACCGATCGGCCACCAGCGCCGCGCAAGCACGCTCCATACGACGAGCCCGGCGAGCGCGACGCACGCGTGGAGCGGGGTGTAGAGATCGTCGAACAGGCCCCTGCCGAACGCCGCGCCCGGCCAGAACCACACGTCCTGCCACTCGCGACGAAGCTGGTGGTTCGTCGCGATGCCGACAATCGACGGCAGCCAGAGCCCCGCCACCGCGATCGCGACGGCCGTGCTCCAGCGGGTTCGGGCAGAACTCACGGTCACGCGCCGGACTACGGGCGTCATGCGGGGGCATTTCCGCCGCCCCCGCGGTACGCGATGACGGTCCGTCCGCGCCCGTCGTCGTGGTAGACGGCCGAGTAGAAGCCGTTCGGCTCGCGGCCGTGGAGCACCTGGCGGGCCAGCACGTGAACGTGGAGCCGACGGCGCTGTCTTCGTAGAGGTCGTTGGCGAGGGCGGCGTCTTCCCAGGCGGAGATGGGGCGTGTCATGGCACATCGGGTGAGGAAGCGGTGTCGCACACCGAGCCCCCGTGCGCCCCTTCCCGGTGTGCGACTCGGACCCCCCCCATACGATGGAGCGGACTCTCCTCCTCCCCGTATCGCTCCATGGATCATCGCCGACTCTCCTCGGTCGGGCGCACAGCGCTCGCCGTCGCTCTCACCGTGTCTCCCCTCGCCGCCGCACAGGACGGCGGCGCCGGCCTCGGCGACCTGAATCGGAAGCTCGACGCGCTCGACCGACAGCTGCGCGAGCTCCGCGCCTCGCTCGATCCCGAGGAGAGCACCGCGACGGATCCCGCCGAGCGGATGCGCATGTACGAGGACCACCTCGCCCTCGTCGGACGTTCGCCGTACAACGACCTCCGGTGGCAGTTCGTCGGCCCGACCAACATCAGCGGGCGAGTGACCGACGTCGCCGTCACGACGCCGCGCGGCGCGACCTACACCATCTACGTCGCCGGCGCGTCATCGGGCGTGTGGAAGTCCGTCAACGAGGGCGTGTCCTGGGAGTGCGTCTTCGACGAGGCGCCGAGCATGTCGGTCGGCGATGTCACGCTCGACCCCTCGGACCAGGAGACCGTCTGGGTCGGGACGGGCGAGGCGAACATCTTCCGCAGCTCGATGGCGGGCTCGGGCGTCTATCGCTCGCGCGACGGCGGCGCGACGTGGGAGCACCTGGGCCTCGAGGGCACGCACACGATCGCGCGCATCGTCGTCCACCCCGAGGACTCCGACACGGTCTACGTCGCCGCGTCCGGTCACGAGTGGACGCGCAACGAGGAGCGCGGCGTCTACCGCACGACCGACGGCGGGCGTACGTGGGACAAGGTGCTGTACGTCGACGACGAGTCGGGCGCGATCGACCTCGTTCTCGATCCCGAGAAGCCCGAGATCGTCTACGCCACGACGTGGCAGCGCACGCGCCACCGCTGGAACGATCCGCGCAACGTGCCCACGACGAGCGGAAGCGGCGTCTGGCGCTCCACCGACGGCGGGTCGA
This sequence comes from Planctomycetota bacterium, assembly GCA_038757895.1. Classification (GTDB taxonomy): domain Bacteria; phylum Planctomycetota; class UBA1135; order UBA1135; genus Saltatorellus. The sequence continues at coordinate 30,912 of JBCDGE010000041.1, read as the reverse complement.
CCTGGGCGCCGATCAACGACGGGCTGCCGGAGCCGCGCTACCGCGGCCGCATCGGGATCGACGTCTGCGCGTCGAATCCGAACGTCGTCTACGCCTTCGTCGACAACTACGAGCTCCAGGAGGTCGGTGAGAACGAGGTCGACTCGTACAACCGCCGTCGCACGGCCGCGATCAAGGGCGCCGAGCTGTACCGCTCGGACGATCGCGGGATCACCTGGCGCAAGGTCTCCGAGTCGAACGACTACATGGCGCGCATGTGCGCGACGTACGGCTGGGTGTTCGGCCAGATGCGGGTCGATCCGACGGATGAGGACACCGTCTACATGATGGGCCTCGCGCTGAACGTCTCCAACGACGGCGGGAAGACGTTCCGCCGCCTGCGCGGCATGCACGGCGATCACCACGCGCTGTGGATCGACCCTGCGAACCCGGACTACCTCGTGAACGGGAACGACGGCGGCGTCGCGATCTCGTACGACGGCGGCGAGCGCTGGCGCACGTTCTACGACAACCTCCCGCTCGGCCAGTTCTACAACGTCGGCCTCGACATGGCCGATCCGTTCCGCGTGTACGGGTCGGTCCAGGACCACGGTTCGTACAGCGGCGTCGTCGACCTGAGCCGCGGCCGCGACCGCGTGCGCGCGGTCGAGTTCGAGCGCGCGCCGGGCGGCGAGGCGAGCTACCACGCGATCGATCCGACCGACGCGAACGTCGTCTACCACGAGAGCTTCTACGGCTCGATCCGCCGCGCGGACATGGAGTCGGGCGAGCGCGTCCGCCTCGAGCTGCCGACGGACGAGGGCGAGGACACCCTCCGCGGCCAGTGGCTCGCGCCGTTCCTGATCTCGCCGCACAACCCGCGCGTGATCTACCACGGGATGAACCGGCTCTTCCGGTCGCTGGACCGCGGCGAGGGCTTCGTCGCGATCAGCCCCGATCTCTCGTACGCGGACGACGAGCGCAAGGGTGACATCCCCTACCAGACGATCATGACGATCTCGGAGTCGCCGCAGACCTTCGGCTTGGTCTATGCCGGCACCGACGACGGCCGGCTGCACCGCACAACGGACGGAGGCGCGACCTGGACCGAGCTGGGCGATCGCTTCGCGCCGGGCCGCGCATTCTCGCGCGTCGAGGCCTCGCAGCACGTTGACGGCATCGTCTACGCCGCGCAGAACGGCAAGCGCAACGACGACTTCACGCCGTACCTGTGGATGTCGAACGACCACGGCGACACCTGGCGCAGCATCGCGCGCGGCGTCCCGAGCGGCCCGATCAACGTCGTCCGCGAGGACCCGAAGAACCCCGAGGTCCTTTACGTCGGCACGGACCTCGGCGTCTACGTCTCCAGCGACCGCGGGGCGTCCTGGGACGCGCTCGTCGGCGGACTCCCGAACACCTTCGTCCACGACCTCGCGGTGCACCCGCGCGACGACGTGCTCGTCGCGGGCACGCATGGTCGCGGCGTCTGGGTGCTCGACGTGCGCGCGATCCAGGACCCCTCGTCCGTGGTCCCCGAGGAGCCCCAGGAGGCAGAAGAACCCGAGGAGCCGGAAGAGGTCGAGGAAGAAGAGGAGGAGGAGGACCCCGCCGACGAGGAAGCGGAGGCCGCGAAGGCCGACACCAAGGTCCCGGTGGGCAAGGAGCGGTTCAGGCAGCAGTAGACGCTCCGGCGGAGCGCGGCCGCCGAGGTCGCGTCACTTCGCCTTCTCCATCTCGACCGAGAACACCGCCCCGCTCCGTACGTGCCCGTCGGTCAGGGTCCCATCCTCCGCGAGACCGATCGCAGAGCGCACCTGCCAGTCCGGATCGCGGAGTTCGATGCGGCCGGGGACGGCGTCGCGATCCAGTACGAGCATGCCGTTCTCATCCGTCGCGCCAGAGCGCACGCCGTCCACGAGGACGTCGACTCCCTCGACGCGTGACTCCCCCGCGGACGCGAGGACGTAGCCGGTCCAGCCGCGCCGCAGGCGAAGCGTGATCCGACCGTCCGCAGGGGCTTCCTCGAACGTGGCCTGGGTCGCTCGATACTCGGCGCTCACACCGCCAATAGCCGCAACGCCCTCCCACCGCACTCCATCGAACTCGACGACGCCGTCGAACGTGGACTCGTACCGGAACCCCGACGAGCCGTCGACGAAGCTCAGATGGGCCGAGAACGACTGCAGGGGCTCCTCCGTCTCCGAGTCGATCGCGCGGACCTCGATACGCTGCGACTCCGAGTCGTCCTCGAGCACGAAGTCGGCGTCCTCACCCGACTCGATGACCTTGTAGCTCGGCTCGAGGAGCCCATGGGGTTGGATGAAGTTGCCGGCGGCATCGGACAAGTAGAGGGCCACCGACTGCTCACTGCGACTCACCCCGCTCACCTCGAACGACCCCACCCAGACGTCGTCGACCTGCGCCCATTCGACCTCGGCGAGGAGCGGCTGCTCTCCGATCGCGGCGTCGGTCGCCCGCACCACGACACGAAGGCGATCATGGAACGCGCCCGTGCGGCTCGTCACGCGGCCGCGGACGACCGCGTCCATCGGCTTCGGCTTCAGGGATACGCGGTGCTCGCTCACGCCCGGCTCGAGCGTCAACGGCATCGCGAACGTCTCGAAGCCCCGCGAGTTCACGGTGAGTGTGTACAGGCCGGGAGCGATCGCGTCGTAGCGCACGCGCAGGTCTCCGTCGTCCGTGTGACGATTGAGCGCGAGCTGCTCGATGCGCTCGACGTACGGCGTCTTGACGTCCGCCAGCTGCCGCTCGCCGGCGAAGAGGAACACTTCCGCGGCCTCGATCCGCGACTCGGACTCGCTGAACAGGTCGAGAATGACGACGCACCGCGGCTCGAGCCGAAGCGAGACGTGCCCGTCGGACGCGAGCGCGTTGTCGACGCGAACCGACGCGCCGTACATGCCGTCCAGCGTGACCGCGTGCAGCCAGGCGTTCACCTTTGGCTCGGACGTGCGATGGGCGAACCGAATGAAGCTCCGGTCCCCGTGCTCGTCGATGAAGGCCGGCCGCGTCGTCCACGTATCCGGAGTCGAGTCTCCATTGAGGAGGAAGAGAACCTCAGAGGCAGCGACGCCAGCCGGTCGGCCGAGGTCGATCCAGAACGTCGGGCCCAAGTCGACCCGCAGCGTGGCCGCCTGCTCTTCCCACTCGATCTGGAGCGGCTTGCCAAGTCCGGGACGACTGTTCGGCCGAAACGTCTCGTGCATACGCGTTCTGGCCTCGTAGCTGTACACCGGGACGACCGATGGCACCTCGACCGGAACGACGGCGCGCCCCGTGGCGTCGGTCCGAAACTCCGTCTCACCGAGCTTCCAGTTGACGTCGCCCCTCCCTCGCGGTCGCTCCCTGTCGCCCCGCGCGGTGGACTCGCGAAAGCGCCAGAACGGAACGGGCTCTCCGGTGGCACGGTCGAGCACGAGCAGTGTCCCCGGCGAGTTGTCGGTCGCTGCGGGATCGACGGCAGCTTCGGCGACGCGCGAGGCCGATGCCGCGACCTCGTCGAGCTCGACGGGATCCAACGCCTCGACCTCGCCCGTCGGCGGAGCCGCGCCCGAGGACTGCGCGAGCCGTTCGACGGGCGACGTCGAGTCCTGCGATCCACCCGTGAACCAGAAGAAGAGCGCGACGAGCGGCGCGGCGACCACGAGCAGCTTCACGGAGACGGACATGACGGCGAGCGATGGGAAGAGGGGGAACGGAGAACGAGCGGCCTCGGCCGCGACGCCGTCGGGCCGTAGCCCCGCGATCGGCGTCAGCGCGCGCATCCAGCGCGTGCGGTCTCCACCGTTCGCCGCGTCGAGTCGCTCGCGCAGCTGGTCGAGACCGCGCGCGAGCTGCGTCCGGACGGTGGACGCCGTCGCCCCCCTGACCTCTGCGATCTGCGCGGGAGTCAGCCCTTCGAAGTAGCGGAGCAGCAGGACGCTGCGGTACGGATCATCGAGCGCGAGGACGAGACTGGCGACGTGCCGCTGCGCCTCGCCGCGCTCCACGAGCTCGGACGACGCCGGCGCATGCGCGTGGCCCGGGGTCGCCATGACCGTCTCTCGGTCCCGGCGATGCCGATTGGACCGGTGGTGGTTGGACGCGAGCCGCCGCGTGATCGCAGCGAGCCAGGGCCGGAGGGGTCGGTCCTGTCGCGGCAGCTGCGACGCGGCGACCGTCCAGGTCTCCTGGACGAGATCGTCGGCGTCCTGCCCGACGAGTCGCCGGGCCAGGTTCCGGACCCAGCCGAGCTCCGCGAGCAGCGTCTCGGCGTCATGGCGAGGGGAGGGGCTCATGGCACACGTCCGGTCACACTGCCCTCCCGGGCGTCCCAGGGTTCTCGGGACTTTCTCCCGGCACGTCGGAGCGATCGGCCAGAGCGCGCGATCGACCTGGGGATCGCGGACGTGGTCAGTTGGGCCGGGTCACGTCGTCGCCCTTGCCCTTCTGGTTGGTGCCGTTCGGACCGAAGGACCAGATGACGTACTCGAACGACCCCTTGACGCGATGGGCGTACGGCTTGCCCCAGGGATCGACCGGCGCCTCGCCGCCTTCGGTCACGTTCTTCAGGGAGACAGGAAGCTTGCCGTTCTCGATGATGTAGGAGTCGACCTCCTGCGCGAGTCGAGCGATGTCGGCGATGGCGACTCCCCGCTGGGCTTGATCGAGCCTCTGCCTGACGTCGTCGCTGAAGGTGAGATCCACGACTGCCGCCGCAGCTACGAGCAGGGTGGACTCGAGGAGGCCGATGGATGCCTCCGAGCGCCCGATCAGGACGCCGTCCTGAACCCTGTTCCAGCGATGACCAGGCGGAAAGTAGCGCGGCACGAGGTCCTCCCACGGCAGACCGAGAGCACCGTCCGCTCCTCCGGACGAGCCGGACTGGAGCCGAACGAGGCCACGGATCAGCGAGGCGACGCGGACGGCGGTCTGCCCCAGTCGACGTACGCCACCATCGACGCGTCCTTCGGGGCGGCGACCGCGCTCAGTCCTGCGTGCGCGCCCTCGTCCTTCTGCAGTCGGCGGATCTCCTTCTTCATGGCCGCCGGCGCGGTCGTCGCGACGATGCGGTCGTCCAGGACGGCGACGGTCGGCCGGAGCAGGCCTTCCAGGACCTGAGCGTCGGCCGGGAAGGACCCCCGTTCCGGACGGAGCGTGAACAGCACGGCGCCCCGGTACTCCTTGCGCTCGACGGATGCGAACGTAGCCATCGATGCGACGGCTCGATCACAGGCTCGCGCCGTCGCGTCGAGTACCGCTTCACGGTCGGAATGGCGCGCCGCGAGGAAGACGGGGGGAATCTGCGCGATCCCTCGGACCGGCGGCATGCTGATGGCGAGCGCGTCATCGAGGTGCGCGACGAAGGACGACGCGGCCTCCTCACCGACGATCCCCGCGATCGCCGCTGCGAGCGCATCGCGGTCGAGGCTGGTCGCGAGAGCGAGGAACGCCTCGGGATGGGCGAGCTCAATGACGTCGCGCGAGACGGGCGAGCGACCGAGGAAGTCGCCGGACTCGATCGGGAGGATCGGACGCGCGTCGTCGACGGACAGGGTGCCGTCCGCCGCCATGGTCACGCGCGATCGGCCGGCGCCCAGGAAGAACCACGCCTGCGGGCCCGCGATGGCTCGGAGGAGCCGCGAGAGCGCGATGACTTCAGGCGGCCGCTCGTGCAGGTGGAACTCGTCGAAGGGAGCGATCCAGGCGTCGGCCAGAACCGTTCCCTCCGCGTCGGGTAGCGCGATCCTCGAGTCGAGCGCCTGTTCGAGAGAGTCGACGGAGATCGCCGACTCGCGAGCCCCCAGCCGTAGAACCAGCCTCGTGCCGTCGAGGTCGGACGCCGTCTCGGCATTTCCGATCACATCGACGAACCCCGGACGAGCGAACAGCCTCGCACAGGCTTCGAGCCACCGCTGGCCGGCCTCGGGGTCCGACACCTCCAGGACGGCGACGACGTGACCGTGCTGGAGAAGGCTGGCGAGTCTCCACTCTCGCGCCGGGCGGTCCAGATCGCCGGGACGAACGACCGCCCCGACGGTGACCGATCGAAGCGACGAGAGCAGATCAAGAGCCTCCAAGACCTCGGGCGCATCGACCCTCAGGCCCTGCCGCGCCTCGGCCAACAGCGACGAGACCGTGGCCTGCGGATCGCCGGTGAACTCAAGCAGCCCCGCCGTGAACTGATCGTCGGCGAGGAGCCTCGACCACGCCGAAGTGCTCAGCGCCTGCCGCGCCTCGACGAGGTCCGGCAAGCGCAGCACGAGATGGGGACGGACGACCGCCTGCTGCTCGGGCGGGGCGTCCCCCGCCTGAAGGCACGTGACCGCGAGTAGTGAGGCACACCAGTGCATGCGTCCACGATACGGTGTCCGTCACTGGTGCGCGCTGTGACGCCGCATCGACGGCGAGTGATGGACAGCGACTCCGCAATCGAACTCCAGCGCCTACTCGGGCCTGGAAGCTTCACGATCCACGAGCTCGGCCTGCAGGGCAGCGACGAAGGGGCCAAGCACCAGGGACGCTGCTCGCTCCTCGTCTCGACTCCACGGGGTCAGCGAGTGCGCCTCGACTTCCTCGAGGTTCGCAACCTGGAGTTCCGGACCGGGCCGTATACGCCGATCCGCGTCGCGGGCCTGGACATCGACGAATTGACTCGCGATCAGTGGCCCGGCGTTCGCTTCCGAGTGCACTCCGAGGACGAGCAGGAGATCTTCTCGATCCTGTGCGCGGACATCGAGTACTCGCTCGAGGACCGCTGAACGACCGGAGTCGTCCTCGCGGTGTACGGCACGGTTTCCTGTCAGTCGCCGTCCTCGACGTCGAACCGGAAGCCCCACGGGTCGCTCCCTGGTTCAACGATCGGGAGGCTCCCGTGAAGGCGAAGCCGGTTGCCAGCGGCCGTCTGAGCGGCCCATTCTGGGTGCCGCTCCCGCTCGTGACACCGACCCACGCTCGTCCGATCAGGTCCCTGCTCCGACGAACGGCAGCTTGGACTTCCTACCCGCCCAGGAGTGAACAGGTCCAGACGTATCACTGGAACGCGATCTCGACCGAGCTGCTGAAGTTCGACGTCGTGATGGGGTTCGCGTCGCGGTACCAGGCCTGGTAGACCCACGTCTCGCCTGCGAGCACGGACACGAGCCCGGTCGGAGTCGGGACGGAGGAGAGGTCGACGTCGAGGAAGAACAGGCCGCACGAGCCGCTGCTCTGGATCTGTGTGGGTGCGTTGAAGCGCCCGATCGAACCGCCGAGGCACAGGAACCCGTCGCTGTTGGGCGGCATGATGGGACCGCCCACCACTCGGCTGGTCAGGTAGTAGCCGAACGTGGATGTGGGCAACCCCTGCGTGCGAAGCCGAAGCTGGTTCGCTGTGGCAAAGCTGCTGCCGGATGCGAACGTCAGCGCCGGTCCGCCGCTCGAGTTGTCGGCAGGATCGCAGCCAACCACTTCGTTTCCGAGCCCGCTTGCCGTCGGCGAGAAGTTGTCGAACGCGACGCCGACGAGGTTGAGCGGATGAGTGCCGGTGTACTCGAAGAGGATGGTCTGGATCTCACGCTGTCCCGTAGGAGACGCGAGCGTCCAGTTGACGGCCGTTCCGTTTCCCTCGCTCTGACCGCACGGAGTGGAGTTGAGCGGGTCGACGATCGTGACGTCCACGACCGCCCCGAAACCATCGAAGCCGGTGACGGTCCACTGTTCGTCTCCCGATGGGCGGTCGACGTCCAGCAGCGAGCCCGAGGCTCCTGCAACCGGCGCCGAGTAGCTCACTCGGAGGGAGCCGATCGAACCCACCATTCCGTCATCGGTCAGGAAGGTCTCGCAAACGCCGGCGTTCGGAACGACGTTGTCCGATCCGCCGTTGCAGCCCTGGAACGCCGTACGGGGCGCCCCGACTTTGGCGAGTCGGGGAAACGCGAGGAACTGCAGCGTGTTGCGGTCAACGACTTCGAATGTGACTCCGAACGGCGGCGCCGACCACTGGGTCGAGATCTCTTGTTGATCCACGGTCGGCGTACCGTCGGGGAGAACCTCGAAGTCGATGAGTTGGGCCGTGGCAGACGGCGCCAGAAGCAGCGCCAGCATTGCTGATCGAGATATGGAGAGCATCGATGCAGTGACGTCGATCGAGACGCGTCCGTCAACAGGTGAAGTACGACGAATCGTAGTGTCGGGCTGCCGGGTCTTGAGGTCGGCCGATACTCCAGTCTCTCTCGTCGTCTGGCACGTTGGGGCGCCTCTTCCCGTTCGCCCGCGCGCCAGCGGCATCGGCGAAGATGCCAATAGCTCGCGATTGACGGTCGTTTCACTGGATCTGGTCCGATTCACGTCCTCGACCCGATGCGTTCCAGAGGTCCAAGCTGCCACTCGACGCGTCAGCGGGGACAGCGGCCCAGACGGAATGGGCGCGACGAGCGCGAGCGGGACCTTGGAGGGGGACCCGACACGACGTGGTGGACGCCCGGGTCGGTTGGAATCGGCGGGCGTAAGGTCAGAAAGAACGCCAGCTCTCACTAGCAAGACGCGATCGAGCCGGCGTCTGCTCGGAGGGACGTCGGCGGCCGGCGGCCTCGATATCAGGCGAATCGCCTCTGCGGCTCAGGGCGCGCGGGCGCGAGCTCGGAGGGCTCGGCGCGCAGGCCGAGGTGGAGGAGCAACTTGCGAGCAACGAGCGGGTCAGTGATCGTCGCGATCCTGTGCGCGGACATCGAGTGCTCGCCCGAGGACCGCTGAACGATTGGAGTCGTCCTCGCGGTGTGCGGCACGGTTTCCCGTCAGTCGCCGGGCTCGACCTCGACCGACGCCTCGCCGCCGGCGGGGACTGCGACCTGCGTCGACTCGACGAATCGCGTGAACTTGCCCGCCTTCGAGGTCTCGACGTAGACCTTCACCAGCGTGGCGGGGACGAGCAGGTCGAAACGTCCGCCGTCGTCGACCTCGATGTCGAATCGGAAGCCCCACGGGTCGCTCCCGGGTTCATCGACGGGGAGGCTCCCGTGGAGACGAAGCCGGGAGCCAGCGGCAGCGCGGCCGCGAAGGCGGCCCGTCGGGACGTCGAGGTCGACATCGACGCGACCGAAGTCCGTCTCCGACACGCGCCGCGTGAAGCGCATGAAGCGCGGCGCTCCGTCGGGTGCCTCGAGCGCCAGAGTCGCCTCGTCGTCCTCGACGACCACCGAGTAGACGCCGCCGGCGTCCAGCAGGCTGGAGCCCTCCACCTCGGAGCCGAACGCGATACCGATGTTGAGCAGGCGCGCGGACCACCCGGAGGCGGGCACGCCGTCGATCGCGAGCGAGCCCGCGATCGTTCTCGTCTCGGTCCGCAGGTCGAGGTCGTGGCGGGTCGTCCGTCCTTCGACGACCTCGCAGTCTCCCTCGAATCCGCCCTTCGGCGGCTCGGCGCCGAAGGCCTGGAAGAACTCCTCGGTGCCGTCGCGGTAGGCCACCTGCCACGGCCCGCTCGCCAGGTGTTCGAGGACGTACTCGCCCTCCGCGCCGACGCGCGTCGTACTTACCGAGCCGTCGCCGTTCGACGCCGCGACCTTGCCGTTCCTGGGGTCCTCGCCCTCGGGGAGGAGGACCCTGCCGGTGAGGGTGCCGCCGGGCGTCAGCTCCAGCTCGATCCCCTCCGCGCCCTCGGCGTCGATCTCGACCACGAGCTCGGCGCTCGCCCAGCCCTCCATCGAGGCGTGCACGACGTGGGGGCCGCGGGGGAGCGCCGTGCTGACCGGATGGCTGAAACGCCCTTGCTCATCGGTCGTCGCAGCGAAGGCGCCGCCGTCGAACAGCCGCGTCGGGAACCCCTCGGTCTCGATGGCGAACTGGCCCGTGAGGTCCCGCATCGTCCGGACCGTCGCCCCCTCCAGCGGCTCGCCGCCCGCGGTGACCCGGCCTTCGATCATCGCCTTGCGCTCGAGTCGGATCTCGATCTCCTCGTCGAGGGTCTCACGGCGGAAGGGGCCGACCTCCTTGCGCGCCGCCGCCTTGCCCGAGGCCGCGATCCGGAACTCGGCGGCCGGAACGGTGAAGCGGACCTGCCCGGGCCCCGCGGTCTCCTGGCACGAGTCGGACACACCGGGCGCGTCCCCCAGCCCCCCCGACACGTCTATGTGGACCCACGGTCTCTCCACCGGCGCGCCAGTCTTCGCATCGACGAGCGTCGCGGTGCACCAGCGCATCGGGGTCAGCTCCAGGCGTGCGTCTGAGGCTCCGGGTGACACCCGTCCGGCGACGGACGGCGAGAACTCCTCGGACGGGTCGAACGCGCCGACCAGGTGCGGGCCGGCGTCGAACGCGAGCAGCGCGAAGCGCCCCTGTTCGTCCGACTCATCGATCTCGTACCGCAGGAGCCCCTCGCTCAGGCCCCGCGCGACGACCTTGGCGCCCGCCCGCGGGCGACCGTCCGGCGTCACGACCGTCCCGACGATGAGCATCGCGGGATCCGCGGGCGCGAGCACGATGTCGTCGATCCGCTCTTCCGAGCCGGGGCGAAGCGTGACGACGGCACTCACGCCCCACGGCCATCCGTCACGGCGCGCCCAGACGCGCGCGCCGTCGATCGGTACGCCGGCGAGACGGAACGAGCCGTCCGCAGCGGTCCGCGCCTCCAGCCAGGGCCGCTCGTCCTGCGGTCCGAGTCGACGCGCCAGCTCGAGCGGCCCGCCGAGCGCCGCGGCGCCGACCATGACCTCGACGTCGCGGAGACCATGGCCGCTCTCGTCCACGACACGGCCCGCGACGGCGCCGCCGGGCGCGAGCTTGAGATCGCCGAGATCGGTGTCGATGTCGCGCGGCAGCGCGATGTCGAGGAACCGCGTCGCTTGGCCGTCGCACGACACGACGAACGGCATGGCGACGGGCCTCCCCCGCCAGAGCCGGATGCGCTCCGGGTCCACGGCGAGAACGAGCCAGCCGTCGGCCGCGCTCGTGGAGGACACAGCGGGGTCTGCAGAGGAATCGAGCAGCGTCGCCCCTTCGAGCGGACGACCGGACTCGTTCACCGCGCGCATCAGGAGGCGCGTCGGCGGCGGCTCCTCGGCGACGACCGGCACGGGCGGATCCGCCGCCACGGGCGCCTCGGCCACCCGGTCGGTGCTCTGCTGCGGGAGCCGAACTGCGTCGTCCTCCTCCGTCGCGCTTTCCGGGCGAACGAGCACAGCCGCGACGTCGTCCGCGCGCCCCGCGTCGCGTTCGTCGGGGCCGACGCCTGCTCCGAAGTGGAATCCGGCGACGAGGAGCAGCGCCACCGCGGAGGCGAGCGCAACGGCATGTGTGAGCTTCATCGTGACCCCTGCACCGATCACCTCGGGGGACGTTCCTGCGATCAGGGCGATCGACGCGAGCGAGCGCGAGTGCCCTCGTTCATCCGCCTCGACCCAGCGGTCGCGCAGCGTCGCCCTCGCGCGGGCGAGCTGGGACCGAACGGTCGCGGCCGGCGCCCCGCGGCGTCGACTGATCTCGGCGGCGGTGAGCCCTTCGTAGTAGCGGAGGAGGACGAGCGTGCGCTGCGGCTCCGGCAGCTCGTCGACGAGCTGGGCGAGCTTCTGCTGGAGCTCGAACGACTCGGACAGCGCGTCGTCGTCGCGGTCCTGCACCCCTCGCGCGGCGATGCGCTCGCGCTCGGAGCGACGCACGTCACCGCGCCGGCCGTGCCGCGCGATGCGTTCCAGCGCACGCCGTAGCCACGCCCCGAGCCCGTCCCGCGGCGCGCCGCTCGCGATCGCGCGCGCCCAGGTCTGCTGCACCAGGTCGTCGGCGCTCGCCTCGTCCCGCGAGAGGCTTCGCGCCAGGCGCTTGAGCCACTGCGCGTGGGCGAGGAGCTCGTCGGGTGTGGCATTGCGGCGTTCCATGCTCAGCCCCTACACACCCGCTGCCCACGGAAGCGTGGCGAACTTTCGCGCGAATCGACGCCGCGGTGACTCCGCGCGACGCGTGAACCGACTCCGACTCCGTTCGTTGCAGCACGCGGACATCAAGAAGGAGGAAGCCCATGAGTCTGGTTCGTCTGGCAGTCGCACTCGCACTGCTCGGTCTCGTCAGCGCCGTCGTCGGATGGACCGTCACGTCCTGGGTCGCCTCCGCATGGAGGAACGAACCCGAGGCGAAGCCGGAGCAGAGGGTCGCCGTATCGATCCTGGAGGTTCCCGAGCCCACGATCGAAGAACCGCCCGGGCCACCGGCGCCTCGACCGTTCGACCCAGAACCCCGCCAGGTGCTGGTGGGGGTCGGCGGAGGTGCGGGCGCGGGCCACGCCGCGCATGGCCGTGGACGCAGATCCGTTCGGGCTGGTGGACGCGCAAGCTCGGTGAGTTCGCACCGCGAAAACACGGAACGCTACGCCAGCCACCTTGCCCCTGGATTCCGCAGCACGCGCGACGACCCCCGGATCACGTTCGCCGCGGACGTCGACACGGGCTCGTACTCGAACGTCCGCCGCATGCTGCTGCGCGAGCGGCGCCTCCCGCCCGCGAACGCGGTCCGCGTCGAGGAGCTCGTCAACTACTTCCGCTACGCCGGCGTCGAGCCGAGCGGCGAGCATCCCGTCGCCGCATCCATCGAGATCGCCTCGTGCCCGTGGCGACGCGAGCATCGACTGGCGGTCGCGACCGTGCGGACCGCGCGGATCTCATCCGGCGCACGCCAGCCTGCCAACCTCGTGTTCCTCCTCGACGTGTCGGGGTCGATGGGCTCCAGCGACAAGCTCCCGCTGCTGCAGCGGTCCTTCCAGCTGCTGGTCGACCAGCTCCAGGGTCGCGATCGCGTCGCGATCGTCGTCTACGCCGGTTCAGCCGGACTCGTTCTTCCTTCGACCGCGTGTTCGAACAAGGACGAGATTCTCGACGCCGTCGCATCGCTGCGCGCCGGCGGATCGACCGCGGGCGCGCAGGGGATCCGCCTTGCGTACCGCGTCGCGAGACAGCACTTCGTCCCGGACGGGATCAATCGCGTCCTGCTCGCGACGGACGGCGACTTCAACGTGGGGATCTCCGATCGCGAGGAGCTCGTCGCGATGATCGAGGAGGAGGCTGCCGACGGGATCTTCCTCACGACGCTCGGGTTCGGCACGGGGAATCTGAAGGAGGACACGCTGGAGCAGCTCGCGGATCGCGGCAACGGCCACTACGCATACATCGATTCGCTGCTCGAGGCCCGCAAGGTCCTCGTCGACGAGCTCGGCGCGACGCTCGAGGTCGTCGCCAGGGACGTCAAGCTCCAGGCGACCTTCAACCCGGCGCGCGTCGCGGCGCACCGCCTCGTGGGCTACGCGAACCGTCGCCTGAAGCACAGGGACTTCGCGGACGACGAGAAGGACGGCGGTGAGCTCGGTGCCGGGCACCAGGTGACGGCGCTCTTCGAGATCGTCCCGAAGGGCGCAGAGCTGCCGGACATGGAGCCTGGCGACGCGACGGACCCAGAGTTCGCGACGCTAGAGGGCGAGGCTCTCATGCGCATCGACGTCCGCTACAAGTCGCCGACCGGCACGCAAGGCCGCCAGGTCGAGTCGTTCGGCGTCGACGACGGTCGGACGCTGGGAACGGCGTCCGAAGACGTCGTGTTCGCCGCTGCGGTGGCGTGGTTCGCAGAGGCCGTGCGCGAGGAGCCTGAGCCGACCCCGCGCACCTGGGATCGGATCGACCTCCTGGCACGCAGCGCGGTCGCAGGAAACGGCACCAGGGCCGAGTTCCTGCGCCTGATCGAGGCAGCACGCGGCCTGCGGACCGCCGAAGGGACTCCGCGCTGATCGAGCGTCGCGACCGGCTGGTCCGCCTCAGAAGTCCCAGCGCAGCCCGACCAGCAGCGACGAGTTGTTCGGGAAGACGCTGAAGAGGCTCTCCCCCACCGAAGCCGGATCGAAGAGCTGGAGCCTCGTCGTCAGCTTGACGTCGTCGTTCCAGCTCCGCAGCTGGGTCTCGTAGATGAGCTCGCCGATCGTCTCGTGGTTGTCCAGGTCGAAGATCCCGCGGATCTCGAAGGACTTCCGATCGAAGTCGTTGGCCTCCCAGAACGCCCGCAGGATCACGTCGTTCCGGAACGGGCGGAAGAAGGCCTGGACGTCGCTCGCTCCGTTCTCGCGCGCGTACTCGACGGTCGCCGTCAGCGAGTCCTGCACCGTGAACACGCCGTCGAAGACGCGGTCGACGCCCACGACGAAGACCGTGTAGTCGTCCGGCGCCGCGACGGGCGCACCCTCGTAGTCGCGGTTGATGTTGTGCGCGACCTCGGCCTTGAGCGTGTACTTGGCGAACTCCGAGCCCAGGACGCTCTCGTTCGCGACCGCCCGGATGCCGGCGCCGATCACGGTCGAGCCGAAGTAGACGGGGATCAGCGCGCTCCCGTCGATTCCGATCGCGGGGAAGCGCCCTGGCCCGTCCGAGGCGATGAGCTGGACGTCGGCGTTGAACGGCGCCGTGAAGAGCGTCGACTGCAGCCGCAGCCCGTAGAACACCCGATCGCTGCCGCTCGGCTCGAATCCGGCCTCCTCGTCGAGCTCCAGGTCTCCGATCGTCAGGGCGAAGCGCTGGTCGGAGGGCGCGAAGAGCGTCCGCTGCCAGACGGGGAGGACGTACGCGGAGACGGTCGGCTCGCCGATCACGGAGTTGCCGTCGAACTTGCCTCGCGCGCGGAAGCCGACCTCCCCCAGCCGGTCCGTATCCAGGATGTCCGACCCGAAGTCGCGGCGGTTCAGCACGTCGATCGGGTTGAACGTATCGACGATCCCCCAGTTCTCGATGAAGGAGCCCCCGCGGACGTCCCAGACCTCCTGCTCGTACGTGACGTAGCCCTCGAAGGGCTCGAAGCGGGAGTAGTCGCCGTCGAACAGGTCGACGAGGACGCGAGGCCGGAAGAAGCCGGTCCAGTCCTCGCTGAACCGGAAGTCGAGCTCGAACTCGGTCCGGAAGACGAGCTGCTCGTCGTTCCGCCCCTGGTTGCGATCGCGGAAGTAGATGCGCGGCTCGAGCGCCACGAAGCCCTGGAAGCCGCGCAGGACGCCGGTCTGCGGACCGGCCTCGTCGACGACCTCGCCGTCGATGAGGGCGTCGAGATCATCGTCGAAGAACATCTCGTCGTCCTGCGCGGAGAGCGGCGCCGCCAGAGCCGCGAGGACGAGGAGCGCGAAGGGACCCTGGGTGTCTCTCACTTCTGGAGCGCGCGCGTCGTGAAGATCGACTCGGACAGGTTCTTGCGCGGCTTGCCGGTCTTCGAGCTCTTGTAGCGCCCGACGTCGACGAACTGCTTCTCGTTGACGAGCACCGTACGCCTGCCGGTCTGGTGGTTCGTCATGTCGAACGTCTGCGGCCGCCAGAAGCGATCGTGGAACTGCTTCCAGTCGCCCGACTCCCGGGTCTTGAGCAGCGTGCCGGACTTGTCGAAGTACTCGATCCGCTCCTGGCCCCACGTCGTGCGGTTGATGTGCACGACGAGGCGGGAGTAGCCCGTGTCGGCGTACGTCGGACGCGCGTCGAGCCGGTAGACGGGCACCTTCTCGCCGTCGCGCTCGAGGTCCTCCTCACCGAGGAGGCGCCACTCGTACTCACGCGGGTCCAGGTTCGAGAGGTCCTCGTACGTGAACTCCGTCCCCTGGAAGCTCGCCGTGTTGTTGGCACCGGAGATGCGGCGCACCCGCTTGGTCGACGGCAGGTAGAGCCAGTTGTCGTCGGAGCTCCCCGGGTTCTCGAAGGTCAGGGCAGAGACGCCCTTGATCTCGGCCGGCGCGAGGAAGCGGATGATCAGCTTGTCGCCCTCCTCGAACCGCTCGTGGATCATGCGCGAGTAGCGCCGCTCGACGGAGTCGCCGCCCGCGTCGTACAGCGTCATGCGGCCCTGGGAGACCTCGTCGACCCAGCCTGCATCGTACCGATCCGCGTACTCCGCGACCGCGCGGCCGTGGGCGACCGGGTCGGCGGCGTCGAACGTCGGGACGGGCGGGACGGGGACCGGCTTCTTCTCCACCGCGGCGGGCGCGGTGAGGCCGGCGAGGGAGAGCGCGAGTGCCTG
This sequence comes from Planctomycetota bacterium, assembly GCA_038757895.1. Lineage (GTDB taxonomy): Bacteria > Planctomycetota > UBA1135 > UBA1135 > Saltatorellus. The sequence continues at coordinate 14,934 of JBCDGE010000041.1, read as the reverse complement.
GAGCATCGTGTTCATGGCGATCGGTGGCGAGTGGTCTGGGTCAGTGAACGAATGAGAGGATCACGCGCTGGCGGGCGCCACCTTCAGCTCGACGACGTCGCGCGGCCGGTCCTCGGCGCGCGCGATGAGGCGGAGCAGGAGCGGGACGACGAGCACGTCGGCGAGCCAGGCGAGGGCGATCATCGACCCCGCGAGCGAGCCCATCAGGACGTTCGGCGTGAAGTCGCTGAGCATCAGCGTCGCGAACCCGATGACGAGCACGATCGTCGTGAGAGTCACGGCAGCGCCGGCCTCCTCGAACACGTGTGCGAGCGACTCGTCGGCGTCGAGACCGCGTCGCCGCGCGCGCACGAACTTCGTGAAGACGTGGATCGTGTCGTCGACGCACACGCCGAGCGCGACGGACGACACGAGGATGGCCGGCCCGTCGAGCGGGACACCGAGGAGCCCGAAGACGGACAGCGGCAGGAGGATCGGAAGCAGGTTCGGGATGATGCTCGTGAGCGCGAGACGCCACGAGCGGAAGAGGAACCCGATGATGAGGGTGATCAGCACCAGCGCGATGCTCATCGACTGGACGAAGCCGAGCGCGAACACCTTCGTCGTCCGCGCGAAGAGGAGCGTCTTGCCCGAGACCGTCATCGCCGCCCGGGCCTCGTCCGGGAGGCTGCCCTCGACGGTCGCGCCCAGCGCGGGGAACTCCTCCCGGGCGATCTCTTCGATGCGCCGGAACGCGGCGCCCTGGACGTCCGACGGCGCCTGCAGCACGCGTCCTTGCATCCGGAACTGCGTCCGGTCCTGGCTCAGCTGCGTGGCGAGGTTCTCGCCGGGCTCGGCGCCGTTCTCGTACTGCAGGTAGTACTGCGCGACGAGGCTCGTGCCGGACTGCGGCGGCGTGTACGACCACTCCTCGGTCCACTCGTCGTACTCGACCGTCGCCCGCCGCACGTCGGCGGCCACGTCGACGTCCCCTGGCGTGCGGTAGTACGAGGCCGCGTTCTGGTTCTGGACCTGATGGACCTTGCGCAGGACGTCGAGGGGGCTGGTGAGGTCGGTGATGACCGCCATCGCGGAGGCGGGGTCGGCCATCTCCTCGCGCAGGCGCGCCTCGAAGCGGTCGAGCGCACCCAGGAACTCGGCGTCGACGCCGATCCGCGCGGACTCCCACGCGCTCTCCAGGACGACGAGCTCGCGCATCCGAGCGCGATCGGCGTCGTCCAGCGCGGCGAGGTCGTCGTGCTCGGCAGCGCCGGCGCCCCTCAGGCGCAGCGACTCGAGCTCGGCCGACCGCTCGGGCGTGAGCGCGGGCGCGCGGGACTCGCCGCGCGTTCCGTCGAAGACGATCTCCAGGTCGCCGACGCCGCCGAGGCGATCCTCGATCCAGGCGAAGTCGGTCATCACCTCGTTGTCGTCGGGGAACATCGCGCGGAAGTCCGTGTCGATCCGCACGCGCGAGACGCCGATCACCGCGACGACCGCGAGGGCGACGGCGCCGACGAGGATCGGCCGCTGGGCGGCGACGAGCGCGCGCACCAGGCGACGGGAGCGCTCCAGCGTGAAGATGCCGGCGCCCGCGGCCCGCCGCTTGCCGTCCACGCGGTGCGGGACGAGCGAGAGGATCGCCGGGACGAACGAGAGCGACAGGACGAGCGCGACGAGAGCGCCGAGGCCTGCCATCACGCCGAGCATCCGGACGGGTGCAAGGCCGCTGACGGTCAGCGAGAAGAAGCCGATCGACGTCGTGATGGACGTGAGGAACACCGGCCATGCGTTGCGCCGGAGCGTCTCGATGATCGCGTCGCGCTTGGTCGCCATGGCGCCGCGCACGACCATCCACGACGCGACCAGGTGAATCGCGTCCGCGATGCCCACGGCCGTGACCATGTTCGGCGAGATCATGGTCAGGTTGTTGAAGAGGAACCCGAGGCCGAAGGCGATTCCGACCATCGCGCCGACGCTGCCGAAGACGACCGCCATGGGCGCGACGACGCCGACGGCGGTACGGAACACGAGCGCGAGCAGCAGGGCGACGATCAGGAACATCGCGCCCATGTACTTGGCGTCCGACATCCCGACCTCTTCGAAGTTCAGCTCGAAGTACGGGATCCCGCCCATGTGGAACTCGCGGTCGGAGAGGCCGACCGGAGTGAACGACTCGGGCGCGGCCTCCGGAGCGCCCGCCACCGACAGGTCGACCCAGCCCCCCTCGCCGTCCGGGTCGTAGTCGTACCACTTGCGGATCGTCGCGCCCGATTCGTCCTCGACGAAGGCGCGCGTCGGGTCGGCGAGCTTCCGCTCCCACTCGGACTTCGCGTCTCCCTCGTCGAGTGCGTCGACGCGCGCGCGCAGCGCCTCGAACTCGGGCGTGTCGACGGTGCGGCCGAGCTCCACCCGGATCGCGTGCTCGATCCCGCGCACCGCGGCGCGCTGGGCCTGGATGCTGAAGAGATCCGGGGACACGCCGCCGAGCTTGGCGTCGTCCTCGAGCGCCTGCGCGGCCAGGTCGGCGTCGGCGATCGGACGCAACACCTGGACCTGCACGACGGTGGTCGTCGCGGCGTCGTCGACGATCGTCCCGACGAGTCGCGGCTCGCCCAGGTGGTCGCCCAGCGCTGCGTTCGGACCGATCACCCGCCGGACGCGCTCCTCGCCGACCTTCGCCGCCGCGCGCTCGGCCCCCACGACCGCGATGAGCCGCTCGACGCGATCGTCCTCCGTCAGCGTCGCCGGATCGCTGTCGACGAGGTCGGAGATGACGAGCCCCTCCTCGCCGTCCTCGATCGCGTCCCAGCGGATCCAGGGATTCGACGTGAGGCTGCGGACGTGCCGCACGCCGGGGACCTTCTCGAAGGCCTCCGTGAGTCGCGCGACGGTCGAGAGCGAGTCGACGGAGAAGACGCCGAGCGGGTCCTCGGTCTCCTGGAACGCGACCATCACGTAGTCCTCGGCGACGAACCGCTCCTCGATCTCGTCGTAGCTGCGGACCGCCTGGTCCTCGGCGCCGAACCAGATCTGCATGCGGGGGTCGAACACCGGCGGCGGCGGCGCGCCGATTCCCGTCGTCGTGTCGCCGAATCGCTCGACCGAGGAGCCGAGCGACGCGATGCGAGAGGACCCGACGACGAGCGACAGGACCACGCCCAGCAGCGCGGCGGCGGACAGCGGCCACCGCAGCGCGTAGAGACGTTCGAGGAACGGGCTGGCGGCAGGCGACTCGGACCCGGGTGTGGATGCGTCGTGTGCGGGCATGTTGGGTGAGGGAGGGCCGTTTCCGACCTCCCCTGGCCTGTTCTGGATTGTGCGATCCAAAAATGTGGAAGAAGAACAGGCGCGTCCCGGTGAGGCGCCCGTGTGATTGGAGGTTCGGTTCAGAGACCGAGCAGTCGTTTGAGCGAGCGAGAGACGTCGCGGGCCTTCGGACGGACGTCTTCGATGCGGGCGCGCGTCACGATGCCGTCCGCAGCCGCCATGACGGTTCGCGTGACCTCGCGCGCCGACAGGCCGACGTCGATCTCACCCGAGTCGATCGCCTGCTGGATGACGCGGGCGAACAGCCCCTCGATCCGAGCGATGTGCCCCTTGACGGCATCGAGCATCTCGACGTCGTCCGAGGCGGCGAAATCGCCGATCGAGTTGACGACCATGCAGCCGTGCACGAGCTCGCTCGACAGCAGCTCGACCCAGCTGTCGAGGAAGCGCGCCAGGCGCTGCCCGGGCGGATCGTCGCCGGAGAGCATCTCCCCGACCATCTCGGCCTGGCGGTCGCAGTACGCGGCGAGGGCTTCCATGAAGAGGGCTCGCTTGTCTCCGAACGTGTCGTAGAGGCTCTGGCGGCCGATCCCCATGGATTCGGTGAGGTCCGCGAGGCCGGTAGCGGCGTAGCCGTGCTCCCAGAACGTCCCGAGGGCGGCGGCGAGCGCCTCCTCTCGTACGAACTCCTTGGGTCGTCCACGCGGCATGGCCCCTATTTCGGACTCGCCAGTCCAAAAATCAAGACGAACTTCCGAAATCCGCCGAGCGGAACCGCCCGCCCCGTCAGCCAGCCGTTTTCTTCAGGTGCGCGATCGCCGCGTCCAGGACAGGGTCCTTCGCGTCGGTGAACTCCGACGCCTCGTGCTCCTCGAGCACGTCCGGCGTCACGCCGCGGCGCTCCAGCGCGGTCCCGTCCTCCAGCAGGTCGAGCCAGCGCGGCAGGTTCACGGTGACCCCGCAGCTGAGCTCGATCCGGCGCGGGTTCGCGCTGGAGCCGCCGCTCGGTGAACCCATCGTCGTCACCTGCGGGCAGACGTCGAACATCTTGGCCATCGACTCGGCCGAGCTGAGCGTCTTGCGGCCCCACAGGCACACGACGGGCTTGTCGTAGCGCCACGGGCCGCGCGGCTCGAAGCTGCGCTCCAGCACAGGGCCGAGCGAGTCATGGCGCGAGCCCTTGCGGTACCGGTTCCAGCCGTAGACCCGCGGCTCGTCGAGGAAGCGCGAGGCGACGTCGCGCGCCAGGAGCTCGCTCCCGCCGCCGTTGAACCGCAGGTCGACGATCATCGCCGGCGTGTCCTTCAGCGCCTCCAGCGCGGCGTCGACGTGTCCCTTCAGCCCCTCGTCGTTCAGCCCGTGGACGCCGATGTATCCGAAGCCGTCCTTCGTCGTGCCCCAGACGAGGTCCTTGCCGCCGCTCTCCTGCTTCTTCAGCGCCTTCCGCGTTGCGTTCCAGTTCGCGTTCAGCGGCCGCTCGCGCGTGTAGCCCGGCAGATGGTCGTTCCCCGCCTTGACCCACACGTGCAGGTCCTCGAGGTTCGCGAGCATGTCGGAGAGCACCGCGCCGAGGTCGTAGGTCGTCTCGACGCGATCGAGGAGCTTCTTCGACTCCTTGCCGAGCTTCTTCCAGTCGACGTGGGGCAGCTCGACGAAGCCGGCGTACTCCTTGTCGAAGGCCTTCCACACCTCGTCGAACGCCTTCTCGGCCTTGCGGCGCGCGATCGGCTCACCGGGGGGCGTGGCCTGACGGGCGTAGTCGCCGACGACCTCGACGGAGCCGGAACTCCGGTCGATCGCGAAGAAGCGCCGGGGCCCCTCGACCGTGTCGATGTCGACGATCGTGACGGACGAGGGGACGATCGTCGTGTTGCCCGAAGGCGTACACCAATTCCACACCATCTTGCGGCTCGCGACGCGGTACGCCGCGAAGCGTCGCCGCGCCCCTCGACGGTCTTGGCGGGGAAGAGGCGACCGATCTCGGACGGCCCGAAGCGCAGCAGGATCGAGCTCGCGGTCTCGTCCTCGGGCGCGAGCTTGCCCTCGATGTCGGCCGGGTCGTCGGGGAACACGACCGCCCAGAGCACGTCGGTGCCGTCGCGGCCGAAGGCGACGGTGGCCTTCTTGCAGGAGACCTCCAGGTCCTTCCCCTTCGACACCTCGAAGGACTTGAGGCGCCAGACGTCGTCGGCGCTACAGACGGTGGAGAGCCCCTGCTGCGACCACTTCCGGGTCGCGGGGTAGACGTCGGTGAGGTCCTCGCCGGGCGAGTGGGCGGAGAAGGGCCCGACGAGCGGGTTCAGGAGGGCGACGAGCGCGAGCGTGGTCGGGAAGGCCATCGCGGCACGGTACCCCGGCACGGCGGATCCCGCACCGGGGGAGGGCGCCGCCGGCCGCTATCGCACGCGGCTGTAGATGTTGATCAGCTTCCGCGTGACCGCGTTCCGCACCGCGAGGGTGCCGTCCGGCTCGAACCCGTACGCGAAGCGGCTGGTGCTGCCGTCGCTCCACTGGAACGAGACGATGCCGCCGGACGCCGACCAGCGGCCCTGGTCGACGTTGCCGTCGCTCTGGCCGTTCGCGGTCCACTTGAGGTTGCCGTTGTAGTCGCGCTGCGACGCGTTCATGTGCGACTGCGCACCGTAGAGCACCGTGCCGTCGGCGTTGAACGCCCAGACGAGCTGGGTGTTGATGTACAGCCCCTGCGTCGACGAGATCGACTCGCCGCTGAAGACGCCGACGAGCTGCGGGTCGATGTTGGCGGCGACCTCGACCGCCGGTGCGTCCTTCGGGCGATCGCCAGCCTTCGCGCCGGGGGTCTTTCGTCCGTCGTGCAGCGAGCGGAACATCCGCTCGACGGTGTCGGCGCGCTTGCGGAATCGAGCCGACTCGGCGAGGACCGTGAAGCTCACCGCGGAGCCCTCGGCGACCGCGACGTAGATGCGGCACTTCGCGCGGCGGCCGTCGGGCATCTTGCCGACGTAGTCGTACGACGCGCCGGCGGTCGCAGCGGTCGGGACCGAGCCCGGCCGCCCCTTGCGACGGAACCCGGGCGCGGTCTGCATGACCATCGCGTCGAGCGTCTGCCCCACGCGCGGGTCGGAGGGATCGGTGACGCCCTGGGCGTCGCTCCCCATCACCGCGATCATCTCGCGGTCCATGTCGTGGTCCGGGGGGAGGAGCAGGAGACCGGTCTGGACGTCCTGGACCTTCCAGTCTGCGGGATGACGGAAGGCCGCGCCGAGCGGGTGGCGGTACGTCGCCCAGCCCTCGAACTCGTCGGGCTCCTCGGATCCGGCGGACGCTTCGGGCTCGCCGGCGACCGGAACCGCCGCGACCTCCTCGGCGCGCTCGATCGGAGCGGAGTGCTCGGGCTCGGTCTCCGGCCGGGCCTCGGGCAGCTCCGCCTCGTCCCATGCGCCGGGCTCCCAGTCGCCGCTGGCCGCGGGAGCATTCGCACCCGGGTCCTCCCGGGGCGTCATCTCGAGGCCGAGTTCCTGGCAGCCGCCGCCGCACCCTGCGGCGACGAGGAGCCCCAGGGGCAGGATCGTCGTCGCGAGCGAGCGGCGGGGGCGGGTGGCAGAGGTGGTTCGGATCGAGGCGGCCATGGCGAGGTCCTGGTCAGGGGCGTGTCGTGGACAGGGCTCCCTGGAAGGCCGCCTCGCTCGGAGCCGCAACGCCAATCGCTCCAGGACCCGATGCGAGATCGCGCGGGCCGACGCCGCGCCTCACTGGATGTCGGCCAGGAAGAACGCCGTCGCGCCCAGCGCGAGCGAGACCACCATTAAGATCACCGACAGCCTCGATCGCTTCACGAGGAAGTAGATCACCGGGATCAGCAGCGCGTTCGCGGTGAAGAGGAACACCTTCGCAGCCGGCGTGGGCCAGAGCTCGGTGAGCGGCGGAAGGCCGGACGAATCCTGCTCGAGCCCCTTCGCGAGCCACGGGAGCCCGCGCGCCAGGTTGACCGAGACGACGAGCCCGATGAACGCCTTGGCGAGGTCGGACAGCGACGAGCGCGCGGCCTCGATGAGCGTCAGCGACTTCGCGGCGGCAGCGAACGCGAACTCCCGGCCCGCGATCAGGCCCAGGAAGACCCACGTCGTCGACATCGGGATGTTGCTGAGCTCCTTGAAGAAGAACAGCAGGAGGGCATAGACGAAGTCGATGATCGTCGCCGAGCGGATGTCCGTGACGGCCGTCTTGTTGCGCAGGATCTTCTGCACCGGACCGCCCTGGTTCGCGAAAGTGAGGGCGAGCAGGACGAGGACGGCGCCGATCGCGAGGCTGGCCTCCAGTCCGCTGAGCTTGCGCGGCAGGAACACGAAGATGTTCGCGAAGTCCTGCATCAACCAGACGCTCCACAGGAGCGTCGTGGACGCCCACTGCATGACGACCCAGTGCTTCGCGAACTGCTTGTCGCGCGTGCGCTCGAAGAACCGCTCGGCCGTCCGCGCGACGACCATGTAGACGAGCAGGCCGGTCGAGAAGGCGAGCCCGTATCCGATGAGCGACTTCCCGATCATGGACGACAATCCGCCCATCGTCGCGAAGATCGCGAGGACCATGAAGGTCGTCGAGACGGGCACGCCGAAGCGCGTCAGGATCAGCAGCGTGAGCGGCGGCAGCGTGTGGTACCACTGCGGGTCGAACACCGGATACTTCACGGTGTCCTTGAGGCGCTCGAAGGACGGGTCGCCGTCGTGGACGATCCAGCCGTAGGCGAACGTGGCGACGAGGATCGTCGCCGCGAACCCGAACAGGACCGTCCAGTGGAACCGTCCGTTCGAGTTGATGAAGGTACCGAGGGTCTGGAGCGCGTCGTTCGCGACGACGGCGTACGCCGCGAACAGAAAGCCGAGCGCGGCCCAGAGGGTGATGTCCATTCGTGGCGCGTCGGTGCCCTGGGGGGTCGCCGCGAGGTGGGGCGAGGCGTCCGACGGGCGCGGACTCTAGCAGGACGAGCCGGGGGGCACGAGATCGCAACCGAAGGTCGTCGCCGCGCCGATCGGGGCCGGTCCGGCGGTGGCCGGTCGAGCAGAGGTAGGGATGCCGGGACTCGAACCCGGACGGCCAAGGCCTTCGGATTTTAAGTCCGATGCGTCTACCAGTTCCGCCACATCCCCGCCCGGCGATCGTAGCAGCGCGGGCGGACCCGCGTCCGTAGGCCGACGGGCCGGGTTGACGCCCAACCCCACCTGCCTATGATCCCTGGCCGGCGTGGCCCCTCGGGGCGCGCCATTGTTGGTGGATCATCAAGATCCGCGGGCACCCAGGGCGGCATAGCCAAGTGGTAAGGCGATGGATTGCAAATCCATTATTCCCCGGTTCGATTCCGGGTGCCGCCTCCAGCCCTGACCGGGCCGGAGGCATCTATCGAGCACGCCCGCGCGCCTCGTCAGTCGACGTGGACCGCCGTCACCTCGGCGCCGCCCAGGCCCTCCACGGTCGCCGTCAGGAACGTGCGGAAGATGCCCGAGGTCGAGCCTCCGCCGAACGAGCCCTCGAGGCGCACGACGTCGCCGCCGGTGATCTCGCCCACGTCGGGCACGTCGGCGGCGTCCCGCGCCGAGATCAGGAGCTCGCCGCCCGGCGCCACGCAGAGCGCGTTGACGCTCTCGCGCGGCCGTACGAGCCCGACGGCGGATCCGTCGAACGAGGCCGTGAACCGACCGCGCGTGCCGGCCCCGAACGAGCCGACGTAGGCCGAGGCGTCCTCGTTGCGGACGTTCAGTCCTGCGATCGTCGAGCGCGTCGCGGTGGTAACGATCAGGCGCCCGTCGGCGAGCTGCGAGATCCCGTTGATGCCGTTGCCCGGACGATCGAGGAAGAACAGGTCCGACCCGTCGAGGTGGAAGTGGAAGCGCCCGCGCGTCGGGCTGTACCGCACGATGTCGTACGCCTCGACCAGGTCGCCGTTCGGACCGCCGACGAGGCCCGGGATCGAGAGCGCGCCGGCGAAGCTCATCAGAACCTCACCGTTCCCGAGGACGTGCACGCCCTCGATGCTCTCGGTGAGGCCCAGGGACGAGCCGTCCAGGAAGACGTTCCACACGCCCGTCTGCAGGTCGAAGAGCACGACGTCCTCGGGGCGCGCGAAGGCGCCGCCCGGGAGCGTCACGTCGGCCGAGAAGCTCAGATACATCGACGCGTACGGCTGGGGCGTCACGTCGAGATCGAAGGTCGCCGATCCGGTGGCGCGCCCGTCGCTGGCGTGAACCGTCACCGGGTACGTGCCCTCGGACACCAGCCCGACGCTGCCGCGGATCTCGCCGGTCTCCGGCACGATCGTCATGCCGGTGGGGAGGCCGTCCGCGGAGTAGACGATGACGTCGTCGCCCTGCGGGTCGGTCGCCATGACGGTGAACGACGTATCGCTCCCCTCCATCATCGCGACGGGCGGGAGGGCGCCGAAGCTCGGCGGCTGGTTGAAGGTCTCGATCGCGAAGTCGATCGCGAACGCGTACTCGCGCACGTGCGTCGTCGTCGTGATCGGGCCGGGGCTGGGCGGAGCGCCGATCGTGACGCTCGCGGAGTCGGGCCGGAACGGCCCGCCGCTGACCCAGATCTCGTCCGCGTCGTTGCAGAAGCAGAACGGGACCACCGACGCGCCGGACGGCTTCGATCCGTCCGCGAACGCATCGAGGAAGCCCATCGCGAGCGACTGGCCGGGCTGGAGCGAGATCCGCTGCTCGCGCGCCGAGAACGGGAACGCGTTCGTGCCGACGCGGTACTCGCCGGGGAGAACCGTGTCGCCGATCGCCTCGACGACGAACTGGTCGTCACCGAGCACGCGCACGACGAAGGGCGTGATCGGTCCGTTGTTGGCGATCGCCTCGAACCGGAACGCCTCCACGCGAGCGTCGATCGCGACGATCCCCTGGTTGGTCAGGAGGTCGCTCTCGTTGATCACCATGTTGCAGATGAACCCGTCGGTCCACGGGAGCGGACCGACCTCGTTGCCGACGCGCTGGGGCGGGCTCGGGTCCATGTCGCGGATCCAGACGCGCAGGAGCTCGGCGGCCTCCTCGTCCACGAGATTCTTCGCGACGGGCGGCATCGCGCGCCCGCCGAGCGCAACCGTACGAACGTGCGCGATCGACTTCTCCCACCGGCGCGGCGTGATCACGTGCGCGCCGCTGATCCCGAGGCTGTCGGACACCGCGCCGTACAGGAACTGGCTCGAGTACAGCGGCGTGTCGATGCGCGCGTCGAAGATCGCGCGCGTCGCCGAATCGGAGCGGTGGCAGTGCGAGCAGTTCGAGTCCAGGTACGAACGCGCGCGGTCGTCGACGCTGGCGGTCAGGTCGTCGACCGGAACGGCCGCGGGGAGCCCGGGGATGTCGGCCTCGTCGAGGCCCGCCGCGAACAGCCCGAGGTGGTTCCACGTCCGGAGCTGGTTGTCGGTGACGCCCGACGCCGGGTAGGCGAGATCGCCGTTGAGCTGGTGCGTGCGAAGCCCGAGAGCGCCGCCCGTCTCGGGCGCGTGGCACAGGTTGCAGTCCTGGCGGCCCGGGAACGTCCACGTCTGGAAGCGCGGCTCGCCCTCGGTCGCGATCTCGATGGTCTCCTCGACCCGGCCGGTCGCGAGCACCGCGTCCGATCCGTCGGCGAGCCAGTGGTACGACACGCTGTAGTAGCCGTCGTCGGTGAACACGACGAAGCGCGTCTCCAGGCGCCGGCGCACGTTCGGGTCGCGGTCGTCGACCTGCAGCTCGAAGTGCTTGACCGTCACGCTGCCCGGCGGGAGCTCCCAGTCGCCGCCGCGGCGGTCGAACCCGACCTGCTCCGCCGGCGTGTCGTGCGAACCGTCGTTCGGGATCGCGACCCAGCGCTGCTTGATCGCCTCGTCGGACCAGAACGGCGCGTTCAGGTCGTACGGCATCAGGCCCGGCGCGGGCGTCAGCGACGCGAGGTCACTGAACGCGCCGATCTGCGAGAGCAGGCCCGGCGGGTCCGGGCTCGGGTTCGTCGCGGCGAGCCCGTACAGGCGCGTGTTGCCGTTCTCGCGGCCGATGAGGAGCTCACCCATGTGGTCCTCGCCGAGCGTGATCGCCTTGCGAGGGGAGAACGCCCCGATCGTGTCCTGGGTCCAATCGTCGGTCTGCGGGTCGCGGTAGACCGCGAAGATGCGGTCGGTGCCGTAGTCGATGCAGATGTACTTGCCGTACAGGTTCGCGTGCAGCGAACCGCGATAGACGTAGCCGCCGATGATCGCGAAGGCCTGCGAACGCAGGAAGTCCAGCACGGGGTCGACGAGCGTCCCGACGTAGCTCGGCGGCTGCGAGCGGGGACCCGTGGTGAGCCCCTCGCGGAACGGCCAGCCGTAGTTGCCGCCGCGCTCGACGACGTTGATCTCCTCGCGCCGCTCACCGCCGACCTCACCGATGTAGAGGTCGCCCGTGAACGAGTCGAACGACATCCGGTGCGGGTTGCGGTGCCCGACGCTCCAGTACTCCTCGAACGTCGCGCCGGACGGTGAGGGGAACGGGTTGTCGTTCGGGATCCAGTAGCCGACGCCGGAGAACTCCTCCGAGTGGCTCACCGGCAGCCGGCGGACCGGCGGGTGGCTGCGCGCCGGGTCCTGGTCGACGTCGAGCCGCAGCACGCCGCCCTCCAGGTTCGCCGCGGTGTGCTGGGCGGTCTCGTAGCGGAACTGGTCGCCGATCGGCACGTACAGGAAGCCGTCGGGTCCGAACGCGATGTCCCCCCCGCGGTGCGACCCGTTGAAGAGTCGCATGTGGATCATCACCTGCTCGGAGCCGGGGTCGGCCGACTGCGAGCCCGCCGGGACCGTGAACTTCGACAGGCGCAGGTACACGTCGAAGAATCCGTTCGTGAAGCCGGTCGGGTAGTTCCCCGTCGCCGTGTAGCAGTAGTACACGTACACGTCGCCCGCGTGCGGCGAGCCGGCGAGGCCGAACTCCGGGTGCATCGCGATCCCGAGGAGCCCGCCGTCCCACACCTCCGCGCAGCGGTCGCGCAGGTCGAGGAACACGCTGCGCTGCGACACCGAGGCGGTGTCCTGGTAGGCCCAGATGAGGCCGTCGCGCTGGCCGACGATCATGCGCGAGCCGTTCGGCTCGGGCCGCGGCACGAGCGGCTGGTCGAAGCTCAGCGCGTCGTAGACCGTCTGGGGCGTGAACGTGTCGGCGGCGCCGGGGGCGTCGCTCGGGAACACGCCGTTGAGGTAGGGACCGATCGCCGTGGGCGTGTCGATGCCGTAGCTCTGGGCGGCCGCGAACGAGGGGACGAGGGCGACGGCGGCCAGGGCCGCGGGAAGGGAGCGAGAGATGCGCACGAACCGGTGGGGACGAGGGTGAAGCGAGCGCGGGGGAAGGGAGACGGGGCGTCAGATGATCTCGTATCCGTCGCGCACCGTGTAGACCATCAGCCGGGTTCGCTCCCCGCCAAATCGTCGCAGCATCTCGATGAGCCACTCTTCCTCCCCTGGCCAGGGGTAGACGTACACAAGATCGAAATCTGCGATCTCCAGGCCCATCTCCGCATAGGCGTCCGCGCCCTCCGTCGGCGTCATGTAGTCCGCCTCCAGGAGCGACACCTCGTCGCGGTATTCCTCCGGCACGAAGCTCCCCTCGACGAACGTGGCGCCCGACCCGACCTCATCTGCGAAGCGCTCGGCGACCTCGACGAGCGCGGGCTCGATCTCGATCCCGTACGCCTCGAAGCCGATCAGGTCGGCAAGGATCGTGATCGCGCCGGTGGCGGAGCCGAGCTCCAGGAACGTGTGTCCGACCTGCCGCTGCTGCTGCAGGAACTCGATCGCCGACGGCAGGTCGGCAGGGATCACGCGATGGAACTCGCTGTCGCGCGAGGCACAGAAGTCGTGCCACAGCTCCATCGCGCGGCGCAGCACGTCGTCGAAGCGCGCGTCGGTCACTTCTCCCCCACGACGAGGTCGCCGATGTCGATGGTGCCGGCGTCCCGCTGGACGACGATCTCCGCGGAGGGCGTGAGCTCGACGTCGACGTGCGTCTCCTTCTCCCGCTCGAGCTCGATGCGCCGGCGCGCAGTGAGGTAGCGACCGTCGCCCAGCCGAGCTCGCGCGTAGAGCGCGTGCGGACCGGGCGCGAGTCCGGGGACGGCGAAACGGCCCTGTTCGTCGATCTCCACTTCCTCCTCTTGATCGGAGTCGAGCGCGCGAACGACGGCGATGACCTCGGACGGATCCCCGCCGTCGGACCGCGACAGACGACCCATCATGCGGACGCTTCGCTGGAGCACGAAATCGACGGTCACCCGCGGCTCCGCGAAGCTGATCTCGACGGACGTTCGCTGGGGGACCCAGTCCTGCGCCTCGCTGGCTCCGGCCACGAGTTCGAAGCGGGCAGGGCCGGCGACGGAGACCCGGTACTCCCCCGACCGTCTCGTGCTCGCGCCGACGAGGTCGAAGTCAGGGTGCTGCTGCAGGCCGAGCACCTCGACCGGGACGGGGCTCTCGACCCGAACGCGCGGGATCGGCACGCCCTCGGCGTCGGTCACGTGCCCGGTGACGGAGAACTCCCGCATCACGATCCGATGGGGCCCGCTCTCCGTCCACTCCGCGATGAACACCGGCTCGGCCCTGGCGTACAGCAACGGGCGCGCCCGGTGAGTCCGCACGGAGAAGACCCAGTGTCCCTCGGTCAGCCCCTCGATGCGCCATGTCTTGCCGTCGTCCGACACCTCGGCCCTGCGAGCCTGCTGCCTGACGCCGAGCTCCTGGCAGAACGCCGAGACCGCAACGCTGGCTCGCCCCTTCGGGACGAACGGGGGATCGATCGTCCCGAAGGCCACCGTCCGACCGTCGGTCGCGACCGCGTGTGGTGATTCGATCGCCTCCTCCCTGTCCACGCTTCGTTCGGGGGCATCGGGGGCCGGGATCGCGAGCGTGGCCTCGCGCTCCAACGACAGGCCCGTGTCCCGCGGCGTCACCGCACCGGAGACGGTCTCGATGGGAGGAGACTGCCGACCGGAAGCGTCGAGCACGACCCATCCCGCAAGGGCGACGGCGAACACGGTCACGACCAGGAGCAGAACCCGTCGGGACGCTGGCGGTGCTTGGATCATGTCGGCCGGCCTCCGCCGAGCTCAGTCCACGACGAGGTCGCCGACGTCGACCGTGCCGGCGTTCAGCCCGACGACGACGCGCCCGGGATCCGCGGCCAGGCGGTGACCCGTCACCTCGACGCGGTACGCGCGGTCGTAGAGTCCGACGAACATGAAACGACCGGATGCGTCGCTGGACGCGAAGTGCGAAACGCCACGGTCGTCGTCTCCGACGAGACGGACCTGGGTGTCGGCGACCGCGTTCCCCTCGGCGTCGAGGACGCGGCCGAGGGCCTTCGCGGACGGCATGAGCTGATCCACGACGAACGCGGACCGGCCCGACTCCAGCTCGATGCGCTCGTGGGCCGTGACGTAGCGGCCGCCGCCGAGCCGCGCGCGTGCGTAGAGGGCGAACGTCCCGGGAGCGAGTCCACTGACGTCGAAACGTCCCTGCTCGTCGACGTCGCAGCGCCACTCTGACTTCAACTCGAGCGCGCGGAGCACGACGGAGACGTCGGTGAGGTCACCGCCGTCCGCGCGCGTGAGACATCCGCTGATCCCGACGGTTCGTTCGAGCACGAAGTCGACGGTGACCGTCGGCTGCTCCTCGCTCACCCGCACGGTGCGCTCCTGCCG
>JBCDGE010000040.1:0-60166 GCA_038757895.1 Planctomycetota bacterium | reverse complement strand
GTGCGGCACGAGGGGGCGCGGCGGGGCGCGGCGGCGGGGCTGCCCGATCGCTACTCCAGCGGCCGGTGGTTCGACGGATGGAGGGAGGAGCGGCTGGCGCGGCTCGGGGCGGAGGCGCTGGCGCGGGGGGGGCCGGTGGTGGCGCCGCGGACGTGGCTGCTCGGGGTCGGATGGCGGCGGTGGCACGGGGCGATCTCGGTGGAGGAGTCGCCCGCGGCGGGGGCCGTCGCCCTCGTGGCGTAGGTGCCTACAGGAAGTAGTCCTGGCTCTCGGCGCCCTCGTCGATCGGCTCGGCCTCGCCCTTGATCTGGCCCTCGATCCACCAGTTCACGTCGTGGTAGAGGCAGGTGACGTTGCTGCACTCGTGGCTCGCGTCGAAGGCATCGAGGATGCCCGCGACGGCGGTCGAGGTGGCGGCGGCGCGGTCGGGGCCGGCGTAGGCGTCCTTCTCTCCGATGCGGGCCTTGTCGACGCCGCGGTGGGCCGGGCAGTTGTAGACGCCGAGGGGGGTGACGACCTGGCGGAGGGCCTGCATGTGGCAGGTGGCGGGCTGGCGCGTCAGGTTCTTCCAGGAGCCCTCCTCGAGCATCCGTAGGTTGGTGCTCTCGTAGACGCTGAAGGTGTCGTCGTGGAGGGTCTTCGCGCGATCGACCTCCTCGCGGATGCGAGCGACGACCTCCTGCTCGCGAGCCGCGGCTTTGGTGGGGTCCATGACCTCGGCTCCGTCGGATTGGCGCTCGAGGACCGGCTTGAACGAGATGTAGTCGAAGCGGGCGTTCTTCGCGCGCTCCGCGGCGAGGACGATCTCATGGATGTTCTCGTGGATCTCGTTCTCCTCGCGGGAGGCTCCGCTCCAGACGATGATGTAGCTGAAGCCGATCTTGGGTCGCGGGTTCGCGTCCTTGAGGCGAGGCACCCACTCGCAGATCGCGTCGAGCGTGACCTTGCTCGACGTCGGGTTGTGCATCGCGCGGAAGAGCTCGTTCGATCCCGAGTCCAGCGACATGCGGATCCAGTCGCGCTCGTCGAGGTGCTCGACGATCTCGAGGAGCCGGTCCCCGCGGCTGCCGTTCGTCACGACCGACACCTGCAGGCCGAGCTCCTTGAGGAACGGGACGAACCCGGTGAAGCCGGGATACAGCGTGGGTTCGCCGCCCCCGATCAGGATGACCGACTTCAGGCCGCGCTCGCGCATCAGGGCGATGGACGCGCGGAGGTCCTCCTCCTCGAGCCGGTACTTCGTGTTGAGGATGTCCCAGTCGATGCAGTGCGTGCAGCGGTAGTTGCACGCCACCGTGAGGTCGAGGTTGATCGACACGGGCGCGATCGGCGGCATCGGCGGGGGCTCGGTGCCGGCGGCGCGAGCCTCCTCGACCGCACGCCGCCACTCGACATACGTCGTCAGCGTCGGGAGGACGGACGGCTGCCGCAGCTTCGCGGAGAAGTCGTGGATCGAGTGCTTCATGGGGCCCTCCGCGATCATAGGCCACGGTCGGCCGGCGGGACCTCTAGGAAGGCGACGCCCCCTCCAGGTCCCCGGTGCACGCGTCCAGGATCGTGGCCACGATCGCGGCCCGGCGTGAGATGTCGCGGCCGGCCGCGGGCGGAGCCCCGTCCTGGGCGGCACGGACCGTCGCCACGAAGTCCGCCAACCGCGCCGTCAGTGGGTCGGGCAGATCGACGAGGCGCGCTCCACTCCGCAGGAACAGCGCGTAGTCGCTCATCCTGACGCAGCGATCCGCCCGGGCGCCGTCGACCGCGAGCCACGCCTCCCGCGGGCCACCCTCCGAGCGCGCGTCCAGGTGCGCCTCGACGTCGAGCGCACCCTCGCCTCCGACGAGGCGCGCGTGGACGCTCAGGACGCCGGGCTCGGGCTGCTCGACGCGGATGGCCTCCGCGCCCTCGAGGCCACCCCGCAGCGCTTGCGCGACGCTGATCACGTGGGGGAGTGCGTCCCCGATCATCTGCACGCCGGTCGACGCGGGCGAGAGGCCCATCGCGAGGTGCGCGGCCGTTCCCGCGCCGCTCCCGGTCACCTCGCGGAACGTCGGCAGGACCCACGGCCACTGCGCGTTCACCGCCAGCACGAGCCCGAGCTCGGCGAACCGGTCCTCGAGCCGCCGCGCCGTCGCGCTCCAATCGGTCTCGGGAGTCCACAGGAACGGCTTCTCGCACAGGACGTGCCGGCCGCACGCGAGCGCGCGCTCGACGTGGGGGAGGTGCGTCCCCGCGGGCGAGAGCACGCACACGATGTCGAGGTCCTCTGCGTCGAAGCGGTCGGGATCGGCCAGCGGGTCCGGGCGGTGTCCCGTGTGCTCCTCGATCTGTGCCGCGGCGATTCCGGCAGAGTTCTCCGACGTGCCCAGCACGCACGCGACGCGCGCGCCGAGCCGCGTCAGGTCGCGCGCGACGAAGGGGCCGAGACCCTGGCGGACGCGGCGAGCGCCGACGATTCCGACGCGCAGCGGCACGACGCGTTGGGGAGCGGGCGTGGGGGGCATTCCGGGGAGGTCTGGGAGTCAGCCCTTCGGGCCGAGGCCGCGGGGGCGGAAGCGGGCGCGCAGGTCTGCGGGGAGGTCGTCGGCGAAGGCGTCGAGCTGGTGGACGTAGCCGAGGTGGTCGGCGAGGCGGAGGAGGGCGACCTCGGTCTTCATGTCCGGGATTCGGCCGTCGCGGCACATCTCGATCGCCTCGCCGAGGTCGAGGAGGTGGACGCGGGACCATTCCTCCATGGTGCTTCCGTCGCCGGTGGCGTCGCCGCGGTCATCGAGGTCGGCCTCCGCGGCACAGAAGTAGATCTTCTCGTCCGTCGTCCCCGGGCTCGCGAAGGTCTCGCCCCCCAGCGGGGCCAGAGTGGATTCCCGGACGTCGAGACCGGCCTCCTCGCGGGCCTCTGCGGCCGCGCGGCGGCGCAGTCCTGCCGCGCCGGGCGGGTCGGTCTCCTCGACGAGGCCCGCGACCACCTCCAGGATCGAGAGGTACTCGCGTGGGTCCGGGTGGACGAAGGACTTGTCGCGGCGCAGGTAGATGGGGCCGCGAGGGGCCTCGCGCAGCAGCACGCGGATCCGGCCGTCCTGGCGGTCGTGGAGGACCGCGACGACGGCGTCGCTCCCCGGCCGCTCCAGGACGTCGCAGGGGTACGGATCCGACGCGGACCCATCCGCGTAACGATTCCGGAGGACGAGGCGCCGTAGGGTGAGGAATCCCACGTCGCAGCGCGATTCGGGGGTCCGGTCCTCGACGATCTCCATCTGGGTCAGCGGAGGTCTCTGCATGCCAGGACCCTGGAGCAGGCTGCCCTCTGCGGGCAACGACCCCCTTTCGAAAATCGAGGGCGTCTGATCCGGTAGAGATCGTGGAACGGGGCCGGTAGTCGCACCGTCCGAGTTCGAGGGCCCGGTGAGGGGCTCCTCATCGGAATTCAACTCGCTTCAACTCGCTGCGGGCGGTATTCCGAACACATACCACATGGAGACGCCGATTCGAACCAGGGGGACGCTGCGCGCCGCGATGATCGCGGCCGGCGCCCTCGTGGCCACGGCGTGCCAGGGGCCCGGGGGGCCGTCGCTCTACGTGTACGGCGGCGCGCCGGCCTGCAAGCGCGCGGCGGCGCGCGTGCCGAAGTCGCTCGAGGCGTCCCTCGATCCGCTGGTCGAGGCGTTCGATCGCCACTCGAACGTCCCGCGGATGGTCGTCCTCATGCCGCACGTCGGCTGCGAGCGCGGCGCCGAGATCCTCCGCACCGAAGTGCTGGAGGCCTACCCGGACGCGGACCTGCGGCTGTTCGTCATCTGGCAGGACCTCTTCCGCAACGGCAACCCCGCCGCCGCGAAGCGTGCCTCCCGGCACCTCGACGACGATCGGGTCCACGCGTTCCACGACTGCGCGGGACTCGCGGGCCGCGCGTTCGCCTGCGGCAACCTCCCGGTCGCCGAGGCGCGCGAGCTGTTCCTCTTCTACCCGGCCGGACTCACCTGGCCGCGGGAAGCCCTGCGTCCAGCTTCGATGGGCGTGGTCACGCCGCAGACCGAGAGCTGGGTCCACCAGCTCGACCGCGTGACGCCCGAGCGCTTCTGCACCGCCGAGCAGCTTCCGCTCGCGATCCGGCTGACTATGTCGCGCCTGCTCGAGGAGGCGGAGCGTCGCAGGGTGCGACTCGCGCGCGACCGCCAGGCCAGCGTCGAGCGCTCCGTCGACTCGTCCCGCGACCGGGTCTACGAGCCGGCGCCGGGCAACGACCTGCGCTGACCTGCGCTGACGCGCGCTGCGACGGCTCCCCACGGGATCTCTCGTCGGGATCGCCCTTCGGGCCCTGTCGCACCTCCGGCGCCGGCGAAAGGCCAGCGCCACGCCAGCGAAAGGCCCAGGAAGACCGTCGGAGCGCCCGCGTCGGTAGACTAATTCGCTTGTGGCGGCCCGCTCCAAAGCGGTTCGACCGCCGCTCGAGGGCCGCGTTCCGGCCCGCTCCGATCCCGAGACCGCTCCGTCGCCGGCGCGCTGCCGGCCCACTTCGTTGACCGATTCTCGACCCTCGTTCCTGAGCCCGACCGACACCTTCGTCCGCCGCCACATCGGCCCCGACGACCAGGAGATCCGCGCGATGCTCTCGGCCTGCAGCGCGGACTCGCTGGAGGCCCTCGTCGACGAGACCGTGCCGGAGGACATCCGCCTCCGACGCGAGCTCGACCTCGGCAACGGACTCACCGACGGACGCGGCGAGCATGAGACGCTCGCAGAGCTCCACGACATCGCGTCGAAGAACGCGTCGATGCGCTCGCTGATCGGCTGCGGCTACGCGTCGGCGATCACGCCGCCAGTCATCCAGCGCAACGTGCTGGAGAACCCTTCCTGGTACACGCAGTACACGCCGTACCAGGCGGAGATCAGCCAGGGGCGTCTGGAGGCGCTCCTCAACTTCCAGACCGTGGTCTCCGACCTCACCGGTCTCCCGCTCGCGGGCGCGTCGCTGCTCGACGAGGCGACCGCCGCGGCCGAGGCGATGGGCATGGCGTACTCCGCCTGCCGCCAGAAGAAGTCGCGCTTCTTCGTCAGCGAGGACTGTCACCCGCAGACGATCGCGGTCGTCCAGACGCGCGCCGAGGCACTCGGGATCGAGGTCACCGTCGGGGACGCGGCGGACGCCGACCTCGACGGGATCTTCGGTGCGCTCGTCCAGTACCCGACGACCTTCGGGACGATCGAGGATCACGGCGCGTTCTTCGAGCGCGTCCACGCCGCCGGCGGGCTCGCGATCGTCGCGGCCGATCTGCTGGCGCTGACGCTCCTCCGTCCCCCGGGCGAGTTCGGCGCGGACATCGCGGTCGGCAACAGCCAGCGCTTCGGCGTCCCGCTCGGCTACGGCGGGCCCCACGCCGCCTTCCTCGCCACGACCGAGGACCACAAGCGGATCCTCCCCGGCCGCCTGATCGGCGTCAGCCGCGACGCGGACGGCAACCCGGCGCTGCGCATGGCGCTCCAGACGCGCGAGCAGCACATCCGCCGCGACAAGGCGACGAGCAACATCTGCACGGCGCAGGTGCTCCTCGCCGTCATGGCCGGGCTCTACGCGACCTACCACGGCCCGGAGGGGCTCCGCCGCATCGCGACGCGCGTGCACGGGCTGACCGGGACCCTCGCGTCCGGGCTCCGCGCCGCCGGTGTCCAGGTCGACGACGGGCCGTTCTTCGACACCCTCCGCGTCCGCGTCGCCGACGCTGCGCGCGTCCACGAGACGGCGCGTGCGCAGGGCTTCAACCTGCGCGAGATCGACGGGACGAGCGTCGGTGTGACGCTCGACGAGCGCTCCACTCCGGAGGAGGTCGCCGCGCTTCTCGCGGTCTTCGGCGCCGGCGACCAGGCGGTCGCCGAGCACGCCGGCCGCGTGCATACCGACTACCCGGCGCCGCACGCGCGGACGACCGCCTACCTCACGCACGAGGTCTTCAACGCGTACCACGCCGAGCACGAGCTGCTGCGCTACATCCACCGGCTCGCGTCGCGCGACCTGTCGCTGACGACGTCGATGATCGCGCTCGGGTCGTGCACGATGAAGCTGAACGCGACGAGCGAGATGCTGCCGGTCACGTGGCCGGAGTTCGGCGACGTCCACCCGTTCTCGCCGCTCGACCAGGTCGAGGGCTACCGCGTGCTGCTGGACCGACTCTCGCGCTCGCTGGAGGAGATCACCGGCTTCGCCGCGATCTCGATGCAGCCCAACGCCGGCTCGCAGGGCGAGTACGCCGGCATGCTCACGATCCGCGCGTACCACCGCTCGCGCGGCGACGAGGGACGGAAGGTCTGCCTGATCCCGACGTCGGCGCACGGCACGAACCCCGCGTCCGCGGTCATGGCCGGCATGCGCGTCGTCGCGATCAAGTGCGACGACGACGGGAACATCGACGTCGCAGACCTCCGCGCCAAGGCCGAGAGGCACGCGTCGGAGCTCGCCGCGATCATGGTCACGTACCCGTCCACGCACGGCGTGTTCGAGTCCGCGATCCGCGAGATCTGCTCGATCGTCCACGAGAACGGCGGTCGCGTGTACATGGACGGCGCGAACATGAACGCGCAGGTCGGTCTCTGCCGCCCGGCGGACTTCGGCGCGGACGTATGCCACCTGAACCTGCACCAGACGTTCTGCATCCCGCACGGCGGCGGCGGGCCCGGCATGGGGCCGATCGGCGTCGTCGAGGATCTCGCGCCGTTCCTGCCGAGTCACCCGATCGTGCCGATGGGCGGCGAGCAGCCGTTCGGAACGATCGCGGCCGCGCCGTGGGGGAGCCCGAGCATCCTGCCGATCTCCTACATGTACATCGCGATGATGGGCCCCGCCGGGCTCAAGCGCGCGACCGAGGTCGCGATCCTCAACGCGAACTACATGGCGAAGCGGCTCGAGGCGAGCTACCCGGTGCTCTACCGCGGCGCCTCCGGGCGCTCGGCGCACGAGTTCATCATCGACCTGAGGCCGTTCGAGAAGTCCGCCGGCGTGTCGGCCGAGGACCTCGCGAAGCGCCTCATGGACTACGGCTACCACGCGCCGACGATGTCGTTCCCGGTCGCGGGCACGCTGATGATCGAGCCGACGGAGAGCGAGACGAAGGCCGAACTCGACCGCTTCTGCGACGCGATGATCGCGATCCGCGAGGAGATCCGCGCAATCGAGAACGGGGAGGCGGACCGGGAGCAGAACGTCCTGAAGGGCGCGCCGCACACCGCCGCGACGGTCACGGCGACGCAGTGGGATCGGCCCTACTCGCGCGAAGTCGCGGCCTTCCCCGCGCCGTGGGTCCGCGAGCACAAGTTCTGGCCGACGGTGTCGCGGATCGACAACGGCTTCGGCGACAAGAACCTGATCTGCACCTGCCCCTCCGTCGAGGAGATGGCGGAGGTGGAGGAGCCGGAGCCTGCCGCGGCGCTGCGGTGACGCCGCGCTCGCCGCGCTCGCTACGCAGTCTCTCCGTCGGACCGCCGCGCTCGCTACGCAGTCTCCCTCTTGACCGCCGCGCTCGCTACGCGAGCGCGGCGAGCTCGTCCCCCCAGTCGCCGCCGAGGATCGGGTAGCGGCACCACGTCTTCGGGTCGAGGTTCTCGTCGTCGAGGTGGAAGGACGGCGCGATGCGCTCGCGCTTCCACTGGTTGCGGACCCACAGGCGGAAGAAGCGGTGGATCCACTCGACGAGGTCCTCGTCCGCGTGCTCGGGGAAGCGCCCGCGGAGCGCGTCGAGGACGGCCTGGGGACTGAGCCTGTCGCGGATGTACAGCTCCTCGATCGCGTCGAGGACCACGTACGGCATGAGGTCCTCCTCGTCCCGCTGCTCGGCGTCGGGCGGCCGTAGCTCCGCCGTCGGGCGCTGGGCCGTGATCACCTTCAGGTCGGGGCGCGGGCCGAATCCGCGCGGGCCGACGGTCTCCATCCAGCGCAGCCAGGCGAGGACGAAGCTCTTGTCGACGCCCGAGATCGGCGCGAGGCCGCCGCTCGTGTCGCCGTCCATCGTCGTGTAGCCGACGGCGGCCTCCGAGCGGTTGCTCGTCGAGATCAGGATCGACCCGCCCTCGTTCGCGATCGCCCAGATCGAGGGGCTGCGGACGCGGGCCTGGAGGTTCTGGAGGGTGAGATCGTCGCGCTCCCAGTCGAGCTCGCGGCCGAGCGCTTCCTCCAGGGCGGCGCGGTACGCCTCCAGCATCGGCTGGACGTCCATGACGAAGTAGCGCGCGCCGATCGACGTCGCGACGACCTCGGCGGCGTTCCGCGTGACCTCGCCGCTGTTCTCGGTCGGCTGGTAGGCGCAGGTCAGGACCTGCTCGACGAACGTGCGCCCCGGGTCGAGGTCGAGCCGCCGCGCGAACTCGTCCTCCCCGAGCTCCTCGCAGCCCTGCGCGACCATCTCGGCGACGAGGACCGCGCAGGTCGCGGAGTCCGCGCCGCCCGAGAGCGACACGACGTAGCCGCGGCTCCGCGCCTTGCGCATGTAGTCGAACAGCGCGAGCGCCACGGCGCGGGTGAACTCCTCGAACGGCAGCTCGACCTCCGACACGCGCTCCCACTCGGGCACGGGCGCGGGCGGCCCCGAGGGCGCGACGTCGGGCCACGCGAAGTCGACCGAGACGAGCGCGCCCGGCGGATCCTCGACGGTGCTGGGAGCGCTGACCGTGCGCCGGTACGCGCGGCGGACGATCTCCAGGTCGACGACCGCGTCGGCGACCTGGACCTCGGCATAGCTGAAGCGCGGCGTCACCGCGACCAGGTCCCCGTCGACCGCCAGGTACGCCCCGCCGTCGTACAGGGCCCGCCCGGCCTCGTTGCCCACGAGGTTGGAGTAGAGGTAGACCGCGTGCAGGGCGCGGCTGCCCTCCCGCACGATCCGCTCCCGCCGCGCCCGCTTCCCAAAGGCGAAGTGGCTCGCGCTCGGGTTCAGGATCGCGTCGACCGCCCGGCTGGCGAGCCGCGCGCCCGGCCGGTCGGCCACCCACGCGTCCTCGCAGATCTCGAAGCCGAAGCGCCGCCCGCCGACGTCGAACACGAGCTCGCCCATCGGGACCCGATCTCTGCCGGAAGGGGTCGGCAGAGATCGCGCGGACACCTCGACCGCCGTTTCGGGGGGCCAGGGGCGGAACCAGCGGGGCTCGTAGTGGATCCCGTCGCCCGCGAGGTGCTGCTTCGCGGCGAGGCCGCAGAGCTTGCCGTCGACGAGGAGCGCCGCCGCGTTGTAGAGCGCCCCGCGGTGCAGGACGGGCAGCCCGACCCCGACGACCATGTCGGCCGTGTGCTCCGCGAGCGCGGCGAGCGACTCCCAGGCGCGGTGCTCGACGTGGGCCGCGTGGAAGGCGTCCTCGCAGCCGTAGCCGGACAGCGCGAGCTCGGGCAGCACCAGCACCGACGCGCCCCGCTCGCGGGCGACCTCGATCGCCCGCACGCAGCGCGCCAGGTTGCCGCGCCAGTCGAGCGGCGTCTGATTCAGGGCAGCGGTCGCGAAGTGGATCCGATCCATGGGGAGTTCCGGCGCGGGCACGGTAGTTTCGTCCGTCCGCTCGACGGAACCACCGCATGGGCACGTATTTCAGCCGATCCGATCTCGAGATTCTCCGCGCCCTCCGCGCGACCCTGATCGGCCTGGAGGACCGCTCCGCCGGCGAGCGCGCGCCGCGCTACTGGGGCACGGCCCGCGACCTGGAGCTCTACGACCGCGTCTTCGCGGCCCGCATCGGCTGGAAGTGGGACGCCGTCCTCGACGAGCTGGAGCGGAGGGGAACTCTGCCGCGGCGAACTCTGCCGCGGCGAACTCTGCCGGAAGGCGCCGAGGGGACCTGGACGCTGCTCGACTGGGGGACGGGGACCGGCGTCGCGACGCGCCGCGTGCTGGCGCGGACGCGCGATCGCGGTGGGGTCCTGCCGGCGCGCGTGCTCCTGTTCGATCGTGACGAGCGGGCGCGCGCGTTCGCGGCCGATTCGATTTCGGCAGAGTTCCCGGGCGTCGCCGTCGCGATCACTCAGGCGAGCGACCTGGAGGGCATGTCGGCGGGCGACATCGACGTCGCGGTCGCCAGCCACGTCCTGGACGAGCTGGAGGACGACGAGGTCCCGGCACTGCTCGGGGCGCTCTCGCGCGCGGACGAGGTGATCTGGGTCGAGCCGGGCAGTCGCGCCACGTCCCGGCGGCTCTCCGCGGCGCGCGAGGAGCTCATGGCGGCCTTCCACGCGGTCGCGCCGTGCACCCACGGCGCGGCGTGCGGAATGCTCGCCGAGGGGCGGGAGCGGGACTGGTGCCACCTCTTCGCGCGGCCCCCGGCCGAGGTCCACACCACCGGCGAGTGGAGCGAGATCCACCGCGAGCTGCGGATCGACCTGCGGAGCCTGCCGTACTCGTTCCTCGCGCTCCGTCGCCGCGGGGCGGCGCCCGCGCCGGCCCGCGGCGTGGGCGCAAGGCTGCTCGGCCGTCCGCGGTTCCAGAAGGGGCGCGTGCTGCTCGACCTGTGCGACGCGGACGGTGTGCGTCAGGTCCAGATGCTGCAGCGCAGCGACAAGGCGCTGTTCAAGGCGCTCAAGGAGACCGAGGGCGAGACCGTCGTCCTGGAGGTCGACGGGCGCTCCGTGCGGCGCGTCGACTACCAGACGTAGGCGAGTTCGACGCCGTAGACGAGGACGCCGTCGTTCTCGTTGAAGTCGTAGAAGATCCCCGGCGCGAGGGCCCAGCCGTCGTCGAGCTCGAACTCGTAGATCCCGCCCACGCGCACGATGGGTTCGAGCTCCCCGTCGCGGCGCTCGACGCCGGCGCCGAGCACGAGGACGAGTTCCGACACGGCGTGCCAGTAGCCCTGGAATCCGGTCGCGAGCGATCGGCCGTCGCCCGTGACGCCCTCCAGGAACGCTCCGACGCCGAAGTCGTGCGTGATCCAGTAGGCGTAGCTGATACCGATCGCGAACCCCGACAAGGAGCCGAGCTCGTCGGTTCCGCCGACGAAGAGGCTCAGCGCCTCGGTGCCGGCGCCGCCGTGGCCGATCCCGCTGTGCCCGCGCTCGCCTCCGGTCTCGTGCGGGGCCGTGTGTTGAGCCTCATGGGGCTCTTCGTGCTCGAGCGGCACCGAATCGGCGCTCTCCTGGAGCGCCGCGGCGAGCACGGCGCGCGGAGGCGCCGGCGCCGAGCATGCGGCCGTCACGATCGCGAGCACGATCGCAGCGAACACCGAGGTCGGCGCCCGCATCACGCGCTCCCCTCGATTCCGAGCTCGGCCGCGTGGGGCTTCAGCGCGTCGATGATGAACTGGATGTGCTCGCCGACGTCGACGCCGAGCATCTCGATGCCCGCCGCGACCTCCTCGCGCTCCACGCCCGCGGCGAACGAGCGCTGCTTCAGCTTCTTCTTGACGCTCTTCGGCGTCAGGGTCGAGATGCCCTCTGGCCGCACGAAGCAGCACGCGCCGACGAAGCCCGTGAGCTCGTCGCACGCGAGCAACGCCTTGTCGAGCAGCGATTCGTACGGCACGCCCCACTTCGTGTAGTGCGCGCTGATCGCGTGCGCGACGTCCTCCTCACCCCGCTCGCGTAGCCAGGCCACGATCCGGCTCGGGTGCTCCTCCGGCCACCGGTCGTAGTCGGCGTCGTGGAGCAGGCCCGCCAGCCCGAATCGCTCCTCGTCCGCGGCACCCTCGCCGTAGCGATGGGCGGCAGCGCGCATCACCACCTCGACGGATCGTGCGTGGGTCATCAGCGCCTCGGAGTCCGTCCAGGAGCGGAGGAGCTCGAAGGCCTCGTCGCGGGTGAGGGTCATGTCGCGTGACTATACGGTTCGACAGGTGGCCGGATCGGCGTCACGCCGCCGTACAGACGGCGTACCGTGGGCGACCGGGCTTCGTCTCGCCCGGCCCCCCCCGTCCCCGCCACCCCGCGCGTCGATGCTCGACACCCTCCGCCTGCAATGGCACAAGGTCCTGGAGCACGGTGAGCTGCCCGAAGGGCGCGTCACCACCGTCCTCGCCGGCAAGACCTCGATCTGCATGACCCACTACGAGGGCAACTACGCCGCCCTCACGAACCACTGCCCGCACCAGGGCGGGCCCATGGGGGAGGGCGCGATCGAGAACGGACTCCTGCGCTGTCCATGGCACGGGTGGGACTTCCATCCGACGGACGGCAAGGCGCCGGGATTCGACGACGGGCTGTGCACTTACTCGTGCGAGGTCCGCGACGACGGGATCTACGTCGGGCTGGAGGACGAGTCGCCGCACGAGCGCACCGTGACCGATGTGATGGCCGAGTCGTTCGTCGCGTGGGGGATCGACACCGTCTTCGGGATGGTGGGGCACTCCAACCTCGGGCTCGCCGACGCGCTGCGGCGCCAGGAGGTCGCCGGCGCGCTGCGCTTCATCGGGATCCGTCACGAGGGCGCGGCCGCGTTCGCGGCGAGCGCGTACGGCAAGCTCACGGGGCGCCCCGCGGCGTGCTTCACGATCGCCGGTCCGGGCGCGACCAACCTCATGACCGGCCTGTACGACGCCAAGGTCGACCGCGCGCCCGTGCTCGCGCTCACCGGGCAGGTGGACGTCCAGGTCCTCGGCCCCGGCGCGTTCCAGGAGGTCGACCTCGCCGGTGCGTTCGACGACGTCGCCGCGTGGAGCCAGACGGTGTACACGACGAGCAAGCCGGCGGAGCTCGCGACGCTCGCCGTCAAGAACGCGATCATCGAGCGCGACGTCGCCCACCTGATCTTTCCGGACGACGTCCAGACGCTGCCCGCTGGCGATATGGAGGCCTGCGGGCCCGCCGGCAGGATCGGGCCCCAGTCGATCTCGCCGCCGAAGGAGTCGGTCGACGAGGCGCTCGCCCTCATGCGCGACGCGAAGCGCCCGGTCATGATCGTCGGGCACGGCGCGCGGTTCGACATGGAGGCCGTCATCGCGCTCGCCGAGCGGCTCGGATCACCCGTCCTGACGACCTTCAAGGGCAAGGGCCTCATCCCCGACGCGCACCCGCTCTCCTGCGGCGTGCTCGGGCGCTCGGGCACGTTCATCGCCAGCTACTTCATGAACGAGGCCGACCTGCTCATCGTGCTGGGCGCCTCGTTCTCGAACCACACCGGCATCTCGCCGAAGTACCCGACCATCCAGGTCGACCTTGACCGTAAGACGCTCGGCAAGTTCCACCCGGTCACGGTCCCCGTGTGGGGTGAGATCGCGACCACGGTGGACCAGTTCATGGCGGGCCTCGACGGGGACCTCGCGGGCACGGACGTGCGCGGCGAGATCGCCGAGCGCTGGGCGATCTGGCGCGCCGAGAAGGAGAGCCGCGCGCGCGACGACCACGGCAAGGGCGTCAGCTCCGCGGCGGTCTTCGCCACGCTCTCCGAGGCCGCGCCGGAGGACTCGGTGGTGACCGTCGACGTCGGCAACCACGCGTACTCCTTCGGCCGCTACTTCGAGTGCACGAAGCAGAGCGTGCTGATGTCCGGATACCTCGGCTCGATCGGGTTCGGCTACCCCGCCGCGATGGGCGCGTGGTGCGCCGACCGCGGCGCGCGCAAGGTGATCGCGGTCACCGGCGACGGCGGCTTCGCGCAGTACATGGCCGAGGTCACCACCGCCGTGAAGTACGGCATGGACATCTGCCACGTGCTCCTCAACAACTGCGAGCTCGGCAAGATCAGCAAGGAGCAGCGCGCGGGCAACTGGGACGTCTGGAAGACCGGGCTGCACAACCCGGACTTCTCCGAGTACGCGCGGAGCTGCGGCGCGCTGGGGATCCGCGTCGAGCGCGTGGAGGACCTCGCGCCGGCGCTGGCGAAGGCGCTCGCGCATGACGGCCCGGCGATGGTCGAGATCATGACCGATCCCGAGCTCATCTGAGCTCGACGCCCCGTCACGTCCAGGACGCCTACGGCGAGCAACCCATGCACATCTCGGTCCTCCTGCCGCTCGCCGCCTTCGCACTGGCGTACACGCTGATCTCGAAGCGCATCGACGGCTCGCCCGTCACGCTCCCGATCCTCGCCGTCCTGTTCGGCGTACTCGGCGGTCCGAGCGGGTTCGAATTCCTCCACTTCGAGATGGACGGCGAGGCCGTTCGGCGGCTCGCCGAGATCGCGCTGGCGCTCGTCCTCTTCCACGACGCGGCGCGGATCGACCTGCGGATCCTCCGACGGAACGCGTCGACGCCCGCGCGACTGCTCGGGCCGGGGCTCCTCCTCACCGTTCTCGCGGGATTCCTCGTCGGCCTCGTCCTGCTCCCGGGGCTCATCCCCTGGGAGGTCGCGCTGCTCGCCGCGCTGCTCGCGCCGACCGACGCAGCGCTCGGGCAGGCGGTCGTCACCCAGGAGACCGTCCCGGCGCGCGTCCGGCAGGCGCTCAACGTCGAGAGCGGGCTGAACGACGGACTGATCGTCCCGCTCGTCGCCGTGTTCCTGTCGTGCGCGGCGGGCGAGCAGGCAGAGAGCGCGTGGGAGTGGGTCGATCACGCGCTCGTTGCGATCGGGTTCGGCGTCGGCGCCGGCGTCGTCGTCGGGTGGGCCGGCGGCCGGCTGCTCGACCTCGCGATCGGTCGGGACTGGATGCACGCGAGCGCGCGCCGGATCGGCGTCGCGGCCGTACCGTTCGTCGCGTTCTTTGGCGCCGAGGCGTGCGGGGGCAGCGGATTCCTCGCGACGTTCGTTGCCGGGCTCGCGCTGGGTAGCACCACCCGGCGCCTCGGGCGTGACGCCTTCGACTACGTCGAGGACTCCGGCGAGCTCCTCGGCCTCCTCACCTGGATCGTGTTCGGCTTCGCGGCGGCACCCGCGGCGCTCGAGTGCGGGACACCGGCGGTCATCGGCTATGCGCTGCTCTCCCTGACGGTCGTCCGGATGGTCCCCGTCGCCATCGCGCTGCTGGGCACGGGCTTCGGGCCGAGCTCCGTCGCCTTCCTCGGGTGGTTCGGCCCGCGCGGCCTCGCGTCGCTGGTCTTCGCGATTGCGGTGTACGGACGTGAGGACGTCGCCGGCGGGGACCTCATCTTCGGCGTTGCCGTGTGGACCGTGCTCCTGTCCGTGTTCCTGCACGGCATGACGGCGTCGTGGCTCGCGAGGGCCTACGGTGCTCACGTTGCCGAGGATGGCGACGCGGCCGTCGAGGAGTTCCCGATGCCTCGGGGACGCGGCTAACGCGCGAGCGCTTCGAGGACCCGCGCCTTCACGCCCGTCATCGGCACCGTCCCATCCGCGTCCGGGCCGCTGACTCCGCCGTCGAACGACAGGCTCGACAGCCACACCGGCCCGTCGTCGGGGTCCTCGGGCACGAGGCCGTGGCTCCCCCGCACGAGGCTCGCGTCGAGCGGGATGACGTCCATCAGGTACCGCATGCCGAGCTTCTTCTGCGCGAGGCGCCGCGCGACGCGGGCCATCGGCAGCTTGAGCTCGGGGTCGACGAACATCTCCGCCGGGTCGTAGCCCGGCTTGCGGTGGATGTCGACCGTGCGCGCGAAGTCGGGCTCCTGCTCGCGGCCTTCCCAGTAGTAGTAGGTGAACCACGCGTCCGGCTCGGAGAGCGCGACGAGCGTC
Organism: Planctomycetota bacterium; assembly: GCA_038757895.1. Classification (GTDB taxonomy): domain Bacteria; phylum Planctomycetota; class UBA1135; order UBA1135; genus Saltatorellus. The sequence goes on along the minus strand of JBCDGE010000040.1, from coordinate 44,645 downwards.
CCTGCGTTCGGGTGATCGAGGCCGGCGGCAAGCTTGCCCTCGTCGTCGAGCACCGCCGCGACGCCGTCGAGCGCCTCCAGCCGCTCGCGCGCGGCGGCGGTCTGCGCCTCGCCCTGGCAGTACACGTGCGCGACCTGGTGGTCCGCGAGGGCGAACGCGCCGCTCGCGAACACGTCGAGCACGTCCCCGTGCGGGGTCGGGCGCGCGCGCAGCAGACCCGCCTCGCGCAGCGCGCGGTTGATGTGCACCGGCCGGGAGACGTCTCGGATCCCGTACTCGCTGACGACGACCGTGGCGGCACCGGCCGTGTCCGCAGCCTCGACGAGATCGCCGACGATGGCGTCGATGTCGCGGAGCGCCTGCACGCCGCGCGCGTCGCCGGGCCCGTAGCGCTGGTGGTCGTAGTCGAGGTGGGGCAGGTACGCCATCGTCAGCGTAGGCCGCCGCTCACGCAGCGTCCGGATCGCCGCGTCCGCGATCCAGCGACTCGACGGCAGCCCCGCCTTCGGGCCCCAGAAGTCGAAGAACGGGAACGGTCCGAGCGCCCCCTCGGTCTCGACCCCGAATTCGTGCGGCGTCGCGTAGATCGCGACCTGTTTGCGCCCGTCCGCGAAGTAGTACGGCCGCGGAGTGATCGAGAGATCCACCGCCGCGCCCATGTTCCACCACCAGAAGAGCTTCGCGCACGTGAACTCACTGCCGCCCTGCCGGCGCGCCGCCTCGTAGAGCTTCTCGCCCGCGACGAGGTGGTTCGACTGCCGCCACAGGGCGACGTCGTAGCTCGCCGGATCGCGCCACCCGTTCCCGACGGCGCCGTGCTCCGACGGGAGCGCGCCCGTCAGCATCGTCGCCTGGGCGCTGCACGTCACGGCGGGCAGCACCGCGCGCATCGGCGCCATGGATCCGCGGGCGGCCAGCGCGGCGAGGTGGGGTGTCACATCGGCCTGGACCTGGCGTCGGGTCAGGCCGACGACGTCGAGCAGGAGTACGGGCTGCATGCCGCGCGGATGCTACACGCGCCGCTCGCGGCGGATGACCCGCGGCTACCATGTTCGCCATGCTCGGGAAGCTGTTCGGACTGTTCGGCAAGAAGCCGGTCCTCGTGAAGGGCGGCGCCGGCGTCGCCGAGGGCGAGGCCCGGGGCGTCGACATCGGGGATCCGCACGCCGGCGGGTTCCGCCTCGTTCTGTGCCGCGTCGACGGTGACGTGCACGCCCTGGACGCGGCCTGCCCGCACGCGGGCGGCCAGATCCAGACGGGCCCGCTGGAGGACGGCAAGTACGCCGTCTGCCCGCTCCATCGCTTCCTGTTCGACCCGAAGACGGGCCAGGCCCAGGGCGTGGCCTGTCGGCCGGCCAAGCGCTACCGCGCCCAGGTCGACGGCGACGACCTGCGCGTGTTCGTCTGACGGCCCGTAGGGCCGTCAGCTCCTCCGTCGACGGAATCGGGGGGGCGGGCGCCGACTCAGCCGCCCGCCATGATCCGCATGCGGATCCGGTCGGCGAGATCGGGGTCGTCGGACGCGACGTGCACGACCGTGCGCCGGGCGTCGTAGGGCTCGACGAAGGCGGTCACCTCGGCGCCACCGACCGAAGTCCGGAGGCTGTGGACGAGGCCGCGCGACTCCATCGGCGCGGTGGTCATCGACGACACGACGCTGTGCGTCCGCTTCCAGACCATGTCGACGTCCCCGGGGACGATCACGCCCTCGGTCCGCAGGCCGCGGGCCTGGCGCCCCGAGTCGACCGATTCGGTGACACAGCCCGTGGAGAGGAACGACGCGCCGGCGAGGCACGCCACGAGAGCGAGTGCGGTGAGCTTCATGGTCAGGAGGCCTCGAGGAGCGATTTCCAGGCGGGCCGGGTGGGCTCCGGCGCGGCGGGGGGGCGGAACGCGATCTCCAGCTCGGACGCGGTGGCGCGGGCGACCCGGCGCAGAATGGCGAGGTCGACGCCCTCGTAGCGCGGGTCCTCCCATAGGACGACGATGTGCGTGGGGACGCCCAGGCGCGCCGCGAGCTCCGTCCGCGTCAATCGAGCCGCTCGACGCTGCGCGCTGATGAGCGCGGCGTAGGGGCTGCGGGCGGCGTCGGGCGTGGGGCGCAGCGACATGTCTCCTGGTGGGTTCCGGGGCTCCAGGTGGGTCCGGCGTCGGGCGGAGGCGGGTTCGGTCCCGCGCAGGGCGTATCGACCGATCTCGGCGAGACCTTTTGGCCGTCGGGGCGGGTACCCTCCCGCCGCCATGCCGGAGCTTCCCGAGGTCGAGACGACCGCCGCCCTCGTGCGCCCTCACGTCGAGGGGCGCGTCGTGCGGGCCGTGGGGGTGGACTGGGAGAGGACCCTCGGCGGCGCCACGCCCGAGGAGTTCGAGCGGACGGTGGTGGGCGCCACGCTCGCCCGCGTCGGGCGGCGGGCGAAGTGGATCGTGATCGACCTGGAGCGGGAGGGGACGGGCGCTGGCGCCCTGCTGTGCCACCTGCGGATGTCCGGCCGCCTCGTGGTCGATCCGGAGGGCGCCGCGCCCCAGCCCTTCCAGCGCGTCGAGCTGGCCCTCGACGGGCCCGACGGCCGCGCGGCGGGTCGCCTGCGCTTCCTGGACGTGCGGAAGTTCGGGCGCTTCCGGTTCGTGCCCGATCCCGACGCGTTCCTCGCGGACCTCGGGCCGGAGCCGCTCGGGCCCGAGTGCACCGCCGACTGGTTCGCGCGCGCCTTGCGGAGCCGCAAGCGCGCGCTGAAGCCGCTCCTGCTCGACCAGACCTTCCTCGCCGGCCTGGGCAACATCTACGTCGACGAGAGCCTGTTCCTCGCCGGCCTTCATCCGCTCCGGCGCTCCGACCGCGTCCCGCGCGCGCGCGCCGACGCGCTCCACGCGGCGATCCAGTCGACGCTCCGAGCCGCGATCGAACGCGAGGGGTCGAGCTTCGACACCTTCTACCGGACGCCCGAGGGGCAGCCCGGGTCCTACCAGCACCTCTTCCGCGTGTACGGCCGGGACGGGCAGCCCTGCCCGGAGTGCGGGCGCGCCATCAAGAAGCTCGTCGTCGGCCAGCGGGGGACGCACGTGTGCACGCGGTGTCAGCCGGCGCCGCGGGCTCGCTCCTCGGCCGCGTCCCGCTAGACCGAATGCCGGCTAGACTCTTCGCCGCCATGATCGACACGAGCGACTTCAAGAAGGGCCTCTGCCTCGTCTACAAGGACGAGCCCTGCATCATCGTCGACTACTCCGTGTCGACGCCCACCGCGCGCGGCGCGAACACGATCTTCAAGACCAAGCTCCGGAACCTGAAGACCGGCCAGCTCTACAACGAGACGATCCGCAGCGGCGACAAGTTCGGCGACGTCGATCTGGAGCGGCACGGGGCGAGCTACCTCTACAACGACGGCTCGCGCTGGTACTTCATGGACGACGAGACGTTCGAGCAGTTCGATCTCGCCGCCGGCGACATGGGCGGGGACGAGCACTACGTCTCGGACGGCCTCGAGGGGATCCAGGCGATGCTGATCGATGGGCAGGTGGTGTCGATCCAGCTGCCGCTGACGGTGGTTCTCGAGGTCACCGAGTGCGACCCGACGATCAAGGGCGCGACGGCCCAGGCGCAGCTCAAGCCCGCGGTTTGCGCGACGGGGCTGCGGGTGCAGGTGCCGGCCTACGTCGAGGTCGGGACAAGGATCAAGGTGGATACGCGGGACGGGCACTTCGTGGAGCGCGAGAAGTAGGGCGGACCCGTCGCATTCCTTCAGGCGCGCTGCGCGCGCGTAGCCCGGACCCGTTTCGGGTCCGGGCTAGAACTTCCACGAGATCCCGAGCGTGGTACGGAAGTCGTCCCGTGCAGGAACGACGCCCTGGTTGTCCGCGCTCGGGTTGTTGACGCGGTCCCAGACGAAGTTGATGTTGAACTTCAGGTCGCGCACGAGGTCGAACTTGAGCCGCGAGATGAACGAGTGGTTGTTGAACTGGACCTCGGGGATCGGGACGGTGATCGTGTAGTTGGCGAAGAACTTGACGGTCGTCGTGATGTCCCAGTCGAACTGCGCGTTCAACAGGCCGGCCGCGGACTCCAGCGTCCGGTCGTCCTCCGGCGTCGAGCTCCGCCGCGTGAGCTGGTAGGCGGGACCGAGGCTGACGTCGAACTGAAGGTCGTCCTTGTTGACGAACGCGTAGCCGACCGCCGCGTACGGCGTCACGCGGAGGTTGATGTTGAGGAACGGGTCGTGGAAGACCTCGAACCCCGGCACCGTGAGGAAGATCCGGGGCGTCAGCCTCTCGTTGAACGCGCCCTGGACCCTGTGGTTGTTCGCCGTCTGCGCGTTCTCGACGACGGCGACCGATCCGAGGTAGCGGGCCGACAGCCTGCGGCGCGCCGTGTCCCTGGAGAGCTCGATCGTCGCGGTGTAGTCGACCTGGTCGGTGTTTCCGCTCCGCCCGGTGACGCCCAGCCCCAGGTCGCCCGACCACGCCGCACCCAGGCGTCCGCCGGCGGGGACGATCGAGAGGACCTCCTGACTCGTGAGCTGGATCGTCCGGACGTCCGTGATCCAGATCTGGCCGTCCTTGCCGACGACGTCGCCCTTGAAGACCTTGCCCGAGGAGGTCAGGACGACGGCGCGCTTCGCCAGGCGGAAGGAGATGACGTTCTTCGCCTTGAACTCGACGCGCTTGAACTTCTTGCTGTCGAACGACACGACGCGCGCGCGGTAGCGGAGGAAACGGCCTCGCAGCCACTCGCCCGTGTTGAGCTGGATCCAGTCGTCCTCCTCCGAGAAACCGACGATCTCGGAGAGATCGGGGACCGGTTCGGTGGGAACGGGGGCGTTCAGCTCGTCCTCGGTCGGACCGCTGTCATCGCGCCGCCGGATCGAGTCGCAGCTCGAGATGGCGAGCAGGAGCAGGAGCGCGAGGGCGACGCGGAGTCCCAAGCCCTCACTCCAGGCTCGTGACGAGTTCGGCGACGGCGCTCGCGAGCTTCGGCGTCCAGCGCTGTGCGTGCACGTAGGCGAGCATGTCGTCGCGCCCCTCGGGGCTCGCGACGAGCGATCCGTCGGAGAGGCTCGCGGTCCGCAGGCTGCCCGTCTTCCCGTCGAAGCCCGGCCGCCGGAGCGTGACCGCGTCGGCGCCGTCCTTGACGAACACGATCCGCGTCGCGACCGGCGCGCCGTCGACCTGGACGAACGCCAGCCGCTCGACGGCCGTGCCGAGGCGCGGCCCGTCGTCGTCGCGCACGTCGAGCTCCAGCCGCACGGAGTCTTCCGCCAGGGCGCTCCGCCGGACCGAGGCGCGCAGCGCGCTCCCGTCCGACCGTCGCGCGAAGTCGTCGCGGCTCGCTCCCGGGGTGCCGTGGCTCCAGGTGGTCGCGCCGAGCAGGCGGAGCGGTTCACCGCCGCGGCCGCGCCAGTCCTTGCGCTCCAGGAAGTCACCCTGCCGGAGGGCCAGGAGCGTCGCGTCGGTCTTCCGGTACAGGAACGACGTACCGCCGGGGAACCCGACCACGAGCGCGCGCGGCTCGCCCTCAGGAGCGACCTCGCGATCGACGACCATGCCGTGCACGACCGTCGGACGCTCGCCGATCTCCAGCACGCCCTCGCCCGGGGCGACCTCGGTGCTCGGCGGCCCGAGATCGATCACGTAGCGCGCGAGAGAGCTGCGCTGCTGCATCGTCAGCGACTCTCCGAACGCGGGCATCGGTGTCCCGGGGATCCCGTGCTCCAGAGTCCGCATCACGGCCTGGAGCGTGTTGCCGTACGTGTATCCGCCGTCCAGGAAGCTGCGCGCAGGCCGCTCCAGCTCGGTCGTGCCCTGGCCGCTCCCGTCCTCGCCGTGACAGCGGGCGCAGTGCTCGGCGAAGAGAGTCTTCGTGGGCACCGGACCGGAGGCGCGCGCCATGACCATCGGTCCACCCTCGCCGGGAGGTCGGGCCTCCGGCTGGGTGGCGAAGAAGACGACCATCACCAGCGCGATGGTGGCGACGGTCGCAGCGACGAGGCGGGCGAAGAACATGAGCCTCGGAGGATAACGTTCGTGCCTCGCCGCTGATCCTCCGGCGAGCGCCTCAGGCGCGCGCCGCAGTCGCGTTCTGGATCGCGCGGTCGGCCTGCACGAGATGCCGGTCCGTATGGGCGACGAGGTAGCGCGCGACGTCACCGATCCGAAGTCTCAGGAGGGGACCCGCGAGGGTGTTGGTCCGCGTGTGGAGGTCGACCCGCTCCATCCGCTCGGCCATCTCCTTCATGCGCCCGAGCTGCTCGTCGAAGCGTCGCAGGGCCTCGCGAGGATCGGGAGGCGTGGCGTCCTTGATCGGGTCGTAGCCGCCGATGGTCTTCATCCGGAACCTGATCCGCCGGGTCGCGTTCGCCTCGCGCGCGTCCTCGAGCATCTTCGGCTGCTCGGCGCCGGGCGGGCCCGGCTCCAGGGTCCTGCGCATGCGCTCCCCGACCACACCCGGCTGGAACGTCTCGACGGGCCGACGGCCGCGGCTCTCCGCGCCCGCGATCGCGCGGTCCATGTGTCGCAGGTACATCGCGTTCGCCCGCCTGCAGTGCTCCAGGCAGTCGATCGCGCTCCACTTGCGCGGCGCAGGGCGCGCGGACAGCACGGCATCGTCGAGCCCGGCCCAGCCCTCGACGACCTCGCGTCGATGCCGGTCGAGGTCGGCCCGAAACGTGGCGAGGACGTCCGCGCTCCGCAGGGGCGGGCGAGCCATGCCGCTCAGCCCCGCATGCGCCAGACGGATTCGACCTCCGGGACGCTCGGCCACTGCTCGGCGGCCAGCGACAGGTAGAGCGTCACGTCCGCCGGGTCGTATTTGCCGTCGAGCTCGGCGACCGTGGACGCGATCTTGTCGGCGGCCGGGCGCGACTCCTCGACGCTCTTGATCATCCCCTCGTCGTGCTCGACGTCGGTCCCGTCCAGGAAGTCCGTGACCATGCCCTTGGCGCTCTTCATCAGGTAGCTGCCGAAGAGCTCGTAGCAGAGCTCCGCGTTCGCTCCGCGGACCAGCAGCGCCTGCGCCGTCTTCGCCCGCTTCGGCATCGGGAGCTTGCGGATGGTCTGAGGGCGGAACTTCAGGACCTTGGCGACCTCGCCGTCCAGCGGACCGAAGCCGTCCTGGGCCAGGGACTCGTAGATGTGGAGGAACCGGTCCTCCTTCATCGCCTTGAGCTGTTCGATGACCTGCATGGGGTGGTGCGGCGCGCCGCGCGGGCGCGCCGATTCGGGCGGAGAGCCTAACATCGCCGCGGGGCCGGGCGCAGAATGCGCGCGATGGTGGATGGAGCGGACCCGGGTCACGGCCTCGCGCGCGGCTTCCCGCGGGCCGAGGCGACGTTCGCGGCGCTCGCGGGACTGTTCATGGTCACGCTCGTGCTGACGAACGTGATCGGGACGAAGCTCTTCGTCGTCCCCGTGCCGGGACCCCTCGCGGGCCTCGCCGGCGGACCGACCGTCACGCTCACGTCCGGGATCATCACGTACCCGATCACGTTCCTGCTGACGGACACCGTCGCGGAGATCTGGGGGCTGCGTCGGGCGACCTTCATGGTCTGGTCGGGATTCGCGATGAGCTTCGTCATGCTGCTGGTGCTGCAGCTCGCGATCCACCTGCCGCCGTCGCCGATCTGGATGCTGGAGGGTTTCGGCTTCGACTCCGCGGACGCGACCCAGAACGCCTTCCACGCGACGTTCTCGGCGCCGGGGATCCTGCTCATGGCGTCGATGACCGCCTACCTCGTCGCGCAGCTCTTCGACGTTCGCCTGTACCACTTCTGGTGGCGCATCACGGGCGGCAAGCACCTCTGGCTCCGCAACAACGGGTCGACGTGGATCAGCCAGCTCGTGGACACGATCATCGTCAACTCGATCTTCCTGCGCTTCGGCCTCGGGATGGACTGGGCGCCCATCGTGGGGATCATCGGCGCCAACTACGTCGTCAAGATCCTCCTCGCGATGATCGACACGCCGCTGATCTACGCGGCCCGGATCGCGCTGGAGCGGTGGCTCGGGATCCCGCACGAGCCCGGTCGCGCGCGCGCGCCGCTGGAGTAGGAGCCCGATCCGGCGCCGACTCGTCAGCGCTCCGTCTCGACCGTGCAGCCCCAGCCCGTGTGCGTCCCGTCGTACGGAGCGGCGAGCTCGACGAGGTCCATCACGACGCGGTGGATGTGCTCCAGCTCGACCCTGTCATCGCGCTGGACGGTGACGCGGAACGGATCGTCGGCGGCCTCCGCGGCTGCCGACGGGCCACGCCGGAATCCGCGCAGCTCGGCGGCCTCGAAGAACAGCTCGAAGGCCTCGCTCGAAGGGAAGCTGAGGTCGTGGTCGACCGTCCGCGAGCGCACGAGACGGTCCCCGTTCTCCTCGAGCGTCTCGACGAGCGCCCGGTCCTTCATCCAGTGCCGCCGCTCGACGTCGGGGAGGAGGAAGGTCTCGTAGTACGACCAGTCCGGATCGGCCTTCACGTGCGTCCAGTTCCCGCGGCCGACGCTCTTCCCGTGCGCCTCGGCGGTCCGCAGGAAGCGGTCCGTCCCGGACGCCGGCCCGTAGAAGCTGATCTGCCACGTGCCCCGGTTTCGAAGCCGTCCGACGTGGACGAAGCCTGCCCCGGCGAGGTCCGCGACGAGCGCGTCCTCCGCAGGCCAGAGCGCCTCCGCCTCGTCCTGCGTGCCCATGCCGTGTTCGCCGGGGCCTGCCATCTCCAGGCCGACCACGTGCAGGGTGTCGGCGCCGGCCGGCCGGGCGCCCGACTCGAAGTGGAAGGCGACGAGGATCGACGCGGGGGCGTCGTCCACGCGGCACGGATAGAAGTCCCAGCGTTCGTCGGTCATGGCGAGGTCTGGGAGAGTAGGCGGTCCGCTCCCGGATCCCATCGACCGGATTCCATCGTTTCATGCGACAACTCCTGGTGGGGAGCACCTCGGAGCGCCCTGGCGTGGCCCCGCGGGCGAAACCGCCGTCCGGAGCGTTGCGGACGCGGAACGGACGCCTTATCGGAATACGGAGTGCCCCGGGTCACCGGTCGCGTCCATCCTCCCATGAAGATCAAGCAGTACTACCTCGGCTGTCTCGCCCACGCCTCCTACCTCGTCGTCGACGAGCGCTCCGGCACCGCTGCCGTCATCGACCCGCAGCGCGACGTCGACCAGTACGTCGAGGACGCCACGGCGCAGGGCGCCACGATCGAGCACGTCCTGCTCACGCACTTCCACGCCGACTTCATCGCGGGTCACCTGGAGCTCCGCGATCGGGTCGGAGCGCGGATCTTCCTCGGCGCAAGGGCGCGCGCGGAGTACGAGTTCACGCCGCTCGAGGACGGCGACGTGGTCGAGTTCGGCGATACGCGCCTCTCGATCATGGAGACCCCGGGGCACACGCCCGAGGGGATCTCGATCCTGGCGCTGGACCTCACGAAGAGCGACAGCGTTCCCGAGGCGGTCTTCACCGGCGACACGCTCTTCGTCGGCGACGTCGGCCGGCCCGACCTCCTGGGCTCGGTGGGGGTCACCGCCGACGACCTGGCGTCGTGGCTGTACGACTCCCTGCACGACAAGATCCTGGCGCTGCCCGACGAGACGCTCGTCTATCCGGCCCACGGCGCGGGGTCGATGTGCGGCAAGAACCTCGGCAAGGAGACGTTCTCGACGATCGGTGAGCAGCGTCGCGTCAACTACGCGCTGCAGCCGATGACGCGCGACGAGTTCCGCGCGATCGTCACGGCGGATCAGCCGAGCGCTCCGCCGTACTTCCTCCACGACGCGATCCTCAACCAGAAGGAGCGCGCGACGCTCGAGACGTCGCTCGACAAGGGGCTCCGGCCGCTCACGCTCACCGAGCTGCTCGACCAGCAGCGCGCGGGTGCGATCGTGGTGGACGTCCGCGACGCCGCGGACTTCGCCGGCGCGCACCTGGAGGGCGCCGTCAACATCGGGCTCGACGGCAAGTACGCGACTTGGGCGGGGACCGTGCTCACGTCCGACATGTCGATCGTGCTCATCGCGGAGCCTGGCGAGGAGGCCGAGGCCGCGATGCGCCTCGGCCGGATCGGGTACGACGACGTGCGTGGCTACCTGGACGGCGGGATGGCGGCCCTCTCCGACCATGACGAGCTGCTTTCCAGCGTCGATCGCGTCACGGCCGTCGGGCTCTCCGAGAACCTGGCCGACGCGGACCCGCCGCTGCTGCTGGACGTCCGGAACCGCGGCGAGTGGGACTCCGGCCACGTGGCAGGCAGCGTGAACATCCCTCTCGGCGAGCTCCGCGGGCGGATCGAGGAGGTGCCGCGCGACCGCGCGGTCGCGGTGATGTGCAAGAGCGGCTATCGCTCCTCGATCGCGACGAGCCTCCTCCTGCGCGAGAGCTTCACGGAGCTGCGTGACGCGGTGGGGGGCTTCGACGCCTGGCAGGCGAGCGGCCTCGAGACGTCCGGAGACCTGGCGCCGGCGTGCGACGCCTGACGGGCGGCGCATCGGGCCAAGCGGCCCCGGCCGGACTATCCTGAACGGGTGGGCCTCCGGATCCCCGACCGCCTCTTCGCGCGCTATTACGACCGCGCCACCGAGAAGTACGAGCGCGCCGTCGCCGACGACAGGCGAAGGCTCCTCGAAGGGCTCGGAGGAGTCCCGGGGGGAACGGTCGTCGAGATCGGCCCGGGGACCGGCGCGAACCTGGACTACCTGAGCCCGGGGACGCGGCTCATCGGGATCGAACCGAACGTGCACATGCACGACCTGCTCCGCGAGAAGGCGGAGCCGCTCGGGCTCGACGTCGACCTGCGACCGCTGTCGGCGGGAAAGCTGCCGCTCGAGGACGCCGCAGTCGACGTCGTCCTGTCGACGCTCGTCCTGTGCTCGGTGCCGGACGTCGACGCCGCGCTGTCCGAGGTCCGGCGGGTCCTGCGCCCGGGCGGGCGCTTCCTCTTCTGGGAGCACGTCCTCGCGCCCGAGGGCCGCTGGCGGCGGCTGTTCCAGCACGTGATGACGCCCGCCCAGAGGTTCTTCGCGAGCGACTGTCGGGCGAACCGCGACCTCGCCGCGTCGATCCGCGGGGCCGGGTTCGACAGCGTCGAGCTGGAGCGATTCGAGCCGCCGCCCGAGGCCGGCGTGCCGTCCTGGATCCGGCCGCACGTGCGCGGCACGGCGGTGCGCTGACACGTTTGACGGGCGCAAGGCGTGGGTGATCTCCGGATTCCGCTGGAATCCGCGGGGGCGGCGGCACCTAGACCGTCGAGGCCATGGCCGCTGCCCACGAACCGACGATCGACGCGCTCCTCACCGAGGCGGACTGGGTCCGCGCGCTCGCGCGGGCGCTCGTGGAGCGCGACGACCTCGCCGACGACGCGGTGCAGGACGTGTGGCTCGCCGCGCTCCAGGCGCGCTCGGGTCCCCGCGAGAGTCGCCGCGGCTGGCTCCGTCAGGTCGCGCGCAACGCGGTCGCTCGGTCGTTCCGCTCGGACTCGAGACGGCGCGTGCGCGAGGAGGCCGTCGCACGCGATGAGGAACTGCCGTCGACGTTCGACGTCGTCGAGCGCTTCTCGACCCAGCAGGCCGTCGGGACGGCGGTCCTCGCGCTGGAGGAGCCGTACCGCGAGACCGTCCTCCTGCGCTTCTACCAGGAGCTCGGGCTACGCGAGATCGCGGAACGCACCGGCGTGGCCGTCTCGACCGTCGACTGGCGGATCCGTCGCGCGCTGGACGACCTGCGTGGCGCGTTCGATCGCGAGGCGGGCGGTGACCGCCGGCGGACGACCGTCGCGCTGATCGCGCTGGCGCGGCAGCCCGCGGCGGTCTCCGGCACTCCTCTCGCGAGCTTGGGTGTCGTCGCCCTTGCCGTCGCTCTCGTGGGGGCGACCGCGATCCTCGCGCTGCGCGCCGGCTCGAACCCCGAGCGAGCGCCGGCTCCCCAGCACTCGACCACCGCGGTGGCGGTGCCCCCCCCGGAGCGCGTCCGGCCGACGGATCCGGCGCTCGCTGCGAGCGGGAGCGCCGGCGGGAGATCGCCGGTCTCCGGCGCGCTCTCCCCGGACGCCGCCACCGCACCTTCTGCCGCCTGCCTGCGCCTCTCTCTCCTGACCGCCGATGGACGTCCCGCTGCGGGCGTCCCCGTCCGCGTCGAGCACGACCGGACGGAGGGCGGCGCGCCGGTCCCCCCGATCGGTCGGACGGGACGCGACGGTCGTCTGCGCGTCGATGGCCTTCGGGCCTCGACCCACACGATCGTCGTTCCCTTCGGCCGGCGGGGGGACTCCGCGCGACGCGTCGAGCTGCGCGCGGACGGACCGACGTCCGTCGAGGTCGTCCTGCCGCCGGGCCCCGCGCTCTCCGGAGTCGTCGTCGACGGGAACGGGGATCCGGTCGTCGGCGCCGCGCTCTGGGCGAGCGCGAGCCCCGCGTCCGTCTGGGTGGGGGGCACGTCGGTGGAGGCGATCGTCGACGACCTCGCGGTCGCACGGACCGACGACGCCGGTCGGTTCGAGATCCCGTCGATCGGCGCCGCGCGGCTCGTCGGCGTGCTCGCGGACGGGCACGCGCCCTCGCTCGCGATCGACGTGTCCGACCGATCGCGCGCGCGGATCGACCTGCGCGTGGCGCTGTCCGCCGCCGGCGCGCCGGTCGAGGGCCGCGTCGTGGACGAGGACGGAGCGCCGGTCGCGGGCGCCGCCGTGCTGATCGACGCGATGGAGAGCGAGGCGCCGCTGCTCCGCACGCGGACCGACGCCACGGGGCGGTACCGCTTCCGGTCCGTGCGTGCGGGTGCGCGGAGGCTCTGCGCGCTCGCGCCGGTTCATGCGAACGGTCGCCTGACGATCGACGTCGGTCGTGCCCCGGTCAGCGGAGCGAAGATCACGCTGCCGCGCGGAGCCCGCATCGTCGGCCGCGTCACGGACGTGGACGGCCGCGCCGTCGCGGGCGCCATCGTGTACGCCGCCCGTCGCCGATGGTGGTCACCGCCGGACGCGCGCCACGCGGTGGTCGCGCGAACGAATGCGCGCGGCGAGTACGAGCTCGACGGCGTGACGCCGGGCGCCGTGTGGCTCACCGTCGAGGCCGGTGACCGCGGGCGGTTCCAGGAACTCTGCGACGAGCGCGTCGAGGGCGACACGCGCGTCGACGTCACGCTCGACGCAGGGCTCGTCCTGCGCGGAACGGTCGCCGACGACGAGGGGGCGCCGATCGGGGGCTGCGAGGTGCGCTGCGCCGCGGAGGGAGAGTGGCGCGCGCGCGGGACGCGGACCGACGCCGAGGGCCGCTTCGCGTTCACGAACTGCGACGAGACCGCGTTCCGGCTGCACGTCGTCGAGGGCGGCGTCGTCGTTGCCGCGGTGACCGCCGAGCCTCCCGAGCCCGGAGAGGGCGGCGTCCTCGTCGTCGTCCCGTCGGCGGCGCGGCCCACTGCCGTCTTCGTCGGCGCGCTCACGGACGCGGACGGTGACCCCGTGCGCGCCACTGGGCTGCGGGTCACCGATGCGGCCAGCGGGCAGCACCTCGTCGTCGCCGTACGCGACGCTCGACCCGGCGTCTTCCGCTCGGACCCCGTTCCGCCTGGCCGCTACACGGTCGAGGTGCGCGCGGCGAGGGGCCAGGTGCTCGAGATCCCGGAGGAGTGGGCGATCGCGCCCTCGGCGACGGTCGACCTGGGCCCCCGGCGCTTGCCGCCCACCGGTCTCGTCGTCCTGGAGATCGCGTCCGCCTTCGAGGAGCTGCGCGCGCGTCTGGTGGGTGGCTCCGGCGAGACCGTCAGGCGGTGGTCCATCGACGCGCCTGCCGCGCACGCGCCACTCGCTGCTCACGTACACCCCGGCCGCTACACCGTCGTCGTCGACGGCCGTCCGTCGCACGAGTTCCCCGTCACCGTCGAGCGCGGCGCCACTGCCGTCGTGACGGTCGACGCTGCACCCCGATGAGGTACCCGATGAAACCTGTCATCCTCTGGCTCGCGCTCCTTCCCGCCGCCTCCCTCGCGCTCGGCGGTCAGGCCGGTCCCCGCGGCAAGCTCGAGCGCGGCGAGACCGCCGTTCACACGTTCAAGAACGCGCCGCTGAACGCGCTCGGCGTGTCGTCGCTGGAGGACCTGCGCGGCATGCCGGTGCTCGTCGCGTACTGGGGGCGGGAGACCTGGGCCGACGACTGGGTCGACGACGCCGTCGTGTGGAAGAAGCAGTTCGGCCGCGACGTCGCGATCGTCATGGCCGAGATGCAGGCGGCCGACCTGGACACGATCGAGTCGGTGATCCTCCGCAAGAAGTGGCACGGGCCCGACCTCATCTGGACCAACGAGTACCCCGCCTTTGCGGGACACTCCGGTGTTCCACAGTTCTCGCTGCTCGGCAACGACGGCACGCTGATCCTCGACGGCAGCGCGGGGATGATGGGGATGAATTTCGTCGGCAAGCGGCTTCAGGAGATCGAGGACACGATCGCCGAGCAGGTGCGACTGCGCCGGGAGGGCCCGGACGGCACGCCGAAGAAGGTGGCCGCGGCGTGGAAGACGTTCTCCGAGGGTGACGTCGCGGCGGCCCTCGCGGCGGCGCGCGCGCTGAGCGCTTCCGACGACGCTGCGGTCGCAAAGGCCGCTGGCGCAGCCTCGAAGGAGTTCGCGCGCCGCCTCGACCGAAGGCTCGGGCGCTGCGAGGCGCTGCTGGCGGAGGGACGCATGGTCCACCTGGAGGAGGAGCTCGAGGCTCTGGAGGGGCAGCTCGATGCGGACGAGCCGCTCCGCGCGCGCTACGCCGCGGTCGCGACGGCTTTCGAGGAGAACGAGGTCGAGCGCGAGGCCGCCGCGGCGCTCGCGAAGGTCAAGCGCACGATCGACAAGAAGGGCCCGAAGAAGTCGTCGCTCCGTGCGCTGGAGAAGGTCGTGAAGAAGTTCCCGGACACCAAGAGCGCCGCGCGGGCGACGCACTGGATCACGCTGGCCTCGGCCCGCTGATCGAACTCACGAGGGCACCACGGACGGCCCGTCCGCGTCCCAGTCGATCACGATCGGCGGGCGGATGGGCTCGTAGCCGAGACTGCAGCAGCTCGCATTCACGTGCAGCGTCTCCCCGACGCGCTTCGCGCCGCGTGACTCGTGGATGTGCCCGAACAGGTGCAGTGCCGGGCGCACCCGATCGAGCGCGACGAGGAGGTCGTCGCAGCCGACCCTCTCGCCCCGGCGGGTCCGGTCGAGGACACCCCGCGGCGGCCCGTGCGTCACGAGCACGTCGGTTCGGTCCGGGATCAGCGCCCACTTCTCGGCGAGCGCTGCGCCGCGCTGCAGGTTGAACGCCCAGTCGTGGAACCACGGCTGCCAGGGCGAGCCCCAGATCTCGAGGCCTTCGACCGTCGCGCCCTCGTCCTGCAGGAACGTGACGTCGCCGAGGAGCGCCTCCGCGCGCTCGCGATCGGACTCGAACAGGAAGTCGTGGTTCCCCGCGATCACCACCTTGTGGCTGTGGAGGAGCCCCGCGAGGAACGCGCCGAAGGCCTCGATCTCGGCCGGAGTCCCGTGCCCTGTCAGATCGCCGGCGTGAATCAGCACGTCACCGTCGGGGACGGTGAGTTCGCCGTGGATGCTGTGCGTGTCACTGAGGCAGACGAGTCGCATGCCGAGACTCTGGATCGGTCAGAAGATGCCGTGCACTCGGAGTCCGAAGACGCCAATGGCGTCGGTGTCCGGGTTCCTGGCCGGATCCAGGACGAGCTGCACGTGTGGCGTCACGTTCATGAAGCGGCCGAACTGAAACCGGTAGAAGGTCTCGACCAGATGCTCTCTCCGGCGATCCGCCTCCAGCGGGTCGGCGGTCGCGTACCCGACGCCCACGAGGTCATCCGTCAGCCCGAGCGGATCGAGGAATCCCACGCCGAGCGACAGCGAGGATCGGAAGAGTGGGCCGTCGCGGTCGGTCACCGTTGTGCGCAGGAAGGGCACGATCCGGCCCGCGATCTGCTGATCGAGGCTCAGGGAGACTCCGACGCTGTCCTGGTTCTCGGCGTCCGATCGGTAGACGAGCAGCCGGTACGTTCCCTCGCCCAGGGAGTCCTGGAAGGGACTGAACGCGCGCGCCTCCAACGCAGCGAAGAGCGAGTCCGAGCGGATGTCCTCGACGCTGTCGAACCTGGAGTTGGACTGGTACACGCCGCCATACAGACCGAACCTCGCGTTCGGCTCCCAGGCCGCATCGACTCCGAAGCCCGGATCGGGGAAAGGAATCGCCGAGGAGTTCACGAGCGGCGTTGCGACGAACTGCTCCCACTCGTTGTTCGCCATCGCGTTGAAGTCGTAGCGGAACGCCGGGTCGACCCGGCCGAGCGTCATGGCGAGGTCGTCGCCGAACCACTGCCCCCAGAAGAGTTCGCGTACGTACAGGGTCTCGTTCTCCAGCGTCCCGTTGATGTCGAGGTCGGAGCCGAGGCTTTCTCCGAGGTCCGCGTTCGCGCTCGCGCCGATGGGAAGGCCGCCTCGCAGCCAAGCCGTCAGGATGCCGGTGGCCTCCCCGCGGTCACCGAAGACTTTCACCGCGCCGGTGACGTCGAGCGTCGCGTTCACGAGCTCTCCGCGCCCGTCGACCGTCTCGGTCGCTGCCTGACCGATGAGGGAGAGCCCGGCCTGGAGGAGACTCCCGTCGTACGTCTCGACCGCACGTCGCAGTTCCATCGGATCGCGCAGCAGGGTCCACCGAGGCGAGAGCTCTGCGCCCAGCGCGTCGTTGGCTGCCCGATCCTCGGGAGCCTGCGCTGCGGCGATCAGTAGCAATGATGCGCTCCACATGACGGAATCGACTCGGAGGATACGAACTGACCCGACCGTCGGCTCCCTCGACGGAGCGGGCTGCTACTTTGCCCTGATGACAGTGCGATCCGAGATCGACGGTTGGGCAGAGGGCATGCGCGAGCTGCGGCGCGACCTCCACCGCCACCCCGAGCTGGGGTACGAAGAAACGCGGACGGCCGGGATCGTCGCGGCAGAGCTGGAGAGCTATGGCCTGGAGGTCCATCGGGGACTCGGCGGCACGGGAGTCGTCGGGACCCTCCGCGGCGCGGGCGGCGACGGTCCGACGCTCGGGCTCCGAGCCGACATGGACGCCCTTCCGATGCAGGAGGAGGGCGATGCGCCGCACCGGTCGAGCATCGAGGGCGCGTTCCACGGCTGCGGGCACGACGGTCACACCGCGATGCTGCTCGGAGCTGCGCGTCATCTCGCCTCGACCGGGCGCTTCGCGGGAACGGTGCAGTTCATCTTCCAGCCCGCGGAAGAGGGGCTCGCCGGCGCGCGCGCGATGATCCAGGACGGACTGTTCGAGCGCTTCCCCTGCGACGAGGTGTACGGCATGCACAACTGGCCGCAGCTCGACCTGGGTCGGATCGCGGTGCGGCCGGGGCCCGTGATGGCCGCGAGCGACCGCGTCGAGATCGAGGTCGAGGGCGTCGGGTGCCACGCCGCGATGCCGCACCGGGGCATCGATCCGATCTACGTCGCCAGCCAGATCGTCACCTCGCTCCAGTCCCTCGTGTCGCGGACGGTCGATCCGCTCGACGCCGCGGTCGTGTCGATCACGCAGATCGACGCGGGGACGACGACGAACGTCGTGCCCCGGATGGCGCGGATGGCCGGCACGTGCCGGACCTTCGCGGCGTCGACGCGCGACGCCATGGAGCAGGGGATCGAGCGGATCGCCACGGGCGTCGCCGCGGCGCACGGCGCGGTGGCGCGCGTCACCTACACGCGCGGCTACCCGCCGACCGTGAACCACGCGCCCCAGGTGGACATCGCGCGCCGCGTCGCCGCCGATCTCGTCGGCCCGGACGGCGTGCGACCGGAGGAGAACCCGTGCATGGGCGGCGAGGATTTCGCGTTCATGCTGGAGGAGGTCCCGGGCTGCTACGTCTGGCTCGGCACGGGCGGCGACTTCGACCTGCACCATCCGAAGTACGACTTCAACGACGACGCCGCGCCGCTCGGCGCGAGCTTCTGGGTCGAGCTCGTCGAGTCCCGCTGTCCCCTTTCGGCGGCCGCCGCGGGAGCCGCCGGGCGATGAGCTACGTGAGCTGGCACGTCCCCGCGCACGACATCGTCGTGCAGAGGTGGGCGGATCCGGTCGAGCTGGAGGCCGCCCTGGCGGTCAAGCGCGAGGAGATGGCGCGCGGCGAGCACGGCGACGGAACGGTCTGGCTCGCCGACGCCCGCGGCACCGACGTGGACGTCGAGTTCATCAAGACGTGGGCGCCCGCGATCGCGGCGGAGTTCCCCGATCACCTGCATCGGCTCGCGATCCTCGTCGACGGACCGAAGATGACGGCGCTCGGGATGATGCTCGCCAGGGCGCACGAGGGACGGCAGAAGCGGACCGAGGTCTTCTCGACGCTCGAGAGCGCCGTCGCGTGGCTCGGACTCGACTCGTCCAGGTGCACCGCCGACGAGCTGGGGCTGGGCGCAGCGAGGCGCGACGCCTGACGGCACACTTGTGCGCATGGCGCACCCCATGCTCGCCGTCGCGCTCGCCCTCGCGACCGGCTCGACCCAGGACGTGGACCGGATCCCCGGGCTCACGCTGCGGCTCTTCCAGCTCGAGTGGACGGTCGAGACGCTCCCCGAGCTGGTCCCGGACCAGACCCCGAACGTCGACCGGCTCGTCGCGACGCTCGAGATGGCGTCCGGCGACTTCGACCCGATGCGCGCGCCGTTCATGACGCGCGCCGTCGGCTGGCTGGCGGTCGAGACGGCGGGGACGTACCGGCTGCGGCTCACGAGCGACGACGGCTCGCGGCTCTTCCTCGACGGCGAGCGCGCCCTTGACAACGACGGACAGCACGGGCCGGTCGCGGTCACGTCCGAGCCGCTCCAGCTCGACGCGGGCGAGCACCCGATCCTCGTCGAGCACTTCGACAGCGGCGGTGGGCGCGTGCTGAAGCTCGAGTGGCAGCCGCCCGGGGCGGACGGGTTCTCGGTCGTACCGTCGTCCGCGCTGCGCACGGAGGACGACCCGACGCGGGTGACCTCGCCCGGGTTCAAGGCGATCGTGTCGGACAAGTCGCCGGGGAACGGACTGCCGCTGCGCGGCGTGCACCCGGCGTGGCGCGTCGAGACGATCCGGCCAGAAGGCTTCGAGCCGCGCGTCGGGTCGATGACGTTCCTGCCCGACGGGCGCCTCGCGTTCGGCACGTTCGACCCGCGGCAGCGCGACGAACGGAACCTGCCCGACATCGAGAGCAAGGAGCCGGACGTCCTCTGGGCGCTCGACGTGCGCACGGGCAAGGTCACCGAGATCGCCACTGACCTCTTCGAGCCGAGCGGGCTCTGCGTCGTCCGCGGCGAGCTCTACGTCGCGCACCGCCGTGCGGTCGAGCTGCTCGTCGACCGCGACGGGGACGGCTACTTCGAGACGCACGAAGTCGTCGGCGAGGGCTGGCAGGGCTGGAACTACCACCAGTTCACGTTCGGGCTCGTGCACCGCGACGGGAAGCTCTACACGGCGCTCTCGACGACGATGGCGCCGCCGGCCTGGGAGGGGATGGAGACGAACTCAGGGCCGAACGACCCGCTGCGCGGCTGTGTCCTGGAGATCGACACCCAGTCGGGCGAGGTGGTCGCGTTCGCGGGCGGCGTGCGGACGCCGAATGGGCTCGGTCTCGACGCGGAAGGGCGACTGCTCTACTCCGACAACCAGGGCGCGTGGATGCCGACGAGCATCCTGGCGGCCGTCGAGGAGGGCGACTTCTTCGGCCACTACAACTGGACGCGCTTCGTGCCGAAGCTGGCGGAGCGGTTCCCGGACGGCGGGCACCCCAGCGTGTTCTGCGACCGCCCGCGCAAGGCGCCGACCGTGTGGCTGCCGCACGGGGAGGTCGTGAACTCGCCGACCGAGCCGCTGCTGATCCAGGGCGGTGAGTTCGAGGGGCAGATCCTGCTCGGCGAGCTGACGGGCGGCGGGATCCGGCGCGTGCACCTGTACGAGTCGAATGGCGTGCTGCAGGGCACGCTGCTCCGTTTCACCCAGGGCCTGGAGTCCGGCGTCAACCGGATGGAGTGGGGGCCCGACGGGGCGCTGTACGTCGGCGGGATCGGCGCGAACGGGAACTGGAACTGGCGCGGGACGCGCTTCGGTCTGCAGCGGCTCGTGCCGACGGGCGAGCGCGTCTACGAGATCCACTCGGTCGAGGCGACGCGCGACGGGTTCCGCGTGCGGCTGACGGATCCCGCGGACCTGGAGGCGCTCGGCGATCCGTCGCGCTACACGGCGACCTCGTGGACGTACGCGCCCACCCAGGCGTACGGCGGGCCGAAGGTCGACGAGCGGGAGCACGCCGTGACCGCCGCGCGCGGTTCGGCCGACGGTCGAACGGTCGAGCTGTCGGTCGAGGGGCTGCGCCCGGGCACATGCGTCCACCTCACGATGGACCTGCCGTCGTACGAGCGCGGAGAACCGCTCTGGTCCGGCGAGGCGTGGGCGACGCTGAGTACGCCCACGGTCCCCTCGATCGTCCAGAAGATGGTCCGTCCCCCGGTCGACGCGCTCTGGGCGCTGCGTGCGAAGACGCAATACGGGCCGGAGGACAACGTCGACCAGGGCGACCTGATCCGCGCGGCCGAGCCGATCGTCCTGCGCGTAGGCGACGAGCCGCTTCGATTCGATCTCCGGCCGCGAGGGACGCTCACACTCGAGTGGCGTCCCGTCGCTTCGGAGGATGTCTGGCTCAGCGCGGCGAGCACCGATCCGGCATTCCGCCCGGTGAGGAGCGGCGACGCCGTCGAGTCACTCACGGTCATCCTCGGACTGGGCGCCCTGACTCCGGTCGCGTCGTCTCGGCCCGTGCGACTCGAGGCCCGAGGCGCGCCGGGTGCTGCGCTCCAGATCCTCTCCGCGAGCCTCGAGGTCGAGCGTCCTTTGGCGCCGACGTCGCCCTCGAGCTCGACGTTTCCGCCGCCGGTGCTCCCGTCTTTCGAACGCGGACCCTGGCGCTCGATCCTGAGCGACACCGAGTGGGTCGTGCGCGGCGGCGACGGTGCGTTCGAGGTCACCGACGACGGGACGCTCGTCGGGACGAGCCGTCCGGGCACGCCGAACACCTACTTCACCAGCACGGAGACGTTCGACGACTTCGAGCTGACCTTCGACGTCCGCGTCGACGAGCGGCTCAACAGCGGCGTGCAGATCCGCAGCGAGGTCGACGGTGGCTTCGAAGAGCGACGCGGTCAGCCGCTCGGATTCCAGGTCGAGATCGACCCCTCGGACCGCGCCTGGTCCGGCGGCCTCTACGAGACCGGCGGGCGCACTTGGGTGCAGCCGCTCCACCGCCGCCCCTACGCGCGGCGCGCGTGGCGCCAGGGCGCGTGGAACCACTACCGGATCCTGTGCGAGGACGACCGGATCCGGACGTGGATCAACGGCGTGCCGGCGGCCGACCTGCACGACGCGACGCGGCTCGACGGCCACATCGGATTCCAGGTCCACGGCGTCGCCGACGTCGCGGAGCCGCTCAAGGTCGAGTGGCGGAAGGTCCGCCTGCGGCCGCTCAGTCGTTGACCGCGCCGGGCGTCGCCGCACCCTCGCGCGCCGTCCGCACGGTCGCGGCGATGCGCCCGACCAGGATGTCGCGCGATTCGCCGGCGAGCGGGACGCCGATGAGGACGTCGGTCCGGCCGTCGACCGTCGGCGTGATCTTCACGTTCTGCTGCGACGTCACGGGTTGATGGATCGTGGCCGTGTTCAGCGCGCCGGGCAGCTGCACGTCGACCTCCTGGATCGGGCGCTGCAACTCGCTCTGCGCGAGCTCGATCTCCAGCGCGATCCGGTCCCCCTCGATCCGCCCGACGAAGGTGACCTCGATCCCGTCCGACGCGACGCCGATGATCGGATCGCCGATCGTGGCGGTGCTCGTCGACTCGACGTCGAAGCGCTCGATGTACGCGACCTGGTTGACGATCGCGACGTCGCCCTTCTGGCCGTCGGCGACCACGACGATCTGGGAGTGCGCCGGCGCGGCACCCAGTTCGGCGAGCACGCGGCGGCCCGCCGTCCGCGAGACCGTGACGGCCCACGGGCCGACGCGGCGGTGGCCAAAGAGCTCCTCGACCTGGTCGAGGGTCAGCGGCGTGAAGCTCGCGTCGATCTCGATGAACGGGCCCGACTCCAGCGCGGCCGGGTCCGCGGACTCCGTCGTGAGGTCGCCCTCCAGCACCGGCGTCTCGAATCGCCAGACGCCCGGGGCGACCTTGGCGCTGTAGTCGATGGGGAGGTCGGCGGGCGCGTCGAGGGCCGTCAGCGGGGCCTTGGCCGTGGATGCGCAGGCGCCGAGGAGGGCGAGGGATGCGGCGGAGAGAGTGAAGCGGAGGGCGTCGGCGTGCATGGCGGGGGGCTCGTGGGGGGCGGGACGGAGCCGTACCCCGACCGATGCGCGGGGTGACGCCCTTCCGTCGATCGAACTCGACGCCGATCGAGTACGCCGCCCGCCAGACCGGGAACGGCACGTCGATCAGCAGCCCGACGAAGTCGTCCGGAGCCCACCCGGACCGCTCAGCCGTCGCGGGAGCCCAACAGGAGCACCCGGGGATACTCCGCCTCGATCGAGGCCCGCCGGAGCGGCATCCGGATGGACACCCCGGCTTCCCAGAGTCGGGCCTGATCGATGAGGTTCTCGCTCCCCGGCCACCCGTCCTGGCCGCCCAGCAGGACGAACCAGTTCGCGTCCGGATCGGAGAGGTCCGACACATGCCGCGCCTGGGCGCCGAAGAACCCGCGGTGGCGGTCGGGGGTGAAGGGGCCGGCGGTCTTCCGGACCGTGCCCAGCGTGCCGTCGCCGGGCAGCTCGTCGAACCGCCAACCGCGACCGATGAGGGGAGCGACGGCGAGCGGGTGCTGCAGGGGGAGTCGGTGCACGTCGCCCCAGGTCTGCTGCAGGTCGTGACGCGCCGCGGCGCGCTCCAGCGTCGTGGCGATCTCGTCCGGCGTCAGCCAGCCCGACTCGATATCGGCAGAGATGCGATCGTGGACGGTCACCGCGCCCTTCCACGCCGCGCTCAGCTCGGCGCCGAGTCGGTCGACGTAGGGACCCTCGAGGAGCTCGTACGCCCAGCGTCGGTAGGCGGGCGCGCCGCGGCTCGCGCGGTCGTAGCGCCCGTCCCAGTCCGCCACGAGCGCCACGAAGTCCGGCGAGGCGTCGTCCGGCGCCGCGGCGACGAGCGCGCGCGCGGCGGCGAGCCCCGAGGCGAGGTAGACGTCGCGCTGGATGGCCTGCAGGTCGTCGAGCGAGACCGGCGACTCCGCCTCGATCCGCTCGCTCATCCGCCGCACGCGGTCGTTCGAGTTGCCGCCCGCGGTGATCGGCGGCTCCGTCAGGACGGGGTGGTTGTTCGCCGACACGAGGTAGCCCGAACGGGGGTCGAACGCCGCGGGCAAGTCGGTCGAGCGCCGGCCCGGGCGCCAGAGGAATCGCTCGTCCTCGGGGTCGGCGATCAGCGCCGCGCCCGCTTCGGCCGCGGCATCGATCTGCTCCAGCGCGAGCACCTGGCCGATGTGTCCGTCGACGTCCGCGTAGAGGATGTTCTGGCCCGCGACGGCGTAGGGCTCCCACGCGGCGCGGAACTCGTCCCAGTCGCTCGCGTGGCTCGCGCGCAGGAACGCCGTGATCTCGTCGCTCGGCTCGTGCCCGCGCCATCGGAGCGCGAGGGGCGGAAGGTCGAGCTGTTCCAGCAGCGCGAGCTTCGAGACGAGCGGTCCGTACGGCGTCTCGGTGACCTCGATCGTCCGGTCGGGCCAGAGGCGCGTGCGCAGCGTCTCGCGGCGGACGTCCAGGTCGCTCTCGTCGAGCGCCGACACGTCGTACAGCGCGGACGAGAATGCGGCCATGTTCGTCCCGCCCCACGCGATCCTGTCGCTGCGACCGAGCGCGACGACCGGCACGCCGGGCAGCGTCATGCCGACGACCGTCCTCTCCGGCGTCGCGTAGCCCACGAGACACCAGAAGTTCGGCAGGAAGAAGCCGAGGTGGGGGTCGCTCGCGATCAGCGCGCCGCCGCTCGCAGAGCGCTGGGGCGCGACGACGAAGCAGTTGCTGCCGCTCTTCGAGAGCTGCTCCAGGCTGGAGAGGGGCGTCGCCTGGCCCGGGCCGAACGTCGGCACGCCGCGCGCGCCGTCCGCGCGGACCCGCGCGAGGTGCTCTGCGAAGCCCTCCTGGTCGCGGAGCCCGAGCAGGCCGAACGTGCGGCCGAGACTGATGTCGACGCTCGCGAGCCGCGACACGGTCAGCGTGTCCGCAACCGTCCACGTCCGTCGCAGGTCGATCCCGAGGACGCGGGCGTCCTTCGGCCGGCGGCTCTGCGCCGCGGCCTGGGCGTTCACGCCCGCCGCGTAACGCTCGCACCACGCGCGCGTCTCGGGGGGGAGCGCGCGCTCGATCTCGGGCACCGCGCGATCGATGTCGAGCGTGCGCAGGAGTTCGTCGACGTCCCGCGCGAACGGCCCGCCGAGCTCGGACAGCTCACCGCGCGCGACCCGCACGAGGATCTCCATCTGGGTCCTGCGCAGGTGTCCGTGCACGACGCCCATCAGGTAGGGGACGTCGAGCTCGTCCTCGACGACGAGGTACGGGACCGCGCGATCGTTCCAGCGGATCTCCGCCGTCCCGCGGACGTCCAGACCGTCCGTCGGGAGCACGGCGAGGCGCTCCTCCAGCCTGATCGTGCCCGGGGCAGGCGGGGAGAAGACGCACGAGGCGGCGGGTACGACGCCTGCGAGCGCGAGCCCCGCCACGATCCAGCTTCGTCGACGCCGACGTCCGTCCCCTTTGCGCCCTTCCATGGCGCTGGCGATTCGCGCGGCCGCTCCCCGTCGATGCGGGTGCGTCAGTCCTGGATCGCGCGCAACGTGACCCGGAACCGGGCCTCCTTGCCGGCGAGCGGGTGGTTCGCGTCGAGGATCACGGTATCGGGGTTGAGCTCGACGACGGTCGCGTCGATCTCGCCGCTCACGCCGTCGTCGTCCTCGACCATCACGCCGATCGGCATGCCCTTCTCCAGCTCCAGGTCGGAGGGGAAGTCCTCGCGCGGGACCGCGATGATCGCCTCGGGGCTGTGGTCGCCGAAGGCCTCGCCCGCGGGGCACGTCACGTCGATCGAGTCGCCGACCTCGATGCCGGTCAGCGCTTCCTCGACGGTCGGCGGCAGCTCGCCGGCGCCGATCTCCACGACGAGGAACTCCTCCGAATCGGTCGCCTCGACGACCTCCTCGTCCGCGTCCAGGATCTCGATCTCGAGCTCAACCGTGGAGCCGGGCTTGGTCTTCGACATGTGGGGTGGGCCTTGGTTCTGTCCGGTGCGGACGGATCTCGTCGCTCCGCTCTCCCTGCTCGGGCGCCACGGAGGGCGCCTGGGCCGGCGGGCGGAGGTAGGTGTAGCTGGCGAGCGCCTCTTCGTAGCGGCGCCAGAAGAGCGCGGACTCCTCGTACGTGAGCCGTCCGGCGCGCAGCGCGTCCTCGACGTGCCCGCGGAGCTGACGGAGCAGCTCGGCCTCGGAGTAGTCGACGTACTCCAGCACCTCGCGCACGCGGTCTCCGCGCAGGACGTGGGTGAGCGTCGGCCGGCCGGCGTCGTCGAGGTCGACGTGCACGATGTTCGTGTCGCCGAACAGGTTGTGCATGTCGCCGAGGATCTCCTGGTACGCGCCCACCAGGAAGAAGCCCATGAAGTACGGCTCGCCCTCGCGGCGGCCGTGCACCTCCAGGGTGTTCTTGACGCCGCGGAGGTCGATGAAGCGCTGGATCTTGCCGTCCGAGTCGCACGTGAGGTCGGCCAGCACGGCGCGCCGCTTCGGCTCCTCGTCGAGCCGGTGGATCGGCAGGACGGGGAACATCTGGCCGATCGCCCACGCGTCGGGGAGCGACTGGAAGACCGACATGTTCAGGAACACGGTGTCGGCGAGCGCGCGCTCCAGGTCCTCGACGTCCTCCGGCGCATAGTCGACGCGCCGCGCCATCGCGAGCACGGCGTGGCAGGCGCGCCAGAAGTGCTCCTCGACCTGGGCGCGCTCGTCGAGACCGAGCTGCCCCGTGTTGAAGAGCAGCATCGCCTGCTCCCGCAGGTCGATCGCGTCGTGGTACGTCTCCAGGTAGTTGCGCTGCGTGATCTTGCCCGCGAGCTCGGCCATCGACGAAACGACCTCGGGCGCGTCGTCCTTCACGTCGTCCAGACCGCCGCCCTCCTGCGCGTCGAACGTCGTCACGCCCATCACCTCGGCGACGAGCACGGCGTGGTGCGCGACCAGCGCGCGCCCGGACTCGGTGACGATCGTCGGCGCCTCGATCCCGTGGTCGCGGACGGCCTCGGCTAGCGAGTACACGACGTCGTTGGCGTACTCCTGCAGCGAGTAGTTCTTGCTCGACTCGAAGTCGGTGTTCGAGCCGTCGTAGTCGATCCCCAGCCCTCCGCCGGCGTCGAACCAGCGGATGCGCGCGCCCAGCCGGTCGAGGCCCACGAGAATGTTCGTCGCCTCGCGCATCGCCTGCTTGATCGAGCGGATGTGCGTGATCTGGCTGCCGATATGGAAGTGCAGGAGCTCCAGGCAGTCGAGCATGTCGGCCGACTTCAGCTCCTCGACGAGCCGCACGATCTCGCGCGTCGTCAGACCGAACTTCGAGCGGTCGCCGACCGAGTCCTGCCAGCGGCCGGACGAGCGGAACGACAGCTTGCAGCGGACCCCGATCCGTGGCCGGATGCCCAGCGTCCGCGCCGCGTCCAGGATGGTCGCGAGCTCGGTGAACTTCTCGACGACGACGATCGACGTGATCCCCAGGCGGGAGGCGAGCAGCGCCGTCTCGACGTACTCGGCGTCCTTGTACCCGTTGCAGATCATCAGGGCGTGCTCGCCCGCCTCGAGCGCGATGCCTGCGATCAGCTCGGGCTTGCTGCCGACCTCCAGGCCGAGGCCGAACGAGCGGCCCTCGTCCATGAGCGTCTCGACGACCTCGCGCTCCTGGTTGACCTTGATCGGGAACACGCCGCGGAACGGGGCCTCGTAGCCGTACTCCTCCCGGGCGCGGTCGAAGGCGTGGAAGAGGTCGCGCACTCGGGCCCGGAGGAGGCCGTCGAATCGCAGTAGGAGCGGCGTCTGGACCCCGCGGCGGCGGATCTGGCCCACGAGCTCGTAGACGTCGATCCCCGGCCCGCGCTCGGTCTCCGTCGCGTCCGGGTGCACGACGACGCGCCCGTCCCCGTTCACCGAGACGTAGGGCGCGCCCCACTTGTCGACGAGGTAGAGGTCGACGCTGTCGTCTGTCGTCCAGCGGTCCATCGCTTGGCTGCTCGGGCCCGGGCCCGGGCCGAGCGAGCGCAGCAGGATACAGGCCGGTCGCCCCGGGGGGGCCTGCGCGCGGCGCCCGGTGCCCGTTTTCGGAGGAGACGCGCCCGGACCGTCGGTATCGTCGGCGCCATGACGCGCATTCGAATCGCAAAGACCGTCGAGAGCCTCCTCAAGGGCGCCGACGCGCTCCTCGTGGTCGCACCGAAGGCCCGGGTCGACGACGGCTCCTTCCTCGACTGTCTGCCCGAGCCGCTCATGCGGTTCGCGCTCGACCTCGCGAGCGACCTCGAACCTGGGCTCACCGGGATCGCCGCGGGCACGCTCACCGGCGATGCCCCGCGCAAGCTGGCGGTCGGCGTGCTCCCGGACGAGGTCTCGCGGCACAACTCGCCGTCGCGCGCCGAGGCCATTCGCCGCGTGGTGGCGCAGTCGAGCACGGGCCGCAAGGGCAGCGCCGCGATCCTTCTCGTACTCGACGATCCCGAGCACTTCCTTCCCGCCGCGTGCGCGATCGGGAAGTGCCTCCCGCTGTACGCGAAGCCCGAGCGCAAGGGAACCGAGGCGAAGAAGAAGCCGGCCGAGCCCAAGCTCGCGCTGCTCGCGATCGGTCCGGACGAGGAGGTGATCTCGGCGCCGCGCTCGCTCCTCACCACGGTCGAATCGGCGCGGGAGGCCGCGCGGCTCGTCGACATCCCGCCCACGGACCTCAACCCGAAGGCGTTCCAGACCGAGGCGTCGCGGATCCTGCGCGGCGCGAACGGGCTGACGCGTCGGGCGTTCGTGGGGGAAGCGCTGCAGCGCGCGGGCCTCGGCGGGATCCACGCCGTCGGCCGCACGGCGCTGGAGGAGCCGCGCATGCTCGCGTTCACCGCCACGCCGACCGCGAAGAGCAAGGCGAAGCGCCACATCGCGCTCGTCGGCAAGGGCGTGACCTACGACACCGGCGGGCTGTCGCTGAAGGTCGGCGGGAACATGGTCGGGATGAAGGCGGACATGGGCGGCGCAGCGGCGGTGCTGGGCGCGTTCAACGCGCTCGTCCGGTCGGGGCTGCCGTGCAAGGTCAGCGCGATCATCTGCCTGGCCGAGAACGCGATCGGACCGGCGGCCGTGAAGCCGGACGACGTGATCCGGATGCACAGCGGGTTCAGCGTCGAGATCAACAACACGGACGCGGAGGGGAGGCTCCTCCTCGGCGACGGCGTCAGCTACGCGGCGCGCAAGCTCAAGGCCGACACGATCATCGACATCGCGACGCTGACCGGCGCCCAGGGGATCGCGACCGGCGCGATGCACGGCGCGCTCGTGGCGAGTGACGGCGAGCTGGAGTCGACGATCTGGGAGGCCGGGCGTCGCAGCGGCGACCTCGTCCACCCGATCCCGTACGCGCCGGAGTTCTACCGGTCGGAGTTCAAGAGCCAGGTCGCGGACATGAAGAATTCGGTGGCGAACCGGATGAACGCGCAATCGAGCTGCGCCGGCGAGTTCGTGCACTGGCACCTCGACGGCACCGACGCGCGGTGGGCGCACGTCGACATGGCGTTCCCCGCGGTTCGCAGCGGCCGCGGGACCGGATACGGTGTCGCGCTCCTCTCCCAGGCCGTCCGCGACCTCGTCTGATGCCGATCCCCGCACTCCTGCTCCCCGCGCTCCTCCTCCCGTCTCCCGAGCCCGTCGACCCGCCCGTGCGGGTCGAGCCGCCCCGATCGACCGCCGGGTCCACCGCCGGGTCCACCGCCGGGTCCGCCGCGTGGCGCAGTCTCTTCGACGGCGCGACGCTCGACGGGTGGAGCGAGACCGGCGGGCCCTACGACGGTGACGCGGACTGGACCGTCGAGGACGGGGCGATCGTCGGGCGCGAGGCGGAAGGGGCGCGCGGGGGGCTGCTCTACACGAACGAGCTCTTCGGCGACTTCGAGTTCGAGTGCGACGTGCACGTCACCGCGCCGTTCGACAGCGGGATCTTCGTCCGCATGCTGCCGAAGCAGCGCGGCGCGCAGTTCACGATCGACGACCGTCCGGGAGGCGAGATCTGCGGCATCTACTCGAACGGGTGGCTGTACCACCAGACCGGCGGCGACGACGCCTGGCGGAGCGGCGAGTGGTGCCACGTCCGCGTGCGCTGCGTCGGTGATCCGATGCACCTCGTCGCGTGGATCGACGGTCGGTGCGTCGTCGACTACCGCGTGCCGGACGGCCTCGACACGTTCGTGCGAGCGGGGCGCATCGGGATCCAGGTCCACGGCGGCCGCGACGACCCGCCCGACGCGGCGGTGCGCTTCAAGAACCTGCGCGTGCGCGAGCTCCCGAGCGGCGCCGCAGACGTCTTCACCCGCGCCGACGACGGAACGCTCTCGCTCACGGCCGTCGGCGAGGCCGCTGGCTGGTCCCCGCTGTTCAACGGCGTCGACCTGACCGGCTGGGTCCCGTCGGGTATGGAGGAGAGCGCGGTCAACGCCCAGACCGGTGAGGCGGCCGGCTACCGCGTGCAGGACGGTGAGCTCCAGGCGCTGATGAAGGGCAGCTCCGGCCACATCCGGACGGCGCGCACGGACTACGCGGACTTCGAGTACCGCATGGACTTCCGGATCTCGAAGCTCTCGAACTCGGGACTCTACCTGCGCTCGATCGAGGGAGGCAACCCGTCGTTCAACGGCTCGGAGGTCCAGATCCTCGACGACTTCAACTGGGAGTCCGCGAGCGGCTCGAAGCTCAAGCCGTACCAGTTCACTGGCGGCCTCTACGGCTCGCAGGCGCCCGCGAAGTCGGCGCTGCGGCCGATCGGCGAGTGGAACACCTACCAGGTGAACTGCGTCGGCCCGCGCATGCAATGCGCGCTGAACGGCACGATCCTGTGGGACGTCGACACGAGGAAGCTCCAGCCAGAGCAGGGTCCGCCGTTCTCCGAGCGCGCCGCGCGCGGATTCATCGGTATGCAGCGCCACGGCTCGGCGGGCCAGCCCGAGTCCGACGTCGGCGTTGCGTTCCGCAACGTGTTCCTCCGCGAGCTCGACGTCTCCGGGGGCACGCCGCGCTGACGGGATGAGAGTCCGCCTGCTCCCGAGCGCGCACCCCGGCGCGTCGGCGACGCAAGGAGCGCTGCCGGCGCAGCCGCTGACGAGCTATCTCGTGGAGGGCGCCGGCGGCGCGGGGCCGCTGGTCGTCGACGCGGGCAGCGTCGGGCTCGTCGGCGAGCCCGAGGAGATGGCGCGGGCACGCGGACTCGTGCTGACGCACGCTCACATCGACCACGTCGCGTCGCTGCCGATGTGGGTCGAGGCGCTGGTCTCGCTCGATCGCGCGCCGGTCCGGATCCACGCCTCCAGCGCGGCGATCGACGCGCTGCGGCGGCACCTGTTCAGCGGCGACCTGTTCCCGGACTTCGAGTCGATCACCGAGCCCGACGGGAGGCCGCTCATTGAGCTCGTCCCGTTCCCGGTCGAGGAGGACTTCGACCTGGCCGGTTTCCGCGTGCGCGCGTTCCCCGTCCATCACCCCGTGCCGACCCACGGACTGGTCGTGGACGACGGCGAGGACGCCGTCGTGTTCGGCGCCGACTCCGGTCCGACCGATCGCCTCTGGGAGGTCACGGGCGAGACGCCTCGCGTGCGTGCGATCGTCATCGAGGCGAGCTTCCCGGCGCGCATGCAGGCGATCGCGGACGGATCGGGGCATCTGACGCCGGCGACTCTCGCGACGGAGCTCGCGAAGGCGCCGCCCGGCGTCGAGATCCTCGTCGCGCACATGAAGCCTGCGTACCGCGCGGAGGTGCTGGCGGGCGTGCGGGAGCTCGGCGAGGAGCGCGTGCAGGTGCTGGAGCCGGGCTCCGAGGTCGTGCTCGCGCGGACGGGCGGCTAGACCCGCCGGCGCGAACGCGACGTCGCGACGAGCAGCGGCGGCAGGAGCAGAACGTCGGCGACGAAAGCCGTCGCGATCGTCACGGCTCCGAGCAGGCCGAACGTGCGGATCGTCGGCACGGACGAGGTCAAGAGCACGCCGAACGCCGACGAGAGCGTGATCGTCGTCAGGAGGAGCGCGGGGAGGGCGCCCTGGACCGCCGCGCGGGCGCCGTCGATCGCATTCGCGCCGCGCGCGCGCTCGCGCGTCCAGCGGGCCAGCACGTGGATCGTGTCGTCGGCGGCGATGCCGAGCGAGAGCGTGAGCGCGGTCAGCGTCGGGAGCTCCGCGTGGCCTCCGACGAGGACGAGTCCCGCCGCCGAGGCGACGATGGGGAGGGTGTTCGGCACGACGCTCGCGAGCCCGAGTCGGAGCGAGCGGAACGCGAGCGCGAGCGTCGCGAGGACGAGAGCGGCTGCGACCGCGAGGCTTCGACCGAGGTCGCGCGCGAGTGAGGCCGTGGTCTCCAGGTGAGCGACCTGCGAGCTGGCGAGTGCGGCGCGGACGCCGTTGCGCTCCGCGTCCGCGAGGCCCGCGCGGATCCGATCGAACGCGGGCGCGAGCGCCGCGTAACCCGCGTCCGGCATCCGGGCGTAGGTGAGCGCGCGGCGCCCCTCCAGGTCGACGAGCATCGCCGACCACGCGGGGGCCGCGCTCGCGATCAGGTCCAGGCCGAACTCGCCGGGCGGAAGCGCGTCCACCAGCGCCTCCAGGCCGAACGCGCCCGTGACGAGCGGCTCCCGGTCGAGCGCCCGACGCACCTCGCGCGCGGCGACGACGACGTCGGATCGCGGCACGCCCTCGTCCCACGCGAGCTGTACGCGCAGCGGCAGCACGCCGCCGAGCTCGCGGTCGATCCGCGCGAGCGTCTCGGCGGCGGGGCTCCCGTCCGCGAGGTCCGTGCTGGAGCGCTTGTCCGGCGTCAGCTGCAGGGAGAGCGCCGCGAGTCCTGCGGTGAGCGCGACCGCGGCCACGGCCCAGGTCCGAGGTCGCGCGAGAGTCGATCCGAGCAGGTCGCCGACCTTCGTCCTGAGATCCGGTGTCCGGAGGCGGACCAGCGCCGAGCCCAGCGGCGTGCGCGCCAGCAGCGGAAGCACGAGCAGGACGCAGGCGAACGTGAGTGCGGTCGCGAGCGCGCAGGAGAGCCCGAACTGGACGACGACGGGGTTGCCGGTCAGCGCGAGCGAGAGGAAGCCGATACTCGTCGTCAGCGACGTCAGGAAGCACGGCCAGGCGAGCTCTTCGACGGCGCGCGCCATCGCCTCGCCTGCTTGCGCCCCCGACTGCCGCTCGCGTGCAGCAGCGATCACGACGTGCAGCGAATCGGTGAAGCCGATCGACAGCACGAGAACGGGCAGGACGACGCCCGTGAAGCCGTACGCACCGAGCCCGACGAGCCGGGCGACGCCGATCGAGACCGCGACGCCGACGAGCGGGCCGCCGCCGGCCAGCAGAACCGCGCGCGGGTCGCGGAAGGCGACGCTCGCGATCGCGAAGGCGATCAGCACGCCGAGGACGGTGAGGCGACGACGCTCGCTGCGGAACGCGCGGCTCTGGGCGGTGACGATCGGCCCGAGCCCGGTGACCCCGACGTCCAGCCCGTCGGCGTCGGTGCGCTCGATCGCGCGGCGCGCCGAGGCGGACACGACCTCCGTCCAGTCCGGCGGCGGGACCGGCGACAGACTCAGGAGGATCGGGAGGAGGAGACCTTCGCCGGACGCAGCGACCATCGCCGGACCCGCGAGCGGATGGTCGGCGGCCTCGGCGAGCGACCGGTTCGCGAGGCCCGCCACGTCCCACGGCGTGGCGACGTCTTCGACCCAGTCGAACTCCTCGACGCTGGACTCGATCGAGCGCACCGCCGCTTCGTTCGCGGGATCGAGCACGCTGCCGAAGACCGCGAGCGTCCCCGCGACCCGATCGAGGTCGAAGTGATCGTGGGCGTCTGCGGCGCGCGTCCAGTCCTCACCCTCGGTCCACGCGCTCGGCGGCGGCTCGAGCCTCCATCCGATCACCGCGAGCGCCGCTGCCAGGACGAGGAGCGCCGCGCCGACGGCGGGTCGACGCGCGATCGTGCCGGCCCACCGACCTACGGGATCTCCCCCATGTTCGGGGCGCGGATCGTCCTGGGCCTGCGACACCATGTGCGCCGCGGAGCGTACGCGAACGGGACGCGATTCCCGGGTCTCCGCCGTCCGCGTCCCTCGTCGATCCAACTCTGCCGAAACACCGACGATTCGCTGACGTTCTTCGCACGTGGGCTCAGTCGCGGGCCAAGCGGGGTCGATCAAGCCACCCGGACCGTCAGCGCGTGAGGGAGCGTCGAGAGGCGTGGACGCGCGGCGGCCAGACCCAGCTCGAGGGCTAGTACATGGGGATGAAAGTACGTCCGACCGGTGCGCCGGTCGTGGGGGCGCTGGCTGCGACCGCCTTGCTCGCGGCGTGCAGCGGAGGGGGAGGCGACGACGCCGGACCGCCGCCGGACCCGTGGTGGATCACAGCGGGACCGGGGATGGACCTGCCGGCGGACGACGAGGATGGCTCGCGGTTCCTCACCCAGGCGACCTTCGGCCCGAACGAGTCGGAGATGACCGGACTCGCCTACGCCGGCTTCGACGCATGGTTCGAGTACCAGCTCGACGTTGCGCCGAGCCTGCACCGTCCGCGCCTCCTGGCGCGGATCACCGCTGGTGAGAACGTGCTCCAGAACCAGCGCCAGGAGGAGTGGTGGTACGCGTCGGTGCGCGGCCCGGACCAGCTTCGCCAGCGCATGGCGTTCGCGCTCTCCGAGATCATGGTGATCTCCGACGCGGCGGGCGCGCTGAAGAACCAGGTCCTCGGCGTCTCGGAGTACTACGACGTGCTCGTGCGCGGCGCCCTCGGGAACTACCGCGACCTCCTGGAGGACGTGACGAAGAGCCCGGCGATGGGGGTGTATCTGAGTCACCTCAAGAATCAGAAGGGCGACCCCGTGACGGGCATCCGTCCCGACGAGAACTACGCGCGCGAGATCATGCAGCTCTTCTCGATCGGGCTGGTCGAGCTGGAAGCGGACGGAACGGTGCGCCTCGACGGTTCGAATCAGCCGATCCCGACCTACGACCAGGCGGACATCGAGGAGCTCGCGCGCGTCATGACCGGCTGGTCCTACGCCGGCGCGACGAACTGGAACTTCCCCCAGGCGAACTTCCTCGCGCCGATGGAGCCGTGGGAGGAGTACCACGACGCCGACGCGAAGACGATCGTCACCGGGGCGCTCATCCCGGCGGGGCTGACGGCGGAGGAGGACCTCGACGCCGCGCTCGACGTGCTCTTCAACCACCCGAACACAGGGCCGTTCATCAGCCGGCGGCTCATCCAGCGCCTCGTGACCAGCAACCCGAGTCCTGCGTACGTCGGGCGCGTCGCCGCCGTCTTCGCGGACGACGGGGAGGGGGTGCGCGGCAACCTGGCGGCCGTCGCGCGCGCGATCCTGATGGACGACGAGGCTCGGAACGGGCACCTCGCGGCGCCGACGACGTTCGGCAAGGTGCGCGAGCCGCTCATCCGCCTCGCCGGCCTCTGGCGAGCGTTCGACGCCGGCGCTGCGACGGGGCGGTTCCGGTACTGGAACCCCCAGAACGACTTCGGTCAGGCCGCGCTGCGGGCGCCGACGGTCTTCAACTTCTTCGAGCCCGACTACGCGCCGCCCGGACCCGTGGCGGACGCGGACCTCGTGGGTCCCGAGTTCCAGATCACGACGCACACCACCGTGACCACGGTCGCGAACGAGTGGCGCGACCGGATCCTTCGCGCCTATCCCGGCTTCGGGAGCGCGAACCAGGACACCGTGACGCTCAACCTCACGGACGAGCTCGCGCTGGCGGACGATCCGGCGGCGCTGATCGACCACCTCGACCTCCTCCTCATGGGAGGTCAGATGTCGAACGACATGCGACAGACGCTGATCAACCACGTCACCGGTGTCGACATCGATGCCGGGAACAAGGCGGACGGGATGCAGCGCGTCATCGATGCCATCTATCTGATCGTGACC
This sequence comes from Planctomycetota bacterium, assembly GCA_038757895.1. Taxonomy (GTDB): domain Bacteria; phylum Planctomycetota; class UBA1135; order UBA1135; genus Saltatorellus. Next base: position 9,459 of record JBCDGE010000040.1, on the reverse strand, counting down.
TCCCCCGAGGGGTCCATCCAACGCTGAGGGGAAGCGACCATGAACAGGAAACGACGTACGGCGCCCTCGAGGCGTGACTTCCTCCGCTGGTCGGCTGGCGGAGCCATGGGCGCGAGCACTTTTGGTGCGCTCTCCAGCGCGAACCTGCTGCACGCCGCGGCCCAGGCGACACCGACGTACCGGGCGCTCGTCGTGGTGTACCTCGCGGGGGGGAACGACAGCCACAATCTGATCGTTCCGACGAGTGCGACCGAGTACGGGCAGTACCTCGACTCGCGACAGAACCTCGCCGTGGCGCAGAACGAGCTGCTGGCGATCAACCCGACGACGCCGGACGGCAGGACGTACGGGATCCACCCGGCTGCGCCCGGGATCCAGACGCTCTTCGAGGACGGCAAGCTCGCGTTCATCGCGAACGTGGGCAACCTCCTCGAACCCGTCACGAAGGCCGAGTACGACGCCGACTCCAAGCCGGTGCCGCCGCGGCTGTTCTCGCACAACGACCAGACGCAGCAGTCGATGCGCGTGGCCGCCGACGGGGCGGCGACGCTCGGATGGGCGGGGGCGTTCGCGGATCGCGTGGTGGGCCTGAACGGCGTGACGCCGCTGAGCCCGAGCGTGACGCTCTCCGGCTCGTCGCCGCTGCTCGCCGGGCAGACGACGCAGCAGTACCACCTGAGCAAGAACGGCAGCGTGTCGCTCTCGGGGTTCAACGGGAGCACCGGGGCGGCGCTGCGGTCGACCTTCGATCTGCTGCGCGCGCAGTCGCAGCCGCATCTGCTGCAGCAGCAGTACCAGACGATGCGAAACGAGTCGATCGAGCTCGACGACCTTCTCTCGGGCGTCCTCGAAGCGGCGCCGGACCTCGTGACGACGTTCCCGGACGACAGCGGCTTCGCCGAGACGATGGAGATGGTCGCGAAGATGATCCAGGTCCGGAGCTCGCTCGGGATGGAGCGCCAGGTCTTCTACGTGAAGAAGGGCGGCTTCGACACCCACGCGGGGCAGCTGGACGACCAGCCGGAGCTCTTCGGCGATCTCAGCGCGACGCTCGCCGCGTTCCAGGCGGCGATGGAGGAGCTCAACACCGCGAACGAGGTGACGGTCGCGGTGATCTCCGAGTTCGGCCGCACGCTCTCCAGCAACGGTCAGGGCACCGACCACGGGTGGGGCGGGCACTTCATGGTGATGGGGGGCTCGGTCGCAGGGCGCGACATCTACGGCACCATGCCGTCGCTCGTACTCGACGGTCCCGACGACTCCGGCGACAAGGGGCGGATCATCCCGACCCAGTCGATGGACCAGGTCGCGGCCACGCTCGGCCGCTGGTTCGGCGTGAACCCGGCGCAGCTCACGACGATCTTCCCGAACCTCGGGAACTTCGCGTCGAGCGACCTCGGCTTCCTGCCGTAGAGCTTCTCGCGCGGGGCCGAATCAGCGGCGGCCGCCGTCCGGCTCGACGACGGCGGTCTCCGACAGGACGTCGTCCAGCGTCGCCATGAGCCGCTCCATCTCGTTCGCCGTGAACGAGAGGGGCGGCTTGATCTTGAGCACGTTGCTCGCGGGCCCGTCCGTGCCGACGAGCACGCCGCGGTCGCGCATGCGAAGGGCGACGTACGCGGCCGTCTCGCCCGCCGGCGCGCGGGAGTCGCGGTCACGTACGAGGTCGACGCCGAGGTAGAGCCCGCGCCCGCGCACGTCGCCGATGACGTCGTGGCGCGCCTGGAGCTCGGCCATCCGCTCGAAGAACACCGCGCCGACCGCGCGCGCGTTCCCCATCAGGCCTTCGTCCTCGAGGACGTCGAGCACCGCGGTCCCGATCGCCGCCGAGACGTGGTTGCCGCCGAACGTGGCGAAGAACTCCATCCCGCCCGCGAACCGGTCGGCGATCTCTCGCGTCGTCGCCACGGCGGCGATCGGGTGCCCGTTGCCCATGGGCTTGCCCATCGTGACGATGTCGGGCGTCGCGCCCTGCTCGTCGAAGGCCCACACGTGCGTGCCGACGCGCCCGAAGCCCACCTGGACCTCGTCCGCGATCGCCACGCCGCCCGCCGCGCGCACCGCGTCGAACGCTCTGGCGAGGTATCCCGCCGGCGGCACGACCTGGCCGCCGCAGCCGATGATCGCCTCCGCGAGGAGTGCGGCGGGGCGCCTCTCGGCCGCGCGGATCTCTGCCAGAACTCGATCCACCTCGCCGACGTAGTCGGGCCCGGAGTCGTCGCCGCGGTGGAGGCCGCGGTACGGATCCGCGAGCGGGACGACGTGGACGTCCGCGGGCGGCTCGAATCCGCCCTTCCCGGCGAACTTGTAGTGGCTGCGTGCGACCGTTGCGCCCGTGTGCCCGTGGTACCCGTGCTCCTGCACGAGTACGTCGGTCGCGCCATCCGTCGCGGCGCGCGCGAGCCGTAGCGCGACCTCGTTCGCCTCGGAGCCGCTGCACACGAAGTAGAGCACCTCCAGGTGCGGCGGCAGCAGTGCCCGCAGGCGGTCCGCGTACCGGTGCAGTCCGTCGTGGAGGTAGCGCGTGTTCGTGTTCAGCAGCGCCATCTGACGCTGGCCCGCCTCGACGACGCGCGGATGGCAGTGGCCGACGTGCGGGACGTTGTTCACGGCGTCCAGGAACGCGCGGCCCTCCGCATCGAAGAGCGTGGTGCCCCGCCCGCGCACGATCTGGAGCGGCCGCGCCTCGTGCTGGATCGACATCGAACGACAGAACCGCGCGCGCCGCTCGTCGAGGAGGTCCGCCGTGCGCGGCTCGCGCGCGTCGCACGAGTCGAGCCCCAGGAGCGGCGCCGGGTCGGGGCACAGTCCGGTCCAGGCGCGCCGCCACAGCGGCGCCGCGACGCCGGGGAAGTCGCCGATCCGATCGAGGCGGTCGAGCACGACCTGGAAGTGCAGGTGGGGGGGCCAGCCGCCGTTCTCGGCCTCGACGCCGAGGCGCGCGACGACGTCGCCGGCCTGCACCCGATCGCCGGGCGAGAGCCGCGCCAGCACCTCGCCGTCGAGGTGCCCGTAGAGGGTCGCGAACGGGAGGCCGTCCTCGCCGGCCGAGTCCAGGATCTCGCTGTGCTCGAGGATCAGCGTCGGCCCGTAGTCGAGCGGTGCGGCGTTGCGCTGCACCGACACGACGACCCCGTCGAGCGGAGCCCGCACGTCGGTCCCCGCCGGCGCGAAGAGGTCGACGCCGAGGTGCACCGTCCGGGGCTCCGGTCCGTCCTCGCGCTCCGTCGCGAACGCGTCCGTCGCGTAGAGCAGCCTCGTCTCGTCATGGTAGCCGACAGTCGCCGGCGCTCCGCGCTCGCGCCGCAGCGACTCCAGGTCCGCGCCCCACTCCTCGAGAGTCCGGTCACGCCCGCTCTCGACGACGAGCGGTCCGTCGAGCGAGAGGTCGACCCGCGGTGCCTCCTCGAGGGAGGCGCCGAGGATCGGCTCGAACGATCGTGTCCGCGCCCACTCCGCGAACCGCGCCGCGCGCGGCACCGGGTCGAGGCCCGCGGCGTCGCGCAAGACGGTGGTCGCGAGCCGCGGATGGACGTCGATCAGCGCTTCGAGGGCGTCCCAGGCCGGCGCCTCGGTGACGAGGTGGTAGTCGCTCGCGCCCGTCGTGGACGCGGCGCGGTGCGACGAGATCGACACGCTGACCGCGAGTCGGAGCAGCGCGAGGTCGAAGACGGCGTCGAGCTCCTCGTCCTGGAGCGGCAGCTCGCCGTGGAACCCCGCGACCACGTACGCCATGGCGCTGAGCGGGTCGCGCTTCCCGAGCGCGGCGTACGCGGCGGCGATCGCGGGCTCGCACACGAGCGGCGCGCGCGTCGCGTCCCCGAGGTCGATCAGGCCCGAAGCGACCGGCCCCCGCGCTTCGACGCGCACGAGGACTTTGTGGTCGTTGGCGTCCTGGTGCAGCACCTGGCCACGGAGCGACGCGATCGCCTCGCGCCTCGCGCCGCCGAACCGATCGAGCACGCGCGCCACCAGGTCGCGGCGCCGCGCGCCCTCGGGGACCGACGCGAGCCGCTCCGCGACGACGTCCGGACCGTCCATCAGGCACCACGACGGCGCGTCGATCCCGGCGGTCGCCGCGACGTCCTCGGTGCGTGCAGGAACTCTGCCGGAATACGACGACAGCGCCCGGTCGACGCGCCCGACGAGCGCGCCGACGCCCCGCAGGAGGTCCGGCGCGTGCGGGCGGACCCGGACGAGCGGACGACCCGCCACGAATCCCAGGAGCGCCGCGTCGACCCCAGCGCCATCGGCCACCGCGCCGTCGACCCCCGCGCCGTGTCCCCCCGCGATGGGGACCGCGACGCGCCGGATCCGGTCGCCCTCTCCCGCGAAGCGCGGAATCGCTCCCTCCAGGGACGGGTCGACCTCCGCGGCGTGGTCGGCCAGGTCGCGCTGGAACTCGATCCACGCCCGGGGCGTTCCGGCAGAGAACAGCTTCAGCACGTACCGCGCGGTGCCTCCGGCCGTGTCTCCCGCCGAGACGAGCACGTTTCGATCGATCTCGCCGGGCAGCTCGCGGACCTCTGTCGCCGACACGCCGAACGCGTCGCGAAGGACGCGCCGCACTCCGTCCCCGTCGACCGCCGTCTCGCTCATGGCGCGAAGCGTACTGGAGGGTGTCCCGCACCGGGAAGACGGGCCCCGAGAGCCGGGACAGGGCGCCCTGCGTACGGATTCGGAGTCCGCGCTGCCGATTGACTCTCCGGAATCCCGCACGCCGCCCGCAGCTGTACGGAGCTCGAGCCTTGACGCCGACCACCTCCTTCGACGACCCCGCCACCCTCAACACGCTCGCCTCGGAGGCCTTCGGGTCTCTTCGCGAGACGATCCGGCGCGTCGTCCACGTCCCCGACGAAGTCCTGGACCCGATCCTCGTGGCGCTCATCGCTGGCGGCCACGCCCTCGTCGAGGGCATCCCGGGGACGGGCAAGACCCTGCTCTCACGCGCGATTGCCCGCGCCGTCGACTGCACGTTCAAGCGCATCCAGTTCACGAACGACCTGATGCCGTCCGACGTCGTCGGAGCGTCGGTGTGGCGCGCCGGCGAGGAGCGGTTCGAGTTCGTCCCGGGCCCGCTCTTCGCCAACGTGGTCCTGGCCGACGAGGTGAACCGCACCAGCTCGCGCACCCTCTCCTGCCTCCTGGAGGCCATGGAGGAGGGCATGGTGACCGTCGACGGGCGCTCGATGCCGCTGGGCACCCCGTTCACCATCCTCGCCACCCGCAACCCGATCGAGTTCCACGGCACGTTCCCGATCCCGGAGGCCGCGCTGGACCGCTTCCTGGTCCACGTCGAGCTGACCTACCCGGGCGAGCAGGCCGAGAAGCAGCTCTACCGCGGCCAGGGCGCCGAGACCGTGCTCGACGAGATCGAGCCCGTCGTCACGCGCGAGCAGCTCCTGGTCCTGATCTCTGCCGTTCCGACCATCCGCGTCTCCGAGGAGGTGGCCGAGTACGCCTACCGCTTCGTCGAGTCCACCCGCAGCCACCCCGACGTCGCGCTCGGCGTCAGCCCGCGTGCCGCGGTGTCGTGGCTCTCGGCATCCCGCGCCCGCGCGCTGGTCCAGGGCCGCGACTACGTCCTTCCCGACGACCTGAAGGCCCTCGCGCGCCCCGTCCTGGGGCACCGGATCTTCCTGAAGGGGGGCGGCAGCGGCCGCTCGATCGTCGACGAGGCGCTCCAGGGCGTCCCCGTCCAGCTCTGAGGAGACCCGGCCGTGCGGCTGACCCACTTCGGCGTCAAGGCGCTCCTCTTCTACGCGGCGATCGTCGGCGCGTACTACGCAGCGCCCTACGTCAACCTCTTCTTCCTGCTGCTCGCCTTCCTCTCGATCCAGTGGTGCCTCACCACCCTCTGGACGTGGAAGAACGTGCGCCGGATCTCTGCCGAAATCGGTGACCCGCCGCCCGTCGCGGCCGGAACGGCGGCGCGCGTCGAGGGAACGGTGCACGCCGAGCAGCGCACGCGATTCGACATCGAGGTGTCGCTCCGGCTCGAGTCCGGCGAGCGCGCGATCGGCCGCGTGCCCGTCCTGCGCGAGAGCGCGTCGGTCGCGATCGACGTCCCGCCGCTGCCGCGCGGCGTCCACCGCGTCGAGGCGACGACCCTCGGCTCCACCTACCCGCTCGGGCTCCTCCGCCGCACGCGCTCCGTCCGCGGGCCGGCAGAGATCGTCGTGCACCCGCGCCCGGCGGCGATCGCGGAGTCGGCGTCCAGGACAGCCGAGGACCTCGTCCGCGAGCTGATGGGCTCCTCGATGCACGGCGCCGGCGATCTGCAGCCCTCGGGCCTGCGCGAGCACCGCGACGGGGACGCGCTCCGGTCGGTCCACTGGCGGGCGAGTGCGCGGCGCGGTCGCCTCGTCGTCCGCGAGTGGGAGGGGGGACTCGAGCAGGGACTGGAGGTCGTGCTCGACCGCCGCTGCGAGGCGGCGGAGCTGGAGGAGGCGCTCTCCGAGCTCGCCGCGATCGTCGTCGTGGCGCGCGAGTCCAAGGAGGTGCTGGGGCTGCGTACGCAGGGCACGTCCGCGACCTTCGGCGACGGGCACGAACCGTGGAGCGCCGCGCTCCGCCTCCTCGCGGAGGCCCAGCCGCTCCCCGAGGACGCGCCGGCGCCGCCCGCCGCGTCTCCGTCCGTCCTGAGGCTGCCCCGCCGGGAGCTCGCGCGTGCCTGAGGCGGAGCGCAAGACCATGCCCGCGCTGCTCGCGTGCATGATGGGCCTCGTGCTCTCGAACCTCGTGTTCGTCCAGCTCACGGAGGCCGCGTCCCCCGCCTGGCTCGCGCCGCTCTACGCGCTGACGCTCGCCGCCCCGATCCTCGGCCGCTTCAAGGAGAAGCTCGCCTACCGGATCGTCTGGAACCTCGCCGTCGTCGCGTTCTTCGGCCGGCTCGTCCAGCACGCCCTGTCCGCGGACCTCGCGTACGTCCTCCAGGACGGCCTCCTGCTCGCGGTGCTGTGCCAGGTCCACCTGCTCAACAACCTGCGAGCGGAGCAGCGCCCCGACCTGCTGTTCCTCAACTCGTACCTCATCGCGATCATCACGGGGTACATCACGGTCGACCTCGCCTTCGCGGCGGCGTTCCTGGCCTACGCGCCCTTCTTCGTCGTGGGCATGCAGTTCCGCGTCGTCGGACGGGCGGGCCACGAGATCGAGCCCCAGGACGTCAAGCGCATCGCGACCGACGGGACGATGCGCTCCGCCGTGCTGCTGGGCCTGACCATGGCGGCGTTCTTCTTCTGGCCGCGCGACTTCGACCGCGAGCCGCTGTTCGCCCAGTACTTCGACCTCACGACGAAGTCCGAGTCGTACGAGATCGACTTCTCCGAGCAGCTCCAGTTCCAGCGCAAGAAGGGACGCGTCCAGCAGTCCCAGCGCGTCGTCCTGTCCGCGGAGTGGATCGGCGGCGACCTCGCGATGTTGCCCGCGCTCTGGCGCGGCGCGACCCTGCCGACGCACCGCCGCGGCGGCGGCTGGGAGGGGGCTCAGCGCAACCGGTCGCCGCGCGGATGCGCCGTCGATCCGCGGTGGAGCGAGCGTCGCCGCGGGCTGTCGATGGAGCGCGAGCCCGGCGATACGAAGGACGGCTCTGCGCGGTTCCGCGTCGTGCGAAAGGGCGGGTCGACGCGGCGGCTCTTCCTGCCCCGCGAGGCGCGCGCCGTCGACCTCGACCCGGTGCACAGCGCCGGTCGCCTCGTCGCGTCGACGGACGGGACGATGAAGTACAGCAACCCGGGCGAGCTGCGCTACGAGCTCGAGCTCGCCCCCGAGTCGCGCCCGCCGATCGAGCTTCCGTCCTGGGACGACCTGGAGCCGTTCGTCGAGCTCGACGAGTCGATCCACGTCCAGTCGGCCGTCCGCTACGGCGAGTCGCTGCGCGCCCGGCTCGACGCGGACACGAGCGACATCGAGGTCGCGCGCGAGTTCGCCCGGCAGCTCTCGCGCCGCTACTCGTACCGCCTGCCCGGCGAGGACGGCGGCGCGTCGACGCTCCACGAGTTCCTCACGACGGACGCCGGCGGGCACTGCGAGCTGTTCGCGTCCGCGCTCACGACGATGTGCCGCGCGGTCGACGTGCCGGCGCGGGTGGTCACGGGGTATCGGGCGGCGGAGTGGGACCCGATCTCCAAGACGCTCACCATCCGCGCGAGCCACGCGCACGCGTGGGTGGAGGTCTACAGCGCCGAGGACGGCGGCTGGGTCGCGTTCGACCCGACGCCTGCCGCGGGCTTCGTGGGCGGCGGGCCGACGCTCTGGGATCGGGCGCGGTCGGAGCTCGGGCAGCTGTGGGCTCGCATGACCAGCTTCGACGCCGAGGCGCGCGCGAAGGCGATCGCCTGGCTCCGCGCGGCGCCGTCACGCGCGTGGCGCGCGGCGGTCGATCACCCGCTCGCATCGATCGGGTGCGGTGCGCTCGTGCTCGCCCTCGCGGCGGCCGTGCGCCGGCTGCGCAGGAGGCGGACCCCGCTCGCCGTGCGGTCGCTCCAGGCCGCATTCGCCACCGCGGGCGTGGAGCGGCTCGGCCACGAGACGCCGCGCGAGGCCCTCGACCGCGCCTCCGCGGAGGACCTCGATCCGGCGGATCGCGACGCCCTCCACGCCGCGATCGCAGCGCACGAGCGCAGCCGCTACGCCGCCTGATCCGGGACGCCAGGTCCTCCTCAGCAGCCCGAACCTTCGCCCCGATCACGCGGAGCGCGGGTCCCGCCTCAGCCGCCGCCGCCTGCGGCTGCGTTCCGCAGCGCGGACTGCCGGAGGATCATCGGAGCGAGCAACGCCCCGCCCGCGAGCAGCGCGAGCACCAGCGCCGCCCCGGCACCCGTCCGCCCCGCGTACCGAATCGTCGCCGCGTCCGCCGGGTCGTAGCTGACGGGAATCTGCTCGCCCTCGAGCGTCTCCGGATCGAGCCCGAGCGACTGGACCGACGAAGGCAGTTCGGCGCGGAGCACCAGCCCCTCCGCGGTCTCCAGCTCCACCGTCGCGAAGACAGCCGCCTCGGGATCCAGCAGCGCCCGCGCCGCGGTCCGCAGCTCGACCACCCGCGCGGTCGTCGTCACCGCATCTCTGCCGAAACTCGACGCCGCCCGCCACTGCCCGAACGCAAGCAGCCCGAGCGCCGCCGCCAGCGCCACCGCCGCCGCATCGAGGGGTCGAGAGATGGAGAGCATCGTGGGAGAGGGCCGCCCGCGGTCCGCACCTGTTTGGGACCGCTCCGAGCCCGGAGCGGGAGGAGTGTAGGCCCGCCCCGCGCGCTCCTCACCCGCGAAGCGGGTGATGCGGTGGTCGCCCAAGACCGCTGGACCCTAGGCGGCGCCCGACCATGCGGCGCAGAGCGGCCTCGCGGCGCGGGGGGAACTGTGCCGAAACTCCGAGCGCCCGAGTTCCGGCAGAGTTCTTCGCGATTCCGAGGATTCGAGCCGCCCGCCCGCAACCGGCCGCCGCGCCGTTCGTCGCCCT
>JBCDGE010000039.1:0-61092 GCA_038757895.1 Planctomycetota bacterium | reverse complement strand
TCCAGCCAGAAGGCCGCGACGGTCGCCGAGAAGAGCGCGTGCTCCTCGACCTGCTCCAGCAAGAAGGCGGCCACGGTCGCTGAGAAGAGCGACTGCTCGTCGAGCTGCTCGAGCAAGAAGGCGGCGACGGTCGCCGAGCAGAGCGCGTGCTCCTCGACCTGCTCCAGCAAGAAAGCGGCCACAGTCGCTGAGAAGAGCGACTGCTCGTCGAGCTGCTCGAGCAAGAAGGCGGCGACGGTCGCCGAGAAGAGCGCGTGCTCCTCGACCTGCTCCAGCAAGAAGGCGGCCACGGTCGCGGAGAAGAGCGACTGCTCGTCGAGCTGCTCGAGCCAGAAGGCCGCGACGGTCGCCGAGAAGAGCGCTTGCTCCTCGACCTGCTCCAGCAAGAAGGCTCAGACGGTGTCGAAGAAGGCCGAGAAGGAGTGCTGCAGCACCAAGAAGGCGCAGACCGTGGCCAAGAAGGCCGGCACCTGCTGCAGCTCGGCCAAGAAGGCCAAGAAAGTCCAGCAGTGAACCCGGGATCGACCGGGTCCTGACGCGCTGAGGCGCGTCGAGGACTGCACCGAGGGCTCGCGCTTGTCGCGGGCCCTCGCGCGTTGGGGGGAGGAATCGGCGCCGGGCCGTCCTTGAACCGCGGCGCCCATGTCGCTCCGATGGGGCGATGCAGATGGTCGAGCTCGCCTACCCGTCGCGGCCCGACCTGCGCGTGGCGGACGTCGCGCAGCGGGCGTCGGAGCTCCTCGGTGAACCGCTCGATGTCCAGGGCGACGACGCGAGCCAGTCGGTCTCGCTCTGGCATCGCGCCCATCCGATCCGGTACGCCGATGGGAAGGAGGCGCCGCCCTCGACCACCCTCCTCCACAGCGATCAGGGGTGCGCGCCCGAGCAGTACGCGGAGGAGATCCAGCAGTCGTGGGCCACCGAGGATCCCGCTGCGCTGCTCGCTGGATCACGGCACAGCGTGCTCGTCACCGAGATGATGGCGAGCGGCCTGCCGCCCGTCGAACGCCTCCGCCTCTTCCACGGTGTCCTGCAGGCGGTCGTCGAGGCCGCGCCTCCCGCCGGGATGGTCGCGAAGCACGGTCAGCAGGTCGTGTCGAGCGCAGCGTACCTGGCGTCCTGCGATGCGCCCCCGCTGCAGAGGGCGGGGGCGTTCAACGTGCGCCTCTTCCGCGTCGACGGGAGCGAGGGCGAGGTCGTGATGGACACGCGCGGGCTCGACGAGGTCGGCCTGCACGATATCCAGTGCCACTTCCGCGGCCTCGATCCGAACGAGGTGGCGGGTGTCCTCCGGAACATCGGCGCCTACGTCGTCGACCGCGGGCCGGTCATCGAGTCGGGCCATACCGTTCCTGGCGTTGGGCCTGGCGTTGGGCCTGGCGTTGGGCCTGGCGCGGGGCCCGACGGCGCCGCGGAGGCGCCCTCCTGGCGGTGCCAGTTCGAGAAGGCGATCGTCGGCCCCGAGCGCGAGCTTCTCGACCTCGATCCGGGCGCGCCGCATGCGGCCGGCCACCGCGGCTAAGATCCCGCACGTGCAGCCGGCCGTGTTCGATGCCGTGCCGCTCGAGCAGTACGCGCTGCTCGACAGCGGAGGGGGCGAGAAGCTCGAGCGCTTCGCCGGAGTGGTCCTGCGCCGTCCGGATCCGCAGGCGCTGTGGAGGCCGCGGCTCTCCCCCGAGCGCTGGGTCGGGGCCGACCTCTCGTTCGTCCGCGAGAGCGATCGCGGCGGCCGGTGGGAGATCGGACCGCGGGCACCCGCCGAGGTGCGAGGAGAGGATGCCCGCTGGCCGCTCGAGCACGGCGGGGCGCGCTTCCTGGTCCGCCCCACACCGTTCAAGCACGTCGGCCTCTTCCCAGAGCAGGCGACGAACTGGGCGGCCGTCGAGGCTGTGCGGGAGGAGCTCGCCCTGGAGCGTCCGCGCCTCCTGAACCTATTCGGCTACACGGGTGCGGCGAGCGTCCTCGCGGCGCGCGCCGGCTGGGACGTCACGCACGTCGACGCCTCGAAGGCGTCGCTGACCTGGGCGGTCGACAACGCGGAGGCGACCGGGCTCGGCCGCTCGGCGTTCCGCGTCGTCCACGAGGATGCCCTCCGCTTCGCGCAGCGCGCGGTGCGCCGCGAGCAGCGCTACGACGCGATCGTGCTCGACCCGCCCCAGTACGGCCGCGGGCCCAAGGGCGAGGTCTGGCGCCTCCAGGAGCACGTCGCCGACCTCGTCGAGGCCGCCGGCGCGCTCGCTGCCGATCGCGCTCTCGTCGTCCTCTCGACCTACGCGGTCGGCCACTCCCCGCTCGCGCTCGTGCACCTGTTCGACGAGGTCGGGGGCGGGACCGTCGAGGCCGGCGAGCTCGCCGTGCCCGAGGAGGACGCGGACGGCCGCCCGGGGCGCCCGCTCCCGGCGGGCTTCTGCGCGCGTTGGGCCCGCGGCTGCGCGCACGACCTGTGAGCGCGGCACCCGACCTCGACGTCCTGCACTGCTGCAACCACGTGCTGTGCGTCGCGAAGCCGGCGGGGATGGCAACCGTCCCCGACGCGTCGGGCGACGAGAGCTTGCTCGACCGATCGCGGGCGTGGATCAAGCGGGAGTTCGACAAGCCCGGGGCGGTCTTCCTGGGCGTCGTGCATCGCCTCGACCGCCCGGTGAGCGGCGTCGTGTGCTTCGGGCGCACGAGCAAGGGCGCCGCGCGGCTCACGGCCAGCTTCCGCGACCGCGCGACCGAGAAGTCCTACGTCGCCGTGCTCGAGCGCGACCCGGGCTTCGATCGGCGCGACGTCGAGCAGTGGCTCCTGAAGGACGAGCGTCGCAACGTGGTCTCCGTCGTTCCCGAGGCGACGCCGGGCGCCAGGCGCGCTCTCACGGAGGTGCGCGTGCTCGCCCGTGCGCGCGGTCGTTGCCTCGTCGGCCTCCGCCCGGTCACCGGCCGCCCGCACCAGCTCCGCGTCGCGGTGTCGACCCTCGGAGCCCCGATCGTCGGCGACCTCAAGTACGGCGCGGACGCTCCCCTGGAGGACCGCAGCGTCGCTCTGCACGCGCTGCGCCTGCGCGTGCCGCACCCGACTCGCGACGAGGTCGTCGACGTCCGAGCCCGGCCGCCCGCCCTGGACGTCTGGCGAGGCTGGGACGCGCTCGAACTCGACTGACGCCGCGCCGCGGATCGGATCAGCGTCCCGCGATCTCGAGCGTCTCGTCCACCACGCGCTCCACCGTCGCCCGAGCGCGCTCGTCGACGAGCCGTCCCTCGTCGTCGAACGCCTCGTGCGCCTTGCCGAGCCCGAACTGGGTCGGCACCACGTGCACGCCGATGTTCGAGAGGAGCAGCCGCAGGATCGGCAGCATCCGCAGGCCGCCGAGCGCGCCCGGAGAGGCCGCGAGGAGGCCGCACGCCTTGCCCGCGAATGCCGCGAGCATCGGCTCGCCCTCGGCGGGACGCGACGCCCAGTCGATCGCGTTCTTGAGGAGCGCGGGGTACGACGAGTTGTACTCCGGGGAGGAGATCAGGAAGCCGTCCGCGGCCTTCAGCGCCTCCTTGAACCTGCGCGCGCCTTCCGGGGGGCCGTCCGCCGCCTCCAGGTCCTGGTCGAAGATCGGGAGCTCGAGCGCGCGAAGGTCGATCACCTCGACCTCCGCCCCGCGCGCGCGGGCGACGTCGGCGGCGGCGCGGACGAGCTTCTGGTTGAACGAGTTCGCGCGGGACGAGCCGGCGAAGGCGACGAGCTTGGTGGCCATGTTGGGGGAGAGGGTACGGATCGAGGGTGCCGACGGCGGAGTGCTCCGCCACGTGGCTCAGCGTTTCTTTCGACGCGACTTCGCCGGCGGATCCCAGTGCGGCATCGAGTCGAGCACCGCCTGCAGCCGCGCCCTCGCGGCCGCCGGGTCCCCCTCGGCGGGCGCCGCGAGGGGCGATCGCTCCGCCCGATCCGCCGTCACGTCGAAGAGCCGGCCGTCGTGGTAGAGCTTGAAGCGCCCGTCGAACACGTACCGGCCCGGCTTCCCCGGGACGTTCCAGCGCGGATCGTAGTGGCAGAAGATCCACTCGCGCGGCGACCCGGCCTCCCCGCGCAGTCGCGGCAGGAAGCTCGTGCCGTCGGACCGCGGACGCGCCGCGCTCTCGACCCCGGCCGCATCGCAGATCGTCGGGAGGAAGTCGGTCAGGTCGACGAGGTCGTCGAGCACGGCGGGCTCGGCCGTGCCCGGCCACCACGCAATCATCGGGACGTGCGTTCCGGCCATGGTCATGAAGGACTTGCCGCCGGGGATCTCCTCTCCGTCCATCACGGATCGGATCGGTCGGTGGGTGCCGTTGTCGCCGACGAACAGCACGAGGGTCCGCTCGGCGATGCCGAGCTCGACCAGCTCGTCGAGCAGCCTCCCGACGAGCAGGTCGAGGCCCGCGACCATGTCGCCGAACAACTCCTGCTTGCCGCCTTCGCGCCGCTCCGACCACGGCGAGGGCACGAACGGCGAATGGGGGAGGATCATCGGGTAGTAGAGGAAGAACGGTTCGGCCTCGTCCTGCCGCGCGCGGACGAAGTCGAGCGCGTGCTCCGAGACCACCTCCGGGCCCCACGCGCCCTCCAGGTCGCGCACCTCGCCGTCGACGACGAGCCGCGGGTCCGCGTACCGCGAACCGGGATCCTTCCGCGCGTTCCAGAGGCACCACGTGTCGAAGCCGAACTCCCCGGGGCGCCCGGCCCCGTCGACACCGTAGTTGAGCTGCCACTTGCCGAACACGCCGGTCGCGTAGCCGGCGTCCTTCAGCAGCGTTCCGAACGTCACCTCGTCGGCGTCGAGGTAGCCGAACCGCTCGTAGTTGCGGAACGAGTACTGCCCGGTCATCAGCTGGACGCGCGACGGCGTGCACAGCGGCGTCGCGTGGCAGTGCAGGAAGCGGATCCCCTCGGCCGCCATCCGGTCGAGGTGCGGCGTCTCGTACGACGTGCCGCCGTTCGCGCCCACGCACTCGAAGCCGAAGTCGTCCGCGAGGATCAGGACGACGTTCGGGCGCGGCGGCTCGGGGGGCTCTGCCTGAGTGGTGGACGACAGCGCGCCGGCCGCGACCAGTGCCGTGAGCAGGGAGACGGTCATGCCCACGAGCATGCCTGAGATCCGCGCATCAGCGCGGTCTGAGCAGCTCGATCCCGCGGCTCGCGCGGAAGAACAGCCGTGCGCGCGGGAGCTCGCTCTCCGACACGCGCGCGACGTCGTCCTCCAGGACGTGGAGATTTGCGCCGTCGAGGACCTCCAGCGCGGCCCCGACGACGTCGGCGGTCGAGGGCTCGACGTCGAGGCCGCTCTCGCGGACCGCGGCCACCGTCGCCCGCGCCTCGCGCTCGCGGCCGAGCGCCAGCGCGAGGATGGCGGCCTCGCGCTCCAGCCCGGCGCCCTCGCGCACGGTGTCCTCCAGGAACGAGCGAGCCGACGGCTCGGGAAGGACGTGTCCGAGGCCGAGGATCGCGCCGCGGCGTACGCGGGAGTCGCGCTCCTTCTTGGCCGCGCGCACGAGCGTCTTGGCGATCGAGGCCTGCCCGCGGCCGCAGGCGCCGAGCGCGCGCGCCCACTCGGCGCGCACGGCGGAGTCCTTCTCCTTCTTCCACGCCTTCTTGGCGATCGCGAGCCCCTCGGGCCGCCCGAGGTTCTCCAGCGCCACCGCGCCCTGCGCCCTGCGGCTCTTGCGGTTGCTCTTCGCGGCGTCCTCGAACATCTCGACGTGCGCGGCGGTCGACAGCACGCCGCCCAGACCGATCACGCCGTCGAGGAGGCCCGCGGTCGCGTCCTGGCCGATGTCCCAGAGCCCGATCTTCTGCGCGATGAAGTCCGCGGCGTCGTCATCGTCCGTGAACAGGATGCGCGTGACGCTGAATCGATCGCTCCACGCGAGGAAGCGCTTGTTGAGCTCACCGATCTCCTCGTCCAGCTCGCCGGGCACGAGCCCGCGGCCGAGAGGGTCCGCGTCGCCGACCCGCGTCGTGGCGCCGACGACGAGCCGCCGCGGCGCGTGCGCGCCCTCGGGCAGGTCCGGACGCGCCTCGATGCCGGCGCGGCGCAGCGCCTCGTCGGTGCACCACGCGAGCTCCAGCGCGTCGATCTCCCAGGGGCAGGAGAGCAGCACCTCGCCCTTCGGATCGAGCCACACGTGGTGGGGGAGCGGGACCGCGCCGCTGTCGTTGGGTGCGATCCACCGCTCGGTGATCTCCGCGAGGTTCATCCGGAAGTCGTCGGGCGTGACGCCCGAGAGCTTCGGCAGCTCCCGCTCGTCGTCGGGGGCGAACGACCACGCGGGAACGTTGACCGTGGCGGCGAAGGCCGCGGTGGCGTCCTTCGCCGGGTAGAGCGCCTTGACGTGGTGCGCGGTCCGGCCCTCCCCGGCGGCGCCGAGTGCGAGCAGCACGACGCGTCCCTCGCTCTCCGCGTCCGCGAGGGCCGCTCCGAGCCGAGGCGCCCACTCGACGCCCTTCGCGGGACCCGGCTGCGCGTTCGGGGGAGCGGCCCCGAGCGGCACGACGAGGGCGGCGGCGAGTCCGATGAGTGTGAGGGCGCGGTCCTTCATGGCGTGGTGGTGGGCTCCGTCGGTGGAACCGTCGCGCCCCTCTACGGTTCCGCGGCGTTCCATTGCCGGGCCGCAAGAGAATCGGGCGCGAGCGATCTCAGGTCGATCCGATCCGCCCGATCCGACCGCCGCCGTGCATGTGCAGGATCATCAGCTTCTGCCAGACCTTGCGCGACAGCCCGGTCGTGAGGTTCTCGACCTCGGTGGCGGAGTCGAGCACGGTGCCGTCGTCGATCGACTGGATGTAGAGGACCGCGAGCTTGCCGATATGGGACAGGAGCTCGCTGCAGTAGTCGAGGTAGCGCGACAGTTCGAACGGCGTCAGCGTGCGCTTCGGCGACGACACCGTGTCGGCGCCGGGATCGAGGCTCCGCGCGGGGTCCTTCGTGAGCTGATGCATGTCGACGACGTGCGCGAGCGAGCGCAGCTCGTTGATCGCGCGCAGCGCCCGCGCGCGCTTGATGCGCCGCTCCAGCGTCCACAGGAAGAACACCGCGATCCCCAGGAAGATCACGTCGTTGATCCCCGACTCGACCGCCTGGACGACCTCCAGGAAGCCGAGCTTGCCGGGGAGCTTCACGTAGCCCACGAGGCCGACGACGAGCGCGCCTCCCACGAGGCCGACCAGTCCGATCACGAGGGCGCGTAGCGGCCAGATCGGCCGCGAGAGCCACGCCATCCGCTCGCGCGTGCGCCCGCCCAGCACGAGGAGCTGGCCGCACACCTCGCGCAGGCCGGAGTCGGGGAAGCGCTCGCCGACGCGGCGCTCCAGCGCCTTCGTCGTCTGCAGGATCCGGTCGATCTCCAGTATCGGCGTCTCGGTGAACGTCCCCACGGCCTCTGGCCAGGGTAGCGACCGAGGGCTCGATCCCATCGGATCTCGTTCCCATGTCAGGCTGTACCGCCACGGACTCCCACCATTCGCTCGCTCCTGCTCGCCGCCTCGCTCGTCGTCGTCGTCGCGGTTCTCCTGGTTCTGCTGTCCGAGGTGGACCGGCCCGCCCCCGGCGGTCTGCAGGCGCAAGAGACCGGCGGCGGGGCCGCAGCCCCTGGCGCCCGCCCCGTCCTCGCGGCGCCCGCGCTGGACGAGCGCACGGCTGGCCGATCGGTGCCTGCTGCGGCCACCCAGAACGTCGAGGCCGCTCGCTCCCAGTTCGGCCGACTCGACATCGTCGTGCGCTCGAGCAACGGGTCGACGAAGGGACCGGTGGAGGGCGCGATCGTCGCCGTGGACCAGGCCGTCTCGCCGCAATTCCTCGGTGCGCTCGACGCGGGGGGAGTGGCGCGGACCGACGCCAGCGGGCGCGCGTCCTTCCACGTGCTCCCGACGCGGACCGTGGCGGTCACCGCGACGCCACCGGCGGGCGGCCTCACGACCGAGGCGGCGTTCACGTCCCCGTTCGAGGGGAGGTCGCGGACGGTGGTCCTGGAGATCGCGGTTCCGTCGATGGGGGACGCCGTCGAGTTCCGCGTCGTGTCGGTCCCGTCCATGCGTCCATTGGCCGGTGCGAGGATCGACGCCGGCGTTTCGCTGTTCGCGGTGACCGACGAGGGGGGCAGGGCGGTCCTCCCGAGGTCCGCGGTAGCCGGCGTCGAGATCTCCGCGCCGGACCACGCGACCGCCGCGATCGGCGTCCCCGCGGACCATGGCCACGGGACGCCGTTCGTGGTCGGGCTGAACCGACACGCGCGGCTCTTCGGACAGCTCGAGCTACCAGAGAACGGCCCGGTCCAGGCGGCCGTCATCCTCTATCGCGCGCGCGAGTTCGGTCCGGAGGAGAAGGCTCTCGTCGAGCGGTCCGGCGTCGACGTCCCCCGCGTCACGCGAAGCGTCGAGCGCGTCGACGTCAGTGCCGACGGACGCTGGGAGATCGGCGGCATCGAGATCCAGCACGGCGAGACCGCCGCCGGTGGGTTCGACCTCTGGGTCGAGAGGGGAACGAACCTGCTCGAGCTCCAGTTCGATGGACGGCGCCTCGCCCTCGACCTCGACCTCGAACCGGGCGAAGCGCGGAGGGTGGACGACCCGTGGGCCTTCGCGTTCCCGGCGGAAGTCGTCGTCCGCTACGCGTCGGGAGCGCGGGTCGAATCGTCGATGTCGCTGATCCTGTTCGAGGACGACGGGAGCGGGGCCGTGCAGCAGGTCACCTCCGCGTCGGTCAAAGGCGGTCGCGCCCGGTTCGAACGACTCCCGCACGGCACGTGGTACTACCACGTGATCGACGAGGGCAGGACCTGGAGTGCGTCCGCTGACCTGCCGACCTTCGTCCACGACGGTGCCGCCTCGGCGGAGATCGTCCTCGAGGGATTCGGCGCGATCGCGGGGCGCGTCGTGGGCGACTGGTACGAGCGTCTGCGGGAGCCGTCCGAGGGAAGGACTGCACCGACCCGCTCGCGCCAGCGCGCGGTCGTTGTCCTGAACAACACGAGGATCCTGTCCCTCGACTCGGATGGGCTCTTCCGGTTCGAGCGTGTTGCTGCGGGCGAGCTGGTCGAGATCTCGGTCGGTGCCCACGTGACGAGTTTCGGGAGCGACGACGTAGGCGAGTTCGTCGTCGGGAGTGAGTTCGTGCCCTTCGCGACCGTCCAGGCGCGCACCGGCGACCTCGACGTCGTGCTCGAAGTCCGCGCCCGCTGACGCCTACCGATCGAGACCTCCGTGACGCTTCTTCACGCGCGCGGTCCATCGCGTGGTCCGGGTCGGGACGCTTGGCTCGAATCGAGAGGCAGATCGCGCACGAGTCCCGCAAATGGCACCCTCGCCGCGATTTCCCTCCTAGTCTTGATCGTCCTTGGCGCGCCCTTGCCCGCGCCCGCTTTCGCCCCACTCCTACTCTCCACCATGAACCAGCTTGCCCTTTCGCTCGCCGGCGCCGTCCTCGCGTCCAGCGTCGCGGCCGCGCAGGACGCCACGACCGGGAACGTCGTGCCGTTCAACGCGCGCACCACCACCTACATCGGTGTCTACGACGCTGTCACCGGCGTCCTGACGCCCGCCCCCGCCGGCGCCTCGCGTGGCGTGGGCGGTCTCGGTGAAGCCGTCTACAACAACACGGCGCCTACCGGCTTCCTGTACGACATCGACGACGGCAGCATCATCATCGACGAGGGCCGGATCCCCTCGACGTCGTCGCCCGACCTGGTCGGGACCCAGGACAGCTACACGATCTCCAGCCTGCAGATCGGCTACGCGACCGACTCGACCGACGCGACCGGCCTCGACGTGCAGCTCGCGCTGTTCGAGCGCTTCGCCGCCTGCGGCCTGCCCGCGACGACGGACGCGCCCCACATCGTCATCGACCTCACCGGCCTCCCGGCCTCGACCGGCGGGATCGCCTCCTTCTTGTTCGACGTCGACCTCAGCGGCCTCGGCGTCTGCCTCCGCGGCGACGGCAACGGCGTCTACACGAACGGCACCGGCGACCGCTTCGGCTGGTCGATCCAGTTCACCAACGCCGGCAACGGCACGCTCACCGGCCCGCTGATCAGCGGCGACCCGCTGAACGTCCCCGAGGGCGACGGCACGGTGTTCCAGAACCCCGGCGGCGCCGGCTCCGGCCTCACGACCGGCGACCTGTTCCGTCAGCTCAACCCGGACGGCACCGCGAACTGCTTCTTCTTCGGCGGCTACCCGGCGAACGTCTTCGCGTCGTTCTACATGGTCGTTCGTAGCGACCTCTCCGGCGACTGCATCGGCTGTGGCATCGGCGACGATCGCTTCGAGCCGAACGACAGCCTCGCGGAGGCTGCTCCGATCGCGATCGACTCGTACAGCGGGCTCATCCAGGAGGTCGCGGACGACAACGACTACTACTCGTTCACGCTCCCCGCGAACTCCGAGATCATCGGTCAGATCTTCTTCGACAACGCGATCTCCGACCTCGACCTGATCCTCTATGACTCGACGGACACGATCGTCGACACGGGCTTCACGGTCACGGACGACGAGCGCGTCAGCTTCGCGAACTGCACCGGTGTGGACGAAGCGATGACCATCCGGGTCAACAACTTCGGCAACATCTGCAACGAGTACGACATGGTCCTGAGCCTCAACCCGCTCTTCGCGGACGACGCGCTCGAGGACAACGACGAGTGCGGGACGGCGATCCCGATCCCGCTCGGCGCTTCGAACGGCCTGATCGTCCGCCCCTGCGGCGGCACGGGCGGCGCCGACGACGGTGACTACTACAGCCTGAACCTGGCCGACGGCGAGTCGATCACGGTCGACATCCTGTTCGCCGACGATCTCGCGGACATCGACCTCGTCATCTACGACACCTCCGCCGGCTGCCCCGGCTCGGTCGTCGCGTCGGGCTTCTCGACGACGGACAACGAGAACGCGTCGTACACGAACTCGAGCGGCTCCGCGCAGTCGATCGTCGTCCGCGTCGACCACTTCTCCGGCGAGTCGGCCGCGTACGACATGCGCGTCAAGGTCGGCGATCCGACGCTCGGCGAGCTCGTCTGCATCGGCGTCGACAACAGCACCGGCTCGAACGGTGAGCTCTGCGCGACGGGCAGCGACGTCGCCGCCGACAACGACGTGACCCTGACCGTCACGAGCCTGCCGACGAACGCGCTCGGCTACTTCGTGGTGTCGCAGGACACGATCTTCCTCCCGAACCCGGGCGGCAGCACGGGCAACCTCTGCATCGGCAGCGTCGCGATCGGTCGCTACGCGACCAACGTGCTCGACAGCGGCGCGACCGGCGAGGTCTCGTTCAGCCCGGACCTGACGGTGATCCCGATCGCCGGCGGCGGCGGAACCGGAACGATCCCGGCCATGCCCGGCGACACGTTCTGCTTCCAGCTGTGGCACCGCGACAACGACGGGATGGGGATGCCGACGTCCAACTTCTCGGACGCCATCTGCATCACCTTCAACTGATGTGTCGTGAGCGACGCGCGTCCTGACGGGCGCGCCGAGCTGATCACGAGCGCCCCCGGCCCGACCAGGGCCGGGGGCGCTCGTCGTTGGGGCGGGGTGTCGCCGTCAGTACCCGGCCTCGACGCCGAGCTTGACGAGCGACGCGGGCACCTCGTTGATGTCGAACCACTCGGCGGGGTTGCGCACGCCCGCCGCGAGCTTCTGGTGGCCGCGGAGCCACATGAGGAGCGTGATCCGGTACTCGTCGATCCGCCGCGCCGCGCGCGACGCGAGGACGTCGACCTCGCGGTGCGCCTCGCGATAGTCGGCCCAGTCCGCCTCGATCGCGGCGCGGATCCTCGCGAGCCCTTCGAGGCGCTCGGTCAGGTGCTCACGCACCGCCGATACGTCCTCGTACGTCGTGACCTCGTCGACGAGGAGCCCGCGGTCGTACAGCGCGCCGCTCTGCCGGAGTTCCTCCAGCGCGTCCTCGTCGCCCTGGAAGTGCGCGTGGACCCGTTCCAGCGCCTGGAGCACGACGCGGCGCTCCTGCTCCAGGTTCTCGTGGTAGCGGATGACGTCCGCGAACTCCGCGTCGATCCGGCCGTCGAGCGCGCGAGCGAGCAGGTCGAGTTCGCTCGACGCCTCGTCCGCGAGCAGGAGCGCCTCGCGGATCGCGACGGCCAGGATCGGCTGCGCGGCGAGCAGCGCGTTCGAGAGCTTCGTCCGCGTCTCCACGACCTCCAGCGTCGGCCGGAGGTCGCGCGGGTCCAGGTCGAGCGACTCGGCCACTCCGTCGGCGATTCCGCGGACGTACTCGGCGTAGGCCGCCACCTGCTCCGCGTCCGTCGTGCCCGCGTCGCTGATCGTCACGAGCTGGAGCGAGTAGGCGACCATCGCCCGGATCACACGGTGCCCTTCGGCGAGGCTGTCCCGGAGCCTCGTCTCCAACTCGCCCTCGCGATCGATGAAGCGCCGCGCGAGCACGGCGTCCTCGCTCGACGTCGGGAGCTCGAGGCGGCTCAGGAAGGCCACGGTGGTGTCAGCGAAGAACCCGTAGTCGAGGCGTCCAGGCGGCGGGGAGGTCGGAGCGGTCGCGGCGCAGGAGGCGAGCGTCGCGAGGGCGGCGAGCGCTCCACGGAGCGCGGACGAGGTCGAGTGCATGGGAGGGCGGTGGGGGGGCAGGCGTCCCGGCAGGGCCCGCGCGAGGATACGCGCGCGGAGGCGGTCAGCGCAGCGGGACCCGGACGACCTCCGAGGGCAGGTGCCCGATGCGGTGCGCGCGCACCTCCAGGACCTCGGCGTCGCCCGGTACCTCGAGTCGCGCGGGGTCGTACACCCGCCAGGGCGCGTCCGGACCATCGCGCAGACCGATCGAAGCGCCCTCGGTCGCACACGTGACGTGCAGCGTGGTGCGTCCGGTGCCGAGGTCCAGCTCGACGCTGCACTCCGGGTTCGCGGTCGTGGGCTGCCCCTCGTCGGACCCCCACAGCCGCTCACGCACCATCGCCGCCTCGTCGTCGAGGAGGCCGAGGTCGACGTCCGCGCTGCCGTGGTCGCTCTCCAGCGCCCGGTCGAGCCGCTCGAAGGCCTCGCGAGCCGGCGCCTCCATGTCCGCGTGCACGAGGTCGACGACCTCCCAGGGGTCGTTCGCCGCGTCGTACCACTCGACCCGCGGGCGTCGGATCGACGCGACCTGCCACTGCGCGGGCGTTCGCGCGTCGGACCGCGCGCCGCCGTCGCGCAGCGCATACAGGTCGTGGGTCATCGGGATCCGCTCGCGGTAGGCGTTCGCGATCAGGTGCGGGACCTCGGGCATGAGGTTGTGCACGACGAGGCGCCGTCCGTCGGTGATCGCGCGCGTCCGGTCCCGCGCCGCGTCGAAACGATCGGCGTGCAGGAAGACGTGCTGCCTCGGCGCCGCAGCGTGCGGGCCGAGGAACGCGCGGCCGTCGAGCCGCTCGTCCGGCGCGATCCCCGCGAGGCTCAGCACGGTGGGCCCAAAGTCGATGAAGCTCACGAGCCGGTCGGTCGGCGACGACGGAGCAGCGGCCGCGCGCCGATACGCCTCGGGGATCCGCACGAGCAGCGGGACCCGCGTCCCCGTGCCGTAGACGGAGCGCTTGCCCCGCGGCAGTCCGACGCCGTGGTCGGAGTAGAAGAACACGATCGTCGAGTCCGCGAGCCCGCTCTCCTCCAGCTCGGCGAGCTTCTTCCCGAACCACGCGTCCATCGCGGCGATGTTGTCGTACGTGCGCTTCATCGCGTCGCGCACGGCGGGTGTATCGGGGTAGAACGGGGGGATCGGAACGTCCTCCAGTGCGACGGCCGACGGGCGCTTCCGCGCCGTCGGGAACGCCTGGCTCTCGTGCGTCCCCGTGTGGTTGAAGACCGCGAAGAACGGCGCGCCCTCCGGCCGGTCCCGGTAGTGCGCCTTGCGCGAGGACGCGTCCCAGGTCCACGCGGGTGCGACGAACTGGTAGTCCGTCTTCGAGTTGTTCGTGACGTGGTAGCCCGCGCGCCGCAGCGTCTCGGGGAAGCAGCGCACGAACGGCGGGGGCACGGCCTCGTAGAGCGGCAGGTCGCCGTACGCATCGTCGCCCGCCGCCTTGCTGCGCGACCGCGTCCGCATGTGCATCGCGCCGATGCGCGTCGGCCGCATGCCCGTGATCAGGGCGGTCCGGGCCGGCGCGCACACGGGCGAGCCGGAGAACGCGTTGTCGTAGCGGATCGCCTCGCGCGCGAACGCGTCCAGGTGAGGCGTCGGCACGGTCGTGTCGCCGTACGGCCCGATCCACGGGCTCATGTCCTCGACGGTCAGCCAGAGGACGTTCGGCGGCGGCGCGTCCCCGGACTGCGGCGGAGCGAGGGAGAGGGACGCGGCGAGGATCGAGAGCAGCATGCTCCCGAGCCTACCGCCCCGCCGTGTGGATCTACCGACCCTGCGCCCTCCGCCGTCGGTACACCTCGACGACGGTCCGCGCGTCGATCGTCGCCTGCGCGTCGTCGCCGTAGAGCTCCCGCGCCGTCTCCCACGCGCGCTCCGCCTCCTCGGTCCCCAGCTCGAAGTCCCCGCGGATGCCGAGGAGGTTCGCGAGGTCGCTGTGGAACCGGTACGAGGGCGCGCTCCGCGGCCCGTAGAAGCCGTCGATGACCTCGGTCGCCTCCATCTGGAGGTCGATCGCCTCGTCGACCTCGCCCAGGCCCGCGAGCGCCATGCCCATCTGGTGCAGGCTCTCTGCGACCGCGGGATGCTCCTCGGGATACAGCCCGCGCGCGACGTCGATCGTCGGCTCCGCCTCGGCCAGCGCCTCCTCGTGGCGGCCCTGGCCGGAGAGCGTCGCGGCGAGCCGCCAGCGGATGGACATGTTGCCCTCGGCGAGGGCGCCCTCGGCCGGCGAGTAGTGCTCGAGCGCCGTCCGCAGCAGCGCCTCGGCCTCCGCGTACGCGAGCTCCCCGATCAGCAGGTCGGCGAGCTTGAACGACAGGTCGGCCAGTGCCTTTTCGTCCGTCGCCGGGGTGCTGTCGAGCCCCTCGCGCAGCAGCGCGATCGCTTCGTCGCGGCGACCGGTCCCGGACAGCGCCTGCGCGAGGATCTGCGTCGGCCGCGTCTTGTTCATCACGACCGGCTCGCCGAGCTCATTCTCCAGCGCGTACGCGCGTTCGGCGAGCGGCAGCGCCTCGGGCTGGAGCGAGAACGAGCACGCGACGCCGCTCAGGCCCAGCGCGAGGCGTGCCTCCAGCCGCGGGAGCCCCTCGAGCCCCTCCATGCGCTGGAACTCGGCGATCCGGTCGCGGATCAGCTCCTTGACCCGCATGTCCGGGTTGCTCCCGCGGTACGGGTCGGAGGAGATGAACAGTCGCTCGACGAACTCCAGCGACGCGGTCGCCTCGCGCAGCGCGCGCTGCTCGGCCCGCAGCGAGTTCGCCAGCGACTCGCTGTAGGCGAGCTCGCGCACGTAGAGCGTCGCCGGGGCGACGACGAAGAGCCCGAACGCGGCGACGAGCCCGATCGCGCGTGCCGGGTGGCGCTGGGCCCAGCGGCGCGCACGCAGCAGCACGCCCGGCGACCGCGCAGACACCGTGCGCTTCTCCAGGACGCGCAGGAGGTCGTCCGCGAACGCGGCCGCCGTCGGGTACCGCCGCGCAGGATCGACGTCCATGGCCTTCAGGCAGACGCGCTCCAGGTCGAGCGACACGCGCGGGTTCAGCGAACGCGGCGCGGCGGCCGAGCCGCCGAGCACGCCGGACTCGATCTCGTGCCGGGTCTCGCCACCGAACGCCGTCCGGAGCGTCAGGAACTCGTAGAGCGTCAGGCCGAGCGCGTACACGTCGCAGCGCGCGTCGAGCTCGCGCTCGCCGCGGATCTGCTCGGGCGCCATGTAGCCGATCGTGCCGAGCTGGCCGCCGGAGCGCGTGAGGCGCTCGGTGTCGTCCGAGCCCGCCAGGCCGAAGTCGAGGAGCTGGATCCGACCGTCCCGCGTGAGCGCGACGTTCGACGGCTTCACGTCGCGGTGCACGATCCCCTGACCGTGCGCGTGCTCCAGCGCGACCGCGACCTGGCGCGCGACCTCGACGCAGGCGTCGCACCAGCTCCGCTCGAAGAGCGGCGCTGGTGCGCCGTCCACGGCCTCGCGCAGATCACCGCCCGACAGCGTCCCCGGCTCGCGCCCCTTCAGCGCCTTCAGGACGTCGTTGAACGTCAGGCCGTCGATCCGCTCCATCGCGAAGTACGGCACGCCGTCCTCCTCGCCGAACGAGAAGACCTTGACGATGTTCGGGTGCTCCAGCCGCGCGATCGCCTCGGCCTCCCGGCGGAACCGCTCGCGCGCGTCGGCGAAGTAGAGGCCCTCGGGCCGCATCAGCTTCAGGGCCACCTCGCGACCGAGCGAGAGCTGCCGCGCGGCGTAGACGACGCCCATCCCGCCGCCGCCGAGCGTGCGGCCGATCTCGAAGTCGCCGAGGACGTCCGGCATCGCCGTCGCGGACGGATCGCTCGCGGCCATGAACGCGTCGAGCCCGACCGCCCGCAGTGCGCTCCAGCGCTCGCGGAGCGCGTCGGCGAGCGCAGGGTGCACGGCGCACGCCGCCTCCACCGCCGCGTCACGCTCGCCCGACGGCGCGAGCAGGCACTCCGCGATGAGCTCCTCCAGCTCGTTCGCGGGACCGCCGCTCTCGGTCGGCTCATCCATCGCCGGCCCCCAGGTCCAGCGCCCGGTCGACGACGCTCTTCGCCGCGTCGCTGTCGGGCATCAGGTCGACGGCTCGAACGCCGGCCTCCAGGGCGTCGTCGGCGAGCTCCATCCGCAGGAGCACCTCGCCGAGGTCGACCCAGCTCGGGCCGTACTCCGGCTCGCGTGCGCACGCCGCCCGCAGGGCCTCGCGCGCGTTCTCCAGCTCGCCGAGCTCCGCGAGTGCGAGGCCCGTCATCCGCCAGATCCCGCCCGCGTCCGGTCGGATCGCCGTCGCGCGCGCGTACATGCGGAGCGCCTCGTTCCACCGCCCGCGCGCGGCGAGCCCGCGGCCGTAGTCGAAGAAGAGCATCACGTCCTGGGGGTGGCGGTGCATCGCGTCCCGCAGGATCCGGTCCGACTCCTCGTGCGCGCCGGCGATCGAGTAGGTCGTCGCGAGCCAGGTCAGCGCCCGCGGCGAGAGCGCCCCCAGGTCCGTGTCGCCGACTAGGGCGTCGACGTCCTCGGGCGTGGGGCGCTGCTGCTCGTAGATGACGCGGCGGATCCCGGTGCGCAGAGGGTCGTCGTCGACGGCGTACATCGCCTCGGCCCACGGCTGCATCATCTCACGCGTCGCGGGTGGCCCGCCGAGGCCGGACATGTACCCGCGCGTCGCGATCCACAGCTCCAGCGCGTCGGTGAAGCGCTCGCGGAACCGGTGCTCACGGATCGCGGCCGCGACGGCGAGGGGCTCGTCGCGATCGACGTCCATGCCGTGCTCGGTGATCAGTCCCGCGAGCTCGCGCTCCATGCGCTGCCAGCTCGGGAGGTCGGGGTGCGACGCGCAGGTGATCAGGACGTCCTCGATCCGCGCCGCGACGTCGCGCTCGGCGGACGCGACCTCGGCGCGCGCGAGCAGGTCGTTCGCGCGCGCCCTGACGTTCGGGTCGAGAGGGCCTTCCGCCGCCAGATCGGCGACGCGCTGCAGGCGAGCGCGCGCCGCGGTCCACTCCGCGTCCTTCCCGATGGGGGAGGGGATCGCGAGGCCGAGCGCCAGCGTCGCCGCGTCGATCGCCTCGACCGCGCGGGCGGACCGGTCGGCGACGCGGGCGCGCTCCTGACCGGCGGCCCGCGCGAGCACCACGGCGGAGACCGCGAGGGCCGCGAGGCCCACCGCCGACGCCCGCACGAGCGCACGGTTGCGGCGCGCGAGCTTCCGCAGGCGGTACCACGGGCTCGGCGGTACCGCGAGCACCGGCCGGCCGTCGAGGAAGCGGCGCACGTCGTCGGCCAGGTCGCTGGCGGTGGCGTAGCGGCGCGTGCGGTCCTTCTCCAGCGCCTTCATCACGACGCGGTCGAGGTCGCCGCGAATCGGGCGCCCCGCGCGCTGCACGTCGAGCTTCGTGACGCGGCGCGACGGCGGGAGCGGCGTCTCCTCGCGGATCGTGCGGAGCACCTCGTCGTAGCCGCTCTCCATCGCGCGCTTCAGGTCGAACGGCAGCGCGCCGGTGAGCAGCTCGTACAGGAGCACCCCGAGCGAGTACAGGTCGGCGCGCGCGTCGATGCCGGCCTTGTCTGCGGTCCCGGCGCCGGTCTGCTCCGGAGCCATCGACTCCAGCGTCCCGAGCACCTGGGCGTGCTCGGTGACGCGCGTCTTCGGGCCCAGGTCGGCGTGCGTGGCCTTCGCGATCCCGAAGTCGATGATCCGCGGCGTCGGCACGCCGTCGCGCCGCGCGACGAGCACGTTCGACGGCTTGACGTCGCGGTGGACGATGCCGCGCGAGTGCGCGTGGTGGAGGGCGTCGCAGGTGCGCGCGAACAGCTCCAGCCGCGCGCGGCGGTTGAGGCCCTCGTCGTCGCAGAACTGCGTGATCGGCACGCCCTCGACGAGGTCCATCACGAAGTACGGCCGGCCGCTCTCGGTCGCGCCGCCGTCGAGCACCTTGGCCACGTCGGGGTGATCCATGAGCGCGAGCGCCTGGCGTTCGGCCTCGAAGCGCTGGACGACCTCGCGCGTGTCGAGGCCGAGCTTGATCACCTTGACGGCGACGGTCCGGCGCACGGGCTCGGTCTGCTCGGCGCGCCAGACCGTGCCCATGCCGCCCTCTCCGATCCGCTCGACGAGCCGGTACCGGCCCAGGACGTCGCCGGGCTGCTCCCCCGGAAGCTCACTCTGCAGCTCGGGTGCTCGTTCCGCCTCGCTCTCCATGCGTGGGCTCATGCTACTCCAGCGGATCGCGGGGGCGGCGCCGCGGCGCGTGGCGCGGCATGCTCTGTGCATGACCCGATCCCTCCTCACTGTTCCCTTCCTCGCCGTCGCCCTCCTCTCGCTCCTCGCCGCCGCGTGCTCGTCCCGGGGCGACGTCGCCGCGCCCGCCCGCGAGCCGCTGCCCGAGCCGTTCCGCGTGCTGCTCCTCGGCGACTCGATCTCCATCGGCTACACGCCGCACGTCGAGGAGGGCCTCGCGGGCCGCGCCGTCGTCGTCCGACCGCGGAACAGCGGGCCGAAGCGCAACCCCGAGAACTGTGCCGGAACGAACAAGGGCGTCGAGAACATCGACCGGTGGCTCGCGCTGGAGGGCGGCGAGTGGGACGTGATCCACTTCAACTTCGGCCTGCACGACCTCAAGCGCGTGCACCCCGAGACCGGCAAGAACTCGCGCAACGCCGACGACCCGCACCAGGCGGACCCCGAGCGGTATCGCGAGCAGCTGACGACGCTCGTGCGTCGGATGAAGGAGACCGACGCACGGCTCGTCTTCGCGACCACGACGCCCGTGCCGCCTGGCGACGTCCGCCCGCACCGTGAACCGCGCGACAGCGTCGAGTACAACGCCGTCGCGCTGGAGGTCATGGCGGCCGAAGGCGTCGACGTGAACGACCTGTTCGCGTTCGCGAGCGCCTACCCCGAGCCCATCCAGCGCGAGGCGGACGTGCACTTCACGAAGGAGGGTTCGGCGGCGCTCGGCGCGCGGGTGACCGAGGCGATCCTGGAGGCCGCGGGGTACCCGGCGGGGGCGCCCGTGCTCAGCTCGTCGGCGGGATCCAGGTGAGCGACGAGTGGTGCAGGGAGATGAGCACCCTGCCGCCCAGCTTGTGGTACGCGAACGTGTAGTCCGCGCGCGTCGCGTCCCCTCGCTCGTTGACGAAGGTGTAGTGCCCCATGTCCTTGTAGCCGAGTCCGCCGGCCTTGAGGATCGGCCCGACGGCGCTCTGGAAGTCGACGTGCTTCCACCCGTTCTTCAGGAACCCGTGGTCGTTCGGGTAGTCCGGGTTGCCGCCGACGAAGTAGGAGCGCGCCCCTGCCTCGTCGAGCCGGATCACGTCGGCGAGCGTCGGCTTGAACAGGAGCGGCTCGTCCGCGCCGCCGAAGTCGTACAGCGCGAGGAGCTCCTCGACGTCCTGCTCGACCACGGCCTTCGCCCAGGCGCGCTGCGCGCTGACCACCTCGGCCTTCGTCATCTTCTCGAACGATCTCACGGTCACCTCCCTGGCAGTTCCTTCGTGCGTGGATCGGCGGGAGCATAGTTGATGCCGTCCGTGCGTGGGAGCACCGGGATCAGTAGCCGCCGTACACGTTGACCGGTGACCAGGACGGCTTCAGCGCCGGAATGTCGGGGCAGTGTTCCGCGTGCGCGTCCTTCGCGAACACCACGCTCCCGCCCACTACGGTGAGGTTCGAAGTGATGTCCCGGATCTCTGCGTCGGCGACCTGCAGGTAGTCGCGGTCGAGGATCGCGAAGTCCGCGTACTCGCCCGCGGCGATGGCGCCCTTGTCCTTGTCCTCGCCGGTGAACCAGGCGCTCCCCTTGGTCCACGCGCGCAGGGCCTCCAGGCGCTCCAGGAGGTTCTCCTCGCCGTACATCTGCAGGCCGCCGACCGACTTGCCGGTGACCATCCACTCGAGCGAGAGCCACGGGTTGTAGCTCGACACGCGCGTCGAATCCGTGCCTCCGCCGACGGGGATGCCCATGTTGAGCATCTTTCGAAGTGGCGGTGTCTGGGCGAGCTCCGCCGCGCCGTACTGCCGCAGGAAGTCCTCGGCCTGGTACGCGATGCGGTTCTGGACGGCGATGCCGCCGCCGAGCCGCGCGATCCGCTCGATGTTCTGTTCCGTGATGGTCTCGGCGTGGTCGACGACCCAGTGGGGCGCGAGGCCGCGGACGTCGTGGGCGACGCGCTCGTAGACCGGCAGGAGGCGGTCGATCGTCTCGTTGTACGTCATGTGCTGACGCGACGGCCATCCGGCCTCGTTCGTCGTGCGCAGGATGTGCTCGACGCGCAGCTCGGCGTCCGGGTCGATGTCCGGTCGCGGCATCGAGAAGATCTCGTAGTCGTACGACGCCCAGCAGATGTTCTCGCCCGCGCCCACGAACCGCAGCATCGGCGTGCCGGAGCCCGCCTGGTACAGCTTCGTCCACCGGCGGTAGTCCTCGTCCTCCTGGCCCTTCACCTGGGGGAACGTGGACATCCCGATGCGGACCGTCTGCTGGCCGCGGTCGTGGATGTCGTGGATGACCCCGTACGCGTCGGGATAGACCATCCCGCCGCCGCCGCAGTCGGCCGCGCTCGTGATCCCGAGCCGGTTGAGCTCGCGGTGGTAGTGCCGCGTCGAGATGAGCTGCTCCTCGTACGAGAGCTTCGGCGTGCGCGCGAGCGTCTTGTAGAGGATGAGGCCCGACGGGTCCGCCATGATCATGCCGGTCGCCTTGCCGTGGCGGTCTCGGGCGATGTAGCCGCCGGGGTACGTCGGCGCGTCGGGCCCGTTGTAGCCGACCTCCTCGACGCCCTTCGCGTTGAGCATCGCGTGCGCGTACAGGTACTTGACCAGGACCGGGTGGTCGGGGACCGCGCGGTTGATCTCGTCGATCGTCGGCAGCCGGCGCTCCTTGAACTGCTCCCAGCTGTAGCCGCCGACGACGCGGATCCACTGGCCCTTCGGCGTCCGCGCGGCCTGGGCGCGCAGGCGCTCCAGCCCGTCCTCGATGGAGTGGACGTTGTCCCACCGCAGCTCCAGCGCGTACATCATCCCGCCGCGGACGATGTGCGTGTGGCTGTCGTTCAGGCCGGGGATGACCGACTTGCCGCCCGCGTCGAGGACGAGCGCCCCGTCGGGCATCCGGTCGAGCACCTCCCGCGTCGACCCGACGAACGAGAACGTGCCGTCGACGCACAGGAACGCCTCGGCGACCCGATTCTGGCCATCGACGGTCAGAACCTGGCCGTTGATGACCGCGATCGGGCGGGCGTCGCCGTAGCGTCGCGTGAATGCGGAGGCGCTGCCGACGAGGATCCCGGCCGAGGCCAGGGAGGCGGTCTTGATGAACTCGCGACGGTCGAGGCGTTCCATGCCGTGATCTCTCTCTTGCGTACGGTGGTGGGGCGGAGGCCCGTGGGCGCCAGAGCGCCGCTCGCCTCCCGGGGGCCTCTCGCGAACCGGTCCGCGGACCGGCGGAGTTTCCGCGGAAACTCCCCGTCGGCGCCTCGGCCCCTCCGGCGCGGGGTCGCCTGGGAATGGGCCGCGAGAGGCCTCGCGGCGACGGCGGTCCTCGCCTGCGCCGCGTGCCGCGGCGTCGCGGGTGACGTCGAGATCCCCGAGCCGATGGTGTTCGACCTGGTGCGGGGCCTCGGCGCGGAGCGCGGCGAGGTCGAGGCGAACGCGCTGGCTGTCCTGCCGATCGACGGGGACGACCCGGCGGCGTCGGAGATCGCGCCGGAGGTCGAGGTCGCCGTCGCGGACGGCCTCGCCCTGGAGCTGGAGTTCCCGATGGTGGAGGGGAGCCTCTTCTCGCTGAAGACCGCCGCGCAGTGGACGTTCGACGTCGACGAGGAGCTCGGGGTGGCGCAGGGCGTCCAGGGGATCGTCGAGCGGCTGCTCGACGAGGACGCGTGGCACCTGACGCTCCTCTGGGTCCCCGGCGTCCGCTTCGACGAGCGGTGGAGCGGGCTGGCGATGGTCGGGCTCGGGGCGTACGTCGGTAGGGACGTGCGGGACGAGGTGGGGCTGGTCGCGAACGTGACGGGCTTCCGGGACCTCGCGCCGGCCTGGACGCTCGGGCTGGAGGTCGACACGGAGGTCTTCGCCGACGCCGGCTGGTCGACGCTGCTCATGCCCCAGGTCCAGTGGGAGTCCGGCGGGACCTGGACCGTCCAGGCGGGCGCCGGGGCGCTCTACATCGACGGCTCGGTCGCGGCGGGGTCCGACCTGGTGGTGCCGGACACCGAGGGCTGGTTCCCGCAGGTGGCCGTGCGGCTCATCGTGGATTGGTGAGCGCGAGAAACTCTGCCGGGAGGGTGGCGCTGTCTTCTTGTTTGATCATATGATCCGATCATGCGATCAGCTAAGAGCGAGGCCGAGGGTGCCCCTGCGGACCGCCCCCGGACCCGTCGCAACGGCGACGAGACCCGGCGACGGATCCTGGAGGCGGCGCAGCTCCTCTTCGCGAAGCACGGCGTCGCCGCCACCTCGCTGCGCGCCGTCGCCCGGGAGGCGGGGGTCCACCAGCCGTCGCTGCACTACCACTTCCGCGACAAGGACCAGCTCTTCGCCGAGATGCTGGAGCTGCGCGTCGTGCCGCTCTACCGCGCCCGGCTGGCGGCGCTCGATGCGCTGGAGGCGGAGGGCGGCGGCGACGGCCATAACCTCGAGCGCATCCTCTCCGCCGCGCAGCGCCCGATCATCGACGCCTGGAGCGACCCGATCGCGCCCGGCGTCAGCATCGTCCACCTGATCTATCGCGGGATCATCGACGGCGACCCGGAGTGGGGGCCGTTCGGCGAGGAGTTCGCGCTGCCGGTGCGCGAGCGCTTCGTCACCGCGTTCGCGCGCGCGCTGCCGCACCTGTCGCGCGCCGAGCTGCTGGAGCGACTGAGCTTCATGCAAGGCGCGCTCGCCGGCCTCTACCTCGACCGCAGCGAGGACGAGATGACCCGCTCCTGGCTCGAGCTGCACGCCGACCTCGACGCGTTCGAGGCGCGGATGATCGCTCTCTGCTGCGCCGTGCTGCGCGCGCCGTCCACCCATTCGCCCGTCTCCGATTCCAGCCCTTCCCGAGACCGATGACCCTGTCCCTCCTCGCGCCGATCGCCGTTCTCTGGACCGCGCCGCTCCTCGCACAGGAGGCCGCGGACGAGCGGCCGCTGCTGTCCTCGATGGAGGAGCTCCCCGCGGCGCGCTACGAGCTCGAGCTCCCGGTCCTGGAGCTGGTGGCAGCGGACGCCCAGCTTCGCGCGCTCGCGGACGCGGTCGCGGCCGACCTCGCGGACCTCTTCGAGCAGTACCGCCTCGCGCCCGCGCTGGAGAAGGAGCTGGCGCAGCGCGCGCTGCACGCCGCGATCGTGCGCGAGGAGTGGGAGGAGGCCGCGCGCTACCTCTCGCGCGCACGCTCGCTGGAGGAGCGCGAAGACCTGCGCCTCGTCGCCGGCCTGCACTTCGAAGCGTGGATCGCGGTGCGCACCGAGCGCGACGGCGATCCTGACGCGCTCCGCGCGCTCTACGCCGAGCGCCTGCGCGCGCTGGTCGAGCAGCACCCGTGGGACGTCGTCCGCCACGAGATCGGGCGGCGGGCCGCGAAGACGAGCTTCCTGAGCGAAGGCCTGCTCCAGATGGCGATGCGCTCGACGCTCGGCAGCGCGGTGGGCGGCGGTGAGGTCGACGGCGAGAGCGCGCGCATGTTCCTGATGCTGGCGAACGGCGTGCGGATCATGCTCCCGCTCAAGCACGAGATCTCCGGCGCCTACGGGGCGTACATGGAGGCGCACGAGCGCGCGTTCGCCGACCTGTGGAGCCAGCGCGAGGTGGCGCTCGACGCCGACGGTCCGGGCGCGCCGGTCCGGATCGCCGTGTGGGACACCGGCGTCGACGTGGACCTGTTCGGCGGGCAGCTCTGGACGAACTCTGCCGAAACCCCGAACGGTCTCGACGACGACGGCAACGGCTTCGTAGACGACGTGCATGGGATCGCCTACGGCCCGGACCTGCGTCCGACGCCCGAGCTGCTCTACGCGCGCCACCCCGACGACGAGGTCTGGGCGCGTGTGCTGGCCCATGACGAGGGCCTGTCGGACCTCCTCGCGTCGATCGACAGCCCGGCCGCGCGCGACCTCCAGGCGACGATGGGGGCGCTGAGCGCGGAGGAGGCGCCGGCCTTCGTCGAGCTGCTGGGCCACTACGCGATGCACGTCCACGGGACGCACGTCGCGGGGATCGCGGTGGCCGGCAATCCGTTCGCGCGGCTGGTGGTCGCCCGCGTGGGCCTCGATCACCGCGAGCCGGGCGAGCGCATGACCCTCGCGTGGGCCCACCGCTTCGCGGCGATGTGCCACGAGACGGTCGCCTACTTCCGCGCGAGTGGCGTGCGCGTCGTGAACATGAGCTGGGGCTGGGGCGTCGCCGAGATCGACGAGAACCTCGCCGCGACCGGCTATGAGGGCACTGACGCGGACCGCCGCGCCCACGCCCGCGCGATCCACACCGTGCTCGCGGAGGCCATCGAGTCGTCGCTCCGCTCCGCGCCAGAGATCCTGTTCGTGTGCGGCGCGGGCAACTCCGGCAAGGACAGCTCGACGGACCGCTTCGTGCCGAGCGCGCTGCGCCTTCCGAACCTGGTGACGGTGGGGGGCGTGGACAGCGCGTGCGAGATGACGGCGTTCACGAGCTTCGGCGACCACGTGCGGCTCTACGCGAACGGCTACCAGGTCGAGAGCTACGTGCCGGGCGGCGAGCGCCGGCCGCAGTCGGGCACGTCGATGTCGTCACCGCAGGTGGCGAACCTGGCGGGGAAGCTCCTGGCGCTGCAGCCGGAGCTGACGCCGCGGGAGCTCGTCGAGAGGATGGAGCGCTGCGCCGAGCGGAAGCGGTTCGCGGGGAACGAGGTCTTCATCGTGGATCCGATGAAGAGCCTGCAGCAAGAGTCTTCGACCAACGGGAACTGAAGACGGTCCCTTCGCGCGCGGCGAGAGCCACTCTAGTCGACGCCGAGGGCGGCGAGCCCAGCGGTGAGGCTCTGATACGCGAGGGCGGCGGGGCTGCCCGGCGTCAGGGTCGGCACGAGATCCGTCGACTCCCACGGGTCCGCCGCGAGGTCGAACAGCTCGTCCTGCTGTCCGGTCCGGCGGATCAGCTTGAACCGGCCGTCGCGGATCGCGCGCTCGTGGTTCGTGAACGGCAGAGACGCCTGGGCGTTCGGCGCGAACGACTCGCTGTACACGGTGGCTCGGAGCGACGCCATCGGGTCGCGGAAGTACGGGACGAGAGAGACGGAGTCCTCGGCGGTCGACGGACGACCCGCCAGCTCGGCGAACGTCGCGAAGAGGTCCACCGCGGACACCAGGCCCGCGCACTCGGTCCCTGCCGGAATGCCCGGGCCGCGGACCACCAGCGGGACGTTGATCCCGCCCTCGTAGAGCGTTCCCTTCGCATGGCCGTTCACGAACGGCGGCCGGGTCGCGCCGTTCCCGGTGCCGTTGTCGCCGATGAAGAACACGTACGCACGTGGGTCGACCGCATCCAGCACGTCGAGGAGCCGCCCGAGTTCCGTGTCCATCGCTCCGACCATCGCGCGCGTCTTGCGCCAGTTCGCTGAACCGCCGCCCACGCCCGCGCAGTCGAGGCCGCCGGCGCAGGGCGCGGGGCAGAGCGCCGGATCGGGCGCGTGCGCCGGGCCGTGCGGCGCGTGGAACGCAACGTGGAGGAAGAACGGCTGGGGCATCGCGAGGATGGCGCCGATCGCCTCGTCGGTCGTGTCCGTGGTCGCGTAGGTCGCCGTCGAGAATTGCTGGCCGTCGACGAGCTTCGTCCAGTCGAGGTAGTCGTCGAGGTTCGCGCGGCTCCCTGCGAATCGCTCGAACCCCGAGTCGTTCGGGTGCGTGAGGTTCGCGCCCGTCGCGCCGAGGTGCCACTTGCCGACCGCGGTCGAGCTGTAGCCGACGAGCATCTCGGGGACGGTTCGCTCGCTCAGGTCGAGACGTGCGCCTCCCGGCGTCCCGATCCCCGTCCGGAACCCGTAGCGGCCGGTGAGGAGCTGCGCGCGGGCGGGCGAGCACTGGGGGGACGCCCACGCGTTGCGGAAGAGCATCCCCGACGCCGTGAGGTCGTCGAGCACCGGCGTGCACGGAAGGTCGTCGCCCTCGCCGTACGAGGGCATGAGGTCGACGCCGAAGTCGTCCGCGACGACCAGGACGATGTTCGGCGGCGCCCCGCGCGGCGCGACGTCGGGCTGGAGCGGAAGCGTGGCGACCGCGCCACCCTGGGCGAGGACGGCGGTCAGGAGGAGCGAGTTCATGGAGGTCGGCGGCTTTCGGCTGCAGCGAACGAAGGATGGATCAACCCGGCGCGCTCGGCCGGGTTCGGCGTCCGTGCGTGCGCGTTGCGAGCGGTCGGCCTGGTGGCGTGAGCGGGGGAGTATGCCGTTCGGAGGTGCCGTTCCATGAGGGCCCGATGAGGACGGTCGCCAGGGGCCGAGACCCTTCCTCGAGTCTCGGGTTGCACCGTGCCGATGACCGACAGGGCCCTCGCCCCACCACGTATGAAGCAGATCGCACGCCTCGCGCCCCTGGTGGGCCTCTTCCTCCTCGCCTCCGCCCCCGACGCCGAAGCGCAGCGCCGCCGCGGCGAGCGTGCGCCGACCGCCGACGACATCGGCGTCCGCGTCGAGCCCGAGTCGGCGGGGATCGCCTGGTTCGGGACGCTCGACGGCGCGCTGGCCGAGGCGAAGCGCACCGGCCGACCGATCCTCCTCATGTCGGCCGCTCCGGCCTGCCGCGAGGTGCCGGGCGTCTGGTGACCGGGCTACACCCAGTCGGACAGGAGTGTCCTGTCCCATCCCGACGTCGTCGAAGCCAGCCGCGAGTTCGTGTGCGTGCGCCCGCAGACCTTCGAGAACGCGAAGGAGTCGAAGCGACTCGAGTCGATCTTCGGCGGCCGCAAAGGGCTGCAGAACACGGTGTTCGCGCTGCTCGACCCGAACGGCGAGAACCTGTCCCGCGGATCACGATCGCCGCAGATGGCGTTCGGCGGCGTCGAGCGCTTCCTGATCGAGCTCGAGGAGACTTCGGCCGCCTACGCGAAGAAGGCGAAGCCGATCGAGGCGCTGCCGGTCGTCCGGGATCTTCGGCTCGTGCTCAACGTCGCCGCGGCCGACCTGCGTCCGGTCGTCGTCGTGCGAGGCGACGGGCGCGAGGCGGCCGACGCACTCGCGCGGACGACCGCCAAGGTGGCCTGGTCGAAGGACGCGGTCGGACGATTCCACTACGTCGTCCTCGACGAGGAGACGACGTACGAGGGGCTGACGCCCGCGCTCGGTGTGACCGTGATCCAGCCGGACGCGTACGGCCGCGGCGGCGAGGCGCTCTCGACGGCGGGCGTCGACGCGTCGCCGCGTGCGCTGACCCGGACGCTGCGCGAAGGTCTCCGCGCGCACGATGCCGCCGACAAGGACTACGAGACGCACGTCCGCAGTGGACTCCGCGAGGGGATCCACTGGGAGTCGGAGACCCCGTCGACGGACCGGCATCGCAGGCGATCGGACGGCGAGGAGCGAGACGACCCTCGGCGTCGTCGGCGCAACCGCTGATCGGGAGCGGCCGCGGTGCGCGCCAGCGTCGCGTCGAAACGTCATCCGTCCGACGATCCCTCGTCCGTATCGGTACTCTCGTCGGCGCTAGCGCGCTCGATCTGCTCCTGCAGGAAGAGCATCTCGCGCATCCACGCGTGCAGCTCGGGCTCCTCGTCCGCGGTGACGACGACGTAGGGGACGAGGCCGTCCGCGCGCGCGCCGAACACGGCGACGAGCGCATCGTCCGTCGACGCGGGGGGGCGCTGGCCGCCGCGCGACTTCGCGGTCTCGTAGTCGCCCGATCGATAGCGGGGCCAGGTGACGCGGCTCATCTCCTCGGTGTAGCGAACCGAGAGCGCCTCGAGCTCGGCCGCGAGCTGGGACGCGCTCATCCCGTCGTAGCGGCGCTCCCAGATCGCGCGCTCGGGGCTGGAGGTGGATGGCTCGTCCTCCCCGGAGCGCTCGATGGGCGCGACGGTGGGCTCCTCCGGCGTGTCGCCGGTCCCGGCCTCGACAGGAGCGCGGCTCCGGGGCGCGGCGGCGGCCCCGATCGACGTCTCCCTCGAGTCGTCGGCGGTGCTCTTCGGGGTGACGACGCTCTCCGCCGTCCCGCTCGGCTCCTCGAGCCTCTGCACGAGGACGAGCGCGGATAGCGCCGCGGCCACGGCGACGAGGAGGAAGGACAGGGGGCGGGCCATGTCGTCGAGGGGGGGTCATGGAGGCGCGGCGTCGGTCGGGGCCGACCCGCGCCTCCGAGGCGTCAGTTCATTCGAGCACAAGGCCGCGCTGCTTGCAGCGCTGCGTCAGCCACGCGAGCTCGGCGAGCAGCGCGTGCGCCTCCATGCTCTCGTCCTGCTCGACCGTCACGCGGAAGTGCGATCCGGTCGCGCCGTCGGTGAAGATCGCGATCGGTCGACCGTGATCGTCGTGGTGGGCGCGCGCCGCCCGCGTGTTCGCGGAGACGCACTCGCCCGCGCGGTACTTCGCCCACGCGACCTCGCTCATCACGACCGTGTAGGTCGCACGAAGCGCCTCGAGGGCGATCAGCAGGTCGTCGTCGTTCCAGGCCGCGTACCGCTCTTCGAGCTCGGCCGCGCTTGGAATCGAAGGGTCGAGCGCTGCGCTCGACTGCTCATCGGTCCTGTCCCCATGCCGCGTGGCGAGGGGCGTGAGGACGAGAGCGAGGGGGACCGCGGCAAGGGGCGTCGCGATCCACACGGAGCGACGGGGGAAGGGACTCACCTGGGCACCTCGCGCTTCAGTCGAAGACGACCGAGCTGACCGCCTGCCGCGCGGGCTTGCACTTGTCGCAATCGAAGAAGATCGTCCACTGGACGGCGGTCTCCCCGTCGTTCGCGTCCACGACCTTCGACTTGATGTCGTCGCACGCGGGACTGCTCGTGGCGGCTCCCGAGGCTCCGCCGATGGGTCGTCCGTCCGAGTTCCTTAGGATCTGGTGCGTGATGCTGAAGTCGCACTTTGCGTTCTCCTCGGGATCGCAGTCCGGCGTCTCCTCGCACTTGCCCGGCTTCGGGAAGCCCGTGACGGGGAAGATCACGCCGGTGTAGTCGCCTGCCTGCGCGTCGTTCGTGAAGACACCGAAGGAGTCCGCGGCGCACTCGCACTTCAGGCCGGCAGGGACATCGCTGGTTTCCTGCGCGATGCCGAACGCGACGACGGGTACGACGAGGACGGCGAGCGTGGCTGCTGTCAGTCGAGAGTAGAGTTTCATGGGGGCTTGCTTCTCGTTCTGGATGTCAAGGGTCATGCGCGGCCGACCACGTGCCGACCGCGCGTCGACTCGACCGTAGGCAGGCGGGGCGAAGTGCGCGACGTGGCAGAATCGGGACGGGTTGGCGGACATCCGCGAGGTCCCGGAGCGGGGAGACCCGACGGAGAGACGCCGTTCGCTTGTTCGCGCGTCACGCGACTTCAGCACGCGACACGATCGACGCGAACGAGCCACGAGTGCGACGGGTCCCGGCGACGAGAACTGAGGTCTCCGCGCATTTCTTCGCGGATTCGCAGCTTCGAGCGCCGCTTGCTGGCGTTGAGCGCGACGCGCTCGTTCGGCCCAGCGGGTCCGGAGTCAGTAGAGTCAGGGTCCCGTGACTGCCCCGAGTCAGGAAGAGGTCCAGGTCCTCCTCGATCGACTGTGCGTCGACCTTGGCTTCTGCTTGCCGCCTGCAGAGCACCAGCAGCTGGTCGAAGATCCGCCGGTCGATCCCATCGAGTTCACCAACGAGGTGTTTCGCCCCGAAGGCCTGAGCGTCGAGGAGGCAGGGCTCACGATGTATCGACAGGTTCGCGACCTCGTGGCGGAGGCCTTCGGGCAGGGCGGATAGGCGCCCCCGTCCGGCAGCTCCTGCCGCGACCGGCCCGCGCGTCGCCGCGATCGAACCCGAGGCACCGTGACATCGGCGGCGCCGTCCGGATGCGCCCTGTAGAAGTGCTCCGCTCCGGTCACCGGGATCGGACGTGCGGAGCACCGGCTCGACCGGACTCCTCTGCCCCGTCTGCATCCGATGCTCCAGTTCGCCACTGCAGCGCTGGCCCTTGCCAGCGCGACGTCGCCCGATCTCCAGGCGCCGTCCATCCCCTCCGTCTCGATCGCCGAACTCCTCACCGAACCTCTCGTGAAGGTCCAGGAGAACGGCGAGACCTGGGTGCGCAACCGACACACGCGCATCTGCTTCGAGGACGGCGCCTGCGTCGTTCATCCCGTGTTCGGGCCCGACGCGGCGCGCGAGTGGCCCGTGCGGTTCGAGCTCGGCTCGGTCCGGCGGGGCACGACGGAGATCGACGTCGCGCCCCTCGGGTCGTCGACCGTCGAGGAAGGACGCGTCGTGCAGCCCCGGGGCGGCCTCACGGGCGTCTACCACCTGCGCCTCGACGAGATCGAGCAGACGTTCGTCTTCGACGATCTGCCGGGGGACGGCGACCTCGTCCTCACCATCGACGTCGAGACGGACCTTTCGGCGATCGAGGGGCAGGAGATCACGTTCCAGCACGACCATCTCGGCGGCGTCACGTACGGCCGCGCGTTCGCGGTCGACGGTGCCGGCCGCCGCACGGAGATCGAGCGCGCGTTCGACGGCAGCTCGATCCGGCTCGTCGTGCCCGAGGCGTTCCTCGCGACCGCAACGCTTCCGCTGACCGTCGACCCGCCGATCAGCACGTTCCTCTCGGGGCCGATCACCGGCGACGCGACGTCTCCCGACATCACCTACTCCGGGCTCGCGGAGCGCTACTTCGTGTGCTGGGAGGAGATCACGTCCTCGCTGAACTCGGACGTCTACCTGACGAGCTTCAGCCGCGCTGGCAATGGGGGGACCGTCCGAGCCATCGAGATGGGGTCGCTGGTCTGGCAGGCGCCGCGACTCGCGTACATCCCCGGGGGGAACCGGCTGCTCGTCGTCGCGCAGGTCCGGGGGCCGGTCGAGCCGACCGACAAGACGATCCGGGGGCAGCTCGCGGACTCCGTGACCGGGGTGACCCTCGGGTCCTCGTTCTTGATCAGCAACTCGGACGCGTCACCTCGCTTCGACCCGGACGTCGGCGGCACCAATCGGACCGCGCCGACGAGCAACCACTTCCTCGTAGTCTGGTCACGCACGGGCAGCACGGGCACGGTGAACCTGGTGGGCCGCGTGATCGACTGGACCGGAGCTCCGGTCACGGGCGTTCAGACCATCTCGAGCGCCTTCGGGGTCGAGGCCGTGCAGGCCGCCGTCTCGGAGTCCCACGGTGACTCGACCCTCTTCGGCGACCTGTGGACCGTCGCGTGGATCCGTGACGACGACGGAGACGGCCGCGGAGAGGTCTGGGCGCGGCGCATCGCATGGAACGGGAACCTCGGGCTAGGGGCCGGCAACTTCGTCGTCGATACGTGGGACGACTGCAGCCATCCGAGCGTCACGTCACGCCTCGACGAGCCCGTCTTCGGCGACCGCCCGTCGATCGTCGCGTACGAACGGCGGAACGACTTCGCGGGCGTCCTGAACAGCAACATCTACGCCGCCGTCGTGATCGATGGCGTCGCCTACACGTCGAGCCCGATCAGCACCGTTCGCCAGGACCTCCTGGCTCCACTGTTCGACCAGATGGCACCCAGCATCGCCACCGACGGCTCCGGGTTCCTCCTGACCTATGTCAATGACGGGCTGACCCGGGACACGTTCATGCTGTCGGGACACGTCGCGCGCACCGCGACCGGGGCCTTCGTGGCGCTCGCGGAGCGGGGCTCCCGCGTGTCGAGTCCTGGCGGACAGGACGTCCAGTGCCGCGTCGCGACGATCCAGGACGGCGACTCGAGCTCGGTTCTCGACGACGGCGCGTGCGTCTGGCTCGAGCTGCTGCCCGGGGGAACGATCGGGTTCATCCGAGGCTCGACCCTCGACATCGCGACGCTCGGAACCCCGACCGACCGCGCGGTCGGCCTGCAGTACTGCGACGCGACGCCGAACGACACGGGCCAGAGCTCCTGGCTCGCGATCTTCGGCAACCAGAGCCGCTTCACGATCCACGAGGCCGTCTGCGTCAACGTCACGCCGAACGCCTTCGGCTACCTCCTGTGCGCCGATCTCTTCGGCAACGTGAACATGCCGGGAGGCAGCGCCGGTCGGCTGTGCATCTCCGGCAACATCGGCCGCTACGTGACGGCGATCCAGTCGAGCGGCAGCGCCGGTCGCCTGGAGACCAACATTCTCCCGCTGTTCCTGCCGCAGCCGACGGGCCCGGTGTCGGCCGCCCCCGGCGACACGTGGTTCTTCCAGTACTGGCACCGAGACGTGGCCGGCGGCGCGCCGACCTCGAACTTCTCGAACGCCTGCTCGATGTACTTCGTGCCCTGAGACAGCCGAAGGTCCGGTTTGCGACGTCGGATCGCCGCGCCGTCACCTGAACGTGATCGAGATGGCGTCGGTGAAGTTCGACGTCGCCGAACCGCCGACGGAGTCGCGGTGCCAGGCGGTGAAGTTCCACGTCTCGCCGGGCGCCGCGGCGACGAGTCCCGTCGGGGTTGGCGTCTGCGTCAGGTCGAGGGCCAGCGAGAATGCGCCGGTGGCGCCCGAGTTCTGGATCTGGCCCGGGCCGACGTAGCGGCCGATGCTGCCCGCGAGGCAAAGGACGCCCTGGCT
Source organism: Planctomycetota bacterium (assembly GCA_038757895.1). Taxonomy (GTDB): domain Bacteria; phylum Planctomycetota; class UBA1135; order UBA1135; genus Saltatorellus. The sequence continues at coordinate 27,812 of JBCDGE010000039.1, read as the reverse complement.
CCCGCCGGGCTGCGCCGTCATCCCTTGGGTCCGGCTCGTGAGGAAGTAGCCGAAGGCGTTGCCGGGCAGAGCCGAAGCTCGAAGCGTCAGGCTGTTGTTGGCCACAACGATGCTCCCGATCCCGTCGATCACGCCCGGTGCGCCCGACGAGTTGGCGACTCCCGGTGAGCAGTAGCGCTGGAGCGGGCCGAGGTTCTCGTACCAGGCGACCGCGCTGTCCTTGCGGAGTGCAGCGAGGACGTCCGCATCGCCGTCCCCGTCCAGGTCCGTGGCATAGACGAAGGCGGCGCCGGTCGCGGAGGTCGTGATCACCTGCTCCGGACCGAAGACGCCACCACCGCCGTTCTCGTACCAGGCGACCTTGTCGTCGAGGAAGGAGGCCGAGACGACATCGCTGTCGCCGTCTCCGTCCAGGTCCGCGGCGTAGGCGGAAGCGACATTGTCCGCATTGGTCGTGATCACCTGCTGCGGGCCGAAGGACCCGCCACCGACGTTCTCGTACCACGCGACCTTGTCGTCGAGGTAGGAGGCCGAGACGACGTCGTTGTCGCCGTCCCCGTCCAGGTCCGTGGCGTAGACGGACGCGGCGCCGCGCGCGGAGGTCGTGATCAATTGCTGCGGGCCGAAGACCCCGCCGCCGAGGTTCTCGTACCAGGCGACCTTGTCGTCCAGGAGGGAGGCCGAGAGGACGTCCGCATTGCCGTCTCCATTCAGGTCGGCGGCGAAGACCGTGAAGGCGCCCCTTGCGGAAGTCGTGAGGACCTCCTGCGAGCCGAAGGCCCCTCCGCCGAGGTTCTCGTACCAGGCGACCTTCCCGTCGAAGTGGGAGGCGGAGAGGACGTCCGGGTCACCGTCATTGTCCAGGTCCGCGGAGTGGACGGACTCGGGGTAGTCGGCGGAGGTCGTGATCAATTGCTGCGGGCCGAAGGCCCCGCCGCCAAGGTTCTCGTACCAGGCGATCTTGTCGTCGTAGCTGGATGCCGAGAGGACGTCGTTGTCGCCGTCCATGTCCAGGTCGGTGGCGTAGACGGCCGTGGCGCCAAGGGCCGTGGTCGTGATCGCCTGTTTGGGGTCGAAGGTCTGACCGGCCGCCGAGTGAACGAGCGAGAAGGCTATCGGGAAGTAGAGCGTTCTCATGGTCACGAGTGTCCGCACGATCGGAGAGCCTGTCAAAGACGGGGTCGAGCCGTCAGTGCCCTACAGAGTCGCACACCGGTAGCGAGCTCAGCTCCCACTCGATACCGCACAGGGCCCGAGCGATACCGCACAGGGACCGAGGCGGCGACAGCTCCTCGGTGTGCGGTACGGACGGGGTGTTGGGCAGCAAACAGGTGCAGGACTTCGCTTCCCGTCGATGAGCACTATTTCGAGCGCCGTGTCACGCCGACCGACTCCAGCGCGCGGACCCCGGCGTTGTCCAGGGCGTAGATCTCGCCTCGAACGACACCGAAGGAGTGCACGTCTCTGAAGTGCTGCTCGTCGAGTTCAGACCAGATGAACTCACCGTCGCCTGCGTAGGCGACGAGGCCCGTGGACGGGCGCGACGGAGCCGAGCCGACGAGGCACACGGTACGCGTCGGTCCGGCGCCGCGTGCGCGCAGGATCTTCACGTCGAATCCGAAGCGCTCCGGCTCCACGCCGAACCTCCCCGGTGCGAGTTCCGCGATGTGGGCCAGGGGAGTCACCTCGATCGTGTCGGCGCTCGCGGTCTTCCTGGCTATCAGAGCCGATCCACGCTCACCGTGACGGCGAGGAAATCCGACGACCGCCGTCCATTCGACGCGATCGGGCTTCGTTCCAACGGCGGGCGTGCGGCCGGCCGACACCGAGAGGCCGAAGCACTCGGATGCCTGGACCTCGAGCCCCAGCGAGCGGCCAGGCGAGGGCTCCGAGTCCGCGCCGATGTGGCGGAAGTGGATCGATGGAGAGACGGTGGTCTTCCAGGCCGACGCGTCGGACCAGAGGCGCGAGTGGTCCAGTTGCGGTCCCGTCACCGCGACGACCTCGTCGCTCGTGCCGAGGAACGCTGCACCCCACACGGCGCCGAGTCGCAGATCCTCCAGAGTGGACGGCGACTGGGCCGGTCTCGTGTCGGCGGCTGAACCCTCGTCGTGCCGTGGCCCCCGCTCGATCGGGATCCGCAGCAGCTCGAGGTTGGACCGCGGCCCGCTCGAGATCAACGCTTCGAGGGCAGTCCGCTCCGAGTCGAACCGAACGTCGTGGACGGTCCCGCTCTCCGTCGTCGGTGGATGGGCCGAGACGAACGCGGCGTCCCGAGCGACCAGCAGCCGCGTGCGTCCCCAGGGGCTCGGCCGCACCGTGACGAACGAGGCCGTGAATCGACCTTGCTCCGTGACACCGATCGCCTGCCGGATCGTCCCCCGCGCGAGCTCGGAGTCGTACACCGCTCGGACGTCGCCCTCCATGGTCTCGAGGACGATGCTCCCATGGAGCAGGTGCGCAACGAGCAGCTCTGCATCCGTCGAGGAGGCCTCGTAGCAGTGCCCGAGGGTCGCCGACGCCTCCTGGCGTTCAGCGGGCGCGCCAACTCCGCCGGCGCCGAGATCAGCCACGGGCACGAGCAGGCCGACGATGCCCGCGGCGATCCAGTTCACACCACCGCCACCGGCGCCGCCGCTCCCGCCCTTGCCAGCGACTCGTCCGCGCTCCATACCACGTTGTAGAGCGTGTCCCGCTCCACCGGGATCCGGCCGGCATCGCGGATCCACTGCACCAGCTCGGCGCGCATCACCTGCTGGGGCGTGGTCGCGCCGGCCTCGTGGTAGATCTTCTCCTCGACCACCGTGCCGTCGACGTCGTCCGCGCCGTAGCTGAGCGCCATCTGGGCGACCGGGATCGAGAGCATGATCCAGTACGCCTTGATGTGGTCGATGTTGTCGAGCAGGAGCCGCCCGACGGCGATCTCGCGCAGCTCGTCGAGGGCGGTGGGGCCGGGGAGGTGGCTCCACTCCGTGTTGTCCGGGTGGAAGCTGAGCGGGATGTAGGTCTGGAAGCCCCCCGTCTCGTCCTGCAGCAGGCGCAGGCGGTCGAGGTGGTCGACGCGCTCCTCGATCGTCTCGATGTGGCCGTGGAGCATCGTGCAGTTCGAGCGCAGGCCCGCCTCGTGCACGGTGCGCGCCGTCTCGATCCACTCGTCGCCCGTGTTCTTCTTGTCGTAGCCCTCGTCGCGCACGCGGTCGCTGAAGACCTCCGCGCCGCCGCCCGGGCACGAGCCGAGACCCGCTTCGACGAGCTCCGGCAGCACCTCGGCCAGCGGACGCTTCGCGCGACGCGCGATCTGCATCAGCTCGATCATCGTGAACGCCTTCACGTGGATGTCCGGTCGGACCTCCTTCGCGGCGCGCAGGATGTCGAGGTAGTACTCGTAGGGCAGCTTGGGGTAGATCCCCGCCACCATGTGCACCTCGGTGACCGGTTCGGCGAGCTGGGCGCGGATCTTCTCTGCGACCTCGTCCGGCTTCATCACGTACGCACCTTCCTGCTTGGGCAGGCGCTGGAAGGCGCAGAAGCGGCAGAGCTTGTTGCAGACGTTCGTGTAGTTGACGTGCTGGTTGACGTTGAAGTACGTCAGGTCGCCGTGCTTGCGCTCGCGCACCCAGTTCGCGAGCGCGCCCACCGCGTGCAGATCGGCGCGGTAGAGCCGCACGCCGTCCTCGCGGGAGAGGCGCTCGCTACGGAAGACCTTCTCGGCCAGGTCGCCGATACCCGCCGCGTCGCACTGGGACTGGATCGTCGCGTTCGTCATGCCTTCGCTCCTGCCGGCGCGGCACGGTGCGTCGCCGCCTCCTCGCGGTTCGCCGGGAACGCCGTCCCCTCGTGCCGCTCGTCGACGATGCCGTACCAGCTGTTCCGCTGCCGCGGCGTGAAGCCGGCGCTCTGGATCAGCCGCTCGACCGTCTGGACCGACTCCAGGTGGAAGCAGCCCGCCGCGGACACGACGTTCTCCTCGATCATCGTCCCGCCGAAGTCGTTCGCGCCGAAGCGCAGGCTCATCTGGCCCATCTTCATCCCCTGCGTGACGTAGCTCGTCTGGATGCTCGCCACGTTGTCGAGGAAGATCCGGCTCAGCGCCTGCACGCGCAGGTACACCGCCGGCGTCGCCTTCTCGGGGTAGAGGTGCTCCTGCGGCACGCCGTCGGGCTGGCACGTCCACGAGATGAACGCGGTGAAGCCGCCGGTCTCGTCCTGGAGATCGCGCACACGCTGGAGGTGCTCGACGCGCTCGGCCGCCGTCTCGACGTGCCCGAACATCATCGTCGCGCTGGAGCGCAGGCCCGCCTCGTGGATCTTGCGGTGCACGTCGAGCCACCGGTCGGTCGTCGCCTTCTTGGGCGCGATGATCTTGCGCACCCGCTCGACGAGCATCTCGGCGCCCGCGCCCGGCACGCTGCCGAGGCCGGCAGCGGCGAGGTCGCGGATGACGTCCTCGACCGGTCGTTTCTCGAACTTCGAGAAGTGGTCGATCTCCGGCGCCGACAGCGCGTGGCTGTTCACCTCCGGGAACTCGGCGCGGAGGTCCGAGATCAGCTCGCCCCACCAGTCCGACAGGATCCGCGGGTGGTGCCCGCCCTGCATCAGGACCTGGCGCCCGCCGAGGTCGCGCAGCTCGCGCACCTTGTCGTAGATCTCGTCCCGCGACAGGACGTAGGCCTCGACGTCGCCCGGCGACCGGTAGAACGCGCAGAACCCGCAGTCGGTCAGGCAGACGTTCGTCGGGTTGATGTTCCGGTCGATGATGTAGGTGACGACGCCGTCCGGGTGCTTCCGCGACCGGATGAGGTCCGCCAGGCGGCCCAGCGTCGAGAGGTCCGCGCGCTCGTGGAGGACGAGGGCGTCCTCGGCCGAGAGGCGCTCGCCGTCCTCGACGCGTGCGGCGATCCGCGCCACCTCCGCGTCGGCGGAGGAGCGTGACGCCAGCGGCGCCTCCCAGTCCTGGGGGCGGCGGCCGGAGGGCGTGTCGAAGCGCGGCTGGGGCGCGTCCGTGGGGGGCTGTGAGGCCTCGATCATCGCGCCGGGATCGTAGGCGATCCGGGCCAGGATCGAACCTTTGGTAAGCCGTCTGTCGGGCGTGTGACCCCCGGCCGCAGCGGGGGCTCGATCGCGGTCTCCGCCGGGTACAGTCCTGCGCCGCCAGGCCGCCCTCCGGGGCCCCTCGCGGCCGCGGCTTCCCCGCCGCCGACAAGACACCCTTCCGCACGGAGACGACCCGAACATGTGGACCACGACGTTGGCCCTGGTGCTCCTCGGAGCGCCGGCCGGCCAGGAACAGACCGGCGCCTCGACCGCTACGACGGACGACGACCTGCGCAACGCGTTCGTCGACCTCGAGGACGAGTACGACGAGGCCAAGCAGGAGTGGTACGGCCTGCTCAGCGCCGCGTACCAGAAGGCCCAGGAGTCGAACGGCGAGATCGCCTTCACCGAGCCCGACCCGATCGAGCCGGACTGGTACCCCCGGTTCGCCGACCTCGCGGTGGAGGGCTCGATCGACGCCGAGGTGTGGTGCATCGTCCAGCACCGGTACTCCGGCCTGGACGGTGACGAGGCGCACGCGGACAAGCGCGAGCGGTACGAGCTCGTCCTGTCGGAAGCGCGCCCGGACGCGATGCTCCAGAGCGTCACCTACGCGCTGATGAGCGACGCGAGCGCGTCGTACGACGGCAAGGCGTACACGCCGAGCCCGCGCGAGGCCGAGGCGTTCGCCTTCCTCGACGCGATCGACGCGCTCACGAAGTCGGACGACCTGCGCGCGCTCACGCTGTACGCGCGCGGCAGCGCGCTGATCCCGTACATGACCCCCGACGACAAGAAGGCGCGGGGGCTCGCGTACTACGAGAAGGCGGCCAACGCCTACCCGAAGACCGAGATGGGCCAGCGCTGCGCCGGCTACGTCTTCGCCGGCAAGAACCTGAAGGTCGGCATGAAGGCCCCCGACATCGTCGGGAAGGACCACGACGGCAACGACCTCAAGCTCTCGGACTTCGCGGGCAAGGTCGCTGTCATCGACTTCTGGGGCTTCTGGTGAGGCCCGTGCGTGGCGATGATTCCCCACGAAAAGGAGCTCGTGCAGCGCCTGAAGGACGAACCGTTCGTCCTCCTCGGAATCAACAGCGACGACAAGGCCACCTACGTGAAGCAGCGCGCCGAGATGGGCGTGACGTGGCCCAGCATAAACGACGCCTCGGTGAGCCCCTCGATCTCCACGTCGTGGGGCGTCGAGAGCTGGCCGACGATCTACGTCCTCGACCACGAGGGCGTGATCCGCTTCAAGGGAGTGCGCGGCGAGAAGATGGACGCCGCCGTCGACCAGCTCCTCGCGGAGATGAAGGCAGGGGAGAAGGGCCAATGATCGGCCTGCTTCCCCTCGCGCTCGCGGGGGCCGCTCTGGCGGCTCCTGTCGCGACCGTTTCGTCCAGTTCGTCGAGCGCGCTTCGCGCGGTCGACGAACTGGACGAAAAGGTCGTCGCGCGCCTCGACGAGTTCGACGACGCCTACAACGAGTGGCGGGCCGAGCTTTCGCGGATCCGCAACATGAAGCCGAAGGAGGGAGAGGCGCGCCCCGCGTTCCCCGATCCTCCGTACGCCGCGTTCTGGCCCGACTTCGACGGCTTCGCGACCGCCGGCTCCTCTCGCGCCCAGGTGTGGTGCCTCCAGCACTTCATGGCGGGCGACGACCCGGCGGAGAACCGCGCGGACTACCTGCGACGCGTCCAGACGATCTTCGACGACCCGAAGGCCGACCTCACCGCGATGCCGCGCGTGCTCTACCGCGCGAGCCGCAGCCCCCTCGACAAGGACGCCGGCCGCGAGCTGCTCGCGAGCCTCGTCAAGATCGCCAAGAAGCCCGAGGTCGTCGCCGAGGCGGCGTACATGCGGGTCGAGGTGCTGCGCGAGCGGGAAGCGTCCGACGAGCTCCTCGCCCGGATGATGGACGAGTACCGCGCCGTTGCGAAGGCCCACCCGAAGACCAGGTACGGCAAGCGCGCCGGCGGGAAGGTCTTCAAGCACGACCATCTCCAGATCGGCATGGTCGCGCCCGACATCGTCGGCAAGGACGTGGACGGCAACCCGATGAAGCTGTCCGACTTCCGCGGCAAGGTGACCGTGATCGACTTCTGGGGATTCTGGTGACCGCCGTGCCGTGCGATGATCCCGCACGAGAAGACGCTCGTGAAGCGTCTCGAGGATCAGCCCTTCGCGCTCGTCGGCATCAACAGCGACGACGCCGAGCGATACCGCAAGGAGCGCCCCGAGTGGGGCGTCACGTGGCCCAGCTTCTTCGACGGTGGTGACACCGGCGGCCCGATCGCGACCCAGTGGGGTGTCTCCGGCTGGCCGACGATCTACGTCCTCGACAGCAAGGGCGTCATCCGCTACGAGGGCGTGCGCGGCGAGGCGATGGACACCGCGGTCGACGCGCTCCTGCGTGAGATGGGCATCGACCCGCCGCCGATCGAGGACCACGACGGCGACGACGGTTCGGACGGCTGATTCGGCCGGCCGACACCACCTGAAGAGAACGCGGGGCCGGGGCAGCGAGAGCTGCTCCGGCCCCGCGCGGTTGTGGACCGGTCAGGAGACTACGATGGCGGTATGGGCTCGAACGGCGACTCGATGCTCGACGGCAACGCGCGCTTCGTCACGACGCGCTGGAGCGTCGTCCTCGGCGCGGCCGGTCCGCCCGAGGAGGACACCGACCGCGCGCTCGACGTTCTCTGCCGGACCTACTGGCCCGCCGTGTACGCGTACCTGCGCCGCCACGGCCATGCGCGCGAGGACGCGCGCGACCTGACCCAGGCGTTCTTCGCGCGGCTCGTCGAGGGCGACTGGCTCGCGCGCGCGGACGCCGAGCGGGGCTCGTTCCGCGCGTTCCTGGTCACGATCCTGCGGCGCTTCGTGGCGAACGAGGCGGAGCGCGAGGCGGCGCTCCGGCGCGGCGGGGGGGCGGTACGGCTGCCGTTCTCGATCGACCTGGACGACGACGCGAACGGCGCCGAGTCGCAAGGCGTGCCCGAGCCCGCGGACGACGACGACCCCGAGGCCGCGTTCGAGCGCGCCTGGGTGAGGGCGCTCCTGGAGCGCGTGCTGGAGCGGCTCCGGGCCGAGTACGCCAGCACCGGCCAGGGCGATCGGTTCACGCACCTGGAGCCGCACCTGGTCCCGGGCGACGAGCCACCGCCCTTCGACGAGATGGCTGCGGAGCTGGGGCTCGCGGTCTCCTCGTGCCGGGTCGCCGTGTTCCGGGCGCGGCGGCGGTACCGGGACCTCCTGCGCGCTGAGGTCGCCGCGACGCTCGGCGGCAGCGAGGGCGTCGACGACGAGCTCGACGCGCTCCTCGGGGCCCTGCAAGCGGGTGAATGAGGAGGGCTATGAGGGTTCCGGCACAGTTTTCGGCGCCGCCGCGGAAACGCCCCGTGACGCGCCCTGAACCCGTGGGTGCCCTGCCCGAGGACACCCGATGACACAGACCACGACGACCTGCTGGCGCTGCGGCGCCGAGCTCCGCCCCGGAGACCGCTCCCTCTGCTCCGTCTGCATGCTGGAGGCCGCGCGGACGCCGGCTCCCGCGCCCGGTGCGGGCCCGTTCGCCGCGCCGTCGCTGGCCGAGCTCGGTCAGCACTTCCCGCACCTGGAGGTGCTGGAGCTGATCGGCCAGGGAGGGATGGGGGCCGTCTACCGCGCGCGCCAGCCGCGCCTCGACCGCGACGTCGCGCTCAAGGTGATGCGCCCCGAGGCGTCCGGCGAGTCAGCGTTCACCGAGCGCTTCCTGCGCGAGGCCCGCGTACTCGCGCGACTGAGTCACCCGAACGTCGTCGGCGTGCACGACTTCGGCGTCGAGGGCGACCTGCACTGGCTGATGATGGAGTTCGTCGACGGCTCCAACCTCCGCGAGGTGCTGGAGGCGGGCAAGCTGCCGCCCGAGGACGCGTTCGCGCTCGTCCCGCAGATCTGCGAGGCGCTGCAGTACGCCCACGACCACGGCGTCGTGCACCGCGACATCAAGCCCGAGAACATCCTGCTCGACGCGAGCGGGCGCGTGCGGATCGCGGACTTCGGGCTCGCGCGCCTCGACGGGGGCGAGGGGCCGCTGGAGGACCTGCGGCTCACGCGCTCGCACGAGGTCTTCGGCACGCCGCGCTACATGGCGCCCGAGCAGCTCGAGGGCGCGCGCGACGTCGACCACCGCGCGGACATCTACGCGCTCGGCGCGGTGTTCTACGAGCTCTTGACGGGCGAGCTGCCGCTGGGCCACTTCGACCCGCCGTCGAAGCGCCGCGGCGGCGTCGACGAGCGCGTCGACGACGTCGTGATGCGCGCGCTGGCGAAGGAGCCGGACCGTCGGTTCCAGCGCGCGAGCGAGGTGGGCGAGGCGGTGCGCGGGATCGAGCGCGGCGAGGCACCGCCGAGGCCGCTCGCGCGTCGGCCGACGCCCGAGCACGAGGATCAGCTCTGGGGCGCCCTCTGCGGTGCCTGCCTGATCCTCGCGCTGGTCGGCGTCGCTCTCGTCGACTCTCCGTTCCCGCTCTTCCTGCTCTTCCTGCCGGGCGCTGCGTTCGGCGCGACGATGGCGATGCCAGCGATCGACAAGCAGGAGCAGATGGGCGCGATGTTCATGCTGTTCGCCTCGGTCGGCATCGCGATCCTCTCGCTCGTCGTCCACGAGAGCGGCTGGGGCTTCCTCGGGCTGCTCGCCTTTGGCGCCGGCGTGGGGGCGGGGTACGCGGAAGAGCGCAAGCACGCCCGCGAACTCGACGGCTCCGATGCGTGACGCGGCCGCGCCGTCTCCGCGTCGCGTCCGAACTGGGCCCGCACTGGGTCCGCACTGGGTCCGCACTGGGCCCGCTTCAGGCGAGCTCGAAGTCCTCGAAGTCGAACCCGGGCGCCACGACGCAGCCGACGAGCGCGTAGCCGTGCGGCCCGGGGAGCGCTTCCGCCGCCTGCCACGCTCCCGCTGGCACGAGGGCCTGGAGCGTCGCATCGGGCCCTGCACCGACGCGGACATCCGCGCTTCCCTCGACCGTCAGCCCGACGTCGTCGCCCGCGTGGTGCAGCCAGATCTCGTCGCTCCGCACTCGGTGGGACCGGCTGCGGTGCCCGGTGGGGAGCAGGAACAGGATGCTCGTCACCGCGCTGCGCGTGCCGCCGTGCGCGTCGACCGAGACTCCGGAGCGGATGGTCTCGCGGAAGTAGCCGCCCTCCGGGTGGGGGGCGAGGCCGAGCTCCTCGATGAGCGCGCGGGCGGCCTCGGCGATGTCGTCGTGTCGATCGTCGGTCATACGTCGTCCTCGTCGGCGTGCACTCTCAGCTCGTCGCCCTCCTCTCCCTCGGTGACGCTCCGGCTGAATTCGAACGCCCACGCGGCGGCGAGGGCGAAGAGCGCGGTCGCGACGCCGATGAGGGCCTTGGGGAACGGGTCCGCGGAGAGCGCCAGCCTGAGGAAGACCGTCACGACCGCGAACAGGAAGTTGCGGAAGACGATCCGGTACTCGCGCGTGACGATCAGGGACGCGAGCACCAGCAGCACGTCCGAGAACACGAGCACCGTGTAGAACACGATGAAGAAGTCGAGCGAGAGCGCCTGCCCCGCCTCCTCGACCGTCACGGTGCCCAGGCCGAAGAACGCACCGGTGACGAGGAAGGCGACGAACAGGCCGAGGCAGACCGCCTTCTTGAAGGACTGGAAACGGGCGACGTCCGTCGGGTCCTTCGAGATCGGCCGGTGGCGCTGGAGCCGGTAGTACAGGACCAGCAGCACGAAGACGACGAGTGCGCTGCCGGCGAGCGCGCCCATCTCCATCAGGACCTTGCCGGCCCCGTGGACGTCGATCGGCTCGGACAGCTTCGCGAGCTCGTCGAAGGTCTTGCGGACGAGGATGAGCGAGAAGATCTCCAGCTGCTTTCCGAGCGCGTTCGCGACCGACTCCGCCAGCGAGAAGATCAGGTCCAGGACCTCGACGATCAGCAGGATCGTGAAGACCCACGAGATCGCCGCGAGGTGGTTCGTCGGGAGGGGATTGCCGAAGACCGACGTGACCAGCCCCAGCCGGGCCAGCTCGATCGCCAGAACCGACCCGAAGAAGGCCACGACCAGCGTCCAGGCGATGATCCGCCGCGTCGCGGGGGACTCCCAGCGCGAGAGCAGGCCGTCGAAGAGGCGCTCATGGGCTCGGGGTGCTAGGGGCAGGGCCGTCATCGACAGTCATTCGGAGCCGGAGGCGCCCCGGATTCGCCGCGACCCGGGGGCAGGGCGCCGAGCCCACTCGATAGACTCCTCGCCCGATTGTCGCGACCGCGCACCCGGAATCCGCGCCACGTCCCGGCGAAGGAGCCCCTCCCGATGGCGAAGCCCGCACCCAGCTTCATGGACACGATCGTCTCCCTGTGCAAGCGCAGGGGGTTCGTCTTCCCGGCCTCCGAGATCTACGGAGGGATCGGGAACACCTACGACTACGGTCCGCTGGGCGTCGAGCTCCTGCGGCGTGTCAAGGAAGCCTGGTGGTCCCGGACCGTCACGGCTCGGGAGGATGTCGTCGGTCTCGACTCGGCGATCATCCAGAACCCCCGGACCTGGGTGACATCCGGACACGTCGGAGGCTTCAGCGACCCGATGGTCGACTGCAAGGACTGCAAGTCCCGCTTTCGTGCCGACACGCTGGAGGGCGAGGTCTGCCCCAACTGCGGCGGCGAGCTCACCGAGCCGCGCGAATTCAACCTGATGTTCAAGACGAACGTCGGGCCAGTCGAGTCGAGCGCCTCGGTCGCATACCTGCGGCCCGAGACGGCGCAGGGCATCTTCCTGAACTTCAAGAACGTCCTGGAGGCGTCGCGCCAGAAGCCGCCCTTCGGCATCGCGCAGATCGGCAATAGCTTCCGGAACGAGATCACGCCCGGAAACTTCGTCTTCCGCACGCGCGAATTCGAGCAGGCGGAGATGGAGTACTTCGTCCCGCCCGCTGAGGAGGCGCAGTGGTACGACTTCTGGCGCCGCACGCGCTTCGAGTGGTACACCGAGCTCGGGATCCGCGAGGACCGCCTCCGCATGCGCGAGCACGAGGCGTCCGAGCTTGCGCACTACTCGACCGCCACCGCGGACGTCGAGTACGAGTATCCGTTCGGCTGGGGCGAACTCGAGGGGATCGCCTGTCGGACCGACTTCGACCTCAAGCGCCATAGCGAGGCGTCCGGCACCGACCTCGTCTACTTCGACCCGCAGACGAAGGAACACTACACTCCCTACGTCATCGAGCCCGCGGGCGGCATCAACCGGATGGCGCTCACCTTCCTCATCGACGCGTACGAGGAGGAGCAGCTCGAGAAGGACACCCGCGTCGTGCTGCGCTTCCACCCCGAGATCGCGCCGATCACCTGTGCCGTGTTCCCGCTCGTCAAGAAGGGCGGGATGCCGGAGAAGGCGCGCGAGATCGGCGAGATGCTCCGGCGCACCCGGATCAGCGCGTTCTACGACGAGAAGGCCGCGATCGGCCGCCGCTACAGGCGTCAGGACGAGATCGGCACGCCCTTCTGCGTGACGGTCGACGGCGACACGGTCGAGGGCGACGTCGTGACCGTGCGGAACCGTGACTCGATGAAGCAGGACAAGGTCAAGGTCTCCGAGCTGCTCACGTACCTGACGGAGCGGATGGCCGACTGGAGCCGCGCGTAGCGGCTACCAGATCGCGACCTCCTTCTTGGTCCAGCCGTTCGTCGGGAGCGGCGGGACCTCGATGCGATCGACGCGTCGAGTGAGGTACGCGAGACCGACGCCCTGGACGCCGAGCACCAGGATCGCCCACGCCCACGGCGACGAGCCGAGCGCGGCGTCGAGGGCGAGGTGGAGCTGGGCCGCGAGGACGGAGAGCAGGGCCCTGTCCGTCGTCCACATGAACTGTGCGAGGATGACGAGAGCGAAGACGAGGACCATCGGGGCGGCCTGGTGCCGCATCAGACGGTCCCACGTCGCGCCCGACCTCGACGGGACGTTGCGGCGCAGCGTGAACGCGCCGATCGCGAGCCACGCGAGCGCCACGAGGAACGCGCCGAAGCCGAAGCGGTTCGGGATCCCAGGGTGTGCCGGCGCCGCGATGCCCCAGTCCTCGGCGTCGGCCTCGCGGATGTGCTGGCCGCCGATGCACGCCTCGAGATCGAGGCTCGGGAGCCAGCGCGCATGGACCGCCTCCGGCGTCACGTCGGCGCCGTGGACGTCGTTCAGCGCGCGCGCGACCTGCCAGGCGAGGAGGCGCCCCGAGCTGGTCGAGCGGACGTCGTACGGGTTGTAGACACAGGTCGACGCTCCCCAGAAGACGGGGTGGGGGATCATCTCTGCGGTCTCGCCCCACGGCGCCACGACGATCGCCTCCGCGGGCGAGCCGGCGAAGCGCCACAGGTGCGCGGGTACGCGAACGTGGTCCTCGTAGTCGAACTCGGCCACGAGCGTGTCGTCGCTCGCACCGTCGATGCGGACGATCGGTGACACTCGCGCGAACGGCGGCGCTTGCGGCTCCTGGAGCGAGCGCATGCCGGCGGCGGCCGTCAGGACGAGGAGCGAAGGGAGCGAGGCGTAGGCGAGAACACGCCTGCGCGGGAGGGGCAGCCCGTCGGTCCCGTGCAGGGTCGAGAGCCCGAGTCGCAGCGCGCCGTCGATGACGAGCGCCGGGAGCCAGAGCGCGAAGACCGCGGACTCGTTGCCCACGACCGCGAAGAAGGCGCCGCCCAGGACGAGGATGAACAGCACCGCCGGCCGAAGGACCGTGCTGCGCAGGAGCGCCCAGCGCGTCGGCCCGAAGACGTCGGCGAGCGAGCGGCTCGACGTTGCCCGCCTCTCCGGCTGGCCGATCGCCGGGTCGTCCACCGGGGTCCAGCCGGCCAGGCGCGTCCAGACCGTCGCGACGAGCGCCGCCGCCGCCACGGCGACCGCGACGTCCACCGCGAACGAGTCCGCGACGCCCATTCCCACGACGACCGCGATGCCGACGATCACGAGGCTGCCCAGCGTGAGCGCGCTCGGCCGCACCACGCGCGGCCGGTAGGCGAACAGCTGGGCGACGGCTAACGTCAGCGCCGTCGCGCCCCGCAGGACCACCAGCCCGAGGAGCGCCGCCTCCTCGGCGGAGCGGAGCGCGAGCGCCCACACGAGCGCGCCCCCGACGAGCGGCGCCATCAGCCCGATCCAGGTCCCCGCCATCCGCTGCAGCACGACGCTCCGCGTCGGCATCGGGAGCATCCGCTCGACGGGCTGGACCCTCGGGCCGAAGCCGAACCGGGCGGAGACGATCCCGAAGCCCTGGATCGCGAGTGCGACGAGGATGAGGTACACGGCCGACGCGTCCAGGACGTGGTCGCTCCCGTCGCCGCGTCCGATCAGCGCGACCTCGGCCTGTGCGTCGCCGATCGTGGCGGTGGTCCGGGCCACGCCGCGGAACGCCCACAGGGCGAGCGCGCTGAACGTGGCCGCGAAGAGCGCGCCCCACCGCGCCTCGCGGACGGTGCGCTCCCGGCGGAGGATCGAGAGGATCACCGTCGGCCCTCCACGAACTCGATGAAGAGGTCTTCGAGCGTGAGCGGCGCGACGTGCAGCGGCGTTCCGTTCTGGAGCGGCTCCAGGCGCCGCGTCACCTCGGCTTCCGTGCCGCGCAGGAGCGCGCGGATCTCCTCGTGGGCCGCGCGTGCGGCAAGGCACCCGTCGACCCCGCGCACGTCGGCGACGGCCAGCCCGCTGCTGACCGGCGCGCGCAGGAGCATCGTCGTCTCCCGCAGGTCGTCGAGGTCCTGGTCGACGACCATGTGCCCGCGGTCGAGCAGCGCGACGCGGCCCGCGATCCGCTCGACGTCGGCCATGTGGTGCGACGAGAAGAGGATCGCGCTGCCCTCGTCGGCGAGGAACTCCAGCGCGGTCTCCAGCATCTCGCGGCGCGCCGCGGGATCGAGGCCTCCCGCGGGTTCGTCGAGCACGAGCAGCTCGGGCCGATGCGCGATGGCGGAGACGACCGCAACGCGCCGCGCCTGGCCCTTGCTCAGCATCGAGACGCGCCGCTTCGGCTCCAGCTCGAAGCGCTCGGAGAGCCGCTGCGCCAGCGCGGGATCCCAGTCGTCGAACAGCTCGGCGTGCATGCCGAGCACGTCGCCGACGCGCAGGTAGGGGGGGAGCACCTGGTCCTCCGACACGTATCCGACGCGGCGCTTGGTCTCGACCGGCTCGCGCTTGGGGTCGAGGCCGAACACGCGTACCTCGCCGCCCTGCGGCCGCAGCATGCCGAGCGCGATGCGGATGAGCGTCGTCTTGCCCGCGCCGTTCGCGCCGAGCAGCCCGACGACCTCGCCGGGGTCGACGCCGAGGTCGACGTCGCTCAGGACGCGCGCGCCGCGCTCGTAGATGCGGGTGATTCCCTGGAGCTCCAGTGCCTTCATGATGCTTCTCCTCGCGACGCTCGCTCGCTCTCCAGCGCGCGGGCCTCTTCCTCGATGAGCGCGGCGAGCGCATGGGCGTCGAGCCGGGCGACGTCCGCCTCGACGACCAGCCGTCGCGCGAGGGGGCGCACCCTCTGCACGGCGCTGCGCGTCGACCGGGCCACGGCCTCGGAGACGAACGTCCCCTGGCCGCGCCGCGTCTCGATCACCCCGTCGGCCTCGAGCACGTCGTAGGCCTTCTTCACGGTGAGCGGCGCCACCGCGAGCTGCTGCGCCATCGCGCGGAGCGACGGGAGCCGCTCGCCCGGCGCGAGGGCGCCCGACGCGACGCCTTCCACGACCTGGCGGACGACCTGCCGGTAGATCGGCGCGTCGTCGTTCGGGGAGACGTGGACGTGGATCGGAGGGGTCATGGTCGCGTGCGGGCCGCTGGCCGGTGATCTACAGGTGTTATAGAAGACTATAACAGTAAGCGCAGCACCTCGGCCCGATTCTCCGGTGTCATGGGGGTGCGAATGTCTCGAATTGAGACTCGGCCCGCCGGATCAGCCCGCCGTCCCGGCAGCCTCGGCGCGGTCCCGTAGGAGCCGCTTCGCGATCTTCCCGGACCCGGTCTTCGGCAGCTCGTCGAGCAGCTCGATCCGGCGGGGGACCTTGTAGCCGGCGAGCCGGTCGCGGCAGTGCGCGCGCAAGCTCTCGGCGTCGGGATGCTCCGCGTCGCCGTCCGCGCGCAGGACGACCGCCGCGCACACGGCCTCGCCCCATTCCTCCGAAGGCACGCCGAACGCCGCGCACTCCAGCACGAGCGGGTGCTCGTAGAGCGCGTTCTCGACCTCGACCGAGTACACGTTCTCGCCGCCCGTCACGATCATGTCCTTCTTGCGGTCGACGATGTCGACCCAGCCCTCGTCGTCGATCGTCGCGAGGTCGCCGGTGTGGAACCAGCCGCCGCGGAAGGCCGTTGCGGTCTCGTCGGGGCGGTTCCAGTAGCCCGGCGTGATCGTCGTCCCGCGCGCGACGATCTCGCCGACCGTGCTGTCGTCGCGGGGGACCGGTCGGCCGTCGTCGTCGACGACGTCGAGCTCGACCGTCTCGAACGCGCGTCCGGTCCGCGCCCTGCGCGCGAGCTGCGCCGACTCGGACAGCCCGCGGTGGCGCGGCTCCAGCATCGCGAGGGTCAGGTACGGGCTCGTCTCGGTCAGCCCGTAGGTCTGCACGTACTCGCACCGGAACGTCTCCAGCACGTCGCGCACCGCGCGCGGTGAGATCGGCGCGCCGCCCGACAGCACGAGGCGCAGTGCGCCGCCGTCGAACCCGAAGCCTGGCGCCTCCCGCAGCATCCGCTGCAGCATCGTCGGCACGAGGTTCGTCACGGTCACCTCGAGCTCGGAGAACAGCGCCAGGGCCTCGCGCGCGCCGAACTCCGGCAGGAACGCGTGTGCGCCCCCGACGGCGGTGATCGCGAGGCTCGCCCACGCATCCGCGAGATGGAACATGGGCGCGACGTGGCCCCAGACGTCGTCGCTCGCGAGGTCCAGTTCGCTCGTCGCGGCCAGCGCGTGCTGGACGACGTTGCGGTGGGACAGCGGCACCCCCTTCGGGCGACCGGTCGTCCCGCTCGTGTAGTATAGGTGGCACGTGTCGTCCGCCGCGCACGGCGCGGGCAGGAACGCGCCCGGCGCCGTCGCGATGGGGCGGAGACCGAGCGGCAGCGCACCTTCGCCCGGGCCGAGCCAGGCCACGTCCGGCACGCAGTCCGCGCGCTCGACCGTCTCCTCGATCAGGTCGCGGAACGACGCGTGCGCGACGAGCAGCACGGGCTCCGCATCGTCCACGACCTGCGCCAGCTCGCGCGCCGCGAGCCGCCAGTTCAGCGGCACCAGCACGGCGCCCGCGCCCGCGCAGGCGAAGGTCCAGGTCAGGAAGGCCGGCGTATTCCGCTCGGCGAGCGCCACGCGGTCGCCGCGGGCCACGCCTGCCTCGCGCAGCGCCGACGCGAGCGCCGCGGCCGTTGCGTGGAACGCCCGGTAGTCCACCGGCGCGCCCAGGGTCACGATCGCAGGGGCCCCGGGGTCGATCCGGAGCCCGGCCTCCAGGAGGCCCCAGGCGGTCGTCGGCTGGCTCACGCCCAGAGGATCGCCCGCCGGGCCCGTCCCCGCCAGGGGGGGAGCGCCGTCAAGCGCTGTTGCCCCGACCGTTCCCGTTCGCGCCGTCCCAGTCCCTCTGCATCTCCATGAACGCGATCGACGCCGTCCAGGCGATGAACGCCAGCCCGACGAGCGCCTCGGTCCCGACCAGGATCGTGATCGGCCCGTTGGCGACGTAGTCGCCGTACCCGAGGGTCGAGAAGGTCACGACCGAGAAGTAGACGAAGTCGAGCGCGCCCTCGTCGAACGGCCCCGTGATCTGCCCGAGCTGCGCGTAGGGATCGAGCAGCCAGTACACGATCGCGAAGAGCCAGACCTCGACGACGTGCGCGAGCAGCAGCCCGAGGATCAGGCCGCAGATCCGCATCCGGCGGGGGATCCCGAGCCGCGGCAGGACCCGCATGCCCCGGCTCATCGCCTCGTAGTGGATGAGCACGCAGAGGATCGTCGTACCGCCCGCGATCAGGGCCACGATCAGGTGGGGGAGGTCGACGTCGAAGGCGCGCCGGCCGGACTCGAGTACCGCGAGCGCTCCCATGGCGCCGACCCTATCGAACGACAGGGCCGGGTTCAGTACCCCGCCGCCTGTCCGTCCTTCCGCGACTCCGACGCGCCCGCGTAGACGCCGCGCTCACGATCGAGGCGGATCGCCTGGTAGCCGCCGTAGACGCCGGTCTTCTGCTGGAGGACGTGCCCGCGCCGCGCGAGCGCCCGGCGGGTCTCCCAGTCGATTCCGGACTCCAGGTGCACGAGCCCGCCGTCCGTCATCCGCTGGCCCGTGGGCTGCGACGAGCCCGTGTGCACGATCCGCGGGGCGTCGCCGGCCTCCTGCGTGTTCATGCCGAAGTCGATCATGTTGACCACGATCTGGACGTGCCCCTGCGGCTGAGTCGCACCGCCCATGACGCCGAAGGCCATGTAGGGCGCGCCGTCCTTCGTGATGAACGCGGGGATGATCGTGTGGAACGGGCGCTTGCCGGGCGCGTAGGTGTTCGGGCGCCCCTCCGTCAGGTCGAAGAGCTCACCGCGGTCCTGCAGGCAGAACCCGAGCCCCGGCGGCGTCATGCCGGACCCGAGCCCGCGGTAGTTGCTCTGGATCAGCGACACCATCATCCCGTTCGAATCCGCCGTGCAGAGGTAGATCGTGTCGCCCTCCTCCAGCGCCGGATTCCCCGGGTCGACGGCCTTCGCCGCCCGTCGCCCGATACGGGACCGCTGCACCTTCGCGTAGTCGTCCGAGATCAGCTCGTCGACGGGCGCGGGCGCGAACGCGGGATCGGCGTAGAAGCGCGCCCGGTCCGCGAACGCGAGCTTCTTCGCCTCGGTGAACACGTGCAGGTACTCCTCGCTCCCGAAGCCGAGGCGCCGGAGCTCGTACCCCTCCAGGATCTGCAGCATCTGCAGCGCCGCGATTCCCTGCCCGTTCGGCGGCAGCTCCCACACGTCGTAGCCGCGGTAGTTCACGCCGACCGGATCGACCCACTCGCCGCGGTGCTCCGCGAGATCCTCGGCGGTCAGGTAGCCGCCCTGTTCCGCCATGTAGCGCCCGACGGTCTCGGCGACGCGGCCCGTGTAGAACCCGTCGCGGCCCTTCTCGGCGATCTCGCGGTACGTCGACGCGAGCCCGGGGTTCCGGAACAGCTCGCCCTCGCCCGGAGCCTTGCCGTTCGGCATGAACGTGTCGGCGAAGCCCGGGTACGCCTTGCGGACCTCGGCCCCGAGCGCCCAGTAGTGCGCGATCACCTCGGTGATCGGGGCGCCGGCCTCGGCGTAGCCGATCGCCGGCGCGAGCACGTCCGCCAGCGGGAGCGCCCCGAACTTCTCGTGCAGCGCGCACCAGCCGTCGACGGCCCCCGGCACGCTCACCGGCAGCGGCCCGTACTTGGGGATCGTCTCGGCGTCCCCGAGCGCCTCGCGCAGCGTCGCCAGGTCGAGCGACCGGGGCGACCGCCCGCTGCCGTTGTAGCCGTGGAGCCGCTCCGTCTTCGGGTCCCACACGATCGCGAACAGGTCGCCCCCGATCCCGCAGCCCGTGGGCTCGACGAGCCCGAGCACCGCGTTGGCCGCGATCGCCGCGTCCATCGCGCTCCCGCCGGCCTTCAGGACGTCCAGCGCGACCTGGGTGGCGAGCGGCTGGCTCGTCGCGGCCATCCCGTTCGTGGCGAGGACCTCGGAGCGCGTCGCGAACGCGCGCCCGGTGATGCGATCTCCCATGGGGATGCTGGCGGCGGTGGAGGAGAGGAGCGAGACGAGGGCAGCGGCGCCGAGGAGGGTCATCGAGAACGAAACGAGAAGAGTGGACGGTGGAGCGCCCCCCCGGACCGATACGGGACGCCGCGGCCGTCACTCTAGAATGTGGCACGTTGGCCCGCGTAGCGGACCGCGACGGAGCCCGAGACCATGACCGGCATCTCGAAGTCCAAGGACCCCTCACCGACCGACCCCGAGGTCATCGAGGTCGAGGTGGAGCGCCTCGGCGTCCACCCGACCCGCGGCCAGCGGCTCCGCCGCCGCGTGATCGACACCCTCGTCCCGATCCTGGTCGCTGTCGCGATCGACACCGGCGACCTCGGCCTGGGCCTGGTCCCGATCGGCCGCCCGCTCGCGCTCCCGGTGGGGCTGCTGGCGGGGTACGTCTTCTCGGGCTACCTGCGCGTGGCGCCGACGTGGCGGGTCATCCTGACCTGCGTCATCGGGCTCTACTTCGCGCTGCCGTTCACGGGACCGATCCCGCTCGCCACGATCCTCGCGGCGTGCGTGCAGCTCTTCGACCCGGATCGGTTCAAGCGCGAGCCGTTCTAGAGGAGCTCCGGGAGCATCGCCTTCGCCGTCTCCCGCGCCTTGATCACGCATTGGTCCGAGTTGTCGTACTCGAACCGGCCGAAGCGCCCGAGCGGGTGCAGCCCCTGCTCCTCCATCCAGTCGAGGGCGACCTTGCGGCGGCGCTGGTACTCGTGGTCGAACACGACGTACGCGTGGTTCACCTGGCTCCGGTCCGTGAACAGGATCTCGTTCCGCGTGAGGAGGCCGGCGGTCTCCAGGCCCTGGAGCACCTCTTCCTCCAGCTCGGGACCGGGGAACGGCTGGCCGCCCGGCGTCGTGAGCTCGATCAGGAACGACGTCTTGCCCTCGGGCGCGTTGCCCGGGGAGTAGTTCGACATGTACGTGACGCGGTTCGCCGGACCCTGCTTGCGCTGGGGGAGGTAGATCCACGACAGGTTCGGATGCTCCGGCCTGTCGAGCGCGATCAGGTACGTGACGAGGCCGTTGTACTCCAGGCCGCGCATCGCCGCGGCGACGTCGTCGGGCACGTCGGAGACGAAGTCGGGGACGTAGGTGAGCGTGATCGTGTTGACGACGACGTCGAACTCCTCGTCGTTCACGAGCCAGCCCTCGCCCTGGCGGCGGACGTTCGTCACGGGCGTGCTGAGCCGGATCCGGCTCTCCAGCGTCGTCGCGAGCCCGTCGGTGATGCCCTGGAAGCCGCCGGTCTTCGGGTAGAAGAAGATCGCCTGGTGCGTGTAGCCCTCGGTGCGGATCCCGACGGCTGCGCGCAGCACGTCCTCGACCGGCGCGTCGGGCACGCGGCCTGCGACCCAGTCGCTCGTGATCTGCTCCAGCGGCCGCTTCCAGATCTTCTCGTTGTACGGATCCATGAAGTGGTCGGCGATGCCGTCGCCGAACCGCCAGCGGATCCAGTTCTTGAAGTCCTTCGGCGCCTCGGAGCCGGTGACCTTGCGCTCGTGCCAGGCCTCGACGTAGCCCTTGAGGCAGTCGAAGTTCGCGTCCTTCGGGAGGTCGCCGATCCCGTTCTCGAACGGGTAGTGGACCCACTTGTCCTCGAAGCGGATCTTCGTGTTCCGGTCGCGCTGGACGAAGGCGTCGTCGCCGCCGGCCTCGTCCTTCATCCACTGCATCGCAGCGGCGTCCTTGCTGAACAGGATGTGCCCGCCCGCGACGTCGTACGTGAACCCGTCGACGGTCTTCGAGCGGCAGAGGCCGCCCGCGACGGGGCTCGCCTCGAACAGGTGGATCGAGTCGAGTGGCACGCCGCCCTGCTGGAGGAAACGGGCGAGGGCCATGCCGGAGACTCCGGCGCCGAGGATCGCGATCTTCAAGGGCGGTCGCTGGAAGGAAGGGGTGCGGGCGCAGAAGGATACCGGGGCCCTCGCGCCGCGGCGGGGGCCACCCGGCGTCAGCGCGTGCGGACCAGCGAGTCGAGCCCGCGGAGTGCCTCGGGTCGGGCCGCCTCGACGTCCTGGAGCCAGCGCCGCGCGTCCGTGACGTAGCCCGCGGTCGGCCGGACATCGGGGCAGAGGCGCGCGAAGTGGGCGTTGAAGGCGTCCATCACGAGCTCGCGGGCGTACTTCGCGAGACACGAGGCGAGCGCGGTGGGGAGCGACGACGTGTCCCCCTTCTGGACGAACCGCACGCGCATGCGACGATCGTTCGCCGTGACGAGGTAGCGGCTCTCCAGCCGGGACTCGGCCTCCACGCGGACGGTCGAGAAGGGGATGAGCGCGCTGAGGCCGCGCCCGTAGCGCGCGCGGCCCCCGAGCCGGTCGCAGACGACGTCGAGGCCCTCGTGGCCGAACTCCTCGAACAGGTGGAGCAGCGCCGTGGAGTGGTAGGACCACAGGGTCGCGCCCTTGTTGTTCGTCGCGGCGAAGGACGCGTTGAGCGAGCCCGAGGGGACGACGGCGACGCCGGCGGTCGCGACCTCGACGTCGACCCGCGCGAGGGCCTCGGTGAGCGCGCTGGCGCGCGCGGCGAGGTCCTCCGCGTCCGCATGGACGGGCAGGCGCTCGGCGAGGGCCGCGTACCAGGGGTGCGTCGCCGGATCGGGGGACGGGCGCAGGGCGGGCGGCGCGCTCGCCAGGAGGTCGTCGGGCGTCCGGGCGGGGCGGCCTGCCGCGGCCAGGAACGTGAGCGCGGTCGTCTCCAGCCTCCGCGCGCCGCGCGGGTTCCGCGTGTAGACGCGCTTCGAGTCCGCCACGACGAGGCGGTCCCGGTCCCCCGACGGCTCGTCGGTGACGGCGTCCGCGAGGCGCGACCAGTCGACGGGCGGGGCGCCGCGGAACGCCGACACGCCGATGGTGAGCGGGCCGAGGAGCGGACCGTAGCCGGCTTCGTCCAGGCCGGCCCAGACGCGGAACCCGGACGCGTCGGTCACGCGTGAGGCACCGGGCGGGGCTCGCGGCGCTTGCGCAGGACGATCAGCAGGACGAGGGACGTCGTGCCGAGCACGAGCGACACGAGCTGCGACGTCGACAGCGTGTCGTTGAACCAGAGGCCGCGGATCGAGTCGCCGCGGAACGACTCGATCGTGAAGCGCCCGATCGAGTAGAGGACCATCAGGACGAGCGTGACCTGGCCCGCGTACTGCCGGCGTGGGAGGAACCAGCGCCCGAAGAAGCCGAGGCAGACCGCGTTGATGGTCATCCACGGCTGGGTCGCCCACAGCGTCTTGCCGATGTTGTCGTCGCCGAAGAGGCTGCCCGGGGGCAGAGGATCGGGGACGTGGATCACGAGCGGGAACGGCAGGCCCTCCGCGCTCTCCGGCACGACCTGGCCGAAGTCGTCGCCGACCAGGAGGCACCCGACGCGGCCGACGGCGAGGCCGAAGAAGCCGGCGGCCAGGCCCATGTCGAGGGAGTGCCACAGCCGCAGCCTGTGCTTGCGGGCGGCCCAGAGGCCCAGGGCGATGCCGCCGAACGTCCCGCCGTACATGACGAGGCCGCCCTCCCAGTAGTAGAAGACGGTCAGGGGGTCGTCGAGGTAGCGCTGTCCCGTCTCGCTGCCGCGGAACACCTCGACGATGACGTACATCGCCCGCGCGCCCAGCATGATCCCGACCAGGATCCACATCGGCACAGAGGCGTAACCGGGCGCCTCGGCCTCGCGGTCGAGGGCGTAGCGCTCCCCGAAGCGGCTGAAGAGGTGGGCTCCGAGCAGGAACCCGAGCACGACCATCAGCCCGAAGGAGCGCAGCGGGACGCCGAGGATCGGGATCTCGAACAGGATCGGGTACATCGGCGCGCACTGTACGGACCCCGTGGGGCCGGAGGGAGCGTGCGGCCGTATAGTGTTCCGCCGCAACGATCACCGTCGATGCGGCCCCGCGCGAAGGGCCGCGATCCACCGCCGATGAACACCCCGCCCAGGGCCAAGCTCTATGTCGAGGGGCGCTACCTCAAGCACTCCCGCGACCTCCCGCAGACGGTCTTCTTCTGCCCCGAATGCAAGGGGCATCCGAGGAGGCGCCGCAAGTGCGAGAAGTGCGAGGGCTTCGGGAAGCTCACCAAGGACTCCGTGCAGGAGCTCATCGGGTGGGTGCTCGGCAAGGCGGCCGGGACGCGCAAGCACAAGTTCCACGGCGCGGGCCGCGAGGACGTCGACGTGCGGATGCTCGGCGACGGGCGCCCGTTCGTGATGGAGCTGGTCGATCCGCGGGTCACGCAGGTCGACCTCGCCGAGATCGAGGCGACGATCAACTCCCGCAACGAGGGGCGCCTCGAGGTCCGCGGCCTGCACTGGACCCAGAAGGGACGCGTCCGCGCCCTCAAGGAGGGGCGCTTCGCGAAGGAGTACCGGGCGCGCGTGGCGGTCGAGGCGGTGCCGACGAAAGGCGCGATCGAAGCCGTCATCGGCCGACGCGTCGACATCGCCCAGCAGACGCCGTCGCGCGTCGCGCACCGCCGCGCCGACAAGGTCCGCGAGCGCTGGGTCGAGATCATCGACGTCGCGCGCGTCGAGGGCGACGAGCTGGCGCTCGACGTCACACTGCGGACGCAGGCGGGGACCTACGTCAAGGAGGCGATCAGCGGCGAGGGCGGCATGAGCCGCCCGTCGATCGGCGAACTGCTGGAGGTCGGCGCGGCGCGCTGCGCATCGCTCGACGTGCTCGCGATCCTCGACGAGGAGGGCGACGAGGACGCGCTCGACTCCGGCTCCTCCGACACCCAGGCACCGTTCGGTGCCGGGATCGGCTGATCCCTAGAGGATCACTCCGAGGACGTCCGCCTCGAAGCAGCGCTTCTCGGCGACCACCCCGTCGGTCTCTACGAAGCCCTGCGTCGCGTAGCGGAACATGCGCGACCCCGCGCGCTCCAGCCGCACGACGATGAACAGCCTGCACGGAGGCTCGACGATGCCGCGGAAGCGGGCGTTGTCGACGCCGCCGAAGCCGACGAAGCGCGTGTCGCCCTCCTTCACCCGGTAGCACGAGTAGTCGTAGGAGGCGATCTGGGCCGCCGTCTCGATCATCAGCGCGCCCGGGAACATCGGGCGCCCGGGGATGTGATCCTCCGCCCACCAGTCGTCCGTACGGATCGTCTTCACGCCGACCGAGATCCCGCTCTCCCGGTCCGAGTAGCACAGGTGGTCGAGAACGGCGAACGTCCCGCGCTGCCGTAGGTACTCGTCGAGGGTGGCGCGGTCGACGGCGACGTGGTCGCGGTCGATCGCCTGGAGGTCGAACTCGAGTGCGTTGGCCATGGGGGACATCGGTGGGTCCGCGTGGGGAACGCGGGCAGGGGGTGGGGGGGACGGCGCTCCTCGCGCTCGTCACGCTGCGCGGAATCGGGTTCTCTGGTCCGCCGAGCGCGCGGTCCCGACCCGGGTCGATGAGCTCCCGGGAAGGCGGTCGGCCTATGCTACGCGCCCCAGGCCGCCATTACCCGTGTCGCGCGCCGGAACCAGCCCCGCGCCCCGCGGGACGCCAGCCATGGTCCATCGAACGCTACGCACCGCCACGCTTGCCGTCCACGGAGGCCGACGACCGTCGCCCGAGGACCCCGACGTCGCGCCGCCCCTCCGTCGCAGCACGACGTTCCTGCAGCACCCCGGCACGCACGCGGCGACGGACGCGGGCGACTGGGCGACTCCGCTCGTCTACACGCGCTACAAGAACCCGAACGTCGAGGACGTCGAGCACCGGCTCGCCGCCCTCGAAGGCGCGGAGGCCGCCGTGCTGTTCGCGAGCGGCATGGCCGCGATCCACGCGATGATCCTCGACGCGTTGCCCGGTGGACGAGGCAGGGTCGCGCTTCCGCACCAGATCTACGGCGGCACGAGCTCGCTCCTCGCGGGCAGCCTGAAGGAGCTGGGCGTGGAGACCGTGGCGTTCGACGTGCAGAGCGAGGAGTCGCTCGCGGACGCGCTCGGCGCCGGAGCGGCCCTCGTGCACTGCGAGGGGATCTCGAATCCGACCGCCATCGTCGCGGACCTGCCGCGCATCTGTGCGCAGTCGCACGATGCCGGGGCGCGCGTCTCGGTCGACTCGACGTTCGCCACGCCGATCGTCCAGCGGCCGCTCGAGCTCGGCGCCGACGTCGTCGTGCACTCGGCGACGAAGGCGCTGTCGGGGCACTCCGACGTCACGGCGGGCGTCGTGCTGGGCTCCGCCGAGGCGATGACGCGCGTCGCGACGTTCCGGAAGGTCACGGGCGGGATCCTCGATCCGGGCGCCGCGTGGCTGCTCGGCCGCAGCCTCGCGACGCTCGATCTGCGCGTGCGCGCGCAGTGCCGCGCGGCGCACGCGCTCGCATCCGCGCTCCAGGAGCGGCACGAGGTCGTCCGCGTGCACTATCCCGGCCTGGACACGAGTCCGACGCATGATCGGGCGCGCGAGGTCCTCGCGCCGGGCCTCTTCGGCAGCGTCCTGGCGTTCGAGCTCGCCGCCGGCGACGACGCGACGCGGGACTACGTCGCGCGGCTGCGGCTGGCGTTCGACGCGCCGAGCCTCGGCGGCGTCGAGACGCTCGTGAGTATCCCCGCGTACATGTCGCACGTGGGGCTCGACGCCGAAGGCCGCCGTCGCGCGGGGATCGGTCCCGGCTGCGTGCGCGTCGCAGCGGGGATCGAGGATCCGGACGATCTGGTCGACGACTTCGTCGCCGCCCTGGAAGGAACGACCGCCTAGCGGATCTGGATCTCGAAGCGGGCGTCCGGATCGTTCGCGGTGAGCGCGATGTCGGTCCGTCCCGTCTGGCCGTCGTTCGGATCGTCGGCCTCGATGCGCCACGGTCCGGGCGTCAGGTACCGGACGACCGCGTTGCCGACCGCGTCGGTGGTCGCGTTGAACGAGCCGCTCCCCGCGCCGCGCAGGTAACCGATGAGCTTGACGTCCGGGCACGGCCGGCTGAGCTCGTCGATGACGACGAGGCGAAGCGTCGCGAGCTCCGGGAGCTCCACGTCGTCCATGCGCACCGCCTTGGCGGCCACCGTCACCGGGATCGGGGCGACGAGCGGCCGCGCCTCACGCCCGACGTGCAGGGCCCAGGCGCCGCTCTCGACGCCGTCGAAGCGGAAGATCCCCGCGCTGTCGGTGGTCCCGCGCAGCGTCGTGGCGCCCGCGCCGTCGCCGTCGCGCGACACGAGGAAGACCGGGAGATCGTCGGCGACCTCGCCCTGGGAGGTCCTGACCGCGCCGTCGACGTACGCGACCGGACGCAGCTTGAGCGTGACGTTCACCCTGTCGATGCCCGGGAGGTGCTCGTTCCCTTCGATCTTGAACATCGCGATCTCCTGCGCCATCGACCGCATGCCCGGCGCTTCGGCGCGGATGCGGTACGCGGCCATCGGGAGGTCGCGCAGCTCGAACGTGCGTTGACCGGGCTCGCTCTCGAGCTCCTGGTGGACCGCGCGCTCGCTGCCCTGCGCCACCCGAGAGGGCTCCAGGATCACCGTCCACTGGTCCGGGTAGGGGACGCCCGGGTCGACCATCACCGTGCCGCCGATCGTCCCGGCGCCGTCGAAGACCCGTCCGAGCTGGGCGTAGAGACCGGGCTCGCCGACATCCACGCGGCCGACCGGGCTGGGCGCGCGGAGCTCGTCCGCTAGGGCGTCCCCCGGATTCGCGAGCGGGTCGTCGCCCTGCTCTGTCTCCACCTCACGCACGGCCCGCGACGGCCCGTCGGAGCCCTTTCCCGGGGAGCTGAGGAGTGCCCATGCGGCGACGCCGGCGGCCACGAGCAGCCCGATCAGGACCAGCACGGCCGCGTTTCCCGCGCGGCGTCCAGCAGTGGGATCGGCCGCGCGGCGGGGGATTGACGCCACGGCGCTCCCACACCTCCAGTTCGTGTCCGTACCCTTCTCCCCCGAAATCGTCGTCCGCATGGCGTCCTTCGGCCGTGCATCCTTCGACCGCGGGCGACAAGCCTATCAGACCGCCGAAGGCCCTCCATCCACCCCGATGCTCCACCTCACCGCCGACCGCTCGGACGCGCGAGCGCGCCT
>JBCDGE010000038.1:0-61492 GCA_038757895.1 Planctomycetota bacterium | reverse complement strand
TCGAAGAGGTGACGATGGAGCCTCGGATCACGCTCTCCCTCACGCCTCAGAACGTGCGCGCAGTAGAGCGTGAACTCGGCGTGTCGCGCGAGAACGAGGAGTGAAGGCAACTCGGCCTCCGTCAGCGCGACACCTCCGATCACGACGCCCCACTTCACCGACTCCGTCCGCCTCGATCGGGTGGCGAGCTCCCAGAACCGCGCCTTGACGGTGGGGGTGACCTCTTCCGCCGAGAGCTGCTCCAGGAGGCGATCGACGCACGGAGCCGCCTTGACCTCCGCCGTGAGATCCTCGAGCTGCCGCCAGGAAGCGAGTTCGCTGCGATCCGATCGACGAATCTCCTCGAGCACGGACTCCCACGCGCCGGAACCGTCACCGGACCGGAAGATGCCGTCGACCGCGCCCGCAGCGAACGTCATGCCCGTCTTCGGTCCAGGATCGTCCGTCTCGATGTCCGATGTCTCCAGCGGTCGGTCCGGCGACGACTCGAGGCGGGCCAGGATCTGTTCGTAGATCGAGGGAAGGGATGCGGGAGCGCTCGCCGCCTTCGAATCGCTGTCGTTGCTCGCGTCGGACCGGCTCATGGTTGCCGAGGCAGCCTAGTCCGAATCGGGTGATCCGCACCCTCCTGCGTCGGCGCGACAGGACGCGGCGCGCGATCGAACGTCGACCCGGTGCGCGACCATGGACGCTCGATGACGGCGCGCGGCGTGGCACCGCGGTGTGTTGGCGCAACGCGGCGAACATCGGGTTACAAGCACTCCCTCGTCCCCGTAGGCCGTGCAGCGACCACTCGCTCTTCCCACTCTCCGCCACGCCCCCCGCATGAAGCACGCTCTCTCATTCGCGCTCGCCGTGTCCTGGCTCGCGACCTCCGCCGCCGCCCAGGGCCAGCTCGTCCTGAACTTCGGCGAGCCCGTCCCCGGCGCCTCCGACACGGCACCCCTCAACGCGCTCCGCACCCCCGGGGTTGGCAACGACGGGACGTGGGCGACGCTGGCGGGGAACCTCAGCTTCTCGCCGGGCTTCGCCACCAACCTGCTGGTCAAGAACGGGACCGTCCTCCTCGAGGAGGGGGTGTCGCGCCTCGAGGGTCGGGTCGTCCGGGTCATCGAGCAGCCGAGCGTGCTGGCCGACGGCCGCGTCCTCACGATCTGCGCCATCGGCAGCCTCTCGTTCCCCGACGAGGTGGTCGTGCTCGATGACCAGGTCCTCCTGCGCGAGGACGACACCGCCCTCGATCGCGCCGGGAACGCCATCGGTACGGTGGGGGGCATCCGCGAGGCATTCGTCACCGACGACGGACGCGTGATCGTGCTCGCGTTCGTCCGGCCGGCGTCCGGGCCGAGCGAGCTGCACGTCCTCGCACAGGACATCACGACGGTCGCGACCCTGCCGTTCTCGATCTTCGGCCCCGGCGATGTGCTCCCCGACGGCGCCACCGTGATCAACGTCCTGGGTCTCGACGTGTCCGCGAACGGTCGCGTCGCCACCTACGGCTCCGAGTTCTCGCCGACGGGGATGGCCAGGACGGTGTACCGCGTCGACGGCGACGTGGAGATCCAGAACGGCGACCCCGCTCCGCTTCCTGGCGCGACCTACCGGACTCCGACCTCGACCTTCTCCTCGTCCGGGTTCGCGGTCTCACCGAGCGGTCGACTTGGACTGCTCGCGACCGTCGAGAGCGGCGGCGTGACGACGGAGATCGTCGCTTCGGGCGACGTGCTCGTCACCGAGATCGGACAATCGCCGATCGGCACGAACGACCCGGCCGTCGCCTTCCCGGCCGGCGCAGGCTTCGACATGACGCTCGACGAGGAGCTCGCCTGGGTCGCGCGCGACGAGAACCTCGACTACGTCGTCTACCTGGAGGGAGAGCGGCTGCTCGCCCCCGGCATGCCGATCGACGGGTCGACCCTCGTCCGCGCCGGCGTCGGATCAGGCCAGCCCGGATTCGTCCATCCGCTCTCCACGAACGGCGGCTTCCTGACCGAGATCGTCGAGCTGGCGGACGGCCGCCGCGGGCTCCTGCTCATGCAGCGCAGCATCGGCGCATCGCTCTCGTGCGGAACCGTTCCGCACAGCGGAGGCGTCACCGCCGCGATCGACGCGACGGGCTCCGACCTCGCGGGCGGCAAGCCACTCACCCTCGTCGCGACCGACCTGCCCTCGGGCACGTTCGGTATCTTCCTCACGTCGCGGGTCTTCGACGCGGGCGGCATGTCCGTCGCGAGCGGGCAGCTCTGCATCGCTGGCACCATCGGCCGGATCCCCGGGGTGCTCGGCTCGGGCACGGCGGGCAGCTTCGAGCTGGACGTCGACACGCAGCGCCTTCCGAAGTCGATCCTGACCGCCGCCCAGCCGGGCGAGACCTGGTACTTCCAGACCTGGTTCCGCGACGCGAACCCGACCCCGACGGCCAACTTCAGCGACACGGTCGCCGTTGCCTTCCGGTGACCTGGGAGGGGGCGTGGACGGTCTAACCGTCCTCCGGATCCGGCCGCGCCCCCTGCAGTCGCGACACCTCGCCTGCGAGCGCCGTACCGAGCGCCGCGATGGCCTTCTCGTGGGCCGTGACGCGGTCCTCGATCGACGAGCTCCGGAGCGGCACGTCGAGGTCGGTCCGGCCCGTCGAGGGGCCGTCGGGGCCCGCGCCGGTCACGGTCCACCGCGCACGCAGGTGCAGCACGTCATCCGGCCCGACGACGAACTCGTCGAAGTCGACCCGCGCCGAGTACTCGTGGCCGAACCAGGTCTCCTGGTTGTGGTCGATGACGCGGTTCGTGTCGAGGCGCTGACCGAGGTCGAGGCGCAGCGCGCGCTGGACGTCCTCCTCGAAGCTGTCCGCCCAGCGGTGCCGCTCGTCGAGCTTCAGCTCGCCGCCGGCCACGCGGCTCACGAACTGCGGACGCTCCAGGTAGCGCGGGAACCGCAGCGGGCCGAGCGAGACCGAGACGTCCGACGCGCGGTCGGCGCTCGCGAGGGGCGGTGTCGCGCCGAGCGTGAAGGTCCGCGGCTCCGGCGATCGGCTCAGGCAGCCGGTCGCGAGGAGCGCGAGCGAGAGCAGGGCCGCGGCGGCCGTCGCGCGGTGGGGGAGATGGGTCACGTCGCTCATTTCGGCTTGCCGCGCAGCAGCTCTTCGGGGTGCTTCTCGAGTCGTTCGGCGAGGATGCGGAGCGAGCGCGAGGCGGCGCGCACCTCGCGCATGATCTGCTCGACCTCCTGCTGGGTCCCGGACTCCGGGCCGAGCATCGATTCCGTGGACTGCAGCGCCGACCGCAGCGCCGCGAGCGACTCCGTCAGCGACGGCGTGATCTCGCGGTTGACCTGGTTCGCGACGCTCTCCAGCTCGCCGAGGAGCCGGTCGACCTTGCGGCCGATCTCCTCCAGCGGCACCTCCTCGATGCGCGCGAGCGTGTTGGCCAGGCTGTCGGTGATCCCCTCGAGCGCGGCGGGCGCGGTGGGGAACTCGGGGATCTCCCGGTCGAAGAGGATCCGGGCGGGCGCGGCATTCTCGACCATCTCCAGCTCGACCTTCAGCGCGCCGGTCAGGAGCGACTCGGAGACGAGCCGCGCGCGCAGGCCCTGCTCGACCAGGGCCTGGACGCGATCCTCCTGGGTCTCGCCGGGACTGGGCTCGCCGATCCTCTGGATGCGCTCCGGCTCCGTTTCGATCAGCACCGGGATCTGCATCTCGCCGGCTTCGAAGTCGTACTGCAGCGTGATGTCCACGACCTGACCGATCGGGATCCCGCGGAACTCCACCGGCGCGCCCTTTCGCAGGCCGGCGACGGAGCCCCCGAAGCGGAGCAGGTACTGGGTCTTCTCCACGTAGTGCGGCTCCATCGCCTTGGTCTTCGACGGCCAGAGCTTGAAGACGTCGTCCTCGCCCGGGTCGACTCCGACGTCGCCGCTGGGCGAGCGGCCGAACTGGATGCCGCCGACGAGCATCGACACGACCGAGGGGCTGTTCAGCTGCAGCCCGTCGGGGCTGAACGTCGCGTCGATCCCCGACGCGTTCCAGAAGAGCGTCGACGTCGTGATGCGCTGGTCGTGGGGCGCCTTCACGAAGATCTCCATCGAGAAGAACTCGCCGCTCTCGTCCAGCTCCTCCTCGACGAGGCGACCGACCTCCAGCGAGCGGAAGTACACCGGCGCCCCGATGCCGAGCCTCCCCGCGTCCTCCGAGCGCAGGCGGAAGAACGAGCCGTCCTCCTCCGACGCCACGAGCGGCGGCTTCGGCGCGCCCACGAACGACCGCTCCGGCGGCCCCGCCCGCGACGGCTCCATTCCGATGTACGCACCGCCGAGGAGCGTCCCGAGACCGCTGACCTCGCCCGCGGAGACGCGCGCGGTGACGACCCAGAAGTTCGTCTCGCTCGTGAGGTACGGCTCGATCCACTTCGCGAGCGACGCGGTCGCCTCGACCTTCGACAGGTCCTCGTTGAAGCCGATCGACTCGACGACGCCCACCTCGACGTCCCGGTAGCGGATCTTGGTCTTCTCGGATTCGAGACCCTCCGCGCTGTCGAACACGATGGTGATCGTCGGGCCCTTCTCGTTGATCGCCTTCCACGCGAGGAAGCCCCCCGAGAGGGCCGCCACGACGGGGATCAGCCAGACGATCGAGATGCGTCGGCTCTCGCGGACCACCGCCCGGGGGAGCGCCTCCGCGGGGCGGGCGGCCGGGTCCTTGTCGGGTTCGGTCATTGCGCGGGTTGGGGGGCGGGCCCTCGAGCGGGCCCTTGAGCGGGCTCGGGGGCGGGCTCGGCGTCAGGGTCCATCCGATCCCAGATCAGGCGTGGATCGAAGCTCTCGGCGGCGAAGATCGTGAGCACGACGACCGCCCCGAAGAAGAAGGCCCCGGGGCGCGCCGCGATCGACGCGAAACTTCCCACGTGGACGAGCGCGACGAGGATCGTGACGACGTAGACGTCGACCATCGACCAGCGCCCGACGGCCTCGGTGATCCGATACATCCGCGTGCGATCGACCGGCCTCCACTGCCAGCGGCGCTGCACGGAGACCAGCAGGACCATGAGCGAGAGGAGCTTGGCCAGCGGGACGAAGACGCTCGCGATGAAGATGATGAGCGCGAGCGGCCACATGCCGTGGTGCAGGAGGTACGCGGCGCCGCTCAGGATCGTGTCCTCGCTCGTCGTCCCGAGCGTCGTGATCGCCATGATCGGGTAGAGATTGGCGGGCACGTAGCAGATCAGCGCGGCGATGACGAGCGCCCACGTACGTGCGATGCTGTTGGGCTTGCGGTGATGCACCACCGCGCCGCAGCGCGGACAGATGAGCGTCGCGCCCTCGGGCACGTCGCCCTCACCGTCGATCACCAGGTTGCAGTCATGGCAGGTCAGGTGGCGTCCGCGCATCGCCCTGGCGCGCCGGGCGCTCATCCGTCGACCTCCACGTGCTCCCAGATCTCGTGCGGATCGAGCGACGACGACGCGGCGGCCAGCACGGGGATCAGCAGCACGAAGGCCCAGAGCGCGACGCCCGGCACGATCGACGCCATGTCCATCAGCTTGACCAGCGAGACGAGGATCCCGAGCAGGAAGACCTCCATCATGCTCCAGTTCTTCGCGCGCTGGACCCAGCGGAACGCGGGGACGATCGCGCGCGGCACGCGTCCGCGGTGGAGCGGCCCTAGGACGTAGAGCAGGAGCACGAGCTGGGCCATCGGCGCGATCACCGTCGTGAGGAGTACGAGCAACCCCACGGACGTCTGGCCGCCTTCGATCAACTCGAAGGACCCGGTGGCCAGCGTCGAGTGGGTCGCCTGGCTGCCTACCTCCATCGTGAGGAACGGGAACAGGTTGGCGACCGCGAAGAGCACGAGGCCCGCGATCGTCAGCGCCAGCGTCCGCTCGACCGCGTTCTCCCGCCGCCGCACGAGAGTCGCGCCGCATCGCGGGCAGACCGCGGTCCGGCCGGGCTCGAGGTCGGGCTCGGTCAGAAGCAGGTCACAGTCGTGGCAAGCGACGATCACGGGGATGCTCCGCCTTCGAAATAGGAACTCGTGGACGAGGCTGCAAGCCTGGCCACCGATCCCTCGCGCGGGATGCCGAGAGCTCGTATCGCCAGAGAACGCCCGCATGGGATACGGGTAATCACTGCGATCACGAGCCGCGAATCTGGCGATCGGGGCGACCGCGTCGCCTCCGATTCGCGAATGGATGGTGCACCAGGGCCCCTCGGCCCGATGTGCCGCGCTGCGATCACCGCTCTCGATGGCACCGATCGCTCCTTCGCGTCACTCGGGGACCGTGGAAACGCCAATGTTGTGTTCTCCGGCCTCGACACCGTCTCCCACGCAACCGTGGTCGTCGGCGCCGGCAGTCGCACTCGATCCATTCCGTCTCATGAGATCACGCATCAAGCTCCACACCGCACTCGCCAGTTCACTGACCCTCGGCCTCCTGGCCTGCACCTCGACCTCGTCCGCTCCGGAGGGGACCAACGAGTCGATGGTCCCCGGCAGTGAGGCCGGCGCGGCCGCGCCGGTGGGCAACGAGACCGACATCTCGATGTGCCCGGTGATGGGCCCCAAGGCCGCCGTCACCGCCGCCGCGTCGTCCTACGCCGACGACACCCCGCGCTACATGCGCAACGCCGACTGGTGGCCGAACAGCCTCGACCTCTCGGTGCTGCGCCAGAACTCCGAGAAGAGCAACCCGATGGACGACGGGTTCGACTACGCGGCCGAGTTCGCGAAGGTCGACCTCGACGAGCTCCGCAAGGACGTCATCGCGGTCATGACGACCTCCCAGGACTGGTGGCCCGCCGACTGGGACAACTACGGCGGCCTGTTCATCCGCATGGCGTGGCACAGCGCCGGTACCTACCGCACGACCGACGGCC
Source organism: Planctomycetota bacterium (assembly GCA_038757895.1). Classification (GTDB taxonomy): domain Bacteria; phylum Planctomycetota; class UBA1135; order UBA1135; genus Saltatorellus. The sequence goes on along the minus strand of JBCDGE010000038.1, from coordinate 54,622 downwards.
GCGGCGGCTCCGCGGACGGCGCGCTCCGCTTCGCGCCGCACAACAGCTGGCCGGACAACGCCAACCTCGACAAGTCGCGCCGCCTCCTCTGGCCGGTCAAGCAGAAGTACGGGCGCGCCGTCTCCTGGGCCGACCTGATGATCTTCGCGGGCAACGTCGCTCTGGAGCACTCCGGCTTCGAGACGATGGGCTTCGCCGGCGGCCGCGAGGACGTGTGGGAGGCCCAGGACGACGTCTTCTGGGGTCCCGAGAACGAGTGGATGGGCGTGGATCGCTTCGACGGCGACCGCATGCTCACCGGCCCGCTCGCCGCGTCGCACATGGGCCTCATCTACGTGAACCCCGAGGGCCCGGACGGCAACCCCGACCCGATCGCCGCGGCGCACGACATCCGCCTCACGTTCGGCCGCATGGCGATGAACGACGAGGAGACCGCTGCACTCATCGCGGGCGGCCACACCCTCGGCAAGGCACACGGCGCGGCGCCCGCGGGCGGCAACGTCGGCCCGAACCCCGAGGGCGCGGACATTGCCGAGCAGGGCTTCGGCTGGACGAGCACCTACGGCTCCGGCAGCGGCGCGGACACGATCACGAGCGGCCTGGAGGGCGCGTGGACGTCCACGCCGACCGACTGGTCCGCCGAGTACCTGGAGAACCTCTGGGGCTACGAGTGGGAGCTCACCAAGAGCCCCGCGGGCGCGCACCAGTGGACGCCGAAGGGCGCCGGCGAGGTCGTTCCCGACGCGCACGTCAAGGGCAAGCGCAACAAGTTCATGATGCTCACGACCGACCTCTCCCTGCGCGAGGACCCGGCGTACGCCAAGATCACCAAGCGCTGGCTGGAGAACCCCGAGGAGTTCGACAAGGCCTTCGCGGCTGCCTGGTACAAGCTCACGCACCGTGACATGGGCCCGGTGTCGCGCCTCGTCGGCAAGGAGGTCGCGCCGGCGCAGCTCTGGCAGGACCCGATCCCGAACGTCGACCACGAGCTCGTGGACGCGAACGACGTGACGAAGCTGGAGCGGGCGATCCTCGCGACCGGCATCGCGCCGCGCGACCTCGTCTTCGTCGCCTGGGCCTCGGCCTCGACGTACCGCGACAGTGACAAGCGCGGCGGCGCCAACGGCGCCCGCATCCGCCTCGCGCCCCAGAAGGACTGGGCCGCCAACGAGCCCGAGACGCTCGCGAAGGTGCTCGGCGCCTACGCCCGCATCCAGGCCGAGTTCAACGGCGCCAACGGCGCGAAGAAGGTCTCCCTCGCCGACCTGATCGTCCTCGGCGGTGGTGCCGGCATCGAGGCCGCGGCCAAGGCCGCCGGTGCGTCGATCGAGGTGCCCTTCACGCCGGGCCGCATGGACGCGTCCGACGAGATGACCGACAACGCGAGCTTCGACGTCCTCGAGCCCCGCGCCGACGGCTTCCGCGGCCTCGCGGGCTACACCGGTCGCCTCACGCCCGCCGAGGCGCTCGTCGACCGCGCCAACCTCCTGACGCTCACTGCGCCGGAGATGACGGTCCTCGTCGGCGGCCTGCGCGCGATGGGCGTCAACCACGGCGGGAACGCGCACGGCGTGCTCACGACCCGCCCGGGCGCCCTCTCGAACGACTTCTTCGTCAACCTGCTCGACATGAGCACGAAGTGGCAGGTCGCGGCCGACGGCTCCGACATGTTCACGGGCATGGACCGCGCCAGCGGCGACGCGAAGTGGACGGCGACCTCGGTCGACCTGATCTTCGGCTCGAACTCGGAGCTCCGCGCGGTCGCCGAGGTCTACGCCACGAGCGACGGGGGCGACAAGTTCCTGCGCGACTTCGTGGCGGCCTGGCAGAAGGTGATGGAGCTCGACCGCTTCGACCTCGACTGAGCGGAAAGCGCGGCCGTAGGGCCGCGTTCCGAGACGAATCCGCGGGCGGCGGGGGCAGAAAGTGCCCCCGACGCCCGCAGTCGTTCGGACCAAGCTGCGGCCATCCGTCGCCTCCCTTCGGCCGTGACGGGCGAACGATCGTCCGACCATGACCGCCATCGCCCTCACGATCGCCGGCTCTGATCCCTCCGGTGGGGCCGGGATCCAGGCGGACCTGAAGACGTTCGCCGCCCACGGCGTCTTCGGGGCGTCGGCGATCACCGCTCTCACCGTCCAGAACACCCGCGGGGTGTTCGGCGTCCACGCCGTGCCGCCGGGGTTCGTGCGGGAGCAGGCCGAGGCGGTTCTCGACGACCTCGACGTCCGAGCGGTGAAGGTCGGCATGCTGCACGACGTGCCGACGATCGAAGCGGTCGCGGCGGTGCTCCGGGCGCGCTCGGATCTCTCGGTCGTGGTCGACCCTGTGATGGTCGCGGCCAGCGGAGACGCGCTGCTGGAGCCGTCCGCCGTCTCGGCGCTGCGGGAGGCGCTCCTTCCGCTCGCCGACGTCGTCACGCCCAACGCTCACGAGCTCGGGATCCTGACGGGCGCCGGCCGCATCGAGGACGTGGACGCACTCGAGTCCGAGTCCACCGCCGCGCTCGCGCTGGGACCGGGCGCCGTGTTCGCCAAGGGCGGCCGCCTGGCGGGATCAGGTCCGACCTCGGTCGACGTCCTCGCGACCCGGGAGGGCGCCGCGCGCCTCGAAGCGGCCCGCGTCCCGATCGAGCGTGCGCACGGCACCGGCTGCACGCTGTCCTCGGCCATCGCGGCCCGCCTCGCGCTCGGCGCCGCGCTGGAGCCCGCCGTCCGCGACGCCAAGGCGTACGTGACCGCCGCCCTGCTGCGCGCGGCCGAGGCTCCGATCGGGTCCGGCGCGCGCCCGCTGCACCACGAACCGGTCGGGATCGCCTGAGGCCCGCTTCCCTGCTACCGTCACTCCTTCACCGACGACACGACCATGGATACAGCGCTCACGATCACCCAGCTCCTGCTCGCCGCGGCCATGGTCGACGTCTGGATCCTGCGCTACGACAAGCCCCTGCGCGCGCGCGGTGGCGACGCCCAGACGATGGTCGAGGAGTTCCGCGTCTACGGGCTTCCCGATTGGTTCCGCAACCTCGTGCGCGTCCTGAAGCTCGGCTCGGCGGCGCTCATCGTCGCGGGGTTCTGGTCCGGGCCGGCCGGGTTCGCGGGCGGCGCGCTCCTCGCCGTCCTGATGGCCGGCGCCGTGTCGATGCACATCAAGGTGGGGGACCCGGTGCTCAAGTCGGTGCCCGCGACCTTCTTCCTGCTGCTGAGCGCCTTCGTCGCGTACAGCTTCTGGCCGTCCGTGGCGGCCTGACGGACGCGCTCAGGCGGGCGCGGAGCCCAGGTACGGCGCGGCCGCGAGCACCCCGTTCGTCACCATCAGAACGAACGCGGGCGTCGTCTGCGCGATCGAGTCCCGCACGCGGATCCGCGTCAGGACGCCGAGGAACATGAGGAGCGCGAGGCCGCCGGCGGACAGCGGCAGGAGCACCGGGATCGCGTAGCTCACAAGCAGCCCGAGCGCGCCCAGCACCTCCAGCACCCCGGTGAGCACACGGAAGCGAGCCAGTCCGAAGCGCTCGAACTCGCCCACCATCGAGCGGCCCATGACGCACGCGACGCCGTAGCCGAGGAAGGCGACGATCGAGAGGACGCGCAGGGTCTCCAGGGCGAGGCTCACGCCGCGGAGTCTACGCGAGGCCGCCGTCGCGCCGGGCTGCTTCCAGCCAGGTCGCGTCGTTGCGCGAGGTCGAGCGACGCAGGCGGCTATTCGAACGTGATGCGGATCGCGTCCGAGAAGTTCGATCGGCCCGCCGCGCCGACGTCGCGGTACCAGCACTGCCAGTAGCGGGTCTCGCCCGCCATGGCAGCGCGGACGCCACCCGGCGCGTCGACCGTCGGGAGGGCCATGAGGTCCAGCGGGAACACGGCGGTCGTGCCGACGGCGTTCGCGAAGGCGTGCCGGGTGATCGGGCCGCCCGCGACGCAGAGGTCGCCGTCGCTCGCCACGCCCGCGATGGCGGGATTCGGAAAGACGCCGTACGACGGCGACGACAGCACGAGCACGAGTGCTCCAGCGGGAAGCGCGCTCGCCCGGAGCGTCAGGTCGTCGTCCGCGACACCGAAGCTCCCGTCGGGCCGCAGCAGAGCCCTGAATCCCGTCGAGTTCACCGCGCCGAGGCAGACCGGAGCCCCGTTCACGCGCGACAGCGAGAACACCTCGACGACATTCACCTGGAATCCCGGGGGGCCCGGCGTGATGCGCGTCCGCAGGAAGTCCCCGAAGCCATCGCCGTCGACGTCGCCGGCGTCGCCGAACCCGAGGATGACCTCCGTCAGCGGCCGCTCGGTCTGGAAGAGGATCGTCCCGCTCCGGCCCGAGAAGCCGCGCGTGATCGAGAGCGTCCCGCCGAGCGGTCCCGGCTCCGTGCGGCGGGTGACGAGGTCGCGGAATCCGTCGCCGTCGAGGTCGGTCGTCGCGATCCCGATCCCGGGGACCGTGAACAGGACGGACCCGTCCGCTCCGGAGAGGCCGCGCGTCTCGCGAGGCGCGAGGCGACCGAGCCCCACGGCGAGGTCGCCCTGCCCGTCGCCGTCGATGTCTCCGAGGCCTGCGACGGTCGCGCCGAGGGTGTCGTTCGCCTGCGCACCGAGGACCGTGAGGAGCAGAGCCCCGGTCGCGCCGGAGAACACCCGCGCGTGTCCGGACTCGACGCCCGTGCCGGCGAACAGAGGTTCGCCGACCATCAGGTCCAGCACGCCGTCGCCGTCGACGTCCGACCCCGAACCGAGGACGCTCCCGAGTTCGTTGCCAACGGTGGTCCCGACGTAGCGCCGGATCTCCGCACCGGTCGCGCCCGAGAGGACCCGGACCTCGCCGCGCCGCTGATCCGCGTTCGGCGCACCGACCGCGACGTCGGGGATCGAGTCGCCGTCGACATCGCCGAGGTCGGTGAGCCCCCTTCCGAACCAAGAGTCGACGCTCGGGCCCTCGACGCGCCAGAGGAGCGCGCCTGTCGCGCCGGACACCGCGTCGACGGCGCCGACGGCCTGGCCCGCGGCGTCGTCGCGGTGCCAGGCACCGATGAATGCGTCAGGCACCCCGTCACCGTCAAGGTCCTCGACGCCGACGACGTCCTCGCCGAACTGGCTTCCGACGGGGCCCGACAGGGTGCGCAGGACGGCGCCGCTTGCCCCGGACCGGACCTCGACGTTGGGCGGCGTCGAGACGTACACCTCGCCCAGCCCGTCGCCGTCGAGGTCGCCGGCACCCGCCGTACTCCGTCCGTGGTCGCTCGCCACCACCGGATCGGCGGGCGGCGGGAAGACGTGCAGGGTGCGGAGCGCCGGGAGGGGGTCCACGTTCGATCGGAGCCGCAGGCCGTCGATCGCGCCCGAGCCGGTGAGCGTGACCTCGACCCTCACCGTGGCGTCGGCGTCGAAGCCCGCGTCCTCGACGGCCGTCGCCGTGGCGGCGAACCCGACCTGAGGGAAGAGCGTCTGGAGGTCGAGGCGGCGCGCAGCGTTCGCGGGATCGGTCGTGCCGTCGCTCGTGAAGCCCCCCGGCACCAAGTACGTGCGCGTCGCGCCCGAGGCGTCCGTCAGCACGACCGTCGCCGCGTCGCCGAGCGTTCCGGCGTCGACGTCGATCAACTCCAGCGACACGAGCCTCGACGGCACCACCGGCTCGATCACGAACGTCCCGCCGGTCGCGGTGTCGTCGGGGACGTCGAAGATCCCCGGGACCGCCTGCTCCGGCCGCGCCTGGAGGATGAGCACGTTGCCGCGATCGACGAGGAGATCGACGTCGACCCCGCCGGAGTTGGGGCCCGTGGACGAGGAGTCGAAGACTGCCGGGCCGAAGTGCCCGGGGCCGGTCGCATCGACGCGAAAGAGGCGGCCGAAGCGCGCGCCGCCTCCGACGGCCCGCCCGTTCTCCAGCGGCGTCACCAGGTCGTCGTCGAGCTCGAAGTCCAGCTCGACTTCGTCGCGGCCGAAGCGATACGCCACGACGCTCCCCACGCCGTGCTGGAAGCTGTACTTCGGTCGACCGATGAGGACGTCGCTCCGTCCATCGCCGTCGAGATCGCCCGCACTCGCTACGTCGGACCCCACCCGGTCTCCGAGCGCGGATCCCGTCACCTGGAACAGCTCGGATCCGTCTGCGCCCGAGAAGACGTAGGCGGCGCCAGCCCTGACGATGGAGCCCACGTCGCGCGGTGCGCCGACGCCCAGGTCCGGGAAGCCATCGCCATCGAAGTCGCCGACGTTGCAGAGCGCCCGGCCGAAGTCGTCGCCCGGGAAGCGGTTCTGGAACACGTGCAAGTCGGCGCCCGTCGCTCCGGAGACGACTCGCACGAAGCTCTGGCCGCCGCGTTCGATGCCGACCGCGATATCGCCGACTCCGTCGCGGTCGACGTCCCCGGCATCGGCGACCTGGAGAACCTCTAGCGTCGACACCTCGCACGCGATGTCGAGCAGGAACGCGCCGGTGCGCCCCGAGACGAGCCTCGCGCAGGAGCCCGAACTGCTCGACCCCTCGTCGGAGAGAACGAAGTCGAAGACACCGTCGCCATCGACGTCGGTCACGGCAGCGCACTCTTGGGCGAACCGAACGTGGCTGCTCATGTGCTCGTGCAGCAGAGCCCCCGTCGCGCCCGAGTGGACCCTGACCCCGTATTGGGTCGAGGTCCGCGCGTGGAAGTAGAAGTCGCCGAGGCCGTCCCCGTCGAGATCCGGCGTGCCGCCGACCCGGTCCCCGATCCTGTTGAAGTTCGGCCCGAGCGTCGCGGGGACGAAGGAGTGGACGATGGCTCCGTTCCACCCCGAGCGAACCTCCACGCGCCCGACCGGCCCCGTCGACGACTGGGGAAAGCCCGCCGAGACGATCCAGTCGCGGCGACCGTCCCCGTTCAGGTCCTCGGTGGCGTCGAGCCACCAGCCCATCCGGTCGTAGGCACCCTGGCCTACATAGCGGAAGAGGATGCTCCCTGTCGCGCCGGAGTAGGCGGCAGCCGTTCCCGCCTGCATTCCCGCGCCGGGGTCCTGGACTCCGGAGGCGATCAGGTCCGGCACGCCGTCTCCGTTGACGTCGCCGAGGGAGGCCGCGTGTTGACCGAACGCATCACCTCCGGCACGCCCGTCGATCTCGAGGAGCGGCTCTTGTGCGAGGGCGAGTGGAGCGAGGACGAGAAGCGCGACGCCGGGAAGGGAGCGTGCAGTCATCGGAACAGGTCCTGGTGGAAGAGCTGGACGGCGACCGGGAAGGTCCGCCGTCTTCGATCCTAACCGAAGTTCTGTGGTCCAGAGCCAAGGGCGACGCGCCGACCTACGGCCAGCGAACGGGCGTCCAGCCACCGGCGTTGACCCGCACCTCGCGCGTGATCCGCGAGCCGTCCTGGCCCACGCCGCGCATCTCGACGCGAGCCCCGGGGGCCAGGAACGGGAAGCGCAGGACGCGCTCCCTTCCGCCGCTCTCGCCCGGGACCTCCTCGGCGTACACCTCCGACTTCGGTCCCCAGGTCGACACGAGCGGCTCGCCGTGCAGGTCGAGGAAGTAGGCCGACGGGTTCGGCCGGTGCGCGGCCGCGCCCGAGAGCCGGACTTCCAGACCGGTATCCGGTAGGTCGAGTGCGTAGTCCCGACCCTTCGCAGCGGGCCCAGGAACGAGCGCGATCTGGTTGTTGCCGAGACCGCCGAGGTCGATCTGGAAGAGCAGCTCGCCCTCGGGGAGCGCGACGCGGAACCGGCCTCCGTCGAGTCGCTCGGCGCGCTGCCAGACCGGCGCGTCCGTGCCGCGCGCGCGGACGGAGAGCGACTGCGCGAACGGAAGGGCCTCGCCGTCACGGAGGAGCTGGACGAAGTGCGTGCCTCCGTCGATCCGCAGCGTCAGGTCGGCCGGTTCGTTCGGCTCCAGTGTGACGCGCCCGACGAGTCGGCCGCTGATCCAGTAGCGGTACACGCCCGGCATCAGCGGCTGGAACTCGAAGCGTCCGTCGGGTCCTGTCGTTGCCGACCAGCTCAGGTTCGTCATGGGGGACTCGCGCTGCGTCTTCAGCGATACCCCCTGGGCCGGACCGTCAGGCCCGAGCACGATCCCGCCGAGGAGGCCATGGCCCGAGTGGGAGAGGTCGAGGTCGACGCGCTCCCCCGACGAGAGGTGCACGAGACGCCACGCACCCGCCGCATCCGCGTCCGCGTCGACCCGAACGCCGTACGGGCCGGCCGGGAGCTCCAGCAACGCCTCGCCGTCTGCGCCGGCCACGCGCGCGGCGGACTCCCCTCGATCGTGGGACATCGCGCGCAGGACCCCGTTCTCGACCCTCGCACCGTCAGCGCCGACGATCCGCGCGGCGAGGCGGCCCGGTGCGAGCCCGAGCGTGCCGAGGTCGACCGTCGATCCGGCGACGAGCGACACCTCGGGTGAGTAGGCGGAGCGGCCGTCCTCGAGCTCGAGGAGCACGCGCGCCGACGCCGCCGGCGGCAGCTCGAAGCGGAACGAACCGTCGGGCTCCAGGCGCGCAGAGGTTCGCGCTCCGTCGAGCGTGTACGGATTGCCCCAGTCCACGAACGCGTCGGGCCCGAACGCGACCACGTCGACCTCGCCGCTGCCGCCCTCGACGCGTCCGATGACCGTCACTGCCCGCGACGCGAGCGGCAGTTCGACGTTCGCCGCAGGCGCCTCGACCTCCACCTGACCGAGCGCGCTGCCCGTGTACGGCAGGATGGGCTCCCAGTCACCGCGGAGCGTCGCTGCGACGACGATGGGCCCGCGCGGCACCGTGAGCTCGAAGGTGCGCGCGCTGGGCTCGATGGCGGCGCGCGCGACGAGCGCTCCATCCCGGAATGCCGCGACGACGAGGCCTTCGGGCAGCGGCGCACTCTCCGGCGTGACGACGATGCGACCGGTCACCTGCGCTGGACGGTCCACCGTGAGGACGCCGAGGTCCGCCTCGACGCCCGGCTCGACGCGCGTATGCACGGGCGCGTGGAACGCGTCGGGTTCGCAGAGCAACATCCCGCCGCCCTCGGCGAGCCGATCGATGATCAGCACGCCTTCCGCGTCCGCACGGGCCCCCGTCCCCCCGCTCGTGCCGGAAGGGCCGGTCGTCCCGTGCCACCTGGCCAGCGCTCCCACCGCGGGGGATCCGTCGGGCCACCGCAGCTGCGCCCGGAGCGAGCACCAGGGCGTCTCCGTCACGACCACCTCGGCCTCACGCCGCACGGGGTCGATCGTGATGCGGCCGCCGCGGCGCCATTCACCCGTCAATCCGAACGCGATCGGCATCGCGACGGGAAGGCCCGTCACGCGCAGTTGACCGCTCGCGTCCGTCTTGCCGGCGGAGAGGGTGCGGCGGTAGCCCCACAGCTGCGCGTCCGACCCGATGGTGGCGTCGAGCATGTACTGGATCCCGACACCAGGGAGTGGGGCGCCCTCCACGGTCCTCGCCTTCACCAGGACGGTCCCGAGGGCCACCGTGCGGATCTCCAGCTCGTTCGCCGCGCTCACGGGGATCTCGTCGGGGTCGACGTGCACGTCGTACACGTCGGGGTGCTCCGCCCACAGGCCTCCGCCCAGGTGGAACGCGGTGTCGCCGGGCTCCAGCGTCAGCTCGAAGCGCCCCTGCTCGTCCGTCTCGCCGAGCACGGTGCCGCTCGGTTCGGAGATCGACCTGGCCCGGTTGCCCTCGGGAGCGCGAAGCGTGGCGCCCGCCACCGGCGTGCGTCCGTCGCCGAGGACGAAGCGGCCGCGCACGCGACGCGCCGCCGAAGCCACAGCGGCTCCCGTTCTGTCGGCCGAGCCCTCGGCCCCGACGATCTCCTCCCGCGTCGCGGGCGCGCTCGAAGCGGCATCCGCCTCGACGAGCTGGAGGTCTTCGGTCACGGACTCGATCCTCGCCACGTCCCGCTGCGGCCCGCCCGACGGCTCCGACGTCGCGAGCACGAGTCCGAGGACGAGCAGCGCACCGCACGCCGCGGCCGTACCGATGAGCTTCATGGACATGATCGATCCTCCCGCCCACGCGGCCGCGCCGAGCGGGGCCGCGATCTGGGGCTCCTGCGCGAGAACGGCGAGACCGGCGAGCCACGAGCGGCCCGTGCCGTCGTCGCTCGCTCCGAGGCGCGACCGCAGCTGCGCGAGGCCGCGCGACACGCGCTTGCGCGCCGCGTCGGGCGTCACGCCGGTGCGAGCGGCGATCTCCTTCGCGGGGAGGCGCTCCTGGTAGGCGAGCAGCACCGCGCGCCGGTACGGCTCGTCCAGGGCGAGGACGGCGTCGATGAGCCGTCGGCCCTCGGTGGCGCGGGCGACGACGTCGCTGGACGGCGGCGCCGATCTCTCCCGACCCGCCGCGTAGTCGCTCTCACGAGCGAACCGCCGGCCGTCGGAGCGCCGTCGCATGCGCGCGAGGTTCTGCGCAACGGCGCCGAGCCACGCGCGGAGCCCGCCGTCGGTCCCGGCGCCCTGCGGCGGACGCTCCAGCGCAGCGACGAGCGTGTCCTGGACGATGTCCTCCGCCGCGTCGGCGTCGCGGATGAGCCGACGCGCGAGTCCACGCAGCCACTCGGTGTGCGCCGCGAGACGGTTCGGGTCGAGGCCGGCATCGAAGGCCGCATCGAAGGTCGAGTCGGAGGGCTCCATCGGACGGGGGGAGCTTGCCGCCGGAGCGGGAGCGTGACGGGGAATCGCCAGGGCGGCGGCTCGCGTGGCCCCCATACGACCCTGCCAGGCTCGTCATACGTCGCCATAAGTCACTTCCGACAAGATGCTTGAGAGGTCGGAGGGCAGGCCGCCAGGCAGGCGGCGAAACCTGCATCGACACCTGTAGTACTACAGGTGTAGTCACGCGCTCCCTCCAATCCACCCGCGCCCCCATGGTCGACATCGCCCTCTCCTGGTCGCTGACCTACCTGGTCCACAGCACGATCCTCTCCCTGCTCGCCCTCGCGATCGCCGCGCGACTGCGCCGGCCGGAGCGACGCGCGACGGTGCTGCGCGCGGGGCTCTTCGGGGCGGTCGCGACGGCGACGCTCGCGAGCGCCCTGCCGGCCGCGGACGTGGCGGCGGTCTGGCAGCCGCCGACCGAGCGGGCGCTCCCCTCGGAGGCGAGCGCCCCGTCGAGCGCGAGGATCGGGATCGAGGGAGCCGTCGGCGCAACCGCCTTGCCCGCAGACCGCGGACGCCGCGTCGACCACGTGACCGCGTCGCTGGCGCTGATTGCAGCCCTCTCGATGGTCGGCGCTGCCGCCGTCCTGGTGCGGCGACGACGCTGGATCGCGTCGCTGGAGCGCGAGCCCGTCACGGACGAGCGCGGTCGCGCCGATCTGGTCGAGTTCGTCGGTCGAGCTGACGTCCGGCTCACCCGCTCCGCGACGCTCGACGGACCCGTCGCCCTTTCGAGCCGCGAGGTCTGCGTGCCGACGGGCGCGTGGGACGCGCTCTCCCGCACGGAGAGGCGCGCGCTCCTGGCCCACGAGGCCGCGCACCTCGTCCGGCGTGATCCGGCGCTGCTGCTCGCGGGCCACCTCGTCGAGCGGCTGGCGTTCTTCCAGCCGCTCCACCGGCTCGTGCGTGCGCGGGCGCAGGTCGCCGCCGAACTCGCCGCCGACGCGTGGGCGGTCACCCGGACCGACGACGCGCTCGGGTATGCGCGCGCGCTGCACGGCTTCGCCGAGCGGCTCCACGCGCCGCGCCGCGTTCCGGCGTTCGTCGCGGGCGCGGTGGCGTCGCGACCGCCGCTCGCGGAACGCGTGGCGCTGGCGCTCGACGGCTCCGGAGAGACGCCCGGTCGCCGTGAGCGGTGGGGGACGGGCGCGGCAATCGGCGCGCTGCTGATCACGCTCGCGTGCGCGGGGCCGAGGATCGACGCAGGGGAGCAGGAGTCCGGCGCGACCAAGCCGTACGGCCGCTTCGCGCAGCCGGGCGCGATGGCGGGCGACGAGCTCGTCGTCGCGATCGACGGCGAGAGCCGCGCGACCGCCTACGACGACGCGGGCGCGACACTCCTCGGGACCTTCGACATCACAGACCACTCTGGACGCGCCGCTCTGCAGGAGGCACTGGTGAAGGCGTCGGGGCCGCCGAAGATCACCTCCGCCAGCGCCCGCTACGGGGGCATCGAGCTAAGTGAGAAGGTCCTCCGGATCCGCGCCGAAGAAGACACACCGTTCCGCGACGTGCAATGGGTGATGGAGCGGTGCGGCGCGTCGATCCTGGGGCTCTGGAACCTGCAATTCGAGCTACCCGGCGGGGGAGGCAAGTACACGTACGCGCTCCCGGGGGACACCCTCGACGAGGTCGCCGACGACCGGCGGCGTCTCTTCGACATCCGCATCGACGCGGAGCCGACGAGGTACCTCCTCACGGAGAGCGCCTATGCCGCGTTCTTCCCGGTCGAGATCGAGGAGGGCGCCGAGCCCGAGTCCCCCGCGGTCGACCCGGATCCGCTGGAGACCACGGATCGAGATGCGCTCGTGCAGGATCTCGCCGCGCGCCTGGCACGGGCCCCGGGCTCGCGGGTCGCGATCGACCCGCGCAAGGGGACGACCTACGCCGAGGTCCTCACGCTGCTGGACGACGTGCTCGGCGCTGGCGCGACGGACATCGTGTTCAAGGGGACATTCGAGCGATGAGCGGGCGTGGCGACGACCGCCTCTCGGGCCTGCAGCTCGGCATCCTCCGGGCGCTCTGGAGCGCGGGCGAGGCGACGGTCCAGGACGTGCGCGACGCGCTCGCGAACGAACGCGCGCTCGCGCCGACGACGGTCGCGACGATCCTCAAGCGCCTGGAGGCGCGCGGCCTGGTCACGCACCGCCGCGACGGGCGGCAGTACGTGTACAGCGCCACCGAGACCGCGCGCGACGTGGAGACGTCGATGGTGACAGGACTGGTGCGGGACCTCTTCGGCGGCCGCACTGAGGATCTGTTCGCGCACCTCGTCACGTCGGAGGACGTCTCGGACGATCAGCTCGAGCGCGTGCGACGGATGATCGAGGAGCGCGCGGGGCGGGAGGAGGGCTCGCCGGATCGGGAGACCCCACCGGCGTGATTCCGGGATTCGTCGGACGGTGAACGCCTGTCCGTCGTCCCGACGCGGCGTGAGCCGCGCCACACCGCTCTTCCTCGTCGCGAGCGCGTCGGCCGTCTGCGGCTGCGGGGCGTCTCCTCGAACGGAGCTGGTGGATCCGCTCGACGTGGCGCCGCCGCCCACTCCGCCGCTCCTCCGCCCCGATGAGATCAGCGCGCGCTTCGAGGCGGTCGCGACCGACCTCGCCGAAGGCAGCGCGCTACGCATCGTCGCGCTCTCCGACGACGCGATCGAGGTCCTCGGCGTCCTGCCCGACGATCCGCTCGAGTCCGATCGCGTGGCCCTCTGGATCCTCCAGCACGCCCTCACCTCCGACCAGACGCGAGGGCGCCGAGCTGAGTACACCGGAGCCGACGGGGAGACGTACGGGGTCTGGGTCGAGCGCGAGGACGTCCCGCCGAGCCTGGCTTCACACGCCGAGCCGCTGGGCCTCACCGTCTACGACAGAAGCGCCCTCCCGACTCCGACGGGAGCGATCCCACCCGCGGCCTGGCTGCCCGGCCCGGCGCTGCAGGTCGACATCCGGCGAGCTGGCGGGCCCGCGAGCGCTGTCTGCGTGCGGTTCTACGATGCGCCGGGGACGCCGTCGGGGAGCTTCGGGTCGGCGTCGATGTGCTACTCCTTCGACCGGGCGTACGGCCGAACCGTCGTCCGGACCAGCCTCGAGCGCCTCGGCCTGGTGGCCTCTGTCTCCGACCTCGAAGCGCACCGCATCGCGGAGACCGAGCTTCGGCGCCACGCGGACGGCAGTCCCTACGAAGCGTTCCTCGCTGCCTTCGCGGCAGATCCCACGAATGCGACGCTGGCGTATGGCGTCGCTTGCGGACTGGCGCGGCGACGAGGGGCCGACGAGGAGGTCCTCGACTGGCTGGAGAGAGCCGTCGAGCTCGGATACCGCGACTGCGCCGTGGCGCACTGGGATCGCGACCTACGTCACCTCAGGACCTACGCCCGCTTCGAAGAGCTGTTCCCTTCGAACGACCCGCACGCTCCCGCGCGCGTGGGCTGGGCCTTCGGTGGACCGAGCGGCGCCGTACTCGCGGCACCTCCGACCGGGGGCTGGATCGCCTATGCCCCTGAGGACGGCGGGGTGGCGATCGTCCGGATGGAGAGCGGAGACGTGCACGGTCGGCTCGCGGAGGATCGCGCGCCCGTGGTGGCGATGGCGGCGGGGCCGCATGGACGCCGTCTCGCGACCCTGGACGCCGACGGTCGCCTCGCGCTCTGGAACGTCGTCCACGGCAAGCTGATCGGCGAGAGCGACGCGGCGACGTCGCTTCGGAGCAAGGAGCCTCCGCAGCTTGCGTATGCGGCGGGCGGAGACCGCGTCGTTGCCCGGGTCGGGGGAACGCTCGGGGTCTGGTCCTCGGACGCTTCGTGCCTCGCGATGCGCGAGGTCGATGGCGGGCTCCATCGAGCTCATGAAGAGAGCGACCTGCTGGCGTCCGCGATCGACGACGAGGTCCTCCTGCGCGACGTACGGACAGGAGGCGACGTCGTCGGGAGGATGCGCTTCGACCACAGGGTCACGGCGCTGCGCTTCTCGCAGGAAGGTGACGTCTTGGCCGTGGGGACGGAGCTCGCCCAAGTGCACGTCATCGGCCTCGGGAGCCGGACGATCCGCTGGAGCGCGCAGATCCCGGACGCATTGACCTCGACGGGTCGGAACGCCCTCGGAGATCCGAGCTCCGTCTCCACGATCCGGTTCGACCGAGAATCGGGACGGCTCGCAGCTTGCACCTCACCGAGCTACTGCGTTGGGGTGTTCGAGACCTCCTCGGGCGACCTCGCGTGGCGCTCGCGCCACCTCGGGGGTCGCATGGGCGCACCGATGCCGCTCGCCTTCAGGGCCGGTCTGCTCGTCGCCGACGGCGGCCGGGACGTATGGCGGGGGCCGGAGTGGAAGCGCGTCGATGGGTGGCCGGAGGACCCAGGCCTGGAGGTCATCGCGCTCGACGGCGCCTTTCTCGTCCGCCGCACCTCCGGCTTCGCGACCGTGGATCCCTTGACCCTGGAGAGGAAGGTCTACGCCGACGCGCTGCCGGCTCGACCCAACCGCCACCCCTCGGGCTGGTTCGGGGGTGGCCTGCCGAGCGCTCCGAGCCCGGGCGACGCCGGCCGCTACGATCCGAAGCGCCTGCGCGCCGCTCGCGCGGGCGTTCCGCTGCATCGGCCGCCTGGCGACTGAACGGGTCACCTCGACGCGAACTCCGCGGTTCTCGCAGGGCCCTAGGATGACGACATGCGCGCGCTCGCCCTCTTCATCGCCTTGCTGGGAGGCGTCCTTGCCCAGGACCCCCCGGCCACGGAGGCCTCCGAGCACTGGCCGCCCGGGCACGTGATCGACCAGGCTGCGGCTCGCACCGCGCTCGATGCGATGCGCGCCACGTGGAGTGACGCCGCGACCTGGACGGCGCGGCGGAAGCGCATCCGCACGCACGTCCTGAAGACGTTCCTGCTCGACCCGCCGCCGGCGCGGACGCCGCTCGAGATGGTCGTGCACTCCACGGTCGAGCATCGGGTCGACGAGAAGGGCGGCTACCGCCGCTCGAACGTGTTCTTCGAGTCGTTCCCCGGCCTGTTCGTCGCCGGGAACCTCTACGAGCCGCTGGGGCGCGAGGGGCCGCTCCCGGTCGTCGCGTGCCCGCACGGGCACATGGGGCGCAGCGAGGGGGACGCCGAGGGGCGGATGCACAGCTCCTATCAGACGCTCTGCGCGACGCTCGCTCGCATGGGGGCGATCGTGATCACGTGGGACATGGTCGGCTGGGCGGAGAGCAGCCAGATGCAGCACGGCGTGCCGATGTCCGGTGCGATCCAGACGTGGAACACGATGCGCGCGATCGACGCGGCGCTGACGCGGCCCGGCGCCGATCCCTCGCGGATCGGATGTACGGGCTCGTCGGGCGGGGGGACGCAGACGTTCCTCGGGGCGCTCGCCGACGACCGCATCGTCGCCTGCGCGCCCGTCGTCATGGTGTCGGCGCACTGGTTCGGCGGCTGCGGCTGCGAATCGGGCCTGCCGATCCACGCGGGGCCCGGCTTCGTCACCAACAACGTCGAGTTCGCGGCGTGCGCCGCGCCCAGGCCGCAGCTGCTCGTCTCGGTCGGCGGCGACTGGACGTGCAACACGGCGACCGTCGAGCAGCCGTACCTCGCCGACGTCTACGAGGCGCTGGGAGCAGCGGACGACGTGCACAACGTCCACCTCGAGAGCGAGCAGCACGACTACGGACCCAGCAAGCGCGCGCCCGTCGTCCGTTTTCTCGCCCGCGAGCTCGGCCTCGATCTTGCGTGCGTCACACGGCCCGACGGTTCCATCGACGAGTCGTTCGTCCGGATCGCCGAGCGCCCCGCGCTGCTCGCCTTCACCGACGAGCACCCGATGCCCGAACGTGCGCTGCAGGGCACGGACGCGGTCGTCGCGCGCTGGGTCTCGCTGGAGCGCGAGCCGTAGCGCTCGCCCTCAGCCCTCGGTCGGCCGGAGCGACACCACGACGAGCTTCGACGCCGGAGTGTGTGACCCCTTCGCCCGCGCCCCGAGCGGCACGAGCACGTTCGCCTCGGGGAAATACGTCGCCGCGCAACCGCGCGGGATGTCGTACGGAACGACGTGGAACCTGCGGGCGACGCGGCCCGCGGCCTCGCGCTCGCCGTGGATGTCGACGAGCTGCTCGGCTTCCAGGCCGCGCTCGGCGAGGTCGTCCGGATGCAGCATCACGACGCGGCGCTCGCCGAGCAGCCCGCGGTAGCGGTCGTCGAGGCCGTAGATCGTCGTGTTGAACTGGTCGTGCGTGCGGATCGTCGTCAGCTTGAGCTCGCCCGCGCCGACCTCGACCGTCTCGACCTCGTTGACCGTGAAACGCGCCTTCTTCGTCGCCGTGTGGAAGCGCCGCTCGCGCGCGCCGTTCGGCAGCAGGAACCCGCCCGGCTCGCGCACGCGCTCGTTGTACCGGTCGAACCCGGGGATCACGCGCTCGATCGCGTCGCGGATGCGGTCGTAGTCGCCGGCGAAACCCTCCCAGTCGACGCCGTCCTCGGCGCCCAGCGTGGCGCGCGCGAGGCCGGCCACGATCGAGACCTCGGACCGGAGCGCTGCACTCGCCGGCGCGAGTTCGCCGCGCGAGGAGTGCACGACGCCCATCGAGTTCTCCATCGTCACGATCTGCTCGCCGCCCGCCTGCGCGTCGACCTCGCTGCGCCCGAGGCACGGCAGGATCAGGGCCTCGCGGCCGTGCACGAGGTGGCTGCGGTTGAGCTTGGTCGACACGTGGGCCGTGAGCGCGCACCTGCGGAGCGCGGCGCCCGTCACCTCGGTGTCCGGCGTGGCCGACAGGAAGTTGCCGCCCATCGCGAAGAACACGTCGGCCTCGCCGTCGCGCATCGCCTCGATGGCGTGCACGACCGCGTGGCCATGCTCGCGCGGCGGCTCGAAGCCGAACTCGGCGCCGAGGCGGTCGAGGAACTCCGGCTTGGGCGCCTCGTGGATGCCCATGGTCCGGTCGCCCTGCACGTTGCTGTGGCCGCGGACGGGGCAGGTCCCGGCGCCCGGCTTGCCGATCGAGCCGCGCAGGAGCAGGAGGTTGACGATCTCTCGCACGTTCGCGACGCCGTTCCGGTGCTGGGTGATGCCCATCGCCCAGCAGACGATCATCTTCGGCCGCTCGACCACGAGGTCGCAGAACGCCTCGATCTGCTCGACCGGCACGTCGCTGAGCCGCGCGAGCTCGGCGGGGTCCTGGGCCTCCAGGTCGGCGAGCAGCGCATCGAGCCCGTCGGTGTGCTCGTCGCAGAACGCGCGGTCGACGACGCTGCCGGGCGCCGCCTTCTCGCGCCGCGCGAGGAGCGCCAGCGCCGCCTTGAAGAACGCGAGGTCGCCGCCGACCGTGACCTGGACGAAGAGGTCGGCGAGGTCCGTGCCGCCGAGGACCATGTCCTTGAGGTCCTGGGGATGCTGGAAGCGCTTGAGCCCGGCCTCCCGCAGCGGGTTGACCGAGACGATCCTCGCGCCGCCGCGCTTGGCGTCGCGCAGCGCCGTCAGCATCCGCGGGTGGTTCGTGCCCGGGTTCTGCCCGACGACGACGATCAGGTCCGCCTCCTCGAAGTCGGCGAGCGTCACGGAGCCCTTGCCGATCCCGACCGTCTCGGCCAGCCCGACGCCGCTCGACTCGTGGCACATGTTCGAGCAGTCGGGCAGGTTGTTCGTCCCGAAGCGCCGCACGAAGAGCTGGTAGAGGAACGCCGCCTCGTTGCTCGTCCGCCCCGACGTGTAGAAGAGCGCGCGATCCGGCGAGGCGAGCCCCTTCAGGTGCTTCGCGACGAGCCCGAGCGCGCCGTCCCATTCGATGGGGCGATAGTGCGTGGCCCCCTCGGCGAGCACCATCGGGGTCGTGATCCGCCCCGCCTGGGAGAGCTCGAAGTCCGAGAGCGCCGCGAGGTCGGCGACGGAGTGGCGCGCGAAGTAGTCGGCATCGCAGCGCTTGCGCGTCGTCTCCTCCGCGACCGCCTTGGCACCGTTCTCGCAGTACTCGGCGAGCATCGAGCGGCGGTCGTCCGGGTCCGGCCACGCGCATCCCGGGCAGTCGAAGCCGCCCTTCTGGTTCACGCGCGACAGCGTCTTGAGCGCCGAGAACGTCCCGTAGCCCTCGCGCCGCATGTGCGCGAGCGCGGTCTTGACGGCCTTCAGGCCCGCGGCGGAGGTCGGCGCGGAGATCCTGCGGAGGCCGGTGAGGCGGACGGGGGGCTCGCCGTCCACCGGGTCGCGGTCGACGGGGTCCTGGGAGACTTCGGTCGTAGTGTCGGTCATCGGGCAGCCCGATCCTCGCATCACTCCCCGCGCGGCGTCGAGCGCGGGCCCGCCGAATACCTCGACGCGACGATCGGGCCCTCGTCGCTCAGGAGCACGTGGAGCGCGGGGTCGGCGAGAACCGCTTCCACCGTCATCGGCTCCCCGTCCACGAGCATCGAGTGCGCGACGAGACGGATTCCGTGGCTGTAGTCGACGTAGTGCTCCACGTGCCCGCGGTAGAGGGGCTGGATACGGGTGCCGTCGGGACGGTGCCAGCCGTAGATGCAGACGCGCCCCGGGGAGTCCACCACGAGCGCGGACGTCACGACGTCCTTCTTGATCCCCGCCACGAGCGCGCCGGGCGGCACCGCGCCGCGCTGCTCCTCGATCCGGAGGTGATGGCGACGGAAGATCTCGACCGAGGTGATGTCGTGCTCGTCGGGCGAGATGGGGGAGGGCTCCAGCCGCACGGCCGCGGCGCGCCAGATCACGTCGACCATGCGTCGCGTCGGCAGGGTCGCGCCGTAGTGGTCGGCGATGCGCTGCGCGAGCGACGGCGTCATCGGGGCGCGGAACCAGTCGTCGGCCGGGCCGAACCCGAGGTAGTCGGGCGCGCACCAGAACGTCCCCGTGCGTTCGACGCCGCCGATCTCGGCGTGCACCTCGACGGGGACGAGCGTTCGGAGGAAGGCCGGCAGGTTCCCCGACACGGCCTCGTCCCACAGAGCGCGCTCGCGGTCCTCGAGATCGAGACCGGCCAGCGCCGCGGCGAGCTGGGTGCCCGTCGTGGCGCCGGCCGGGGGCTCGGGCGCGATCAGCGTGGGAGGGTCGGACGGCGCCGCCGCGCAGCTCGCGAGGAACGCCGCTGCGAACGTGCGCCGCCAGGCCATCGCTCTACTTGAACGGCACCAGCAGACCGTCGGTCGTGTTCGACCCCGCCGCGGTCATGTCGCGGAACCACGCCTGGAAGTGCCAGGTCTCGCCGGGGTCGACCATCGTCAGCGGGGTGCTGTTGAGGTCGAGCGCGAACCACGCGGTCTGGAACAGCGGGTCGGGCGGCGCCGCGCCGAGTCGGAAGATCGAGCCGCCGACGCAGAGCAGTCCGTCGCTGGGCCCGATCGGGACCTGGTTGGACTCCGAGCCCATGATGAAGACGACGAGACCCGTCGTCCCGACGTTGCTCGCGGAGATCTGCAGGTTGTTGTCCGCGACCGCGACCGAGCCGCCCCAGCCCATGCGCGCACGCGCGCCGCTGGAGGTGGGGTTCGCCGTGCAGAACGGATAGGGCACGTTCTCGCGGAACTCGAAGCTCGCGCCCTGGAAGTCGTCGATCGCGGCCTCGATGATCGAGGGCGTCCCGAGATCGGCGGCGACGAACCTCATCTGCATCGTCGACGTCGGCGCGATGATGCTGGAGATCAGGAACTCGTGGCGGAACCAGCCGCCCTGGGTCTGGTTGCCGGTCGGGCCGACCGTCTCGACGGGGAACCAGGTCACCCCGGCGTCCGGCGAGATGTCGACCTGGAGCACGTCCGTCGGCATGCCGCCGCCGTTCGAGTACCAGCGCCAGTAACCGATCCTCGGCTCGCTCGTCTGCTGGGCCTGGAAGACCGGGGTCAGGAGCGTCGTCGTGCCGCCGTCGACGTCCGCCGCGTCGTCCGCGCCGCCCGGGACACCCTGGCCGGTGAACCAGCAGTCGGTGCCCGACGGCGTGCGGTCGTTCTCGGGCTGGGCGCCCGTCCCGATCGGATCGCCGAGGACCCACTGGCCCGCGGTCGCCGTGTCCCCGGACGCGCCCGACGTGAAGGCGGCGAAGGCCGCGTTCTCGAAGTCGTTCTCCAGGAACGTGATCGTCCGGCCGACGCGGAACGTGATGGGGTTCATCGCGCCGCCGATGGGGTACTCCGCGAAGAGACCGAGCTCGTCGCGCCCGACGAGGTAGTAGTCGACGGTCGAGAAGTTGGGCTGGCCCGGGATCCCGCCCGACCAGCTGTCCCCGATCGTGTTGGCCAGCGGCGTCTGCACCCACGGGCCGTCGTCGACGCGGTACACGATCTCGGCGGAGGCGACCATCGTGTTGATCGCGGGCGTGATCGTCGCCGAGAGCGAGTACGGTCCGTCGGAGTCGTCGACGTCGCCGAGTTCGACCACGTTCGCGAAGTCGACGCCCGCGAGGTCGTAGCCCGGGAAGCCCTGCTGGCGGAAGCCCGAGTCGATCGCGACGAAGTTCGGCGTCCCGTTCGTGATGTTGCCGTCGTCGTCGTCCAGCATGAGCCACTGGACCTCGATGATCGAACGGATCTGGGTCTGGTCGAAGCCGTTCATCCAGCCGAGGAACAGCTGGTCGGCCGTCATGTCGCCGAGGGCGTCGCCGAGGCTGAGGCCGAGCTCGACCCGCACCTTCCACGCCGCGCCCATCCAGACGCGCCCGTTGGCGTGCACGCCGCCGTGGCAGCCCGGGTTCGAGTCCCCGCAGAACTGCGCGGTGTTCTCGCCGGTGCGCAGGAACTGGCCGTTCGTCCAGAACTCGTCGGCGATGAGCGGCGTGTCGTAGACGTAGAGGCCGAACACGTCCGCGTTCCCCTCGCCCATGCCGTCGCTGCCGTTCCCGGTCCCGTAGAGCACGTTGAGCCAGTGGCCCATCTCGTGCGCGACGATCGTCGAGTACGCGGTGTTGTTGCAGCCGCCGGCGCGGTGGAAGTAGACGGTCGTGCTGCCGGTGAAGAACGCGTTGCAGCTGCTCGGCGAGCTCGTGTTCGCGATCGCCGGGAAGTCCGCGGTGTCGTCGGAGGGCACGCGCTCGCGGATCCAGTCGCGAAGGAAGTTCGTCTGCTGGAACGCGTTCGCCTGGGCCGTCGTGTACTCGTCCGGCGTCGGATTCATGAGCAGCGAGTTCGCCTGGTTCGGCTGCACGCTCATGAACGTCTCGCCCGTGGTTCCGCCCTGCACGCTCGTCGAGTTGCAGAACGGCCCGGAGTAGCGGACCGTGATGTCGAGCGGGGTGTTGACGCCGGGGAACCGGAAGTTGCCGTTGGCATCCGTGACGACGGTCCCGGCCGAGCTCGTCACCTCGACGTGCGGCATCACGAACTGGACCGGCGTGTTGGCCGGCGTGTCAGGCCGTGTGCCCGGCGTCGCCAAGGTGGAGACCGTCCCCGTCACGTCGAGGAAGTGCACCGAGTCCTGGACCTTCAGGATCCGGCCCGTGTGCGCGTCGATGGTGTAGAAGTGCCCGGCGGGCGTCTCCTCCTCCGCGACGTACTGGACGTCCACGCGCCACGCGAGGCTCCACCGGCGCGCCGCGCCGTCGTCCCACCACGCGTAGATGAGCTCGGGCTCACCGTAGCGGTTGGGCACCATGCCCTCGGCGCCGCGGAAGCTCTCCCGCGCGACGAGGCCCGCGAAGCCGGCGTCGATCGTCGGCACGCTGCGCGGGTCGGTGACCTCGGGAGCGGTCTTGACGTGCAGCGAGAGCAGGCGGCCGTTCGTGTCGAAGAGCGCGTTCATCGCGCCGCCCTCGACGGGCACGCCGCCGATGCGCTGCTCGAGGCGGACGGTGATCTTGTCGGTCGAGTTGCCCTGACCGAGCGGCAGATACGTGAAGCGTTCGTCGACGAGCTCGGAGGCGGACGTGAGGTGCATCGCCTCCGTGGCGGAGACCCAGTGACGCGCGAGCTCGAACCAGTCGGAGCGGCGGGCGGTGTCGGGCTGGAACGGCGGCGCGGCGTTGCCGCCGTAGAGCAGCTCGAGCTGGCCCGTCGAGGCGTGGATTCGCGCGCTCCACTGGGGCCCGTGCTCGGCCCGCCATTCGGCGAGCACGGCCATCGGGCTGCGGGGCCCCTCCGTCTCCGCGCCGTTGGCGTTGCCCGTCACGGCAGACTGCGGGGCCGCATGGACGGCGCCTGCGAGGGCGAAGACGCATGCGAACGGTGAGACGACGAGGGCGAGACGTCTTTGCGAGCGTTGGACCATCGGGAAGGGTGGTTGCGGGAAGTGGACCGAGAGCGTCATGACTATCGAAGAGAGACGCTCCAGTCACGATAGTCACGCAACCGTGCATGTTCGCCGAGACCCTGCGATCCCCGCGAACCCGCGAGATTCGGTGAGGCGAACGGGCGCAGGCGGCCCTCGCCAAGGTGCAAGACACCCTGTGCCCGATCTGCCCGGCGCGCGGGCATTGCGCCTCGCGCACCACAGCGCCCGTCACGGCCGGGCGCCCGGTGGTGCGATCGGCCGTTCGATCACGCATCCTCGGTTTTTCTGAGTCCGTGCGGCGGACCGGAACCGCCCCGCCGCCCTTCGAGATGGAGGGGAGCCGAGGCTCTGCCGACGCGCCCCTCCCGCACCGACGCCCCATGACCGACGAGCCCCGGAACGAGACCTCCGAAGAGCGCGCCGACGTCGTCGCCGAACTGGTCGGCCGCGCCCTCGAGCAGAAGGACGAGACCGGTTCGGTCGAGCTCGCCGAGCTCTGCAGGGACCGCCCCGACCTCCTGGAGGAGGTGCGCAGCGCGCTCGACGTCGCCGTGCGGATGCCCGCGATGCAGACGGGAGGCGTCGGCGCCGACGGAGCGATCGGATCGCTCATCGCCGGCCGCTACCGGGTCGACGAGCGGCTCGGCGCCGGCGCGATGGGCGTCGTCTACGCGGCGACCGACCTCGACCTCGGCCGGGAGGTGGCGATCAAGGTCCTCCACCTCGGGCTGCTCGACGCCGAGCAGGCGCTGGAGCGCTTCGAGCGCGAGGCCGCCGCGCTCGCGGCGATCCAGCACGAGTCCGTCGTCACCATCCACGACCGCGGCGCGATGGACGACGGCTCGCCGTTCCTCGTCATGGAGCGCATCGACGGCGTGTCGCTGTCCCAGCTGCTCGACGAGGCGCGCACGCTCTCGGACCTGCGCGACGACACGGAATGGCTCTCCGAGTCGCTAGGGATCGAGGGGCTCGACGAGCCCAGCTTCCTGCGCCAGGCCGTGCGCTGGACGGCGAGCCTCGCCGGGGGCCTCGCCGCGGCGCACCGCGCCGGCGTGTACCACCGCGACGTCAAGCCGTCCAACGTGATGATCCGGCGGAACGGTACCGCCGTTCTGCTCGACTTCGGGATCGCGGCGAAGGACGACCAGGCGACGCTCACGCGCAGCGATGCCGCGATCGGCACGCCCGCGTACATGGCGCCCGAGGCGCTGGCCGGCCGCACGAAGCCGCGCCCGAGCCAGGACGTGTACGGGCTCGCCGCGACAGCTCCTCGTCTACGAGAACGACCAGGGCAACGTTCGCGTCGTGGAGCTGATGGACAAGACGCCGTCGGGCGAGACGACCCGAGTCCTGGAAAAGGTGGGCCTCGAGCGCACCTCCGGCGACGTCGACGGCTTCTGCGGCTGGGACCCCGAGGGTCCCGCGGTGGACGGGCGCGTCGGCTTCCCCGTGACCTCCGCGACCAAGGCGACCGGGTTCATGCACCTCTCCAAGCCGATGGGCTTCAGCATGCACCGCGGCCTCGTCGGCCCGTTCAACACGGACGCCCTGACGTTCCAGATGTCGGGCTGGGGCGACGCCGTCGACAACCGGCAGTTCTGCGCCCTGTACATCATGCTGCGGCGGTTCCAGCCGACGACGATCCCGGACAACAGCAACATTGCGGTGACGACTTCGGCGATCGAGTGGGAGCTGATCGGCCCCATCTGGCGCCTCCCGGACGAGGACAAGTTCGAGTACTCGCTCCCGCTCTGGCAGTACGGCCCCGGCGACAAGGTCCAGGCCTTCGGGTACCTGTACGGCCAGTTCCAGACCCCGGACGGCGAGGTCCCCATCGAGCCCGGCGTCATCGCGGCCAGCCTGGTCTCCCAGATCGGCCTCGACTGATCCGGCTCCCCGGAGGGGAGGGTGGCACCCGGTCGCGGCCCTCCCTGCTCCGCCAGGACCCACCCTCTCCCGCAAGGATCCCGTGCGCCGGATTGAAAGGCGGCGTGCTCCCGGGGACACTCCCCGCGCGATGCGCGCCGCCGCCGCACTTCTCCTCGTCGCCGTCTCGACGGCCCTCTCCGGATGCCGGACGACCACCGTGTCGACCCGGAACCTGGACGCCGTCCTCAGCTCGACGAACTCGTTCCGCTACCAGGGTCCGACGACGACGCTCTGGCGGGACACCAGCAGCAACGTCCTCGGGCTCATCCGGCGGATCTTCCGCGCGGAGCGCGAAGAGGAGCCCATCCGCCCGATCCGGAACCCGACGAAGACCGCGCTCGAGAACATCGCCCGACTGAGCGACTCGGGCCAGGGCCGGGCGACATGGCGGCAGAACGAGCAGGTCCGGCTCCTCGCGCGGTACGCCCGCTACGCGCCGAGCCAGCTCTGCCGCGAGCGCGCGCTGCGCGAGCTCGTACCCCACGGCCAGCGGCTCGCAATCAAGGACCCGTACTTCCCCGACGACTCGGCCGCGAACGCCGCCGAGCTGATCGAGGCGCTGCGGGGCCTCGTGGAGACCCTGCGCGGCGTCGTCTCCGCCGGCGGCCGCGTGAACGAGACGAGTCGCGCCGACTTCGACGCGGCGGTCGAGGTGCTGGAGACCACTGCCGTGGACATCCAGGGTGGCTCGCGCCTGCTGCAGGCGCTGGGTCCCTTCATCAAGGGGAACCTCCTCCCGAAGGAGCTGCGCGAGGACCTCGAGCAGCTCTCGCTCGACGTCCAGGGCACGATGATCCGCGAGGCCATCTGGGCCGGGTCCCGCGACCCGTCCGAGCACGCCAGGGCGAGCGCGTTCCAGGTCGGGATGGAGATCTTCGGCGAGCGGTTCATGACCGAGGCGCTCCTGGCGCTCGCGCCGCGCAACGACCTCCCTGCGCCGATGCTGCGCGAGTACACCACCTTCGACATCCCGACGGTGCCCCCGTCCATGTCGCGGGTCCACGTCGCGGTGGCGGGCGCGTACGAGGAGAAGGGGCTCCCGCTGGAGGCGCAGCGCCAGACGATGAAGGGCCTGGAGCTGCGCGGGACGCTCGTCTTCACGATGCTGCGGATCGCGGCGAGCGAGCTCACGTACACGGACGAGGCACGCCACGCGGCGATGCGGGCGCTCACGACGATCTCGGGCGGAGAACTGGAGACCTTGCGTCCCGAAGAGTGGGACGATTGGTGGCGGGCGGTGCTGCCGACCCTGGACGCCGAGATCGAGGCGATCCGGAGCACGCCCGAGGCCCTCCAGCAGACTCCGTAGCCCCTTCCGTGCACTCCGATCTCGACCCCGACGAGCCGTCCTCGGGCGGCGCGGCCCCCTCGTCGCGCGGCGACGACTCGGCGACGTCGGTCTTCGTCGAGGTCCGCCGCGCCCGCGCCGAGCGCCGGGCGACCCGCTCGATCGCACTCCGCATCGTCGGGCTGGCGGTGATCGCGCTCGCCGCCTGGGTGATCTCCCGCAACGTCACCTGGGCGGACACGCTCCGTATCGAGACACGACTCGGCGCGGTGGAGATCGACGGCTCGATCGAGGGCGACTGGCGAGCGGACTCGGTCGAGTTCGTCATCGACCGCGACGGCGTCGACGGCCCGACCCAGGACACGATCCTGAGTGCGGGGCTCTCGACCTACCTGCGCCTGCTCCTCTACGACGCCGCGCTCGAGGGCGACCGACTCCGCGTCGACGCGTCCGGCATCCGGAGCCCCGACGGGAGCGAGGTCGTTGCGGTGGGCTCCGAGCTGGAGGGCCCGGAGGGCAGCCGCGAGCGGGTGAAGGAGGTCGTGACCCGACTGGAGTGGCGGCCCGGCATGCTCCGCCTGATCCGCGAGATTCGCGTGGATCGACTGCTGCCCGCGCTCGCGTTCCTCGTCCTCGCCTCGCTGTGCGTGGCGACGCGCTGGTGGAGGCTGCTCGCGCTCAGCGACTGCCCGACCCGCTGGTACGACGCGTTCCGCTACACGTACGCGGGGCTGTTCTTCAACACCGTCGTTCCGGGGTTCAACGGCGGCGACGTCGCCCGCGCGGTGGCGGTCGTACGCAATCATCCGGACCGGCGCGCCGACGCACTCATGACGGTCGTCGTCGACCGCGCCGTCGGACTGATCGCGATGATCGTGATCGGGACCGCGTTCGTGCTGTCGGCGGACGAGCGCCTGGACGCGGTCAAGCTGCCCGTCGCGGCGTTCTGCGCGCTCATCCTGGTGGGTGGGGCGCTCTTCTGCAGCCGACGCGTACGCGCGGCGCTCGGGTTCGATCGCATCGTCGGGCGGCTCCCGCAGGGGGATCGCCTGCTGCGCCTCGACGCGGCCGCGCAGCACCTGATGCGACGTCCGCTCGACATGGCCATCGCGCTCGCGTTCTCGTTCGCGAACCACCTCTTCAACGGACTCGCGGTCATGGCGGCCGCCGGGGCGCTCGGAAGCGCGCTCGGCTTCGCCGACTGGATGTCCGTCATGGCGATCGCCAACACCCTCTCGGCGGTCCCGATCTCCCCGGGCGGACTCGGCGTCGGAGAGGTGCTGTACGGGTCGCTGGCGCGCTCGCTGGGGGCGACCTACGCGATCGGCGTCGCGACGAGCCTCGTGTACCGGCTGTGCCTCTACGCGCTGTCCCTCCTGGGAGGGCTGGTGATGCTCCTGCCGTCGCGTCGGCCGGACGAGCAGGCACGAACCGGGGGCGCGAACACCCCGGAGCACGGCGTCTCGCACTGAACGTCGCGCAGCCACGAACGGGGATTGCCGTGGTCCTGCGCGCAGCGACCTGATGCAATCCGCATGACCCCTCTCGAGCCCCCCCCGCCCCGTCGATCCCATGTCTCTCGTCGTCATCGGAACCCTCGCCTACGACTCGGTCGAAACGGCCCACGACAAGCGCGACGACGCGCTCGGCGGGTCCGCCATGTACTTCTCCGTGGCCGCGGCGCCCTACGTCCAGCCGCGGCTCGTCGGCGTCGTCGGGGGCGACTGGAAGGCCGAGCACACCCAGCTGCTCGCCGGACGCGGCATCGACATGTCGGGCGTCGAGACCGTCGACGAGGGGAAGACGTTCCGCTGGGGCGGGCGCTACGAGCCCGACTGGAACACGCGGCACACGACGTTCACCGAGCTGAACGTCCTGGAGACGTTCGAACCCAAGCTCCCGGAGGGCTTCCGGGACTCGCGCTTCGTGTTCCTCGCGAACGCGCACCCGCAGGTCCAGATGCAGGGCCTCTCGCAGGTCGAGGCGCCGGTGTTCACGGTGGCCGACACCATGAACCTGTGGATCGACATCGCGCGCTCCGACCTCGACGAGCTGCTGCAGCGCATCGACGGGCTCATCCTCAACGACGAAGAGGCGCGGATGCTGACGGGGGAGAGCAACCTCATCCGGGCGGCGCAGCGCGTCCTGGAGCTCGGCCCGCGCATCGTCGTCCTCAAGAAGGGCGAGCACGGCGCGTTCCTGCTCGGGGACGGCCTGCACTTCTCGCTGCCCTCGTACCCGGTCACCGAGGTCGTGGACCCGACCGGCGCGGGGGACTCCTTCGCGGGCGGCTTCATGGGCTGGTGCGCCAAGGCCGGCAACGCCCACCCGGACACCCTGAAGCGCGCGATGCTGCACGGCACCGTCGCCGCGTCGTACTGCGTCCAGGGGTTCAGCGTGGAGACCCTCGCCGGGCGCTCCCTCGACGACTACGAGAGCCGGTACCGGGACCTGCAGGCGATCGTCACGATCTGACCCCTCGCGCGGTCCGGGAAGTGAAGGAGGAGAACCCGGCTCGCTTCCATCCGGGTCCTCCTCCGGGCTGATGACTCTCCTATCTCAACCCATACGGGCGGGCGATCCGACACCCGACCGAGGGGGAGTCCGGGGGCGGGGGCAGGAGCGGGCGCGATTCCGGGCGGAAAACGCGCAGAGCCGCGCCACGACGCCCTCCGGGGGCGTTCCAGCGGGATCGAGCCAGGTCTCCTAGACTCGGCCCCGGCCCTGGCGCGCTCCTTCCACGCTCCCATGAAGCGTCTGTTCTTCGGACTCGGCGTCGACCCCGCCGTCGGCGATCGGGTCGTGCGCTCGGTGCACCACACCCTCGACGGCGAGGGGGAGTTCGCGGTCTACGCTGCGGAGGACCTCCACGTGACGCTGGTCTTCCTCGGTGCCGTCGACGAGGCCCAGGTGCCCGAGATCGTGCGCACGGCGACCCAGGAGTTCCGCGCCCTGGCCGCCCCCGAGCTGCGTCTGGGCGGCTGCGCGGACGCGTTCCCGAGCCGCGACCGACCGCGCGCGCTCTTCGCGGGCGTGCGCGAGTCGATGGAGACCTCCGGACGCCTGGACGTCCTGCGCAATCGGGCGCTCCAGGTGGGGCTGTCCCACGGCTGGAGGCCGTCGCGGGAGGAGCGATCCCGCGCCTACCGGCCGCACGTGACCGTCGCCCGGCCGCGGAACGGGAGCCGCGTCCCCGAGGAGTTCTGGGACCTGGATGCGGAGCGCCGCTGGGTGCCCGTCGACGTCGTCCTGTACGAGTCCCTGGCGCAGCGAGAGGGCGAGGAGCCGCGCTACCGGGTCCTCGCCAGCTGGCCGCTGGCCGTGCAGCCGGGCTGAGTCGGGGGTCGGTCACGCGCGATTTTCCGGCGGCGGCCCGACACCCTCGGGAGGCTCGATCGGTCTCCCCGGAGCCGGGGGCCACAGGAAGATCTCGCCTCGGCGTTCCATCGATCGGCCCCAGACGCTATACCGAACGAACACCGAACAGCGGGATGCACCGCACGCCGCTCCGGAGGGAACCGCAACGCCATTCCGGAGGCCACCGGCGGCCAAGCCGCCTGACCCCCCGAAGCGAGCACGGGAGCTCGCCAGCCATGAGCCTGAGCCGATCGAAGAACGCAGCGAAGTCGAAGACCCCGAGCCGCACGGTGGCCCCGGACGCGCGGGGCGAGGGGCGTGAGAAGGCGCTCGCGGCCGCGGTGGGGGAGATCGAGAAGAGCTACGGCGTGGGCTCGATCATGCGGCTCGGCGCCCAGAGCGACTTGATCAAGGCGATCGAGGGCGTCTCGACGGGCTCGATCAACCTCGACCTCGCGCTCGGCGGCAAGGGCCTGCCCAAGGGACGGATCGTCGAGATCTACGGGCCGGAGAGCTCCGGCAAGACGACGATGACCCTGCACGTGATCGCCTCGGCCCAGCGGCAGGGGGGCGTCTGCGCGTTCGTCGACGCGGAACACGCGCTCGATCCGGCGTACGCGCGGAAGCTCGGGGTCAAGCTCGACGACCTGCTGGTCAGTCAGCCCGACACGGGCGAGCAGGCGCTGGAGATCGTCGAGACGCTCGTGCGCTCGAACGCGGTCGACGTGGTCGTCGTCGACTCGGTGGCGGCGCTCGTGCCGCGGGCCGAGATCGAGGGTGAGATGGGGGACAGCTTCGTCGGGCTGCAGGCGCGCCTCATGAGCCAGGGCCTGCGCAAGCTCACCGGAGCGATCGCCAAGTCGAACTGCATGGTGATCTTCATCAACCAGATCCGCGAGAAGATCGGGGTGATGTTCGGCAGCCCGGAGACCACCACCGGCGGTCGCGCGCTCAAGTTCTACTCGTCGGTCCGGCTCGACATCCGCCGGATCGGCCAGCTCAAGGACGGCGACAACGTCGTGGGCAACCGGACCAAGGTGACGGTGGTCAAGAACAAGATCGCGCCGCCCTTCCGCAAGGTCGAGTTCGACATCCTGTTCAACCGCGGCGTGTCCAAGGAGGGCGAGCTGCTCGATCTCGGGATGAAAGCCGACACGGTCATGCGGTCCGGCACGTGGTACTCCATGAAGCACCCGACCGACGGCGAGATCCGGCTCGGCCAGGGCATGGAGCGCAGCCGCCAGTTCCTGATGGACAACCCGGACCTCGCGGCCGTGATCGAGGACTCCATCCGGGCCAAGTTCGCGCCGGCGCCGGACGAGCCCCTGGGTGAAGGGGACCAGGGAGAGCAGGGCCAAGCCGGGCCCGATGGCGCCGAGACCCCGGCCGACCAGGCCCCGACGAAGGGCGGCAAGGCAGCCGCAGAGAAGGCACCGGCAGGCGGACGCGGCAAGGCCGCACCGGCCGGGCGCTGACGGATCGGTCGAGGGCCCGTCGCGGGGGGGCGGTGGCTATCATCCCTGCCTCGCCAGACCGCCGGGCGGTCCATCCGGACCGCGCACCGCCCATCCCGGTGACGGCTCCCTGCGACGCGTCCACGGCC
This sequence comes from Planctomycetota bacterium, assembly GCA_038757895.1. GTDB lineage: Bacteria > Planctomycetota > UBA1135 > UBA1135 > Saltatorellus. The sequence goes on along the minus strand of JBCDGE010000038.1, from coordinate 23,661 downwards.
GCCCTCCCGCCGTGGAGCCCCTCGACCTCCGCACGACCATGACTCCCGGCGACGTCCAGACCTTCACCGCCGCCCGCGTCCGCAAGGACTTCCTCGACTTCTTCACCGAGCGGACGCACCGCGTCGTCCCCTCGGCACCGGTGTTTCCGCAGGACGACCCGACGCTCCTGTTCACGAACGCCGGGATGAACCAGTTCAAGGACGTGTTCCTCGGGACGGGGACGCGGAAGTACTCGCGCGCGGTCAACAGCCAGAAGTGCATCCGGGTCCAGGGCAAGCACAACGACCTCGAGGAGGTGGGGCGGGACAGCTACCACCACACCTTCTTCGAGATGCTCGGCAACTGGTCGTTCGGCGACTACTTCAAGGCCGAAGCGATCGAGTGGTCGTGGAAGCTCCTGACCGAGGTCTGGGGACTGCCGAAGGACCGTCTTTGGGTGACGGTGTTCGCCGGTGAAGCGTCCGACGGCCTGCCGGCCGACGAGGACGCCGAGCGGATCTGGATGGAGCGGACGGACATCCCGCACGACCACATCCTGCGCTTCGACCGGACCGACAACTTCTGGGAGATGGGGGAGACCGGGCCGTGCGGCCCGTGCACCGAGATCCACATCGATCGCGGCGGGCCGGACACGGACCCGATGGACGGCGCGGACCCGAAGATCGGCGTCAACGCCGGGAACGAGCGCTTCATCGAGCTGTGGAACAACGTGTTCATGCAGTTCAACCGCCAGGACGACGGGTCGCTGGTCGAGCTGCCGGCCAAGCACGTGGACACCGGGATGGGCTTCGAGCGCGTGCTCGCCGTCCTGCAGGGCAAGTCGTCCAACTACGACACCGACCTGTTCACGCCGATCTTCGCGGCGATCGAGGAGGCGACCGGCAAGGCCTACGGCGGACGGCCGGACGACGAGGCGGACGTCGCGTTCCGCGTGTGCGCCGATCACGTGCGTGCGTTCACCTCGGCGGTCGCGGACGGCGTGACGCCTTCGAACGAGGGGCGCGGCTACGTGCTTCGCCGCCTCGTGCGGCGCGCGAGCCGGTACGGGCTCCAGCACCTCGACGCCCGCGAACCCTTCCTGCACAGGGTCGTGCCGGCCGTGGTCGAGGTGCTCGGCGATGCGTTCCCCGAGATGCAGACGCGGATGGATCACGTCCAGCTCGTCCTGAAGACCGAGGAGGAGGCCTTCCGGAAGACGCTCGACCGCGGACTCGTGCAGTTCGAGAAGCTGAAGGCCTCGACCACCGGAGGGACGATCCCGGGCAAGGACGCGTACGAGCTGTACGCCACGTACGGCTTCCCGCAGGACCTCGTCGAGCTGATGGCCCGCGAGAACGGGCTGTCCGTCGACGACGAGGGCTGGGAGGCCGCGAAGGCGGCGCACAGCGAGGTGTCGCGCAGCGAGGGCAGCTTCAAGCAGATCCTCTCGGCCGAGGAGCTCACCGGGCTCCCCGGCACCGAGCCCGTCTACCACGAGGAGGACGGGGGCCGCACCGAGTGCGAGGGCAAGGTCCTGCGCTTCTTCCCGGCGGCCGGCGACCGACCCGCGCGCCTCGTCCTGGACCGCACGGCGTTCTACGCCGAGGCGGGCGGGCAGATCGGGGACAGCGGCCGGATCGAGGCCCAGGACGGCACGTTCAGCTTCGTCGTCGAGGACACGAAGAAGATCGGCGATGTCCACGTCCACTTCGGCATGCCCGACGGGACGCCGGACGAGGGCAAGGGGGCGGTGTGCCTCGTGGACGGGGAGCGCCGCGACGCGATCCGCGCCAACCACACCGCGACGCACCTCCTGCACCAGGCGCTGCGCGACGAGCTCGGGGACCACGTCGCGCAGGCGGGCTCCTACGTCGGGCCCGATCGCCTGCGCTTCGACATCAGCCACCCGAGCCAGGTCACCGACGAGGAAGTCCTGCGGGTCGAAGAGGCCGTGAACACGCGGATCGCCCGGAACGCGCCGGTCATGACGACCGTCGAGTCGCCGGACGAAGCCAAGGCGCGCGGCGCGATGGCGCTGTTCGGCGAGAAGTACGGCGACGCCGTGCGGGTCGTTTCGATCGACGACTCCGACGGTCCGCGCCCGTGGTCGCTGGAGCTCTGCGGCGGCACGCACGTCGCCCGGACGGGCGAGATCGGTCCGTTCGTGGTCGTGTCCGAGCGCGCGGTGGCGGCGGGAGTCCGACGGATCGAGGCGCTCAGCCAGCGCGGAGCGCTGACGGCCTTCCAGGACCAGCGGCGACTCCTGAAGGAACTGTCCGGACAGCTCAAGGCGTCCGTCGAGGAGCTCCCGTCGCGGGTCGCCCAGCTCCAGAAGCAGGTCAAGGACGCAAAGAAGCAGAAGAAGTCGGCGGCCGGCGACATCGTGACCAAGGCGTTCGAGCTCGCGAAGACCGAGCTGGAGGAGCGGGGCGGCGTCCTGGCGGGCGCGCTCGACTTCCCCAGCCTCGACCGCGACGGCCTGCGGCAGCTCGGCGACCGGCTCAAGGGATCGTCCAAGGACCTGGCGGTCGTGCTCTTCGGCCGCACCGAGGCCGGGAACGCCGACAGCGGTGTCCCGTTCGTCGCACTCTGCGCCGGGGCGGCCCTGGAGAAGGGCCTGGCAGCCGGGGCACTGGCGGGGATCGTGAAGGGGCTGCTCGGTGGGGGCGGCGGCGGCCGCCCGGAGTCCGCCCAGGGGCAGGGGGAGCGCGCGGAGGCGATCCCGGCCGCGATCCAGGAGCTGGCCCAGGCCTTCGCCGCCGCCCTCCGCTGAGGGCCGGGGGGGGGGGCCGTCCGCCGGATCCTGCGGGGTCTGGCGGATGGACGCGCCCCCCTCCAATCGCTACCCTTTTCCGCTTCGTTCGCCGCCGCACCGTGTCCTCCGCCGCACGGTGCCCGCCGCCGCACGGTTCGACCCCGATGATCCAACGCCCCGGAGAGGGCGCCGCACCGACGACCCCCGATGGCACATCCCAAGCGCAGGACCTCCAAGTCCGCCAAGAACAAGCGCCGCTCGCACCTCGCGCTCACGGTGCCCCAGGTCCACCACTGCCCGCGTTCGGGCGTGCTGACCCGGTCGCACCGGCTCAGCGAGGAGGCCACCCACTACGGCTTCGAGAAGGGTGGACAGAAGGGCCGCGAGGTCTTCGAGAAGGACGACGCCGACTTCTGATCGGTCCCCGGGCGGCCCCAGCAAGTTCCCGGAGGCCCGCCGGCGAATCCGTCGGGCCCGGAGCGAGCGTCGGCCGCTGATCGCACCCGCGGCTCCCCAGCGGCTCCATGGATCCTCAGCATCGCATCGCCCTCGACGTGATGGGGGGCGACAACGCCCCTGCGTGCAACCTCGACGGTGCCATCGCAGCCGTCGGGCCCGAACTTCCGGCCGAGCGCATCGTGCTCGTCGGTGACGACGCGTTGATCCGCGCCGGGCTGGAGGAGCGCGGCGGCAACCCCGGCTTCGACGTCCTCGCCGCCGACGACGCGATCGGGATGGACGAGAAGCCGGCGACCGCGCTGCGCGCGAAGCCCCGCTCGTCGATCGCCGTCGCAACGGGCGCCATCAAGGCAGGAGCCGCGGGCGCCCACGTCAGCATGGGCAACACCGGGGCGGTCGTGGGGGCGGCGACCGTCGGCCTGAAGACGCTCGAGGGCGTCCGGCGCCCCGGGATCGCGGTACGGCTCGACCTCTCCGGGCGGCCGGTGACGCTGCTCGACATGGGGGCGAACATCGTCCCGAAGCCCGAGCACCTCCTCCAGTACGGCCACATGGGCGCGGTCCTCACCCGCGACGTGCTCGGCAGCGATCCGTGCCGCGTCGGGCTCCTCAACATCGGCGAGGAGGCGAGCAAGGGGACCGACCTCCTGCGCGACGCCCACGCCCTCCTGACCGCCTCGGACCTCGACTTCGTGGGCAACGTCGAAGGCGGCGACATCTTCCGCGGGGCGGCCGAGGTCGTCGTCACGGACGGGTTCACCGGCAACGTCGTCCTGAAACTGCTGGAGGACTTCGCCGGATTCATGATGCAGCTCGTCCTCGGCGAGCTGCAGGGGCACGGCGCCCAGTGGGGGCCCGAGGCCCTCGAGAACGTCCACCGGAAGATCGACTACTCGGAGTACGGGGGCGCGCTGCTCCTCGGCGTCAACGGCGTGGTCGTCATCGGCCACGGCCGGTCGGACGCTCGGGCGGTTTCGAACGCGCTCAACCTTGCCCGACGGGCCCTCGACGCCGACGTGAACGGCAAGATCGTCCAGGGGCTCCAGGCTGCGTCCTCGTCCACCTGACGCGGCCCTGTGAGGCTCTCCCGAGGCGTTCCACGTTGAATGCCACACGGGGATCCTCCACGATCGAGCCCCCTGGGGGCTCTTCCCGAGCATCCGCCCGCCCCGCTACCTCCGCTCTTCCTGGCCCCACGCCCATCTCCCCGATCCGCATGCCGAGTCTCGTCCGCGCAGGAATCGCTGGTACCGGCCACGCCGTGCCTCCGCGGGTCGTCACGAACGACGACCTGGCCGCGATCGTCGACACGAGCGACGAGTGGATCACCCAGCGCACGGGGATCAAGGAGCGACGCTTCGTCGACGAGGGCACGAACTGCTCCCACCTGTGCGAGGAGGCGGCCAGAAAGGCCCTCGACGCCTCCGGGCTGGAACCGAAGGACATCGATCTGATCGTCACGGGGTCGCTCACGCAGGACCACCTGATGCCGACGATCTCGACGCTCGTCCAGACGCGGATGGGGTGCACGAAGGCCGGCGCCTTCGACGTGCTCTCGGCCTGCACGGGATTCCTGACGGCGCTGCACACGGCGGAGGCGTTCATCGCGTCCGGGCGGGCCAAGAACGTCCTCGCGATCGGTGGCGAGACGCTCTCGCGCTACCTCGACATGTCCGACCGTACGTCGTGCATCCTGTTCGGCGACGGGGCGGGCGCGGCGGTCCTGCGGCCGCACGAGGACTGCGGACAGGGCGAGATCCTCGGCCACACGCTCGGCGCGGACGGCGAGGGATACTCGTTCATCCACATCCCCGAGGGCGGCGCGGAGCACCCGCACAACCACCCCGACTACGACCGGTCGAACCACTTCATCCGCGTCAAGGGCCGCGAGGTCTACCGGTTCGCGGTCACGAAGATGACCGAGCTGATCCGCGCCGCCGCGGAGCCGTTCGGGCCGGACGAGGTGAAGGTCGTCATCCCGCACCAGGTCAACATGCGGATCATCGAGGCCGCGCGGGAGCGCCTCGACTGGCCGATCGAGAAGTTCTTCCTGAACATCGAGAAGTACGGCAACACGTCGGCCGGCAGCGTCCCGATCGCGCTCGACGAGGCCGTCCGCACCGGACAGATCAAGACCGGCGACGTCGTGATCCTCGTCGCCTTCGGCGCAGGCCTGACCTGGGGCTGCACGACCATCCGCTGGTGAGCGCGCGCCGCTGACTTCCATGAACACTCCGCCGCTTCTCTTCCCCGGACAGGGGGCCCAGGCGCCCGGGATGGGGCGCGACTTCGTCGACGCGTACCCCGAGGCCAAGGCCGTCTGGGACGAGGCCGACGAGGTCCTCGGCTTCTCGCTCTCCGGCGCCTGCTGGGACAGCGGCGACGACGTCCACCGGACCGACGTCGCGCAGCCGGGCATCTTCACGACCGGCGTGGCGGTCCTGCGCGTGCTCGAAGCCCGCGGGCTCGACCGCACGGCCGCACCGTTCACCGCCGGCCTCTCGCTCGGCGAGTACACGGCGCACTGGGCCGCCGGGACGTTCGACTTCGCCGCGGGGCTGCGGCTCGTCCGGCTGCGTGGCGAGGCGATGCAGGATGCGTCGAGCGAGAACCCGAGCGGCATGGCCAGCCTCGCCGGCGCGACGCCGGAGCAGGCCGAGTCCCTCGCTGCGGTGGGGGCCGAGCACGGCGTCTGCCAGGTGGCGAACCTGAACGCCCCCGGTCAGATCGTGCTCTCCGGCAGCCTGCCCGCACTCGATGCGGTCGAGGCCGCCAGCAAGGAGCACGGCGTACGTCGCGTGCGCCGCCTGGTCGTCGCCGGCGGCTTCCACAGCGAGTGCATGCGACCCGCGGCCGATCGGCTCGCAGCGGCGCTCGCGGACACCGACCTCCAGCCCCCGTCCGTCCCGGTGGTCTCGAACGTGACCGCCTCGCCGGTCACGACCGTCGACGAGGTGCGAACGACGCTCGCCGCCCAGGTCTGCGCGCCGGTCCTCTGGGAGCGCTCCATGCGGTGGGCCCTCGACGCGGGCCACCGGACGTTCCTGGAGCCCGCTCCGGGGACGATCCTGGCAGGCATCTTCCGCAAGATCGACCCGGAGGCCGAGGTCGTGGCGGTGAGCCGTCCGGACGAGGTCGAGGGCGCGCTCGAGCGCGTGGGCGCCTCCTGAACGCGCCTCCGCGCCCCTTCCACCCGCCCGCAGGCCGCTCCTCCGCTTGATGCCCCTATGGGGCACGGATACGCTCCCCCCCTCATCGCGGCGCCAGATCGCCGCGCCCACCCCTCCCTCCCGTGACCACCGACTCCTCCAACGCGACCGACGCGCGTCCCCTCGAGGGCAAGACCGCGCTCGTGACCGGCGCCAGCCGTGGCATCGGACGCTCGATCGCCGAGGCGCTCGCCGCCCAGGGCGCGCGGGTCGCATGCGTCGCGACGCGGGTCGAGAACGCCGAGCCCGCCGCGGAGGCCTGCTCGGGCCTCACCGACGGCGCGAAGGCCTATGGGGTCGACGTCTCCGACCACGCGGCGGTGACGGACCTCGTCAAGACGATCGGCGGCGAGATGGGCGGCATCGACGTCCTCGTCAACAACGCGGGGATCACCCGCGACCAGCTCCTGATGCGCATGAGCGAGGAGGACTTCGACCGCGTCGTCGACGTCAACCTCAAGGGCACCTGGAACTTCGTGCGCGCGGCGACGCGGCCGCTCATGAAGGCAGGGAGCGGGCGCATCATCAACATCACGTCGGTCGTCGGCGTGACGGGCAACGCCGGCCAGGCGAACTACGCCGCCAGCAAGGCCGGCGTGATCGGGCTCACCAAGTCCGTCGCCAAGGAGCTCAGCGGCCGCGGAGTCACCGCGAACGCCGTCGCCCCCGGCTTCATCGAGACCGACATGACAGCGGACATCCCGGAGAACGAGCGCGCGAAGCTCACCGGGGCGATCCCGCTCGGTCGCATGGGCGCCAGCCAGGACATCGCCGCTGCGGTCTGCTTCCTCGCAGGCCCGGGCGGCGCGTACATCACCGGCCAGACCCTGGTCGTCGACGGAGGACTCAGCCTCTGAGGCCGACTCCGAGTCGACGCTCTCCGAGCGCCGGCACCTCGACACGACCCGGGCTTTCCACGACCGCCGGCACCCGCCGGCCTTCCCCGCTCCGCGGCTTCGCCGCATCCGGAGCACCGATCCCCCCGCTATGGAGACAAGCGAAGTGAGCGACACCTCGATCGAAGAGCGCGTCAAGAAGATCGTCTGCGATCAGATGGGCACGACGCCCGACAAGATCTCGATGGAGACCTCGTTCATCAACGACCTCGGCGCGGACTCACTCGACACCGTCGAGCTGGTCATGGAGTTCGAGGACGAGTTCGAGATCAACATCCCCGACGAGGACGCGGAGAAGATCCAGACCGTCGGGGCGGCCGTCGAGTACATCGGCGGGAAGCTCCAGTAGCGGCGCGAAGCGCGGGGGCGTCGCCCTCCGGGCATCGTCATTCCTCAGCACCGCACCCCTTCCTCCATCGCAAATGCGTCGCGTCGTCATCACCGGCCTCGGCACCGTCAACGCCCTCGGGCTCGACGTCGCCTCCTCCTACCCGCGGATCCTCGCGGGGGAGAACGGCGTCACCACGCTCGACCGCTTCGACACCACCGGGATCTCGGCGACGATTGCCGCGCAGGTGGACTGGGATCCCGCCGCCCACGGCTTCGACGTGAAGGAACAGCGCAAGCTCGACCCCTTCACGATGTGGGCACTCATGGCGTCCGGCGAGGCCCTGAAGGACGCCGGGATCGAGGACCCGCGCCAGCTCCCCGAGGAGGAGCGCGAGCGGATCGGGACGATCATCGGCACCGGGATCGGCGGCATCACCGGCATCCTGGAGCAGCACGACGTGATGAAGGACCGGGGGGCGCGCCGCGTCAGCCCGCACTTCATCCCGCGGATCATGCCCAACGCCGTCAGCGGCCAGGTCGCGATCGCCTACGGGATGATGGGGACCGCCTTCACGACGTCGAGCGCCTGCGCCTCCGCGGGGCACTCGATCGGCATGGCGTGGCGCGCGATCCAGTGGGACGACTGCGACGTCGTCGTGACCGGCGGCGCCGAGTCGGCGATCACGCCGCTCTCGATGGCCGGCTTCGCCTCGGCGAAGGCGCTCTCCACGCGCAACGACGCCCCGCACGAAGCCAGCCGCCCCTTCGACGCCGATCGCGACGGCTTCGTGATGGGGGAGGGCGCCGGGATCCTCGTCCTGGAGGAGTACGAGCGCGCCAAGGCCCGCGGGGCCAAGATCTACGCCGAGGTGAAGGGCTACGGGTCGACCGACGACGCGTTCCACATCACCGCTCCCAAGGAGGACGGTGCGGGTCCGGCGCGGGCGATGAGCGACGCGCTGCGCCACGGGGGGATCGATCCCACCAACGTCCAGTACGTCAACGCGCACGGGACCAGCACGGCCTACAACGACTCCATCGAGACCACGGCCATCAAGAAGGTCTTCGGTGACCACGCGAAGAGCCTCGCCGTGAACTCGACCAAGTCGATGGTCGGGCACCTCCTCGGTGGCGCGACCGGCGTCGAGCTCGTCGTGACCGCGCTCGCGGTGGCGAACGGCGAGGTCCACCCGACGCGCAACTACACGACGCCGGACCCGGCCTGCGACCTCGACTACGTGCCCGGCTCGGCGCGCGAGCTCGTCGTCGAGAACGCACTCTGCAACTCGCTCGGGTTCGGCGGACACAACGTGTCGATCCTGATCGGGAAGGTCTGAAGCTCGACGCGCGGCCCGTGCCGCGCGGCCTGAAGGGGGAACGCTGCACGATGAGCCGGACCAACGCGGACGAGCTACGGGCGCGCTTCACGGACGCGGGCCAGGGGCACGTGTTCGCCCACTGGGACGGGCTGTCGGGTGCGACGCAGGAGGCCCTCCTGGACGAGCTGGACGCCGTCGACCTCGCCCTGGTCGGGCGCCTCCGCGACCTCGCCGTGACGCCCACCGAGGAGTCGTCGCCCGCGCTGGAGCCGCCCGACGTCTTTCCGCTCGAACGCACCGGAGTCGACCTGGAGCGCGCCGTCGAGGCCCGCGCCCACGGGGCAGAGCTGCTCGCGGTCGGCGCGGTCGGGTTCGTGCTCGTCGCCGGCGGCCAGGGGTCACGCCTCGGCTTCGACGGCCCGAAGGGCGCGTTCGACATCGGTCCCGTCGCGCCCACGTCGCTGTTCGCCTGGCACGCGGCCCGCATCCAGGCCGCCGCCGAGCGCCACGGGTTCGCGCCCCGCTGGTACGTGATGACGTCGGCGGCGAACGACGAGGCCACGCGGGCGTACTTCGACCTCCAGGGTCACTTCGGACTGCCGCCGTCGTCCGTCTTCTTCTTCCGCCAGGACATGCTCCCCGCGCTCGACGCGGAGGGGCGGATCGTGCTCGCGAGCCCCGGCTCGCTCTTCCTCGCGCCGAACGGACACGGGGGGACGCTCGCCGCGCTGGCGTCCTCGGGCGCCCTGGCGGACATGCACGCGGCCGGGATCGAGCAGATCAGCTACTTCCAGGTCGACAACCCGCTCGCCCGGCCCGGCGACTCGCTCTTCCTCGGCCTGCACGACATCGAGGGTGCCGAGATGTCCAGCAAGGTCGTCGCCAAGCGGGACGCCGACGAGAAGGTCGGCGTGCTCGGCAAGATCGACGGCAAGCTCGGCTGCATCGAGTACTCGGACCTCTCGGACGACCTCCGCAACGCGAGGGACGAGGGCGGCGCGCTGCTCTTCAACGCGGGCAACATCGCGGCCCACGCGATCCGCCGCGACTTCGTCGAGACCCTGACTGCGGGCGGCGACCTCGACCTGCCGTGGCACGTCGCGCGCAAGAAGATCGCCTCGATCGACGCCGAGGGGAACCCGGTCGAGATCGACGGGGTGAAGTTCGAGACCTTCGTCTTCGACGCGCTCGGGCGCACCACGCAGAGCATCGTGATGGAGGTCGACCGCGGCGAGGAGTTCAGCCCCGTCAAGAACGCCGAGGGCGCGGACTCGCCCGCGACGTGCCGCGCCGACCTGCTGAGGATCGGGCGCGCCCTCTCGGGGTCCGAGCCCGAGGACGACGTGCACCTCGACCCGCGCGTCGCGGAGACCCGCGAGGAATTCGTCGCGCGCTCGCCCGTCCCGGAGACGACCGAGACCGGCCGCATCTACCGCCCGTGAGCGCCCCGATGGCGAGCTGGCAGACCTGGTCCGAGCCCGCGGTTCGCGCCGACCTCGCCGAGACCCCGATCGTCGTCCTGATGGGCGGCGCGAGCGAAGAGCGCGAGGTGTCGCTGACCTCGGGCCGGGCCGCGCTCGACGCACTCCGCGACCTGAGCGGCGCGTCCTACGACGTCTCGCCGCCCGTCCTCGCCACCGAGATCGACGCGGACGGGCGGTGGCGGGTCGACGGTGTGCCGCTCGACCCGACGCGAGCCCTGGAGGCGCTGCCGGAGCGCGCGGTCTTCCTCCTCGCGCTGCACGGCGGCGCCGGCGAGGACGGCCGCGTGCAGGCGTTCCTGGAGATCGCCGGCCGACGCCACACCGGCGCGGATACGACGACCTCGGCGCTGTGCATGCACAAGCACCACGCGCGGCTCGTGGCGGCGGACGCCGGCCTCGCGGTCGCGCCCGCGGCGTTCGTCACGGCGGGGGAGTACCGCTCCGCTCGCGAGCCCGCGCTGGAGCGCCTCGCCGCGGTCCCCGGAGCCATACGGTTCGCGAAGCACGCGAGCGCGGGCTCGTCGTTCGGCGTGTTTCGCTGCGCGAGCGACGAGGACCTCGTGCGCGCCGCGGACGAGATCGCGGAGAGCGGCGGCGACGTTCTGGTCGAGGCGGAGATCGCCGGCCTCGAGACCACCGCGGGCCTGATCGGTGACGGCGCCGATGCGGCGACGCTCCCGATCGCCGAGATCGTCCCACGGTCGGGCGCCTTCTTCGACCACGAGCAGAAGTACGCCTCCCACGGCGGCGCCGACGAGACCTGCCCGCCCGTCCATCTCCCGGACGCGATCGCCGCGCGCATCCAGGACCGCGCGCTGCGCGCGTGGGGGGCGTTCGGCGGCCGCGGCTACGCGCGGATCGACTTCATCGTCCCGTGCCGGACGGCCCGCGACGGCGCCCGATCCTTCGAGGCCGACGTCGAGCCCGTCCTCCTCGAGGCGAACACGCTCCCTGGATTCACCCCGCGCTCCCTCCTTCCGCTCGCGGCCGCCGCCGACGGCGTCGCCTTCCGCGAGCTCTGCCTAGAGGTCGTGGCCCGCGCGCTGCGCTCCGATCACCCATGAAGCTCCTCCTCCCGCTCGCTCTCTCGATCGCTTCGTCGCTCGCCCTGAGCTCGTGCGCCTCCCAGGGTCTGACGTCGATCGAGCCCGCGCCGCCCGCGTACCGCCCGTACGGCGTCGAGGTCCAGGTCTATCCCGCGGGGATCATCCCCGGCCTCCACGCGCGCTACCGCCTGAGCGACGCCGACACCCTCACGTTCCGCCTCGCGGCGAACCTGACGGACCGCCAGGACTTCGGCGAGCGCGAGGACGAGTCCGGAGGCGGGTGGGGCGGCGGCGTCGGCTGGCGGCGCGCGCTGTCGGGCGACCTCGACGAAACAGGGTGGTACTTCGGCGCCCGCGTCGACGTGTGGGACCTGAGCATCGACTGGAGGGACAGAGGCCGTTCGGGGACGACGGACATCATCGTGCTCCAGCCGACGGCCGAGGGCGGCTACGGCTGGACCACCGAGCGCGCCGGCCGCTTCGAACTCGGCCTCGGACTCGGTGCGGAGATCAACGTCGACACCCAGGGCGAGGACGTCGGCGAGGGTGCGATCCTGCTGCTGGGCCTCACCTGGCTCCCCTGACGACCATGAGCTCCGGCGGGAGCGCCGTCAGCGCATCAGGACGATCTGCTCATCGATCGACTCGTCGTCGACGCCGCGGACGGTGACACCCCAGTCGGACACCCGCACGTCGAACGCATTGCCGAAGGGATCACGGACCTGACGCTGCCAGCCCTTGTCGAGCGCCACGAGCCCCGCCAGCGCGGCTCGCATGCGGCAGAGGTGCTCCAGGCGGAGCGCGAGCGCCGCGTCCGTCGAGGCCGACACCTCGCGCAGGAGGTGGCTCGGGCTCGACCCGTTGGCCTCGGCGTTGGCCTCCACCGCAACGAGACCGGCGGACGGTGATTCGTCGATCGCCCAGTCGACCTGCTGGAGCTGGCGCGCACGCAGCCGGATGAAATCGGAGAGCTCGGACCGCGAGGCGTCGCACTGGGCGAAGGGGCGCTTCTCCGCGGCATCCAGCTCGGCCTCGATCGTGCGAGCGAGCAGGACGAACTCGCCCTTGGTGCTGGCGCCCTCGATCGTGACGCGCTCGTCGAGTCGAACGAGCCCCTCGAGGAGCATCGTGCGCGCCTCGGGCGCGAGGTGGTCGAAGCCGCGTACGGTGAGCAGCTGCTCGACGCGACCGGCGCCGAGGATCGAGGACCCGAGGAGGTCACAGGTCGCGAGCGGCGCCTCGGCGAGGTCGGCGCCGAGCTGCAGCGCGTCGAGCAGGCCCCGCACGGCGCCGACGTCGTCGCCGGCGGACAGCCGGGCGCACGCGTCCACGAAGGCGAGACGCTCGACCGTGAGCGCGGCCTGGAACGAGGGGAGCGGCGCCCCGATCTGGCTCCAGTCGATCTCCAGCGCGGCGTCGCACGAGTGCGCGCCGTCGTGCAGGGCGCCCAGGCAGCGGCGCACGCCCTCGTCGTCGACCAGGGCCGCCGCCGCTTCGATCGCCCCCTCCTCGCCGGAGAGCGCCTCCGCGAGCTCGCGGCGCCACTCCGCGCCGCCGCGGCTGTCGAGGATCTCCGCCTGCTGGACCGCCGCCGCGTAGTGGTAGAACGCGAGGCCCTCCTGCGTCTCGCCCCAGAGCGCGTCGCGCTCGGTCACGCGGGCCTCCAGCTCGGCCTGGACCGCGTCCAGCAGCGGTCGCGCGCGGAGCCACGACTCCAGCGCCCCGCGCCGGGCCGTGAAGCCCACGGTGCCAATGGCCACCAGGATCGCGGGCAGGATCCAGAGAACGTACCGAAGCCCCCCCATGGCAGGCGTTGTCGGCGTGGGTCGGCCCGGGCCTTGATGCGCCAGAACAGCCCTTACGCATCGTCCGAGCCGTGGGACGGTCGCGCATCGATTCGGGGCACATCGTCGCCCTGTGGGCCTTCGAGGACGATCCGAGCGGCGCGTGCGCGGGCAGAGGCGGACGCTACTGTGTGCGCCCTTCGACCGCCGCACCCGGCCCCATTCCGCCGCGACCCACCGCCGCCCACATGACCGCACCCGACGAGGAGCCCGCAGGCACCGACCAGCCCGCCGCGCCCTGGGCCCGCCCGATGTCCGAGGAGACGTTCGCGTTCATGCGCGACCTGCTCGCCGCGCCGAGCCCGGTCGGCTACGAGGGCGCGATGACCTTCGGCGTGCTGGAGCCGTACTTCGAGCGCGTCAAGCTCCCGACGTGGAGCACGCGGCGCTTCGCCGGGCACGCCTCGCTCGTCCTCGACACGCACCCGGGCGAGAACGACAGGCTGACCGTCCTCGTGGTCGGGCACGCGGACAAGATCCGCATGCAGGTTCGCAGCATCGGCGACGACGGGAAGATCTGGGTCGACTCGGACTCGTTCCTCCCGATGACGCTCCTCGGACACGAGGTGCTCCTCTTCTCGCGCGAGCCGGCGGATCCGACGAAGACGCGCGTCCTGCGGGGCGGAACGATCGAGGCGCTCGGAGCGATCCACTTCGCCGACGCGAAGACCCGCAGCGGCGAGAAGGGCGTGAAGCGCGAGCAGCTCTACCTCGAGCTCCAGCTCACTGGCGAGGACCGCAAGCAGCGCGTGGAGGACCTCGGGATCCGGCCCGGCGATCCGATCCTCCTCAATCGCCCGATCCGCCGTGGCTTCGGCGACGACGCGTTCTACGGCGCGTACCTCGACAATGGCCTGGGCGTGTTCTGCGCGGCCGAGGTCGGGCGCCTCCTCGCCGAGGCCGGCGGCACCGAGAACGTGCGCGTCCTCCTCGCGGCGGCGAGCCACGAGGAGATCGGCCGCATGGGCAGCCGCGTCATCGCGGGCGAGATGGCGCCGGACGTCGTGATCGCCGTCGACGTCAACCACGACTACGCGGCGGCGCCCGGCATAGGCGATCGCCGCATGACCCCGCTCCGGATGGGGGAGGGGTTCACGCTGACGACGGGCGCGATCGTGAGCGAGCAGCTCAACGGGATCATCGAAACGGCGGCCCGCAGCCTCGGGATCCCGTACCAGATCAGCGTCAGCGGCCGCGACACCGGCACCGACGGGATGGCCGCATTCCTCGCCGGACGCGACGCAGCCACGACGTCGATCGGCTTCCCCATCCGCAACATGCACACGATGTCGGAGAGCGGCCACACCGGAGACGTCCAGGCCGCGATCCACGCCGTGACCGCCGCGATCCGGAGCATGGACGCGGCCGCCATGACCCGCGCCGACTTCGAATCGGGACACGTGCGTCTGGACCGAGCGACCCCGCTCGAGTGATTCTCCAGGATTCCCTGTCGGGCCCGACGCTGCCTCCCGTTCTTCAAGGGAGCCTGCCAAGCCCGCTCGTTCGGATCCGTCGCCCACGCGCTGGATCGGGCGAGCGGGCGCCTTGCGTCCCTCGGAGCACGGCGACGCTCGCGATCGAACACGCTCACCTGGGCGACAGGACGGCGCCGATCCGGTCCGACTCCGCCCGGTCGAGCCCGTCGATGATCCGCTCGCCCGGCCTCGCCCTGCGCACATCGAAGACGCCGGCGCGATCCGTGCGCGCGTAGACCCAGGCCGCGAGACCGGTCGCGCGCTCTCCGGTCACGACGCGGTCGACGACTCCGTCCCCGTCGGTGGTCCCGAGTGCGATCCGACCGGCCTCGTCCCAGGTCAGGAAGACGTCGAAGCGATGATCGCCGCTCGTCGGGCTGCCGGGGAGGCCCGACGGGATCGAGTCGGCGTTGGCGGGGGGGGGCGCGCCGAGGAAGAGGCTCTTGCTGCGGGCGGCACTCCGATCCTCGACCTCGGTGAGCAGGGCCGGCGCGTCGAGCCGCCCGTCGCGGTCCCCGACCGAGGTGGAGCGGGTGCCGCCGAGCGGGGTGACCCAGGGATCCACCGGGTGCGGCTCGGCCGCGGTGGGGCGGCCCGCGAGGAGCGCCGTGACGGACTCCGCGGGAGCGCACCAGGTCTCGTTGCGCGTCCCTCCGACGACGATGCCGACGAGCTCGGGCGACCCGCGATCCACTCCAGCGTAGACCGGTGCGCCGACGTCGATCCGCCGGAAGACCGCCCCTGCGATCGTCACGACCTCAGGCTCGACGCGCGTGGCGGCTGCGGCGCCGCGGGCGCCGAGGAGCGCGCCGAGCCCCGCGCGTTCGCCTGCGACCTCGGCCTGCATCTCGCCGGCCGTCGCGCCCTGGAACCGGAGCGCGTCACCCGCCGCCGGCCCGGTCGCGGCGACAGCCAGCGCGTCGAGGGCGGGCGCCTGCCCGTCGACGATCCGGAGCAGCGAGAGCCCGAGCCCCGGCGCGTGGCGCATCACGCGCGCCGCGCGTGGCTCACCGGCGCGACGCGCCCGTCCGCGCTCGTCGATCTCGGCGACCTCGACGAGGACCGTCGCGACCTCACCCTCCCAGGCCGCCGACTGGATCGCCTCGCCCACGAGATCGCTCGACGTCACGACCCAGCCGTCGGCGTCGAGCACCACTCCGTTCCCGTACTCGAACTCCGTGCGCACGATCACGGCGTGCCGCCGGAGCTCGGTCGGCAGGCGTCGCGCCTCGCCGACGTCGCGCATCGAGGATTCCCAGCCCGGCTCGGCGCCGTCCATCGAGTCCAGCGCGACCTCGACCGCGGCGGCGCTGGTGGGAACGGCGACCGCGTCGATCCCCGCCAGGTCGAGCGAGTCGGTCGCTCGCCCGGATCCGTTCGATCGAACGACCAGCAGCGCGGTGATCCCGACGAGCAGGACCGCGGCGGCCGCCGCGAGGACGGGGGACCCGAACCAGGGAGCGCGGTCGGCGTGCGGCTGCTGCGGAGGCAGCGGCCGTGGCCCCTTCGGCGCGGTCGGCCCCTCCTCGGCCCGGGTCGTCCCTGCGACCGGCTCCCCCTGGCTCGCGGCGTCCGCCACCGCGGCGCGCCCGAACCTGGCGATCGTCCTCTCGAGCGCGACCTCGTCGACGCTCTCCAGGTCGAGCGTCCCGTCCTCGAGCTCCGCCAGGATCTCGACGTCCTCGACCTCGGCGTCGGAGAGGGGCTTCCCGCCTCCCCGGGCCAGGGTCTCGCGGATGCGCTCGAACCGATCGTCACTCGTCATGGGGTCGCCGTCCCGTCCGTCGCCATTCGGTGGTCGGAGAGCTGCGCCTGGGATGCCTCCGGGGGCGCCCGTTCACCTCGATCCGTGAGAAGTCGGTCACGCGTCTCCCTCCCCCGGGACGTCGTACCCGAACCCCTTGAGGCAGTCGGAGAGGGGCTTCCTGGCGCGCTTGAGGTGGTTGGAGATCGCCGGGCGGGTCATTCCGAGCGCGTCCGCGACCTCGGACGGGCGCCTTCCGTCCATCCAGTGGAGATGCGCCACGATCTGCCGCTTGGGAGGAAGGAGGCCGAGGCAGTGGTCGATGGCGCGCTGGAGCGCGGCGTGTTCGTCCTCGTCGGCCCGCGGTCGACTCGGGACCGAATCGGGGTCACCGAGCTCGCCCGAGTCGGACGCCTCGCGGAGCTGACGCAGCGCGTGGTGGCGCGCGATCGTGCCGAGGATCGTCCGAATCCGCGCCCGGCCCTGGAGCCGACGCGTCGCCACCTCGCTCCAGTAGGTCACGAACGTCCGGACGAAGGCCTCGTGCACCACGTCGGGCGTCCGCGCGCTGAGATCGGGGACCTTCGTGCGCAGGTACGCCTCGACGGGGTCGCTGCAGCGGCGCTGGACGGCCTCGAACGAGGCGTCGGCCGCCGCCGGGTCGAAGGCCGCGACACGGTGTTCGGGATGCCGCTCGCAGGCGAGGGACGCGATGAAGTCCGCGAGGATCGAGTCGCCGTGGTTGGACGTCGTGTGGATCCGCGTCGCCCAGGCCTCGTCGAGCTCCGCAGCCGGCACCTCTCGCTGGTGGAGGGACCAGAGCACGTGCTCTCGGACGTGCTCCAGGGGCACGTAGCCGGTCGGGACGCCCTGCGCCTCCGCGCGCGCGATCGCCGCCGTGAGGTCGGACTCCCGGTCGTCCACGAAGCGTCGCAGGCGATCGCTCTCGGCAAGCATCGACCACAGCTTGCAGACGCCAGGGCGGGCCGTCGAGATTTCCTGGCAAGAGAGGAGTGAATCCGCGCGCCTTGCGCGTTCCGTTCCTTGCTGGCCCCATGGAAAGACCTGCCGACCTCGCCATGCCGCTCGTCACGACCCTCCTGTGCGCCGTGGCCCTCCAGGGGGCACCGGCCGACCCGACCGCGTCCACCGACCCCGCCGGCACGGCGGAGCCGCTCGCCGCCCGTGCGCTGCTCATCGGCGTGGCCGACTACGCCAACCTCAGCGACGACCTCGACGGGCCGGTCCACGACGTCGACGCGATGGAGTTCGTCCTGACGTCCAGGTTCGGGTTCCCGGAGGGGTCGATCGTCCGACTGACCACGGGATCCGGCGATCCCGCGCCGACCGCCGCGAGGATCGTGGAGGCGCTCGACGCGCTCGCCGTCGCTGCGGAAGAGGAGGACCTGGACTTCGCCGTCGTCTTCGTCGCGGGCCACGGGACCCCGGTGCCCGACACGAGCGGGGACGAGAACGACGGCGCCGACGAGGCCTTCCTGGCCACCGACGTCGACCGCTGGGACCCTGAGACGGCGACGCTCCCGGGAGCCATCCTCGACGACCAGTTCTCGACGCGGCTGCAGCGGATCGCGAGCGCCGGCTGCCTCGTCTGGTTCGTGGCGGACACCTGCTTCTCGGGGACCCTCGAGCGCGGCGGGCCGACGGCGCGCTTCCGGGAGGTGTCGAGCGGATCGCTGGGTATCCCGCCCATCACGCAGCGTCGCGACGACCGGCGGGTCGACAGCGGAGTGGGGGAGGACGCCCTGGAGGATCCGGAGCGCGCCGGACGCCTCGTCGCGTTCTCGGCGACGCGGATCGGGGAGCGAGCGCCCGAGGTCGGCGGCCGCGAGAACCTCATCGACGAGGACGGTCCGCCGCTGACCTATGGGTACTTCTCGCACACGCTGTGCCGAGAGCTCCTGCGCGAGGGCGGGATCGGAACGTTCGAGGACCTGATCCAGAGCGTCCATCGCAGCTACGACAACGACGTGTCGATGGAGTGGTGCGCGAGACCGACGTGCGCGGGGGAGCTGGGGCTCGACATCCCCGGGCACGAGGGCGACTCCGTCGGCCCGGCCGTCTTCGTGAAGGACCGGGAGCTGCGGCTGAACCGCGGCGCCGTGGACCACGTGCTCGAGGGGACGCGGCTCGTCGCTCGCGACGGGTCGGGTGAGGACGTCGAGCTGAAGGTCGAGCGGGTCTACCTCTTCGACGCGCTGTGCGTTCCGGTCGACCCGGACCTGCGGGTCGTCCGCGCGTTCTCGCGCGAGGACCCGACGCCCGTCCGCGCCCTGACCGAGCCCGCCGGCGCATTCTCGCTGCGCGTCTGGATCACCGAAGTGTCGCGCGAGGCCCGGAAGGAAGCGACCGAGTCCGACGGCGCGTGGCTGCGACTCGTGGACCAGGAGAGCGACGCGGACTGGAAGGTCGAGGAGATCGAGGGCGCGGATCGGTACCTCCTCTCGCCGACCAGCGGCGCGCGGAAGGCGCACTGGATCCGCCGGGGCATGCTCCTGCCCGACCTCGAGCAGGTGTACCGCGCGCGGGCGCTGACCCGTCTCGACCGGCAGCCCTGGGTCGGGCACGTCCCCGAGGGACTGGAGTGCCGCATCGAGGTGATCGAGCCGGACGGCTCGAAGTTCGCCGCCGCGCCCGGGCAGCAGCCGGTCCCCGGCTCCACGGCCCGACTGCTCGTGCGGAACGAGTCGCCCGACGAGTGGCAGGTCGCCGCCTACGGCGTGAACGGTGACTACCGCATCGCTCAGCTCGGCACGACGCAGCGCTTCACGCCAGGCAGCGAATGGAAGGTCTTCCGGGACAGGCAGGGCGCGATGGCGCCGTTCTTCTTCTACGACGACACGTGCGGAGCGGAGGCGGTCGTCTGGATCGCGACCCGCGTGCTCGACGAGAACATGACGGCGTTCGGGCAGAGCGGGCTGACCCCATTCGATGGCACGACGCTCGAGGAGAGCGGCGCGTCGCGCGGAGGATCGACGAGTCGCGGCCCCGGGGGCGACGTGACGGGGATCGATCCCAGCACGTCCGTCGGACGGCTCCTCGATCAGCTCGTCTCCCCGAGCCGTTCGGGGAGCCCGACGCGCTACGAGGACATCGACTCGTTCCTGGTGGTGACGCCCTACGACCTCCGGTGGCCGGACCCCATCCTCGGCCGCCCGCTCGACGCGGGGATCGACCCTGACGCCGCGCGGATCGCCCAGACGCTGACGGACCTCCCGATCCCGATCCCGAAGGTCAGCGGCAGCGCCGCACTCGCCGAGGAGGGACCGCTCGACATCCGCATGCTCGGCGGGGAGACGGCGCACACATGGCTGATCGACTTCGAGGCCCGCTGGCGGAAGGACGGCGACGAACGCTTCGTCCCGCACATGCTCCTGTCCGACACGGAGCAGGGCTGGCTCGCGGTCTACGACACCCTCGGGAGTCGGCCGGGCTGGGATCTCGCTCTGCTCGACATCGATCGCGACCACGTCGCCGACCGGCGCTGGGAGCGAGGACCGGACGGCTGGAGCGCGCCGATCGACGACGCCCGTGATGGAACGATCCAGATCGACGACCTGGTCCTGCCGCACCAGTCGAAGGAGTCCAGGCTCGCGCTCCACGCGCTGCGCGAGACGCTCTTCGATGCACCGCCGGGCGCCTGGGGTTCGGCCCCGGCCAACAACCTCCTGGAATCCGGCCGTTCCGGCTCCGTCGACCCGGAGTCCGGCAGCGGCGCGACGCCCGCGATGGAGGCGATGCTCCAGAGCCTCGCCGCGGAGCTCACGCCGTTCGTGGAGGTCCACCCGGCGTACCGGGGCTCGATCCAGGTGTTCCTCGTCGACGACGACCGCCCGAACGCGACGGCCGGGCCCGACCCGACCCGTCGTCCGATCGTGAAGGTCCACTCGGGCCTCGTGCACGCCCTTGGCGCGGACCCGGCGATGGTGCGGGCCATCCTCGCGCACGAGTTCGCGCACCTCGCGCTGGGCCACGCGCATCCGTCCCGGCGCCCCGTGGCCGAGTTCTGGTCCGCGGAAGAGGTGCGCCACCTCTTCACGCGACAGCAGGAGTTCGAGGCCGACGCGTTCGCCGCGCGCATCCTCGAGGACGCCGGCCATGACCGCGACCACCTGTGCGGCGCGCTCATGGAGCTCAATCGCGTCCAGCGCCACGAGCTCGACATCGGATGGCACGCCGGGATGGCCGGCACCCACAGCTCGCCGATCCAGCGCGTCGCGCGCATCTCTCCGACCGAGGACCGACATCGGGCCCTGGCCGCGTTCGAGCTCGGCCAGTCGATGCTGGAGTGCCGCCGGCCGCAGTACGCGCTGCAGGCGTTCAAGGCGGCGCTGGAGATCGAGCCGCAGATGGACGAGGCCCGGTTCGGCATCGCGCACGCGCAGATCAGGACGTACTACGCGAACCTCCCGGAGGGCCTCCGCGACCGCTGGCTCCAGCCGGACTTCGGGCCGCTGCTCACGCTCCAGGACCTCGGTCGCACCCGCGGCGACACGGTGACGCCAGCGGACATGAGGCGCTACCGGGAGGCCGAGGCGAAGGTCGATGAGCTGCCGACCGGCGTGCTGCCGGCGTGGCGCGCTCTGTACCGCGGCACGCTGGAGGTCCTGTCTCCGGAGGGCGAGCGGGAGGTGCTGCAGCGCGGCGTCGCGCGGCTGCGGGAGACGCTCGACGATCGGCGGCTCGCGCACGAGGGCGCGGCGCAGCTGCGCCGGGCGCTGGCGCGCAACGCGGCGCTCGGACTGCACCGACTCGGTCGCCCGGAGGCGGAGTGGCAGGCCGTCGTCGCGAAGGTCGGCGGCGCGCGCGACGACGCGGAGGCGTCGGCCGCACTGCCCGCGGAGATCGAACTCGGCGGCGCGACCATCGGGCTGCTCGATCGACTCGGCCCGGAGCTCGGCGCGCTCGGCAAGGCCGATCGCGACGAGCCCGTCTCTCGGGACTACGACGACTTCCGCATGCGGACGTGGGGCGGTGAGGACGATCGCACGGCCGTGGTCGCGCTCGTCGAGCGCGGGACCCTGCTGAAGCTCACGTCGTACCTGCCGGGGACGGCGGTGCACCTGCGACCGGAAGACTCTGCGGACCCCGGGGACCTGCGCCTGGAGGTCGGTGCCCCCGCGGATGCGTTCTACGCGCTCGTCGAGAGCGCGGGCCTGCACTCGCTCGATGCGATCGAGGCGTCGCACCTGGGGCGGACCGCCTTCGACGGCCCGGAGGCCCTGCTGGAGGACGAGACGTGGACCTTCGTGCCGGCGCTCAACCTCGCGGCGCTTCTGGTCGACGACCGGGTGGCGGCGCTCGCCGTGGCGCCCGCCCGGCCGGAATAGCCGGTCGAGACGCCGGCGGTGGGGCAGGACGAGCCACATCGCTCCCGCTTCCGGATTCGAGGTCGGCCCTGCCGACGGCCGCTCGTTCCGCGCGGGGGGGGCTCCTAAGATGCGGCGACGCGCTCGACGCCCATGTTCCAGGCCCTTCTCCTCGCCGCCACACTCGCCCTCGCGCCCGCTCCCCAGGAGGTCGAGCCGCCGGATCGCGCCAAGACCGAGGCGCGGATCGAAGCGCTCGCCGGGACGGAGGACGCGGACGAGCAGAAGGACCTGACGACCCTACGCGCGACGATCGAGCAGCTCGACCGGCGCGACGCGCTGGAGGCGCAGCGCGCCGAATTCGAGAGTGAGGTCGAGGGCGCGGCCGCCGCGACCGAGGCGCTGCAGGCCCGCCTGGACGGCATACCGGAGACGGACGCCGCGCTCGCGGCCGCGCTCGCTGGCACGACGAGGGACGAGCAAGGCCTCGGTCTGGAGGAGCTCGAGGCACGGCTCGAGTCGCTGGAGACGCGGCTCGGCACGGCCAAGGAAGAGCTCACCGCCGCGCGCACGGAGGGCGAGGAGGTCGAGCGCGAGATCGAGGCGCGACGGACGCGGTCCACCGTCGTCCCGACCGAGGTGGCGGCTGCTGAGGCACAGCTCGAGGCCCGACTGACGCGAATCGCAGCGATCGAGGCGGGAACGTCCGAGACCGCCACGACGTGGCTGCTGCGCGCGGAGATCGTCGCGCTCCGCGCCGAGCTCGCCACGCTGCAGGCCGAGATCCCCGCCGATGACGCGCGCCTCGGTGTCCTCGACGTGAAGCGCCAGCTCACCAACCGTCGGATCGTCGCCGCGGAGGCCATCGAGGAGGCGCTGCGCGCGATCGTCGCCGCCGCGCGCGAGAGGGTCGCGGAGAAGAAAGCGGAGGACGTCCGCGAAGAGAGCGAGCGACAGAAGGAGCGCCTGCCGTGGCTCGACTCCGCGATCGAGCGGAACCAAGAGCTCGTGGGGTACCTGGGCGGCGAGGACGGACTCTCCAAGCTCCCCGACGACGTCCTCGAGGAGATCGAGAGGGCGCGGTCGGAGCGCATCGAGGTCGAGCGTCGCTATCGGGCGATGCGCCGCCGCCTGGAGGCGGGCGGCCTGACCGAGGGGCTGGGCCGCACCCTCCGTCGAGACAACCGCTGGCTGTCGACGCCGGAGCAGCTCCAGCAGCGCCGCCGCAGGGCCGCCCTCAGGCGCTCCGATGCCGAGATTCTCGAGCTGGAGCTCGACGCCGAGCTCGACGAACTCGAGGACAACCGCAGGAGGCTCACCGAGGAAGCAAGAGTCGATGCGACTGCGCCGCTCACGGAGCAGGATCGGGAGCTGGTGGAGAGTGTCTTCAAGCGCCGTCGGGAGCTGATCGGAGACGCCCGCGACAACTGCAAGAAGATCAGGCAGAGCTCCGTCACGCTCGCCGAGAGGCTCGACGAGCTCGTCCGCTGGACCGACCTCTACCGGGCCGAGATCCAGCAGCGCATCCTCTGGGTGCGCAGCTCCAGCGCGAATCCCCTGGAGGCGTTCGCCGAGCTCGGGGAGCAGTTCGATCTTCTCGAGAAGGAGGCCGCCGCCGCGGACGCGATCACGCACGCGGGCGACCGCCTCGAGAAGCGCCCGGTCGAGCCGACCGCCCTGATGTTGGTGGGCATCGCCCTGGCCGTCTTCCGTCGCAGGATCCGTCGGAAGCTCCAGAGCTACGCGCCGCTCGTGCGCTCGTTCCGGACGGACGAGTTCGCGCACACGATGCG
>JBCDGE010000037.1:0-61846 GCA_038757895.1 Planctomycetota bacterium | reverse complement strand
TACGTGCTGCAGAACGACGTGCGGCACGAGGGGGCGCGGCGGGGCGCGGCGGCGGGGCTGCCCGATCGCTACTCCAGCGGCCGGTGGTTCGACGGATGGAGGGAGGAGCGGCTGGCGCGGCTCGGGGCGGAGGCGCTGGCGGGGGGGGCGCCGGTGGTGGCGCCGCGGACGTGGCTGCTCGAGGTCGGATGGCGGCGGTGGCACGGGGCGATCTCGGTCGAGGAGTCGCCGGCGGCAGGGGCCGTCGCGCTGGAGGCGTAGCGCGTGGGACGTCTTGACTGGGGCGTGGCACACGCCGCGTGGCCGCGGCTCGAGGTGCTGCAGCTACAGGTGCTGCGGCTCGGACCTCGACTCGTCCTCTCGCTTGACCTCGAGGCGGAAGGTGAAGGTGCAGCCTTCGCCGGGGAGGGAGTCGAAGTGGACGTCGCCGCCCATGAGGCGGGCGATCTGCTTGGCGACGGTGAGGCCGAGGCCGCTTCCTTCCGCGAGCTCTTCTGCGGTGCGGGAGGAGAAGGGCTCGAAGACGCGGCCCATGCGCTCCTGGCGGATGCCGCGGCCGGTGTCGGTGATGTCGAAGCGGAGGCGGGTGCGGTCCCAGCTCTCGGTGGGCTCGGTCGCGACGCTCAGGTGGACTCGGCCGGTGTCGGTGTAGCGGATCGCGTTGTCGAGGAGGTAGCTGAGGACCTGGGACAGCCGGCCTGCGTCGGTGCGGATGTAGGAGGGGACGGCGTCGGAGATGCGGAACTCGAGCTGGAGCTTCTTCTGGTCGGCGCGGTTCCGGTAGGTGGCGTCGAGGTCGGTGACGACGTCGCGGACGCTGCAGGGGTCGTTGCGGATGATCATCGTCCCCGCCTCGACCTGGGTGAAGTCGATGACCTTGTCGATGGTCTCGAGGAGGCGCTGGCTGCGGTCGAGGGCGTCGTCGAGGCCCTCGGTGCGGCCGTCCTCCACGAGCTCGTCGAGGATGGCGTTGAGGTGGGTCGAGACCTCGGACGTGAGCCGCATCATGAACTCGGACTTCATGATCGACATCTGGTCGGCGCTGGCCTTGGCGGTGGCGAGGGCCTTGTTGAGCGTCTCCAGGGAGGAGGCGTAGGCGCGGGCCTCGATCTCCTTCTGCGAGATGACGGACATGGCCTCGGCCTCGCGCGCCGCGGCGCTCCACTTGGCGGAGAAGGCGCTGGCGACCTGACGGATCTCCGTCGGGTCGAAGGGCTTCTTGAGGATGAGGAGCTTGTCGGTGTAGCCGAGCTCGTCGACCATCTCGTCCCACGAGTAGTCGGAGTAGGCGGTACAGATGACGCAGTGGAGGTCGGGGTCGACCTTCCAGATCTCCTTGATGGTCTGGATGCCGTCCCAGCCCGGTGGCATGCGGACGTCGACGAAGGCGACGGAGAACGGCTCGCCGGCTTCGCGGGCGGCAGTGACGAGGGCGAGACCCTCTTCGCCCTGGAAGGCGCACGTGAGGTCGTAGTTGCGCGGCACGCTGGACTCGGCGGGCTGCGCGTCCTCGGTCTTGGTTCCGAAGAACGCCGCGCGGGCGCTCGCGAGCTCGCTCGCCGCGGCGGACTCCGGCGCGAGGATCTTGCGGAAGTCCTCGTGGATGCTCTTGGTGTCATCGATGACAAGGATGCGCGTGTTCATCGCTCACCCCCGTCGTCGTCGAGGACGACCACGTCGTCCAGTTCCTCGGCGGCCGCGGCCACGCCCGGGGCGTGCTCGGGAAGCTCCAGCACGAAGCGCGCTCCGCGGCCCACTCCGTCGCTCTCGGCGTAGAGCCGTCCGCCCATCTCCTTGGCCGCGTTGGCGGAGGAGTGCAGGCCGAAGCCGTGTCCCTCCTCGCGCGTCGTGAAGCCCATGGAGAAGACGGTGACGAGGTTCTCCTCCGGAATACCGACGCCGGTGTCGCCAA
This sequence comes from Planctomycetota bacterium, assembly GCA_038757895.1. Taxonomy (GTDB): domain Bacteria; phylum Planctomycetota; class UBA1135; order UBA1135; genus Saltatorellus. The sequence goes on along the minus strand of JBCDGE010000037.1, from coordinate 59,934 downwards.
CGGCGAGCGCGATCCCGCCGTCGTCGAGGCGGCGAATCTCCAGCGTGAGCTCGCGCACGCCGTCCGAGCCGGCCATCGCCTGGAGCGAGTTCTGGACGAGGTTGACGAGGATCTCGAGGAGCTTGTGCTTGTCGAGCTTCAGCTCCGCCGCTTCGTCGTACTGGCGCCGCACGACGAGCTCGGGGTCGACGCCGTGGACGCGCTGTGTGATGCGCAGCGCCTCGTCGAAGCGCTCCGTCAGGTCGGTCGCCTGGACGATCTTCGCGCCCTTCGCGAGGTCCTGCTGGCTCTTGACGAGCTCGCAGATGTGGTCGATGCCGCTCGCGAGCGAGTCGATCTCGGTCCGGATCGTGCGCTGCTCCTCGCCGAGCTGCACGACGAGCGCCGACAGGAACGGCTGGATGTGCTGGCCGCGCGGGTCCTCGGTCAGGAAGCGCGGCAGGTCGCTCGCGTTCTCTGCCAGAACGTCGGAGAGTCGCTCGAGGTCGTCGACGCACAGGCCGTCGACGCGCTGGGAGACGAGCGAGGCAGAGATGTTGACGCTGTTGAGGACGTTGCCGACGTTGTGGAGGATGCCGGTCGCGATCTCGCTCATCCCGGCCGTGCGCGCCGTCTCGACGAGTGCGGAACGCGCCTGCTCCAGGTGCGCGAGCATCTGATCGAACTCGCGGCTCAGCGTGCCGATCTCGTCACGCCGGTCCATGTCGAGCTTGGCGCTGAAGTTCTCCTCCTTGCCGGTCCGCACCGCGTGCTGGGTGAGCGCGCGGATCGGGCGCAGGATGATGAGGTTCAGCGCGAACAGCAGCGCGAGCAGGACGGTGAGCCCGAGCGCAGCGTCCGTCAGCGCGCCCGACGCAACGGCTGCGCGCCCCGCGGCAGAGATGTCCCGGTCGACCGACGCGCGCACCAGCAGGGTCGGCCGGCCGCGGATGTCGTCGTAGGTGGAGTGGACGAGCAGGGCGGCGCCGTCCGCTCCTTCACGGAGGACCGGCGCCGGCGAGCCGGTGATCACGTCCACGATGTCGATCACGTCCGGAGGCAGGATCTCGCGATCGAGCTGCCACACGTCGAAGTCGACCTGCGTGCGCTCCTCGACGCGCTCGGCCAGGTCGTCGCCGAGGAAGCGGCCGGCGATGACGAAGCCGCCCGGGCGCGCCGACCTGTCGAGGCCGGTCACCGTCGAGGCGGCGACGAGGAGCGGCCGCTGCTCGGTCAGCATGATGCCGAGCGGCTGGACGCCGTTGATCCCGAGGCTCTTGTCGAACCACGCGAGCGCCGGGTGGCGGTCGCTGAGCTTGGTGTTCGGGAACTCGCGGAGCCGGATCGGCTCGTGGGTCTCGGGGTGCAGCACGAGGCCGCCCGCGACCGTCCCGTCGAGCTCGCAGAAGAACAGCAGGTCGAGCCGCCGCGCCCGGAGCATCTCCGGGGCGATGTTCTCCCGCGCGAACCCGTCGCGGAGCTGGCGGTCGAACACGAAGTGGTGCGTGCGATCCCAGGCCGCGTACTGCTCGGTCACGCGCGCAAGCTCGTCGATCTCCGCGTCGAGCGCACGCGTCACCCTGCCCAGATCCTCGGCCGCCTCGTTCTGCTCCAGCGACGAGAAGATGCCGCTGAACGCACGGTGCTGCATCAGCGCACCCGCGACCGAGAGGGTCAGGATGAGCGCCGTCAGGATGGCGGCGATCTTCGTGGTCAGTGACATGGCAGGGGGGCAGCGACCCTCAGGCCGCCTCGTCCACGCGCTCGACCTTTGCCGCGCCAATCGGGCGCGAGGTGTCGTCCGCATCGGACGATTCGCTCTGCACGCGGAGCGCGCGCGTCGCGTCGTTCAGGAGCGCTGCGAGGCCGTGGAGCTCGTCGCCGCGCCGCAGGCGGAAGTCCCCCGGCGCCTTGCCGTCGCGGATGCCCTCCAGGAAGCGCTGGAACCGATAGAGCGGTCCCGCGACCCGGAAGGTCGAGACGACGCCGACGACGAGCGTGAGCGGGAGGAACACGAGCGCCGACACGAACATCAGCCGTACGGAGATCTCGTTCGCGATCGACAGCAGCTGAGCGCCGTCGTTGGGCAGCTCGTTCGCCGCGCCCTGGAAGAGGGACGTCAGCAGGATGAACTGCAGCCCGAGCATGAGCGCCACGATGCCGACGAACGTCGCGCTCATCCGGAGCTGGAGTCCGGGCAGGATGAGCTTCTTCCGGCGCTTGTAGGGACGAGCCATGGGGTACGGGAGAGGCCCCGACGCAGAGGGATCGGCACGGGACCGGGTATTGCTTGAGCGGTTCCGGCCTCGCGTCGGATCGGCCCTCCCGGTGGCAAGAGGGCCGATCAGAGGCCTTGCTCGAGCCCGGGTGGGACCTGGAGAGGCTCCGTCACCTCTGCGTGCCTGTACGCCCGCAGCGCCGCGTTCGCGCGCCTGCGGACCAGCGGGTCGCGGTGGTCCCGGAGCTGCCGGATCGCCGGAAGGGCCGACGGCGGCCGGAGCGTCCCGAGCGCGCTCAGGGCGATCTCGATCGAGTCGACGTCACCCCGTTCGACCAGCTCGAGCAGCGCCGGCGCGATCTCACGGTGATACAGCCGCTTGGTGCACGTCTGGCGGAGGATCTCGATCAGCTCGGCGCGCGGCGCGGCCTCGATCCGGGCGACGAGGGCCTGGCCCTCCTCGAGCCACCACACCTCCTGACGCTCGAGCCACAGCTCCCACCGGACGGGGTCGCCAGCGATCGTCATCGAGGTGAGCTCCTTGAGCGACGCGTGCGCCACCTCGCGCACGCTCCCGGCCGGGTCGTCGAGCAGCGCGATGAGGTCGGGCACGTTCTCCCGGTCCCCGAGCGAGCCGAGCGCCGCCGCCGCGCCGTAGCGCACGAAGGACCGATCGTGCTCCAGGTAGCGCGCGATCCGCGCCAGCATCTCCTGGTCCGCGGCCACGGCGTGGCGGCCCGCGACGATCTGGATCCGGTTGAGGAGGGCACCGTCGAGGGACGGTGTTCGGCCGAGCAGCCCGACGAGGCGCGCCAGCGAGTGGTCGGGCGCGCCGCCCTGCGCGAGCCCGTCGACGACCGCGACCGCGAGGTGGGGCGACGCGGCGTCCACGAGTCGAGCGACCTGCGGCTTCGTCCCGATCCTCGCTCCGCTCAGCTCGCGGACGACGGCGACGACGCCCGGCTCCAGGCCCGCCGCGTCGACCGCCTCGACGGGACCTCCGCGCTCGAGGAGCGCGACGAGGGTCGCCAGGGTTCGCTCGGTGGGGTCCCGCCGGAGCACCTCCAGCGCGACGCCGATCGCGTCGGTCCGAGCGCGCCGCGGCACCTCCGCGCGCCCGATGACGCTCGCGATCTTCGCCGGGACCCGGCGTACGGTTCCGCCGACTCGCGCGAGGTGGGACACGGGCGCGCCGTCGCGCTGCGCCCGAACGGCGGCCGCCTCCAGCGTGCGCAGGAACCGCGCGGATTCGGCCGGGCCCGCGTCGAGCATCCGCGCGGTCAGGACATCCACCGTCAGCTTCGCGGCCGCGGACGGTGTCAAGAGGTCCTCCAGCGAGCTGCCCGGGGACGTCTGTGCGGCACCCTCTCGAACGATCACGCGCGCCGGTTCTGCGGCGGCCGCGACGGGTCCGAGGACGACTGCAGCGACCAGGAACGACGCGCGGAGCGCCCGCCGGGAGGAAGAGGACGGCGGGATCGTCACGGTCAGCCTCCGGGCACGATGGGAACGGGGGCCACGTCGTCCACGCCGGCGTCGCGCTCGACGACATCGTCGAAGAGCTCGTCCCACTTCACGTTGTCGGCGCCGTCGAGATATCGATCCGGGTCGATCTGGGCGCTGTTCCGCTCGTTCGCTTCCTGCACTTCTGCGTCCTCGGCAGCGAGCTTGTCGAGCGGCACGCTTGCGATCAGCTCCACGACGAGCGCGTCGGAGAGCAGCCCGGCCCGCGGCTCACCGCCGAGTGACGTGAGCGTCGTACGCTGCTTCTTCAGGGCGCCGCGGTCGGTCTCGATCGCGTCCGTCGGATCGTCCCCGGACGGGCGGAGCCAGCCGCGGAGGTTCCCGTCCCGCACGTCGATCCACCGGACCCCGACGATCCGCACGACGTCGGTCAGGTCGAGGCCCGTGAACGGCCCGCTGTAGGTCGAGGCCAGGCCGGCAACGTCCACGTACTGGATCTCGCAGTGCGTCTCGGGCGCCGCCTCCGTGGGGGAGAGCGGGACGACGCCGCGGAGCGAGAGCGCCAGAAGCGGCTCGACGGCGAGGTTGCGCGCGAGGCCGTCTCCGACCGGCACGATCTGCCACGACAGGATGCGCGGCAGCGTCGGCACGCCGTCCCCGCCGATCCCGAGTCTTCGGTCGTAGGTGATCCTCGCACCGGGCTCCGTGGAGAGGTGGCGGCACGCGATGCTGCCGAACCAGCGCAGGCCCGCGGGCACCATGACCGCATCGCTCGGCGCGTACAGGACGCCGTGGAACCGCCCGCCGTCCGGCAGCGCGACGCGCTCCTGGTTCCCGGCCATCTGGTCGACGATCACCGTCACGCCGCGCGCGTCGGGTTCGGCGCTGATCGACTCCCATATCGACCCGGGCGCACACTCGATGCCGGCGCGCGCGTAGATCTGGATCGGACCGCTGGAGTCGTCCAGCCGGAGCGTCGCGCCCGCCGCGAGCACGAGACGGTCGGCGTCGATCACCTTCGGTCCGACGAGCGTCAGCGTCGCTCCGGCGGCGAGCGCGAGGTCACCCTCGATCCGCGTATCGACCTCGCTCCCGACGTTCGTCACTTCGCCCGAGATCGTGACGGTCCCGAGGAGCGTCTCGGAGCAGCTCGGGAGGGTCACGGCAGGGAGCGGCGGAAGCTCGCGGAACGCGTCGATCCGACCGTCGATCTCCGAGAATCCGTTCGAGAGGACCACACCCTCCACGCCTGGCCGAAGGCGTCCGTAGAGCCGCGTCGGGTGGCCAGGAGGCGCCGAGAGCGGGGGCGCCTCTCCCGAGCCGCCTGGCGGCGAGCCCCAGATGTCGCCCGGCTCTCCGCCCGAGTCCGGCTCACGCCCATCGCCCTCGAGCACGGTCGACCACGAGAAGCCGCCATCCGGTTCCGTCGCGTCCCCTTCCAGCTTGTCCGCGCGCGTCCCGACGACGCCCTCGTCGAGCTCGATGTCGCCGTTCGAACCGACGAGGAGGAGCTCACCCGTCGTGTCGATCGGCTCCGAGGGGTCGAGCTGGGTCGTGAACGTGCCCCGGCCCGAGTGGTAGCCGTCGGCGACCGTGCCCCAGCCGATCTCGACGCCCTGCGTGCCGAAGAAGCCCAGGCTGGAGACGGGGTTCAGGTTCGGCAGCACGAGCGTGCGCAGCACGAACTCCGCCGTGCCGACGCGCGCGGTGCACACCAGCGCGATCTTGTTCTCCGGCAGATCGATCGACTCGACCCAGTAGAGGCCGCCGCCGTAGAGCGCAGGCTGGTCCTCCGACGCGAGGGTGCCGCTCTTCCCCTGGCTGATCGCCAGCGCCGCCTCGGCGAGTCCGGCCTCGGCGATGTAGAGGGCGCGGCGCCGGTCGATCGAGAAGGCGTGCCGCTTGTCGAGACTCGCCTGGAGCTGGATCAGCGCCGCCCCGAGCCCGGCGACGAGCATCACCGTGATCAATGAGACCACCAGCGCCGCTCCTCTCCGTCTCGATGCCTGCACCTTCATCGCCCCGCCTCAATTCCTGCAGGTGATCTGCGTGGTGCGGCTCAGCGGTCGTCGCCGCCCGTGCTCATCGACGCGCTCGACCGTCACGTGGATGTCCACGCGCGCGCCCTCCATCGTGAAGGCCAGCCCGCGCTCGTCCTCGATCTCGTTCAGGTTGTCATCTATCCCGTTGCCCGCGACCTCGTCCTCGTACGCCTGGGGCACCGCGTTCGACCAGGTCATCTCGCGCTCCTCGACCTCGCTCGGGCGCTCGCGCCAGACGATCCGCCCGTCCTCGGTCGCGACGGGGATCCACTGGATCTCCTCCAGCGGCCCGTGCACGACCTGGCCGTCTTCCAGCCCCAGGTTCGCCTGGTAGCTGACCGACTCGCTCGACAGCGGCTTCATCGCCGGCCCGTCCACCGCGGAGGAGTCCGCGGCCATCAGGGCGAGCGAGATGCGGTCCACCGTCAGGTGCAGCTCGTCTTCCAGCGTCATCATGAACGTCCCGGTCGCCGCCGCTGAACGTCCCGCCTTGGTCACCATCCAGACGTTGATCGAGAGGAGGACGAAGATGGCCGACGCGATCACGACCTCGACGAGAGTGAATCCTGAGCTCCTTCCGTTCCCTCTCATTCCTCGAGCTTGGCGAGATCGACGACCATCGTGGCCATGTCGAAACGCCTCGGTCCCAGCCGACTCATCCATTCCACCCGAACGAGAACTGGCAGGACGATGTAGCGATCGGCGCAGTCGCCGGCCTCGATGACGAGGTTTCCATCGAGGTCGCGCGGCAGCCCGAACTCCGGCTGGTCGGCCGATTCGTCCAGAATCGAACCATCGCCAGGCAGCAGAACCTGGCCCACCGGAAGCTCCTCACCGTTCTCGTCGAGCAGTCCGTCGAGCCCTTCGACGTCGAAGAGCGGGCCGAATCCCGTTCCCTGACCGTACGGATCGTCCGTCGCGTCCTCGTTGAAGAGCGCGAAGACGTCCTCCGGCGGGAGGGCCCGCATCCTCTCGATCACGTTCATCGCCGCTTCGACCGCGAGCGTCCGCTGACGCTTGACGATCGAGTGCGAGACGGCGGCGGTCACCGTCGAGGTCAGGATGTAGACCGCGACGGTGACGATCACCACGGACACCATCACCTCGACGATCGAGAATCCCGATCGCCTCCGCGAAGATGCCGTGTCCCGATGTCGATCGGGAGAACGGTGTGGATCGAGAGAAGGCACGAAGGAGCCGAGAACCGTGAGGTTCGCGACTCGGGACATCGACCAGCGGATCGCCGAGTCTTGATCGAGCCGGGGAAGGATCTACCTCGCTCGAACGCAGCGGCGTCCCGGTCCGAGCCCCATCAGCTGGGCCGGCCCGTGACGACTTCCCCGTGTCCCGGTCCGCGACCGGCGGAGTCCACCTCGCCCACGACGAGGTGCAGCGGGACGAAGACCGAGCGCGCGATCCAGCGCGCGTCGGCGGTGGTGCCGTCGTCCAGGCGTTTCACGCCGAACAGGCTCGTCGGGACCAGGATCGCAGCCCCGCGTGCGGCGTCTCGCTCCGCGTCATCGAAGATCTCGGCGGGGTCGGTGACGTCGCAGAGCGCGACGAGCACCGTCGTGTCCCGCGGCGCGACGCCCTCGAAGGACAGGACGAGCCCGTCGACGTTCTCGGGACCCCACACCTTGTCTCGGACCGTATGCGCGGCGCCGAGCGCCGCACGGTCGCTGTCGGACGAGGTCCGGACGAGGGCGACGACCTCTTCCTCGGACCGGAGTCCCGCGACGAGGGTGCCGCGCTGCGCGTCCGAGCAGCAGGCCTCGATCCGATCCACGAGCTCCGCCTCGTCCCGCGGCGGCGCGACGACGCGCTCGACGGCACCTCCGGGCGGGGTGGGGGGCTCGGAAGCGACCTCGACCGGGGGCTCGACCTCGGCCGGGACGGCAGCGGGCGGCGGCTCCGGTACGAAGGGCGGAACGGGCGTCCTGGCGCGCGAACGCACGGGGCGCACCGGCGTGGGCGGTGTCTCGAAGCTCGGCTTGACCGGTTCCGCCTCGTCCGACCCTTCCGCGCGTCGACGCCCGTCGCCGACCAGCGTCGGGCGGGACGTCCTGCGCGGCGTCGCGAGGCCCACGCAGGCCGCGCCACCGGCCGTGAGCACGAACAGCGTCACCAGGACGAGGTAGACGGGGTGGGTCCCCAGGCCCTGGAACAGGAGCCAGTGGAACGCGAGCGCCAGGGGCAGGACCCATGCGTCGTACCGGTAACCGGCGCGGCGCATCAGGGCACCCGCCAGCGGCAGGGCGAGGAGCGGTGCGAACGTGAGTGCCATCTCGATCGCTGAAACCTACCCCGCGAGGGGAGCGGCGGACGATCACCGTCGTCCCGGGACGCGCCGAGTGGGCCCAGGCGAGGACTTCGGGGGGGCCTTCGGGGGGCGGGCGACCACGTCCGGCACGTCCGCGAGTGCCTCGCGCTGGAACATCCCCCAGCGCCGCGTCAGGCGCGCGAACTCGACCGTGCGCTCGACGACGTCGCCGGTGCGCCACGCCGCGCGGTCCAGCGGCATCAGCGCGCGCGGCTCACGCATGCGCAGGTAGGGGCCGAGTCGGCCCTCCGCCGCGTCCTGGAAGCCCCGCGGGGCGCGTGCGAGGGACGACTCGGACGTGAGGGGCGCGCTCGCCCCCTCGAGGTCGCGCGCGAGGCGGAGGAACGTCCTCTCGCGGGCGACCATCGACTCTCGCAACGCGCGGGTCGCGGCCGACGGCTGGAGGAACGACCCCGCGGCCAGGAAGCCGCCGCGGACGTCGAGCCGCACGTGGATCGCCGCACGGCTGCCGATGCGACGCCCGTTCTGCGAGAAGACCGCCTCGACGTGTTCGTGCAGCGGGCGCGCGTCCCGCGCGAAGCGCCGGTCCCGGTGCATGCGGAACAGCGTTCCGCGTCCGCCCTGGAGCTCGATCCCCTCGACCGCGAGGCGCCGCGTCGTGTCGTCCAGGTACAGCACGAACGGATCGCGCAGGGCCGCGAAGAGTCGATCCCCGTTCTCGCGCACCCACCCGGGCTCGTTGTGTTCCGCGAGCTGCTTCAGCAGCGTGAAGCCGCGCGCCGGGATCCCCTCGAAGGGCTCTCTCGGCTCCCCGTCCTCCGCGAGCGATCCTCCTCCTGTCTTCTCCCTCGGCATCACCTCGACCTCCGCTCCCTCGACGAACGGCCTTCGCCGCGGTTGCACCTCCCGCCGCACTTTCCGTCGATTCCCGTCGGGCCCTGATGACGTCTCTGGCGCATCCCCTGACGTGGATGCGCAGCTAGAGCCCGAACTGTCGCGCGACCCAGTCCGGCCTGGAGTAGTCCCAGTTGCGCTCCGCCATGCCCGCGACGAACAGCGGGTACGCATCGAACAGAACGCCGACCGTCTCCTCGTCGAGGCCCGCGTGTTCTGCGTGGGACTCGATCACCTCCCGCTCGCTCGCGCGCCTCGTGCGCGGGTCGGCGACCTTGCGCCACGCCTCACCGAACGTCTCACCGGTCTCCTGCTTGCGCTGGTGCACGACGAGCTGCATCAGGTCGGCGAGCGGCAGGAAGCGCTCCTCGCTGGCTCCCCAGTCGAGCAGTCCCAGCACTCGTCCTTCGGCGTCGACCTGGACGTGCTTGCCGCGCAGGTCGGCGTGGTACACGGCCAGGCGAACGTCGCGATCGAGGAAAGCCTCGGCGGTCCGGTCGGCGCGTCGCTCGACCTCCCGTCGCGTCCGCTCCGAGCCGACGAGCTCGGCCACGCGTCGGAACCTCGCGCGGAGCATCGCCTCGACGAGCTGCTCATCCATCCGCGTCGGCTCGTCGTCGACGAGTCGGTCGAGGATCCGCGCGGCGTCGGTGAACATCGCCCGCGTCCGCGCGCGGTCGCCCGTCACGTCCGTCCCGCTCAGCCCGCCGAGCCGCCTCTCCACCGCGACGTTGGCGCCCTCGATGTCCCCGTGGAAGAGCGGCTCGGGCACGGGGACGCCGGGGTGCTCGCGCCGGATCCGCTGGAGCCAGTCGTGGTGGATCCCGACCATGCGGCGCTTCGACGGCTGGAGCGCGACGTGCACGGTCCAGCGGCCGGCCTCGCGGTGGCGCACCGCCGCGCGCTCCGCGGAGTCCTCCGGCGCCGTGTGCACGAGCGCATCGTTGCTCCGCGTCGCCACGAGCACGTCCGCCGCGGGCCGCGGCTCGCCGATCTCTCCCGCCAGCCGGTCGAGCATCCGGTCGAGGCGCGTCGTGCCGCCCGCTCGACGGCGCGCGTGGATCGCGAACGACGGCGTGAGCCAGCGGAACAGGCCGAGCCGGAATCCGACCATCTTGAGCCGGTTCCTCCGCTCGCGCGGTCCGATCGTCAGGCGCGGCCGCGGCGTGTCGAGCGCCACGACGTGGCTGAACTCTCGCGCGTGCGGGTACAGCGAGAACGCCGCGTCCGCCTCCCAGCTCGACCGGACGCGCGCGCGCGTCGTTGGAAGCGTCGCCTCGTCACGCGATGGACGCAGCACCTCACGCAGGAGCACGCGCGGGTCGCGGCGGAACCTGCCGCGTCGTCCGGTCGAGCGCTTGTAGCCGAGCCGGTTGTCGGCGGTCACGAGCAGTTCGTCCCGCGCGACCCTGCGCAGCTCGTTCACGCCGAAGCCCCACTCCGTCCTCGGCCCGGGGAGCCCGTCCTCGTGCACGACGACGTCGAAGGTGCCGTCGGCGAACGGGAGCCGCGCATCCCCGCCGGCGAGCGCGCACGTCGTCGTCGACGGCACGAGCGCCTCCGCGCGGTCCAGCGCGAACCGGAGCCGCGCCGAGCACCGGTCGACGACCGTGACGCGGAACCCGAGCGTCGCGAGCGCGACCGGCGTCCCAGAGAGCGCGTTGCAGCACACGAGCGCGCGTCCGCTCGAGCGCCCGAGCAGCAGCGCCCATGCGCCGCGGCTCTCCTTGAGCAGCATCATCGTCGCGTCCGCCGCCGCCGGATCCATCGCCAGCAGCATCTGCTCCAGCCGACGCTTGAACGGACCCGTCAGGTCCGCGAACGCGGCGAGCGCCTCGTCCACAGTCATCGGTCGACGTCCCTGCGAGCGCTACATCGAGTAGCCGATGCCGAGCTGCAGCATTCGGATGTCGAGCTCGTGACGGATCTCGCTGCTGTCGATGAACTGGCTGATGTAGCGGTAGCCGCCGTTGAAGTCCCAGCTGCTGTTCGCCCGGTAGCGGACGATCGCGGAAGCGTCGACGGCGTGCGAGTTGGCGTCGAATGTGAAGTCGGACTCGACGAACGCCAGCCACTTCCTGTGGAACTGGTAGCCGAGCCGCGCGTGCAGCAGCGTGAACGACTCGATCGCCCGCTCGCGCACCTGCACGGTCTGCGTCCGGATCTCCTGCGAGATGTCCTGGATCGCAACGCCGACGCCGAGCCGGATGTCCCACGGCGCACCCGAGAATCGATAGCGGTAGCGCGCGCGGTAGTCGTAGAGGATGAAGTCCGAGTCCGCGGCCGTGCCCTGGGTGAAGTTCTCGCCTGCAAAGCTGGTGTTCCGCGCGAAGTTGCCCGAGTCCCGGATCTCGTACGGGAACCAGCGGAAGTCGAGCTCCTGATCCTCGGCGAAGAACCACTCGAGCTGACCCATCGCGACGACCTGCGGGTTCGCGTTGTTCTGGAAGTCCGTCACGGCCAGCGATCCCGGGGAGTCTCGCGGCAGCGTGATGTCGTTCTTCTTCATGTCCGCCGGACCGAACAGCAGCTCGTAGCGGATCTTCTTGGCCAGCGGTTCGCTGCCCCGTCGCGACCTCGACTGCGGCGGCGGTGTGAGGTCCACCGACACGCCGATCATATCGTTGTTCACGACGGGCGACACCGCCGTGCCCGCGACGTAGAGCGGCTCGGTGAACAGCCAGTTCGCGAAGAGCGCGATGCTCGCGCCCGCGAGGACGTCGTCCCCGTAATGCCGTGTCGCCACGACGCGGCTCGCGCCGGTGTAGACCGCGAGGACGTAGGCCGGGACGCCGAAGCGCGGGCCGTAGCGGCGGTTGATGAACGACGCGCCGCTGAACGCGCCCTGGGTGTGACCCGAGGGGAACGAGTTGTTCTCCGTCTGGTCCGGACGCGTCTTGTCGACGATGAACTTCAGCGTGTGCGTCGTCGCGGTCGCCGTGATCAGCGACTTGGCGAACTGGATCGTTCCCTCGTAGTCCTCGACGGCCAGCGACAGCACGCCGGCCGCGACGGGCGTGAGGATCTGGGTCACGTCGCCGACGCGCTGGATCTCCTCGTCGTCGTTCGAGAAGACGACGGGCGCCAGCACAGCCGCGACCACCGCCGTCGTGGCGACCCCGACCGCGTCGAACCCGCCGACGGCCCATTTGCCTGCACGCGGTGCGACCTTCGGGGCTGCGACGTCGTCCATCGCAAGCGCGTCCTCGAGCTCCGTGTTCGGGTCGTCCTGCTCCTGCTGCGGGAGGTGCGCCGCGGTCGTTGTCGTCGTTCCTCCGGACGCCGCGGTCGCGGCCTTCGGGAGCGCGGTCGCGCCGAAGAGCGCGGCCGGCGTGACGTCGCCGACGGGGCGGTTCGTGAGCGGAGAGGCGCAGCTCGCGAGGGCGAGAAGTGCCGCGGCGCCGAAGCGCAGGGCGGGACGGGAAGGGGGGAGCTCAGGAGACATCGATGCATCGGACCGGCGACGACCCGCACCGTCAAGGAAACACGGGGACCCCTGACGGCCGCGATCCCGATGCGGAGCGGGCTCGACGGGCGACGGAACCAACGTTGCGCCTGCGGTTCGGATCGAGATGATCTCGCTCATGCGTGTCGCCACGGTGGAGCTGGACGTCCGGACCGCGGACGTCGATGGGAACCTCGCGGCGGCGAGGGCCGGAGTCGAGCGCGCTGCCGCGCACGGCGCGTCCCTCGTCGCGCTGCCCGAGATGTGGCCGACTTCGTTCGTGCCGATGCCGCGCGCCGAGGTGTTCGAGGAGAGCGACCGCGCCGTCGAGGCGATCGTCGCGCTGACCGAGACGCACGACGTCACCGTCGTCGGCTCCGCGTACCAGGTCGTCGACGACCCGCGACTTCCACGCAACCGCGCGCACGTCCTCGCAGATGGGGAGGTGCGCGCGTCGTACGACAAGGTCCATCTCTTCTCGCCGACGGCTGAGCACGTCGCGTTCTCCGCCGGGAGCCTGCCGCCGCCGGTGGTCACGCTCCGCGGGACCGACGCGAAGGTCTCGCCGATCGTCTGCTACGACCTGCGGTTCCCCGCGGTCGCGCGCGCCGCCTTCCGCGGCGGCGCGGAGATCCTCGTCGTGGTGGCGCAGTGGCCGGACGCGCGGGCGTCGCACTGGCGCGCGCTCGCTCAGGGACGCGCCGCCGAGTCGGAGGCGTTCGTCGTCGCCTGCAACCGCGTCGGCACGGACGAGATCGGACGGCGCAAGATGCGCCTCACGTTCTCGGGTGACGCGGGCGTCTACGCGCCGAGCGGTGCCCTGGTCGAGCCGGTCGCGACCGAGGAGATCCCCGCGCCCGATGGCCGCGTCGCGACGCGCGTCACGGTGTGCGAGATCGACCTCGCCGAGGTGCGCGCGCTCCGTCGGGCGGTGCCGGTCGCCGCGGACGAGCGGCTCGACGTCGTGCGCCGCTGGCTGAGCTCGTAGCGAGCGGCTATCGGGGACGAAGGAACACCGGGGGCCCCGCTGCGCGGAGCCCCCGGCCCTTCTTCCCTTTCTCGTCGGGACCCTTGACGGGCCGTCGAGTTGCTTCTTCTCGCTGTCCCGCCGCGGCGCGCCGTGCGCTTCCGCGGCGTGGTCTCGTTCAGATCGGCGGGAGCTTCTTGCGCTTGAGGCGCCGGCTCTTGTCGCGCTTGCGGTTCTCCGCGGGCGTCGGCACGGGCACGTGCGTCGCCGCAGCCGTGGCCGGGCGTGCGTGCGCAAGACGCGCGGCGGGCAGCACGCTCGCACCCGTCTGCGCGCGCGTCAGCGACCGCCCGCCGTGGCGGGGGATCCAGCCGACCAGCCCGGTCTCGCTCCGGCTCAGGAAGACCGCGTCGCCGGTCAGCGTCGCGCAGTCGAGCGCTCCGCTCGTGAGGAAGCTCCCGTCCAGATCGCGGGTGACCACCTCGACCGACATTCCGGAGGCGGCACCGTCGACGATCGGCAGCAGCGTCCGCCCATGCGGCGCCAGCCCGCGCACGCGGCGCAGACCGTGGGCGTTCGCGAACACCAGCCACAGCATTTCGTCGACGAAGCTGTCGGCGACGAAGTGCGTCTCGGTGAGCTGCACGCACGCCGGGACGCGCGTCTGCGCGATCGCCGGGGGGATCTCCTGAGCGACAGGGACCTGGGGCGCGCCGGACGCGGCGAGGACGGCGGAGTGCAGCAGGGCGGGGATCATGGCTGGCGCGCTGTATCGACGCGGGACCGCGATCCCTTGAGGGGGGCGAGTCGGGAAATCGTTTCCGGGTCCGAGTCGCCCTTCCGGCTCTGCCCTAGGGCAGCCCCAGGAGCCGGTACGACGCCCACTCCGAGGGGGGTGCGCCGGTCCTCTTCAGCGTCGCGCGCGCGCGCCTCACCGCCTCCGCCGGCGACGCGCCCGTGAGGAGGGCGGCGTGGAGCGCCACCGACGCCGTCCGCCCGTGTTCGTCGGTGATCGGCCAGAGCGTGACGACGGCGGCCCGCGTGCCCGCGTCCAGCGCGGCCTGAGCGACGCCGCGCGCACCCAGCCCGTCGAGCACCGGGCCGTCCGCGCTCCCGCACGCGACGAGCACGAGCAAGGGCAACCGCGGAGCCAGCCCGGCGACGTCGTCCGCCGTGAGGAGGCGACCGCCGCCCGTCAGGAGTGCGAGCGGCGCGGCCAGCGACCCGCCCGGCGTCCGGACGACGTGCGTCGCGACGTGCACGGGGTCCGTTCCTTCGAGCGCGCGCGCCAGCCGATCCCGCTCGAAGGCACGTCCCACGTGAGCGGTGAGGCGCGGGTGCAGCGCGTCGAGCGAGTCGAGCTCGCGCCGAGCTCCCTCCAGGGCGACGGAGCCCGCGGCGTGCGGCGCTCCGAACGCCGTCCAGCGCGCGCTCCGACCGTCGAGCGGCTCGGCGACGTCGTCCGGGTCCCGCAGGCTGCGCGCGACCGCGACGGCGACGTCGAATCCGAGCGCGCGTTCTCGCTCTCCGGCGACGAGCGATTCGAAGGGCAGTCGCTCCAGCACGCCGTGGGGGAGGATCGCGTACGTCGGCGCGGGCCCGCCCTCCGGCGTGACCTGTGCGTGCTCCAGCTCGCGCCGCACCGCTTCCGGCAGCAGCGCTTCGGCGATCTCGCGTCGCAGCCCGAGGGAGCGATCCGCTCCACCCGTCGCGCGCGTCTCGGTCAGCGCGTCGCGCAGCCGACCGACCGCTCGACCGATCTCGCGTCGTCCGAGCGGGATCGACGTGCCGATCGCTCGACCGTCCGGCGCGACGTGCACCGCGGTCGTGCCGTCCGCGCCGACGATCCACGTCGTCGCGCCGAGTGTCGTTCGCTCTGCGAGCGCGACGAGCCGGCCGGCGGCGATCTCGATCGAGCACGCGGCGTGCGCCGCCTCGATCACGGCGCCGGCGCGCAGGGCGTCCCCGCGGAGGACGTGCGCCCGCGCGAGCGCCTCGACGGTCGAGAGCCCGAGCCACTCCCCGACGGCGCTCGCGTCGCGGAGCGCACCGTCGTCGCTGCCGCGAGCGGTGGCGAGGTTGCGCTCACGATCGCGTCGCCGCCCCTCGGCGAACGCTCGCTCCAGCGGCGTGATCGCTGCGTCCGCTCGACCGAGCTCGATGAGCGCGCGTCCGCGGAGGACGAGGGCCTCGACGCGACCTAGCTCCGATGTGCGCGGATCGCGGTCACGGCCGTCGAGGCGCTCCAGCGCGCGGCGCGGCTCGCCGAGGTCGAGGAGGAGCGCCACCTCGGCGAGCTCGGTCACCTCGCCCGCCGTCGTCCCCGGGGGGGCCGACGTCTCGACCAGCGCCGCGCCCGCGGCCTCGACGTGCCCCGCACGCAGCTCCGACGCGATCACGAGCGCGCGCCACTCCTCCGTGGCGACGGCGAGGTCGATCTCTGCGTCCTCGTCGGACGGCGGGCACGCGTCCAGGATCTCCAGCGCGCGCTCGGGCTCGTCGTGCGACAGCCGCTGGACCGCCGCCTCGCGCGCGAGCGCCCAGCACGTCGCCGGGTCGCGGAACGCGGCGAGGCTCCGGAGCGCCTCGTCCACCACGAAGTCGGCGCCGCGCGCCCGCGCGACGCCGATCGAGCCGAGGAGCGCGCGTTCGCGCCAGGCCGGACGCTCGACCTCGACCGCGAGGTCCGCCAGGTCCTCGAAGCGATGGCCCGCCTCCGCCCCGTCGCCGCGCAGGAGCGCGACGCGCGCGAGCACCCAGATCGGCTCCAGGCGCGGCGTGCGCTGGCCGGCGCGCTCGAACCGGTCGCAGGCGTCGGTCGCGAGGACGTGGGCGCGCTCCAGGAGGTCGTCCTCGTCCTCTCGCGCCGTCCACGCGAACCGCTCGACGCGCCGGACGGTCAGCCGCGCGAGCAGCGACGAGCAGCGTGCCGCCGGCGTGATGTCGGCTGCACGGAAGGCCTCGGCGAGGAACGCGGCGAGGTCGGCCTCCAGCTGGGCCAGGAGCGCCTCTCGGTCGGCGCCGATCGCGCGCTCGTTCTCGTCGAGGCGAACGGCCTCGTCCCGGAGCGCGTCGAACCGCCGCTCCAGCGCGACGCCCGCGACGCGCTCTTCCGGTCCGAGGGTGCGGTAGTAGCGCGCGACATCGAGCGCGTCCCGTCGGCCGTAGCGGCCCGCGAGTCGTTTCGCGGACGCGATCAGGAGCGTCTCGGCGGAGTCGTCGCCGGCGCGGAACGCCGCGAGCGCGCGCAGGTAGCGCTCGACGGTCTCCGCCCGGTCGTCGCGCGCCGAAGGCGCACTCGCCGTGGGCCCTGGCGCGGACCTCACCCGGGGCCCTCCGTCCGGGACCCTCGACGACGAAGCGAGGACCGCGGCGAACGACGCCGACCCGAGGAGCGCGAGGACGAACGCCGCGCGCCGCAGGTTCACCGGTCCTCGGAGAGGTACCGCGCCCGATCCTCGCCGGGCGGCAGCGCCCGCGCGCGGTGGCGCGCGTCGGTCAGGAATCCGGCCGCGTGGAGGCGGCGGACGTCCTCACGCGCGGACCCGGAGTCGGACTCGACGCCCGCGGCGCTGCGGAGGATGTCGCCGGGGGACGGCATGACGACGTGGAAGGTGAGCGCGCCGAGGGAGCGCTCCAGTCCGTCCACGCGCGCCCACGCCGACCAGGAGTAGGCGCCCTCCTCCAGGGGGAAGGAGCTCGCGAAGGGGCTCATCGCCGTCGCCGTCCAGACGACCACGCCCTCCTCGAACGCGCCGTCCGCGCCGCCGCGGAGCTCGAAGCGGTACTCGGTGGCACCGTCGATCGGCGTGACCTCGAACAGGGGACGGCTCGCGTAGGTCGTGGCGCCCTCGACGGGGGCCAGGACGCGGCTTCGCGGGAAGAGCAGCGCCTCGGACTGGGCGCTGCGCAGGACCGGGGACTCGGGCAGCCCGCCGCCGAGCGCGTTCTGGCGCGCGTCGCCGCCGAGGAACATCGCCAGGATCAGCGCAGCCGCCGCCAGGGGGCCCCAGGCGAGCCACGTCGGGACCGGGCGCGTGCCGGGGGAGGGAACCGACGCGACGCCGGGGATCCGGCGAAGCGCGCGGATCCGGCTCTCGCGGGGCTCGGTCGGCTCGAACTCGATGGGCGAGGGGATCGGGCGGTCGAGGGTGCGGACCAGCGCCGCCTCCTCCGGGTGTTCGAGCAGGTGAGCCTTCACCGCCTTGCGGCGCTCGGGGTCGAGCGCCGTCGCGCCCGGCCCGCCGCCGTAGTCGTAGAGCTCCTCGGGGGTGACGGCAGCGGTCTCGTCCGCGGCGTCCGCGCCCTCTAGCGACGCGGCGAGCCAGCGGTCGGCCTCCTTCAGGCGCTCCAGGATCTGTGCCGCCCGCGGGTCCTTCTCCAGCGCGGCGAGCTCGTCGGCGCTCGCCTCGTCGTAGCGCGCGAGCGTCTCCACCGTCCTCGGGTCGTCGAGGACCGCGTCCGATCGGAGCCCGTCTTGGCCGGGCCGGGGCGGTTCGTACTCGCTGCGAGTCATGGCTGGACTATCCGATGGGGGGCGTGGCGGCGTGGTCGATTTCCCCGTCCGACGCGCGTCAGCGCTCGGTCAGGGCTTCCTCTCGCGCGAAGTTGTGCACGAGGACGCGGCGCAGGCTGATCGTCGCCCGCCGGA
Organism: Planctomycetota bacterium; assembly: GCA_038757895.1. GTDB lineage: Bacteria > Planctomycetota > UBA1135 > UBA1135 > Saltatorellus. Next base: position 41,993 of record JBCDGE010000037.1, on the reverse strand, counting down.
GGCGGTATTTGGTCTGTTCCAGGGAGATCGAGAGCTCGTCCGCGATGTCGCCGAGCGTCTCCCCCTGGACGAAGCGGAGGTCGAGGAGGGAGCGCTCCTCGCTCGTGAGCTCCTCGAGGGCGTCGCGCACGACGCCGCCCACCTCCGAGATGCCCGCCATCTCCTCCGGTCCCGGCCCTTCGTCGATCCGGTCGGGGATCTCGTCGCCGACCGTGCGCAGCCTGGGCCGGCCCCCGGCCGCGTCGCGCCGCTTGAGGTCGACGCAGCGGCACCAGGCGACGCGGTAGAGCCACGTGCCGAAGGAGCCGCGCTCCGGGTCGTAGGCGTCGCGGTCGAGGCGCTCCAGGACGAACAGGACGAGGTCCTGGTAGCGGTCCTCGCGGGCGGCCGGGTCGGCCTCGAAGTGACCGATGCAGTGGTGCAGCAGCGACTTGTAGCGCTCCAGGAACGCGGTCACCGCCGACTCGCGGCGGGCGCGGAGGCCGTCGATCAGGGCGAGATCGTCCAAGGCGGGAGCGGGGCCCGACGGCGCGCTGCGCGCCATCCCCCGTGACCCCGGGATAGAGAAGCCGGATCCGTGATTCAACGCGAGAACGAGCGGTCGCTCTGGGCCGCGATGTGTCCGGCGTAAGCCTTTGTGTCGATGTGCTTTGGGGCGATCGTTCGGCCGGCGTCGTGGAGCTCGATCTCGGGCGAACCACCTCTCGCGTCCGCGCGTGACGGGACCTGGCGCCTCGCCGGGAAGGGCCTCCTCGGCCTGTCGGGGAGGGTCGCCGGCGACTATGATCTTTGCCCGTTCCGCCGGGGTCCAGCGGCCCGCGAGTCGCTCCTTTCCCCTCCGGACGGGCCTCCAGGGCTCGCCAGCGCGCTGCTCCGCGGGCCCGCAGGGCTCCTTCTACCGATCCAGCCTCGAACCACCGCCGCCGCCATGACCGACGTCGTCCTCGTGAGTGCCGCTCGCTCTCCGATCGCGAAGTTCCAGGGGGGCCTCGCCTCCTTCCGCGCCCCCGAGCTCGGGGCCCTCGCGATCGAGGAGGCCATCCGGCGCGCCGGCATCGAGGCGAGCGCGGTGGAGGAAGTCATCTTCGGCAACGTCCTGCAGGCCGGGCTCGGTCAGAACCCCGCCCGCCAGGCCGCGCGCGCGGCCGGCGTCCCCGACGACGTCGGGAGCGTCACGATCAACAAGGTCTGCGGCTCGGGCCTGAAGTCGGTGATGCTCGCCGCCCAGGCGATCCGCGCCGGCGACGCGCACTGCATCGTCGCCGGGGGCATGGAGTCGATGACCAACGCGCCGTACCTGCTGCCGGACGCGCGCGGAGGGATGCGTCTCGGTCACAGCCAGGCGCTCGACTCGATGGTCCACGACGGCCTCTGGGACATCTACAACGACTTCCACATGGGCATGACCGGCGAGAAGGTCGCCGACGAGCTCGACGTGTCGCGCTCCGCCCAGGACGAGTTCGCCGCCGAGAGCCACCGCCGCGCCGTCGACGCGCGCGACGCCGGGCGCTTCGATGCCGAGAAGTTCCCGATCACGATCAAGCCCCGCAAGGGCGACCCGTTCGAGTTCACGACGGACGAGACGATCCGCGAGGGCATGACCGCCGAGGGCATCGGGAAGATGCGTCCGGCGTTCAAGAAGGACGGCACGGTGACCGCGGCGAACGCGTCCGCGATCAACGACGGCTCGGCTGCGCTCGTGGTGACGAGCGCCGAGTTCGCGAAGTCGAACGGGCTCACGCCCCTCGCGAGGATCACGAACTACGCGACCGGAGGCTGCGCGCCCGAGTGGGTGATGATGGCGCCCGAGAAGTCGATCGCGAAGGCCTCGGACGCGGCCGGACGCAAGGCCAACGAGTTCGACCTGCACGAGATCAACGAGGCGTTCTCCGCCGCCGCCGTCGCGCTGACCCGCAAGCTGGAGCTTGACCCCGAGCGGGTGAACGTCAACGGCGGCGCCGTCGCCCTCGGCCACCCGATCGGCGCCTCGGGCGCCCGCATCCTCGTCACGCTGCTGCACGCGATGCAGCAGAAGGACGCCGCGAACGGCATGGCCTCGCTGTGCCTCGGCGGCGGCAACGCCGTCTCCGTCGCCGTCGAGCGCGTCTGATCACCACCCGCGATCCCAGCCGGGCTCCCCGCACATCCCACGAAATCCATGACCTCCAACGATCTCTACTCGCGCGTCGCCGTCGTCGGCGCCGGGACGATGGGCAACGGTATCGCCCAGGTCTTCGCGTCCTGCGGTAGCGGCGTGACGCTGGTCGACGTCGACGAGGGCGCGCTCGACCGCGGCGTCGCTGCGATCGAGAAGAGCCTCGCGCGCGTCGTCAAGAAGGAGCGCATGACCCAGGAGGACGCCGACGCCGCGATGGCGCGCATCGGTCGTTCGACGAAGCTGGAGGACCTCGGCGATCGCGAGATCGTCGTCGAGGCCGTGTCCGAGCGCGCCGATCTGAAGGCGAAGATCTTCGGCACGCTCGACTCGGTCCTGCCCGCGGACGCGATCCTCGCCACGAACACCTCGTCGATCTCGATCACCGAGATCGCGGCGAACACGCAGCGCGCGGACAAGGTGATCGGGATGCACTTCATGAACCCGGTCCCGGTCATGAAGCTCGTCGAGGTCATCCGCGGCCAGGAGACGAGCGACGAGACGACCGACGCCGTGATGCGCGCGAGCCGCGCGCTCGGCAAGGAGCCGGTCGAGGCGAACGACTACCCCGGCTTCGTCTCGAACCGCGTCCTGATGCCCATGATCAACGAGGCGGTGTTTTGTCTCATGGAGGGCGTCGCGACGCGGGAGGGCATCGACACCGTCATGAAGCTCGGTATGGCGCACCCCATGGGGCCGCTGACGCTCGCCGACCTGATCGGGCTCGACGTGTGCCTCGACATCCTCGAGGTGCTCCACCGCGGCCTCGGCGACGACAAGTACCGCCCGTGCCCCCTGCTGCGCCGGATGGTCGCGGCCGGCCGGCTCGGACGGAAGACCGGCAAGGGCTTCTACGACTACGACTGAGCGTCCGAACTACGATTCCGACTCGACGAGCGAGTCGAGCGCGCCGCCGGCCGATCCTAGAGTAGGCCGGACGCGCGCCTTCGCCGGGCCGACCGCGACCGACTCCATACGGCACGACCGCGACACGAGAGAGACCACGAGATGACCGTCACCGATCCCGCACCGAGCACTGCCGAGGCCGGCGCCCTTCACTTCGGCCTCGGCGAGGAGCTATCCCTCGTCCAGGACGCCGCGCGCGAGTTCGCCGACGGCGTGCTCGCCCCGCTCGCGACCAAGCACGACCGCGAGGAGACGATCTCGGACGACGTCTACCGCCAGCTCGGCGAGCTGGGCTTCTGGGGGCTGACGCTTCCCGAGGAGTACGGCGGCGCCGGGATGGGCAACGTCGCGCTGGCCGTCGTCCTGGAGGAGCTCAACCGCGCCTGCGCCGCGACCGGCGTCGCGGTCTCCGTCCACAACTCGCTGCTCTGCGCGCCGCTGATGAAGTTCGGCACGGACGCGCAGAAGACCCACTGGCTCCCGAAGCTCGCGAGCGGTGAGGCGATCGGTGCCTACTCGCTCTCCGAGGCCGGCTCGGGCTCGGACGCCGCCGCGCTCGCGGCGACCGCGACGCGGGACGGGGACGAGTGGGTGCTGAACGGCACGAAGCTGTGGGTCACCTCCGGCGATCGCGCCGGCCTGTTCCTGATCTACCTGCGCTCCGATCCCGACGTCCCGAAGGCGAAGGGCATCACCGCGTTCCTCGTGCCGGGGGACGCGCCGGGCCTGAAGGTCGGCAAGCACGAGATGAAGACCGGGATCCGCGGGTCCGCGACGGTCGAGATCATCCTCGACAACGTTCGCGTCGGCGCGGACGCCGTCCTCGGCGAGGTCGACCGCGGCTTCCCGATCGCGATGGACACGCTCGCCGGCGGTCGGATCGGCATCGCGAGTCAGGCGGTCGGCATCGGTCAGGCGTGCCTCGACGCGTCCGTGAAGTACGCGATGGAGCGCGAGCAGTTCGGCAAGCCCATTGGCCACTTCCAGGCCATCCAGCACAAGATCGCTGACATGTCGGCGCGGCTCGAGGCCGCGCGCCTCCTCGTCCGCAAGGCCGCGTGGATGCGCGACCAGGGGATGGAGGTCAACCGCCCGTCGTCCGAGGCGAAGCTCCTCGCGTCGCAGGCCGCGAACTTCGCCGCCGACGAGACGCTGCAGATCCACGGCGGCGCCGGCTACACCGATCACTTCCACGTCGAGCGCCTGTTCCGGGACGCTCGGATCACCGAGATCTACGAGGGTGCCACGGACATCCAGCGCCTCGTGATCGCTCGTTCGCTCCTGCGCTGAACCTCCGCGCCACGCCTCGTCCAGCCTCCCGGTCGATCCCAGTTCCTCCGATGAGCGCCAGTCACGACGCCGAGATCCTGAACATCGAAGAGGCTGCCGCCCTGCTCGGCGTCAGCCCCAAGACCTTCAACAAGGTCCTGCGGTCCGAGGTCCTCCCGGCCCGCAAGATCGGCCGCGAGTGGAAGTTCTCGCGGCGCGCACTGATCGACTGGGTCGGAAGCGGCCGGTCGACCGAGTACTACAAGGAGGACTCGTCCCGCGTCGAGGCGACCTTCGAGAACGGCAACGGAGTCGAGGTCGACTGACCCTCTCCGTTCGACGCTCCTCCACTGGACGCACGCCTCAGCACGCCGCCGCGCATCCCACGACCATGACCGACGTCGCACCGACCCAGCCGCTCGACCTGGGCCAATCGTCCTACGAGCTCCCGCCGATCCGTCACTCCTTCGACTTCACGGAGGAGCAGACGATGATCCAGGAGATGGTCGCCGACTTCGCGTCGACCGAGCTGGAGCCCATCGCCCACGACATCGACGAGAACCATCGTTTCCCGAAGGAGACGTGGGACAAGATCGTCGAGCTCGGGCTGCCCGGCGTGCCGTTCCCCGAGGACGTCGGCGGCGCCGACGGCGGCACCCTCGCGTACATCCTCGCCGTCGAGGAACTCGCGAAGGTCTGCGGCTCGACCGCGCTCGGCTACGCCGCGCACGTCAGCCTCGGCACCTACCCGATCTGGAAGTGGGGCGGCGCGAAGCTGCGCGAGCTCTACGTCCCGAAGCTGATCGCCGGGGAGTACATGGGCGCGTACGGGTTGACCGAGCCGGGCGCCGGCTCGGACTCCGGCGGCACGCTCACGACGGCCGACCTCCAGGGCGACGAGTACGTCCTGAACGGCCGCAAGTGCTTCATCACGAACGCGAACCACGCGGGCGTGTTCATCGTCACGGCGGTGACCGACAAGTCGCTGGGCTCGAAGGGAATCTCGGCCTTCGTCGTGCCGCGCGACATCGACGGGTTCACCATCGAGCCCGGCGAGGTGAAGCTTGGCATGCGCGGCAGCGACTGGGCGAGCCTCGTCTTCCAGGACGCGCGGATCCCGCGCGACCACCTGCTCGGCCCGGAGGGCGAGGGCTTCAAGACGTTCATGAAGACGCTGGAGGGCGGCCGGATCTCGATCGGCGCGCTCTCGCTCGGCCTCGCGGAGGGCGCGTACCGCTGCTCCGCGAAGTACTCGCAGGAGCGCGAGGCGTTCGGCGGCACGCTCTCCGACCAGCAGGCCGTCCAGTTCAAGCTGGCCGACATGCGCGTGCAGATCGAGGCGGCCCGCCACCTCGTCTACCACGCGGCGCGTCTCAAGGACTCTGGCCAGCCCTACGGCACCGAGGCGGCGATCGCCAAGCTCCACGCCTCCGAGACGGCGATGAAGGTCACCTATGAGGCGATCCAGATCTACGGCGGCTACGGCTACAGCCGCGAGTACCCCGTCGAGCGGATGTGGCGCGACGCGAAGCTCTGCACGATCGGCGAGGGCACGAGCGAGATCCAGCGGCTCATCATCGGCCGCGCCGTGCTCCGCGAGGCGAGCTCGCTCTGACGCCAGCCGTGCCCACCGAGCCCCACACGCCGCCCCCTGGCTGGACGCCGCACGCGCTCCAGGCGGGGGGCTGGCGCATCACGACGCTGTTCGACGCCCGGTTCCGCCTCGACGGGGGTGCGATGTGGGGCGTCGTGCCCAAGAACCTGTGGGCGCGGATGACGCCGCCCGCGGAGGACAACACGATCGCGCTGGCCGCGCGTCCGTTCCTCGCGGAGAAGGACGGTGTGCGCGTCGTCGTCGAGGGCGGGATGGGGGACCGCTGGGACGACAAGTTTCGGAAGATCTACGGGCTCGACCGACCGGCGGGGACGACGCTGCGGGCGACCCTCGCTGCGCTCGACGTGGGGACGGACGACATCGACCACGTCTTCGTGTCGCACTGCCACTTCGACCACATCGGCGCCCTCGTGGAGGAGCGCGACGGTGCCCTCGCGCCTCTCTTTCCGCGCGCGCGGCACCACTTCCCGGCGCCCGAGATCGAGGCGATGCGGACGACGGCCCACCCGCGGCGAGCGAGCTACCGGGCGGACGACATCGAGCCGCTCGTCGAGGCGGGGCTCGTGGACTCCTACGGGGGCAGGGCGACGCTCTTCGGCGACCTCACGGCTCACCACGTCGGCGGGCACTCGGAGGGCATGGTCGTCCTCGTCTTCGGCGAGGAGGGCGACGCGAACCGCGCCGCGTTCTGGGGCGACCTGGTGCCGACGACGCACCACATCCAGCCGCCGTATATCATGGCCTACGACATGGACGTGTCGCAGTCGTTCCGCATGCGCCGCGAGTGGCTCGCCCGCGCCGCCGGAGAGGGCCTCGTCGGGCTCTCGTACCACGATCCCGACCGGCCGTTCACGCGGATCGAGCACGACGGCAAGCGCTACGTCGCCGTCGACGTGCCCGAGGTCGAGCCCGCCGGCTGACCGGAGAAGGACGGTGGCGCGCCTCGTCTCGCTCTGCCCGAGCCTCACCGAGACGCTGTTCGACCTCGGCGCGGGCCCCGAGGTGGTCGGCGCGACGAAGTTCTGTGTCCATCCCGTGGCCGGCGTGGAGCACGTCGTGCGCGTCGGAGGCACCAAGGACCCGCGGCTGGACCGGATCCTGGACCTGCGCCCGACCCTCGTTCTCGCGAACGAGGAGGAGAACCGCCTGGAGGACGTCGAGGCGCTCCGCGAGGCCGGGGTCGCCGTCCACACCTCGCTCCCGCGCCGCGTCGCGGATGTGCCGCCGCTCATCCGGGAGCTGGGGGGCGTCGTCGGGCACGCCGACCGGGCCGAGGACCTCGCCCTGGGCGTCGAGGAGGCCGCGACGCGGGCGCAGGAGGCCGCCGCAATGCGATCCCCGCGGCGTGTGCTCGTCCTCATCTGGCGCCGCCCGTGGATGAGCGCCAATGGAGACACGTTCCTCTCGGACCTCCTGGCGACCGCCGGCGGGCGGAACGTCGTCGCCGATCGCGCGGAGCGGTACCCCACGCTCGAGCTCGACGAGGTGCGCGCGCTCGACCCCGACCTCGTGCTTCTCCCGAGTGAGCCCTTTCCGTTCAATGAAGAGCATGTGGACGAACTCGTGACGCGGACTCGAATCGGCCGTTCGCGATTCCTAGGCTGCGACGGAGAGCTCTTGACCTGGCACGGTTCGCGAACCGCGGCAGGCCTGAGCGCCGCCTCGCGCTGGCTCGCGTAGGCGTCCACCTCCTGTTCCCAGGCAACGCGCGGCCTCGCGCAACCGCGCTCCCGAGATGATCGTCCTTCCCCTCGTCCTCGGCTCGGCCCTCACCGCACCGAGCCCCGCCCTCTCGCCTCCCGAGCAAGTCCTCTCGCCCGGAGCCCGCATCTCGGCGCTGACCGCGGCGGTCCTCCAGGAGGAGGAGGAGTACCCCGCTGACGGGCGCTGGCACGGAAGTCTCGACGTCGGACTCAGCAAGAGCGAGGGCAACGCGGATATCGAGACGTACGCCATCACGGGCAAGGCGGTCCGTGAGATCGACGTCCACCGCTACAACATCGACGCGCTCTGGTACTACGCGACCCAGGACGGTGTCCGGACGCAGCGCCGAGCCCTTCTCCGGGGCAAGTACGACCAGTTCTTCGCCGAGAAGGCCTTCTTCTACGTGCAGGGCCTCGCAGAGACGAACGAACAGGCCCTCGTCGACCTCCGCTGGACCGGCGGTGGTGGTCTCGGCTACCAGTGGCGGGACGATGACTACTGGAAGATCAGCACCGAGGCCGGTCTGAACTACTTCGACGAGCGGTTCGACAACGGCGACGAGCGCAGCTACACGGCCGTCCGGGTTGCGTGGAGCGTCTTCGCGCAGATCACGTCGACCCTATCCTTCGGTCACGACGGGGAGATCTACCCGAGCCTGGACGACAAGGACGACGTCTACGGCCTCGCGAACACCTACTTCGAGGCGATCCTGTCTGCGAACATGATCGCGCGGCTCTCCTGGTTGCTGACCTACGACAACACACCGACGCTCGGGCCCGACGGGAACCGTCTGGATCGGGCGGACAACCTGTATCTGCTCTCCGTCGGCTGGTCGTTCTGAGCCATCCTCGCCGGGGGGGGGCGAGCCGGCCCGGCGGCACACGCCGCCGGGCCGGGATCGAGATCCCGGTAGGGAATCGCAGATTCCCGAATTCCGCGGCGCGGCGGCGGGCCACATGGTGGCAGAGCGCCGCCGATGTCGTCCGTCCCCGCCCAGCCCGAACCGGAGAGCTGCCTCGAGCACCTCGACTGGGTGCGCGGGCTGGCGCTCCAGATCGTCGGAGACCCCGCCGAGGCAGATGACCTCCGCCAGGAGGTCTGGCTGCTCGCCCAGCGCCTCCACAGGCCCACGACCGGCTCGCTGAGGGCCTGGCTGGGGGGGATCCTCCGGAACGTCGTCCGGGACCGGCGACGGGCCTCGTCGACCCGGTCGCTGCACGAGGAGCGCGCCGCTCTGGAGCGCGCGACGGCACTCGACGAGCCCGGGGTCGTGCGGGAGGTCGCGATCCAGCAGGTCGTCGTCGACGTGCTCGTGGCGCTCCCGGAGCCCTACCGATCCACGCTCCTTGCGCGCTACTACGAGGGCCTGACCCCCGACGAGATCGCCGTGCGGGACGAGCTCCCCGTCGCCACCGTGAAGACGCGGCTCCGGCGGGGCCTCGCGCGGGTCCGCGAGCGCCTCGGCGAGCGCGAGAGCGGCGGGACGAGCGCTCTCGCGGTCCTCGCGCTGTCCGTCTGGTCACCCGACGTCGAGGCCTTGGCGACGGCGAGCTCCTCCGCGGCCATCGTCGCGACCGTCGCCGGCGTCAGCCTCGTCTCGATCGGCGCCTGGATCGTCGCCACCGGCCCCTCCACGAGCGGCCCGGTCCGGGTCCCGGTCGAGGTCGCCCAGCCCCGTCCCGGCGGGTCCGAGGCGGTCGAGCTCACGCCGCTCGCGCGCGCACCGCGCACTCCGATGGCCCTCCCGGGGTCCGAGGCATCGGATGCGCCGGAGCCCGCGTTCGTCGGCGTCGAGGTCCCGATCGAGGTCGTCGACCTGTCCGGGTCGCCGGTCTCGGACGTCCGCTTGCGCTTCGAAGCCGAGGGCGCGGCGGACGGCCAGGAGGCGGATGGGCGCAACGGCCCCTGGACCGTCACGGGTCCCGAGGGCCGCGCGACGGTGACGATCGCGACGTCCGGCGGTGCGGTCGTGTGCGAGCGCGAGGGCTGGCTCCAGTTCGGGCACCCCGTCCTCGACGCGCCGTCCCGTGCGAGGCCGCTGCTCGCCGTCGTGGCCGAGGCGCACACGGTCCCTGGGCTCGTCGTGGACGACGACGGGGCGCCGATCGCGGGCGCCTTCGTCGAGCTCGGGCTGCTGGAGGGGTACGCGCGCCGGGTCGGTCGTCCCCTGGATCGCGTGGCGCTCGACTCCTACACCGTGCGCACGAACGAAGAGGGGGCCTTCGAAGCCGTCGTGCCCCTCGATGAGCACGGCCTCGTCTACAGCGCTTCCAAGCCCGGATTCTACGTGCGGAAGGGCGGCCCGGTCCGCGCGAGCGCAGACCGGCCGCTCGAGATCCGGCTCCCGGCGCTGAGCGACCCGAGCGTCGTCCATGGCGTCGTCACGGACGAGGACGGCGAGCCCATCGCCAGGGCGTGGGCCGCGGACGGCGCGGTGGTGGTGCGCTGCGATCCGGACGGGGCCTTCCAGATCGGCGCGCCCGAGAAGCGCGAGGTCCTGGTCGCCGGCGCTCCCGGATGGCGCCCGGTGCGCGTCGACCTCTCGGAAGCGACGTTCCCGCTCTCCGTCGCGCTCACCGAACCCGACCTGCGGATCTCCGGCCGTCTCGTCGACGGGGACGGGAACGGCGTCGAGGGCGTCTGGGTGTACGCAAACGACTGCGTTCGGATCGGCGAGTACGAGTTCACGCTGCGAGGACGCCTCGCGCGCGCGGAGATGGCCGCCGAGTCGTTCGGCCAGCCGGAGACGAGCCTCGGCGTTCCCATCGCGATCGGGAGCCGCACGGACGCGCGCGGAGCGTTCACGATCGTCGGTCTCGACGCCCGCGACTACGCGCTGAAGGCGTTCGACGTTCGCTCTCTCATGAGCCGCTCCGTCGGCGTCGTGCCGGCGGGAGCCCGCGGCGTCGTGCTCGACGTCGGAGATGCCCCGCCCGCGTTCCAGGTGCGCGTCGAGACGCCCGACGGAGCGCCTCTCGTCGGTGCGCGCGTCTGGACCTACCTGCCGCAGCTGTCGGCGAGCCGGGACGACGCGAATGCGGGGCCGAACGTTCGAACCGATGACGAGGGGCGCGCATCGTTCGAGTCGCTCGCGCCCGGTGCGCGCTTCGTCGTCAGCGAGACCGGCCCTTGGATCCACATCGGGGGAGAGGTCGCGAATCCGGCCGAATCGGGCGAGGTCGTCGTCGTCGTCGAAGGCGCCGCGCGGCTGGAGCTCGTCGTGCCGGCCGAGCGCGGGGCCATCGAGCCGGACCGTCGCCCGGGGTCCTTCCACTTCCGCGACGAGCAAGGGCGCCGCGTCGCGCACCTCGTCGACGACCTCTACGAAGAGCTCCGCTCGGACGGAACGCTCGGCCAGGAGTCGGACGGTCTCTTCCGTCCGCTGCCGATCCGCGTCCCGACACGGGCGGTCGAGTTCGTCCTCACCGACGAGCGCGGGACGCTGCTGGCGATCCCGATCGAGCTGCAGCCGGGCGAGTCCGTCCGGCTGGAGATCTGAGTTCTGTCATCGATTGAAGCTGTCATTGAAGAGAACGCGCGCGGGGGGCCTGCGTCGAGCATCGGCGCACCTCCCCCGTCGTGCACTCGGGCTCTCCGTGGACCACACTCTGGCTGGTTCACTCGGTGCGAGGGCGCATTTGGTGGCGGCGTCGGCTGGCAGGGCCGGCGCCGCACCTCTGATCGCGCGTGAGCGCGTTCCCGGCCCTACAGCCCGTCGGGCATCGCGAAGACGACGTTCTCTGGCTCTCCGTCGACCTCGCGCACGTCGGTGACGCCGAGTTCCTTCAGGCGCTCGAGGATCTCGTGCACCAGATCGTCCGGCGCCGAAGCGCCCGCCGTCACGCCGATTCGGGGCCTGCCGGCGACCCAGTCCGGCGTCACGTCCGCCGGGTCGTCGACGAGATAGGACGGCACGCCCGCGCGCTCCCCGAGATCGCGGAGGCGGCTGGAGTTCGACGAGTTGCTCGACCCCACGACGACCAGCGCGTCGATGTCGTCGAGCATCGACTTCACGGCGTTCTGCCGGTTCTGCGTCGCGTAGCAGATGTCCTTGAGGTTCGGACCGACGATCGCGGGGAAGCGCCGCACGAGGGCGTCGATGACCTCGCGCGTGTCGTCCACGGACAGCGTCGTCTGGGTGACGTACGAGAGCCGATCGGGATCGTCGATCTCGAGCGCGTCGACCTCTTCGGAAGTCGCGACCACGTGGATCTTGCCCTTGATCCGACCTCGCGTTCCCTCGACCTCCGGGTGACCGGGGTGGCCGACGAGGACGACCTCGCGACCCTGGTCCTCGTATCGGATCGCCTGGCGGTGGACCTTCGTCACGAGCGGGCACGTCGCGTCGATCACCTGGAGGGAGCGCGCCTTCGCGGTCTCGGCGACGGCGTCGGCCACGCCGTGCGCGCTGAAGACCGTCACGGCACCCTCCGGGACCTCGTCGAGCGTCTTGACGAACACGGTGCCGAGCCCGCGCAGGCGCTCCAGCACGTGGCGGTTGTGCACGATCTCGTGCAGCACGTAGACGGGCGCACCGTGGACCTCCAGCGCGCGCTCGACGATCAGGATGGCGCGATCGACGCCGGCGCAGAAGCCCCGCGGGTTCGCGAGGGCGACCTCGTGTCCCGCGTCGGTCATCAGTGCGACTCCTTCGCGTGGTTCCGGTTCCAGCCCGGAATCTCGACGACGACGTTCGTGGTCCCGTTCGGAACGGCCTGGCACGCGAGCCGCGAGGTCTCCTCGGCGCCAGGCGCGAGGTCGACCATGTCGAGCTCGTCGTCGGTCGCCTCGGGCATCGATTCGATGCCCTCACGCACGATCACGTGGCACGTCGAGCACGCGCAGACTCCGCCGCACGCGTGGTCGATGTCGATCCCGTTCCCGTCCGCGATGTCGAGGATCGAGCCGGGCTTGCCCTCGCGCGAGAGGGGGAAGGCGGAGGGGTCCACCGTCACGGTCTTGCCCTCGGGCAGGAACGTGATCGTGTAGGACTCGGTGGGGAGCGGGGTCTCGACCTGCTCCTGGTACGGATTGATGCCGCCCATGGGCTTCAGCGGAGCGCCGGCCCGTGGGCGGCGCGGGGTTCAGAGACCGGCGCCGAAGCCGCCCTTCGCGGGGGCCTCGGTGCGGTCGTTGTCCTCGGAGGGGCGCACATCATCGCGCCGACCCTCTCCTTTGGGACGACCCGAGCGCGCTTTCGCGCCGTCGTCTCCGTCAGATCGGTCGCGGCGCGGGCGCCGCTTCCGCTTCGGACGTCCCTCCGTTCGATCGCCGGTCTCGTCCGGAGTCAGTCCGGCGCCGAACCCGTCCGAATCGGACCTCGAGGTGCCTTTTTGGACGGGCTGCGGATCGTCCTCGCGGGGCACCTCCTCGCGCTCGCGGCGCTCGGAGCGTCTGCGGGGCTCGGGGCGTTCAGAGCGTTCAGAGCGTTCAGAGCGTTCGGGGCGCTCAGGACGCTCGGCGCGCTCGGACGTCGCCTCGCGCCGGCGTCGGCGGGGCCGACGGGGCGCCTCGGCTTCCTGAGAGTCGTCCTCCCGGGACCGCTCACGCGTTCGCTCCCGACGGGGCTCGCGCGTCTCCTTCTCGGAGCCGCGCTCCTCCTCCGACCGCCTGCGGCGACGGCGGGGGCGCTCCTCGCGCTCCGCTTCGTCACGGCGGGGCTCGTCGCGCCGCTTCCGCTCGCGCGGGGTCTCCTGCTCGTCGCGATCCTCCTCCTCGGCGCGGCGCGCGGCCAGCCGGCGGCGCTTGCGCTCGATCGTGTAGAGGTCGCGCGGGCGGTCGATCTCCTGGAGGTCGAAGCCCGACTGACGCTTCAGGTTCTGGAAGTCGCGCTCGGCGCGCCGCGAGACGAACGTCACGGCGACGCCGTCCGCGCCCGCCCGTCCGGTCCGACCGATGCGGTGGGTGTAGTCCGAGACGTCGCGCGGCACGCCCAGGTTGACGACGTGCGTGACGTGCTTGACGTCGAGCCCGCGCGAGGCCACGTCCGTCGCGACGAGGCACTTCACCTCGCCCGTCCGGAACGCGCCCATGACGCGGAAGCGCGCCGCCTGGTCGTAGCCGCCGTGCAGCGCCTTGACCGAGAAGCGTCGCCGCTCGAGCTTGCGCATGAGCTGGTCGACGTCGGTACGTCGCTCGCAGAAGACGAGGAAGACGTCGTCCGGGCCGGAGTCCTCGATGAGGTGGCTCAGCTCACGGGCGCGATCCTCCTCGCTGCAGCGCAGGTAGTACTGGTGGATCGTCTCCACCGTCGCGACGCCGGACGCGGTCGCGATCTCGGCCGGGTCGGTGGTGTAGCCCCGCGCGAGCTCCAGGAGCGGCGGCGGGAACGTGGCCGAGAACAGAAGCGTCTGCCGGTACTCGTTGCACGCGTCGAGGATCTTCTTCACGTCGTCGATGAAGCCGATCTCGAGCATCTTGTCCGCCTCGTCCAGCACCGCGAACTCGGTCCACGGGAACTGCAGGAAGCGCTGGTTGAGGAGGTCGAGCACCCGGCCCGGCGTTCCGACGACGACCTGCGCGCCGGCCTGGAGGGCGCGGACCTGCGGGCCCATCTCCTCGCCGCCGACGATCAGGGTCGTGCGGACCCCGCGGGCCTCGCCGAGCTTCTCCAGCACGTCGTGCACCTGCTCGGCCAGCTCGCGGGTCGGCGACAGGACGACGCCGAGCACCGTCGAGCGGCTCGGGTCGATCTTCGCCATCATCGGCGCGCCGAACGCGAGCGTCTTGCCCGTGCCGGTCTCTGCCTTCGCGATCACGTCCTTCCCGCCGAGGACGGGCTGGATCGCGAGCGCCTGGATCGGCGTCGGCTTGGAGATGCCCATGCCGGCGATCGAGGCCTGGATCTCGTCCCCCAGGTCGAACTCCGCGAACGACTCGATGTCGGGCGGTTCGAGGGTGGGGTGGAGGGGTTCGATGTTCTTGTTCGGCTTGGCGGCGCCGGTTCGGCTGCCGCCGCGCGTCGGGGCGTTTCGTCGCCCGCCCGCGCGGCGCGAACGGGGTCGTCCGTTCGCGCGTCGTTGGTCTGTCATTCCAGTTCCGTCGTCTAGGGAGCCCCGCAGTGGGGCCCGCAGTGGGGTCTGCCTTCCAGGTCTGCCGGGTGGGCCCGCGGCCTCGGTCGAGGTCCTCGGGGGCCCTGGCAGGGAGGCGTGCGCGCGATCCTCGGATTCGATACGTCGAGGAGATCGGGCGCGGCGTGTCGCTGCGGGCTCGGGGGCGGCGGTTTCGTTCTCGTCCCGCCAGAGTTGTCTGATGCGACTCCGCGATGTGTCTCCGACCGCTCTTCGGCCGGGTGCGCCACGTCGGCGCCGCGGAATTGCCGGAAGAGTAAGCCGCAGGGCCCGCTCCTCCGCCCGGGGGATCGAGAATCTGGCCGGATTCCTTGAGCCGGTCCAGCACCCCCCGCGGCTGGGGGGGGCTCCGCGCGGCCCCGGAAGCTGGGTCTGGCCCAGGAAGCTGGGTCGAGGGGGGCCAGGGGTCGTGCAGTCCCTCGGCTAGACTCCCCGGCCGCGCCCGCGCGTTTCTCTCCCGGACGTCACCGTCGGCGCTCGGACGCCCCCTCGACCCGCGGAGTGGATCCCTCCCGATGGACATCGTCACCTGGAACGTGAACTCTCTCCGCGCCCGGATGCCGCGGGTGCTGGAGTTCCTGGAGCGCGCGACGCCTGACGTCGTCTGCCTGCAGGAGACCAAGGTGGTCGACGAGCTCTTCCCGCGGGAGCCCCTGGAGGAGCTGGGCTACCACGTCGCCATCCACGGGCAGAAGACCTACAACGGCGTCGCGATCCTCTCGAAGTCACCGATCGAGGACGTGACGGTCGGGATCCCCGGCACCGACCATCCCGAGGCGCGCGTGATCGCGGGCGTCGTGGACGGCGTGATGCTCCTCAACCTGTACGTCGTGAACGGCAAGGAGGTCGGGGCGGACAAGTACGACTACAAGCTGGAGTGGATGGGGGACGTCGCCGGGTACGTCGCCGAGCGCTTCCCGATGGACGAGCGCGTGGTCGTGACGGGGGACTTCAACGTCACGTTCGACGACCGCGACGTCTACGACCCGGAGAAGTGGCGGGACAAGATCCTGTGCAGCCAGCCCGAGCGCGATGCCCTGGCCAGGATCATGGAGCCGGGCCTCGGCGATGCGCTGCGCAAGCACACGGACGAGGCGGGGATCTACACGTGGTGGGACTTCCGCACGTTCGGCTTCAAGCGCGGGAACGGCCTGCGGATCGACCACTTCCTGGTCTCGCCGCCGGCCCTGGACGCCTGCACGGAGGTCGTCGTCGACCTCGAGGCCCGCGGCGGCGAGAAGCCGAGCGACCACGCTCCGGTGATCTGCACGCTGGCGTAGGCCTCCGACGGGAGCCGTAGGGCCCCTCCCAGGCTCCCGGCGCCCCCCGATTCCGAGGATGCGGGGCAGGAGTCCGCATAATGGACTCCGCCTTCTCCGGCGCCCCGGACGATGAACGACTCCGGGGGCGCCCCTCCGCGCTCTGGTCCATGTCCGATACCCGCGATCTGCCGTTCGATCAGTTCCAGCGGTACGAGCTCGTGCGCGTGCTCCTGGAGAGCGTGCGCCGCGACGGCGAGACCTTCCACGTCCTCGACGTGGGCGGCCGGACGGCCCACCTGCGCGAGTTCCTCCCGGGCGACCGCATCGACCTCGTCGACGTCGACCCCTCGGACGCGACCGGGCTCGTGCTCGGGAGCGGCGCCGAGCTCCCCTTCCAGGACGACGCGTTCGACGCGGTCTGCGGCTTCGACACGCTCGAGCACGTGCCGCCGGCGCTCCGCGACGCGTTCGTGCGGGAGTGCGCCCGGGTGGCGCGTCGCCACGTGATCCTCGCGGGGCCGTACGACGCTCCGCGCGTCGCCGAGGCCGAGGAGATCCTGCTTGACTTCCTGCGGGTGCGGCTCGACTGGGAGCACGCGTACCTCGCCGAGCACCGGACCAACGGTCTGCCCGACATGGGCGCCGCGCGCGCGATCCTGGAGGGCGCGGGTGCGCGCGTCGAATCCTTCGGTCACGGAGCGCTGGACCGCTGGCTCGCGCTGATGGCCGTCGAGCTCTACGCCGAACACGAGGTGCTCCTGCGGGACTTCATGCCCCGCGTCTACCGCTTCTACAACGAGCACGTCTTCCGCTCGGACCACGGCGGCGAGGTCTACCGCCATGCGCTCGTCGCCGCCTTCGGGGACGCGCCCATGCCGAGCCTCCAGGACGCGCTCGACCCGCCGGGCTCCGAGCCGGCCGAGGCGAACCGGACGCTGATCGACCTCGGCCGCGAGCTCCTCCGCTACGACGCGCTGCGGGATACCTTCGAGCCGGAGATGGCGCGCCTGCACGGCGTCGTCGAGCGCGCGGTCGACGACGTCCAGCAGCACAGGGAGTCGCTGGAGACGACGGCCGTCGACCTCGACGAGCATCGCAAGACCCTCCTGGCGCTGCGCGAGGAGACCACCGCGCACATCGCCGCCCTGGAGAGCGGCACCGAAGAGCTGCGGAACGACCTGCACCAGCACAGGGAACTCGTCGCCGAGCTGCAGAGGCTTCGTGAGGCCGAGCTCGCCGAGCTGGAGCTGCGCGGCGACCGGCTACAGGCCGCGAGCGCGGCGCTCGCCGAGCACGACGCGCTGGCCGAGTCCGTCCGCGGACTCGTCACCAGTGCGCTCGATCGTCCGGACCTGTCGCTCGGAGACGGGGTCGAACAGGTCGTGGCCGAACGCGCTCGGTTCATCGACGAGCGGGACCACGTCACGAGAGAGCGGGACGAAGCGCTGCGCGAGCTGGAGCACGAGCGCGGGCGCAACGCCGAGCTGGTCCGCGAGGCACAGCGCCTCTGGAACCGGCTGGGTCGCGCGATCGTGTTCCGGCGCCTCGACCCCGAGTTGATCGAACGCGCCGCACCCGAGGGCGACGCGCCGACGGGGAACAACGGCGCCTCCGGCTGACGGCCCCTCGGCTCCGGGCCTCCTCAGCTCCGGGCCTCCTCAGCTCTCCGACACGAGCGGATCGGCCCCGTCGATCTCCACGCTCCAGCGCGTCGGCAGGAAGAGGATGCCGTGCTGGAGCGCCCGCGCGTCGTGCACCTCGAAGGCGACGGCGTGCTCGCGGTGGTCGATCGGGGTCGGCGCGGCCTTGTCGTGGTCGTACACGAAGACCGTCAGGTAGTAGCTGCCCTGCAGGAGCGGGAGGCTCTCGAAGGCCATCTCGACGAACCCCTTGGCGCCCGCACGGACGACGTCGAGCTCGATGGGGGTCTCGCGCCAGTCGTGGTTGCTGCCGTTGACGTACGTGCCGTCCGAGCGGTAGACGCCCAGCCCGAAGACCGGCTTGCGGCACTCGGCGGACGCCTCGAAGTGCACGCGGACGCGGAAGGGCTCACCGGGCTGGAAGACGTTCGTCGCGTCGCTCTTCGCGCCGAAGAGCTCGATCTTCCCGGTCGCGATCTCGCCCGAGCCCCAGCGCGGGTACGCGTCGGTCTGGCGGTTGATCGACGACATCCTCTCGTTGCCGCGCGTGTGCGCGCGCTTGAGGTACTCGTCGGCGACCCGCTCGGCCGTACCCTGCTCCAGCACGCGGCCCTCGTGCATCAGGACGACGTGCTTGCACATCGTCTTGATCGAGCCCATGTCGTGCGACACGAAGAGGGTGGTCTTGCCCTGCTCCTGGAACTCGTTGAGGCGGTTGATGCACTTGCCCTTGAAGTGCTCGTCGCCGACCGAGAGGGCCTCGTCGATGATCAGGATGTCGGGGTCGACCGTGGTCGCGACGGAGAACCCGAGGCGGACGTGCATGCCCGAGCTGTACGTCTTGACCGGGCGATCGATGAACTCGCCGAGCTCGGAGAACTCGACGATCTTGTGGAAGCGCGCCTCGGTCTCCTCCTCGGACATGCCGAGGATCGAGCAGTTCAGGCGGATGTTCTCGCGTCCCGAGAACTCGGGGTGGAAGCCCGCGCCGAGCTCCAGCAGCGACGCGATCCGCCCGTGCGTCCGCACCTCCCCGACGGTCGGCTGGGTGATTCCCGTGAGCAGCTTCAGCAGCGTGCTCTTGCCGGCGCCGTTCTCACCGATGATCCCGACCGTCGCGCCCTGCGCGATGTCGAGGTAGACGTCGCGGACCGCCCAGAACTCACGCCCGCGCGGACCGCCCGGCAGGATCAGGTCCCACAGGCGGTGGACCGGCTTGTCGTACAGGCGGTACGCCTTGCCCGCGCCGCGCGCGACGATCGCGGATCCGCCCATCGCGCTGGACGCGGCGGCCTGGTCGGGCTCCGTCTTGTTGGCGGTGGCGTCGTACATCGACGTTCGATCAGAGGAGGTCGGGGAAGCGCGGGCGCTGGCGCGCGAAGAACGCCGCGCCGACCGCGAGGACGGCCACGGAGACGAGCCCGAAGCGGGCGACGTCGAGGGGAGCGGGGGCGACGTTCTGGACGAGTACGCCGCGGTACATGTCCATCAGCCAGTGCATGGGGTTGATGTCCAGCATCCACCCGAAGCCCTGCTTCGACATCATCACCGGGGCGTAGAAGATCGGCGTGATGAACATCCACACCGTCAGGAGCACCCCGATGACGTGGAACGTGTCGCGCCAGAACAGGTTGAACGTGGCGAGGAAGTAGCCGAGTCCGACGGTGAACACGCTCTGCAGGAGGAGCAGGAGCGGCAGCCATGCCAGATTGAGTCCGAGCTGCACCCCGCCGCCGAGGGCGACGGCGTCCTCCGACGGATTGAGCATCGCCCACGCGAGCGCGGCGAGGACGACCGGCAGCGCGATGAGCATGTTGATCATCGCGGACAGCGTGACGAACGCCGGGAGGACCTCGGAGGGGAAGACGACCTTCTCGATCAGGTTCTGGTTGTCGACGAGGACGTTCGTCGAGCGCGTGATCGCCTCCGAGAACGCGCTCCACGCGACGATCGCGACGAGCATCAGGAGCACGACCTCCTGGGCGCTCTTGCCGGCCCAGCTCATCTTCAGGATGACCTGGAAGACGAGCATGTAGATCGCCAGGTTCAGGACCGGGAAGATCACCGACCAGAAGAACCCGAGGCTGGAGCCGACGTACCGCGCCCGCAGGTCGCGCGCGACGAAGTTCCGCAGCAGCGAGCGGTTCTGCGCGAGGGAGCGGAGGATCTGGAGCACGGGAGGCGGGAGAGGCACCGGGGCGGACCCGGCCGGGGCGCCAAGGGTCGCGTTCGAGACTCCGGGCCGCAACCGACGCTCGGCCGAAGCCTACCCCGCGCTCGGGCGACGGCCTCCGCGGACCGTCGGGGCTCTCGCCTTGAGAGCAACGGCCCGCCGCATGCGCGGCGGAGCGCCCTCAGTCGATCTGCGGCGGCGGGAAGGCCTCGTGCGCCTTCAGCGTCATCCGCGCGCGCCGGGCGACGTCGGGCTCGGTGAAGATCGGCTCCATCGCGCTCTGGGGCAGGTGGAGCTTCTGCGCCAGAGCGTCCGCGAGGAGCTCGATCGGCACGTCGTCGGGGAGCTCCAGCGGCTCCTCGGCGCGCTCGTCGAGCGCGCTCCGCAGGTTCGTCCGCAGCTGGCCCTCGAACCCGGGCTGGATCTCGATCTCGTCGAGCTCGCGCACCTGAACCTTGCGGTAGAGCCGGTCGGAGGGCACCTCCTCGAGGTCGAAGCGCCCCAGGCCGAAGAGCCAGATGAAGTACCTGCCGTCGGGCGTCTTCTCATGACGCGCGATCTCTCCGACGCCGGCGACGTGCAGGATCCGCGGCGGGACGGTCTCGGTCTCGTCACCCTCGGTGTCCTCGCCCTCCAGGACCGTGCCCATCGCGAGGCGGCCCTGGCCGTCGAGCACGTCGTCGATCATCTGCCTGTAGCGCGGCTCGAAGACGTGCAGCGGCAGGATCTGGCGCGGCAGGAGGAAGACGCCGCGCAGGGGGAACATCGGCACCACCGTGGCGGGCCGGCTGTCCTCCTCGACGGGCCAGGCGTCCGGGATCTCCATCATCACGGTGCAAGGTAGAGCGACTCCGTCACCGTGGAAGGGCGAGCCTGCCGCATTCGTCGGACGCTCGGTCCGTCAGGCCCGGTCGAGCAGCCGCGCCAGGCGCGCTGCGTCGCGCGACCGGCCGTGCCGCTCCATCGCGGCCTGCAGGTTCCTGATCTGGCGGACGAGCATCGCCCGATCCGCCGCCGGGCGCAGCCACTCCCGCGATGGAGGGGCGCCCATGGCGCAGAGGCGGGCGAGGCAGGCCGCCTCGCTGATCTCCACGCCCCCCGAGAACGGGTCGAGGATGCGGCGTTCGACCTCGTCGCTCACGATCAGGAGCACCTGGCCGGGGAACGGGACCAGCGAGGCATCCACGCCCGCGCGGCGCGCGACGCACTGGTAGACGGCGCAGAGCGTCAGGGGGAGGCCGCGCCGCGAGGCCACCGTGCGGGTCAGCGAGACGTGGTCGACGTTGTGGAAGTCGTGGTCCGGGCCCACGAGGCCCGCTTCCGCGCCGAGGATGCGTCGGAGCGCGTCGCTGGCGACGTCCGCCGCAGGGTCCGATCCGAGCACCTGGGTGAGCGCGGCGCCCCACTCGTCGATCAGGCGACGGGCCGCGTCGGTGCCCTCCGCGCCCAGGAGACCGTCGATCGCGAACAGCCCCTCCTCCAGCGTGGTCGCGGGCGCGGCCAGGAGGTCGGTCAGCGTCTGCAGTCCCCGGTCGGCGCGGAGCTCCAGGAGCGCCTGCCTCGCCCGTGCCCGAAGGCGTGGCTCGCCGCCATCCATCGCCCGTTCCAGCGCGGGGACCGCGCGCTCGCCCATCCGAGCGAGAGCACGGCGCACCGCGCTGCGAGTCGTGGGCGCGTCGTCCTGGAGGAGCGAGACGAGCGCGTCGGCGGTGGGCGGGTCGGTCATGGCTCGGCGTCCACCCTCGATTCGCGCGATGGCGTCCGGGCGCGGCGGCCGATTCGGGATTTCACGGCGGGAAGGATGCGACAGGGCGCCCTGGTGAAGGACGTCGCATTCGGCGGTGCGGCGCCGCTCGGGTGCCGGATTGCCCGCCCAGGGCCCGCCC
This sequence comes from Planctomycetota bacterium, assembly GCA_038757895.1. GTDB lineage: Bacteria > Planctomycetota > UBA1135 > UBA1135 > Saltatorellus. The sequence goes on along the minus strand of JBCDGE010000037.1, from coordinate 20,313 downwards.
CTTACTCTCTTTGCCCTGAAATCCCGCCGAGGACGGCTCTCCCGCGCCCGCCGGGCCCCCGGAGCCCCCGCACCTCCTCGCGTCCGGACCACCCCATGGCCTCCGCTTCCACGCCCAAGAGCTCCCGCGTCGCCGTCGTCGCGGCCCGCCGCACGCCGATCGGGAAGTACATGGGGTCCTTCGCGGACCTCACCGCCGCGGACCTCGGCGTGCACGCCGTCGAGGCTGCCCTCGGCGTCCAGGGCGTCGCCCCCGATCTCGTCGGCGAGGTGTTCATCGGCAACGGCCGCCAGGCCGGTGGCGGACCCAACGTCGCCCGCCAGATCTCGGTCCGCAGCGGCATTCCGCACGGCGTCTGCGCCACGACGGTGAACATGGCCTGCGGCTCCGGGCTGAAGTCGATCGTGCTCGCCGCCGATGCGATCCGGCGCGGTGAGATCGACGTCGCCGTGGCCGGCGGGACCGAGTCGATGAGCGGCCTGCCGTTCTTCCTCCCGAAGATGCGTCGCGGGCACCGACTCGGGCACGCGCCCGTCGTCGACGCGATGTACAAGGACGGCTTCGAATGCCCCCTCGCCGACATGGTGATGGGGGAGACGGCCGAGACGCTCGCGCAGGAGATGGAGATCTCCCGCCAGGAGCAGGACGAGTACGCGGTCCAGAGCCAGCGCCGCGCCGGGGCAGCGATCGAGGCCGGCCGGTTCGCGGCCGAGCTCGCGCCCGTCACCGTGAAGACCCGCAAGGGCGACGTCGTCGTCGACGCCGACGAGCACCCGCGACCGGACGCGACGCTGGAGAAGATGGCGAAGCTGCCCGCGGTCTTCGGCAAGCGCTACGAGGGCAAGGGGACGGTCGGTCCCGGCAACTCCAGCGGCATCACCGACGGTGCGTGCGCGCTCGTCCTCGCGTCCGAGGACGCCTGCGAGGCGCACGGCTGGACGCCGCTCGCGTTCGTCGGCGAGGCGCGCCAGGCGGGGGTCGATCCCAAGGTCATGGGCCTCGGCCCCGTGCCCGCCTGCGCCCGGCTGGAGGAGGCGACCGGCCGCGCCGCGCGCGACTACGACCTCGTCGAGCTCAACGAGGCGTTCGCGGCCCAGGTGCTCGCCTGTGACCGCGAACTCCACCTCGACCACGAGCGCCTCAACGTCAACGGCGGCGCCATCGCGCTCGGGCACCCCATCGGGGCCACGGGCGCACGCATCGTGACGACGATGCTCCACGAACTGGAGCGGCGTGGCGCCGAGCACGGCCTCGCGACGCTCTGCATCTCCGGCGGGATGGGCCTCGCGGTCGCGTTCGACCGCACCGGGCTCTAGCGCCACACCTCACCGAACAGCAGCCCCAACGCGCCACGGCGCAGCATCCCAGCACTCCACCATGGACATCAAGAAAGTCGGCGTCGTCGGTTGCGGCCTCATGGGCCACGGAATCGTGCAGGTGGCAGCCCAGGGCGGCTGCGAGGTCGTCGCGCTCGAGACCGAGCAGTCGTTCCTCGACAAGGGCCTCGCGCGCGTCGACAAGAGCCTCGCCAAGCTCGCGTCCAAGAACGTCGAGAAGGGAAAGATGGACCAGGCGGCCGCCGACGCGTGGGTGGCCGAGGTCCGCGGCCGGATCACGGGCACCACCGACCGCCAGGCCGTCGCCGACTGCGACCTCGTCGTCGAGGCGATCGTCGAGAACCTCGACGTCAAGAAGGAGCTGTTCTCCGAGCTCGGGAAGATCTGCAAGCCGGAGACGGTGTTCGGCTCGAACACGTCGTCCTTCCCGATCGGCGAGATGGCCTCCGCGTCGGGGCGGCCCTCGCGCTTCGTCGGCCTGCACTTCTTCAACCCCGTTCAGCTCATGAGGCTCGTCGAGGTCGTCCGCACCGACGACACCGACGAGGACGTGTTCGCCGCCGCGCGCGCGTTCGGCGAGACCTGCGGCAAGGCCCCGGTCTCCTGCAAGGACACGCCCGGCTTCGTCGTCAACCGGCTCCTCGTGCCCTACATGGTCCAGGCGATCGAGATGCTCGATCGCGGGGACGCGACCAAGGAGGACATCGACACGGCGATGCAGTACGGGTGCGGCTATCCGATGGGCCCGCTGACGCTGACGGACTACGTCGGCCTCGACACCACCCTGTTCATCCTGCAGGGATGGACCGAGCGGTACCCGGACGAGCCCGCGTTCAAGATCCCCGCGTCCCTGGAGCGCCTCGTCGCCGAGGGGAAGCTCGGCCGGAAGACGGGGGAGGGCTTCTACCGGTGGGAGGGTGACAAGAAGGCATGACCGCCGCGCTCCTCGTCCCCGCTCTGGCTGCGGCGCTCCTCGGATCCGGTGCTCCCGCGACTCCCAGCGCCCTGCCGACTCCGGCCGGTGACCTCGTCTCCGAGACCGAGATCCCCTCGATCTACGTCGAGGGGCAGCCGTTCGTCGTGAAGCTCACCGTGACCGCGACGGGCGAGAAGCCGTCGCGGCTCCCGAGTTGGCTGACGACGCCGGCAGGCTGGCTGATCGACGCGCGTCCGCTCGTGCGTCGGGACGAGTCGATCGACCTCACGCTCCTGCCCGGTCAGTCGCTGGTCACCTCGCTCGACATCGGTCCGATGATCGCGGACCGCATCGGCGAGGACGGGCGCGACTTCCGGATCAAGTACTCCGAGAGCGTCGGCGACCCGAAGGACGTCTTCTACCTGTCGCTCCCCGAGCAGGGCATCGACTTCGAGACGCTGCCCAAGGAGCAGCTCGCCGGGTACCACGTCGTGCTCCAGACGACGGGGGGGCCGGTCTGGCTCGAGCTCTGGCCCGAGGTCGCGCCCAAGCACGTTCGTAACTTCCTCGACCTCACGTCGAAGGGGTACTACGACGGGTCGGACTTCCACCGCGTCATCCCGAACTTCATGATCCAGGGCGGGAAGGCGAAGGACGGCTCGCCGCCGCCGCGCAAGCTCGACGCCGAGTTCAGCTCGCGGCGCCACGCGGCGGGCGTCCTCTCCGCCGCGCGCCTGGGCAACGACATCAACTCGGCGACGAGCGAATTCTTCATCGTCCACCGCGCGTCGCCCCACCTCGACGGCAGCTACACGGCGTTCGGCCAGGTCGTCGTCGGTATGGACTCGGTCGACGAGGTCGTACGCGCCGTCGAGTCGCACTACAAGCTGATCAACGCGCTCAAGAAGAACGGCGTGCGGATCGACGACCGGCGCCCGCAGGTGGCGACGGCGATGAACAAGCCCAACCCCCCGCAGGCTATCCAGCAGGCGCTCGTCGTCAGGGCGTCGCGCTCCAGGCCGAAGCGGAACAAGTGACCGACCACGCGCGGCCGCCGCGCCGCGCGACCCACGAACTCGGCCGAAGGGGGCCGATCTCTCCTCTCCCATGACCCACGAACTGACGGGCGTCCGCGTGCGCCTCGAGACCACCGCCGGCGCGATGACGCTGGAGCTGCAGCCCGACGTCGCCCCGAAGCACGTCGAGAACTTCGTCAAGCTCAGCCGCGACGGCTTCTACGACGGGACGAAGTTCCACCGCGTCCTGCCCGGGTTCATGATCCAGGGCGGCGACCCGCAGACGAAGGGCGACGACGACCGGATGTGGGGGACCGGCGGCCCCGGCTGGACGGTCGACGCCGAGTTCAACGACACGCACCACGAGCGCGGCGTCCTCTCGATGGCGCGGTCCCAGGACCCGAACTCGGCGGGCAGCCAGTTCTTCGTGTGCCACGGAGAGGCGGGCTTCCTCGACAAGCAGTACACGGCGTTCGGGCGCCTCGTCGACGGGTTCGAGGTCCTCGACGAGATCGCGACCGCGGAGACGATCACCGCGCCCAACGGCGAGGCGTCCCGGCCCAAGGCTCCGGTCTCGATCGAGAAGGCCGTCGTCGTCGAGGCGGAGGACGCCTGACGCGTCAGGAGCACCCCGATGAGCTACGAGAACATCCTGTACGCCGTCGAGAACGGCGTCGCGCGCGTGACGGTCAACCGGCCGGACAAGATGAACGCGCTGAACCACCAGACGATCACCGAGCTCGGCGAGGCGTTCGACGCGGCGCGGGACGATGATGCCGTGCGCGCGCTCGTCCTGACGGGCTCGGGCGAGAAGGCGTTCGTCGCCGGCGCGGACATCGGTGAGCTGCTGGAGCAGGCCGGCAGCGCGCAGGGCGCGACCGACCTCGCGGCGTTCGGCCAGACGGTCTTCCGCAAGCTGGAGCACCTCGGCAAGCCGTCGATCGCGATGATCAACGGCTTCGCGCTCGGTGGCGGCTGCGAGCTGGCGCTCGCGTGCACGCTCCGCACCGCTTCGACGAACGCGCGACTCGGCCTGCCGGAGACGAGCCTCGGGATCATCCCGGGCTACGGCGGCAGCCAGCGCCTCGCGCGCATCGCCGGTCCCGGCGTCGCACGCGAGTGGATCCTCACCGGGGACATGTTCCCGGCCGAGGAGGCGCACCGCATCGGCGTGGTGAACCGCGTCTTCGCCCCCGAGGACCTCGAGGAAGGCACCCAGAAGATGCTGAAGAGCATCCTCGCGAAGGGCCCGATCGCGCTCCGCTTCGGCATGGAGCTCGTCCTGCGTGGGTGGGACATGGACCAGGCCGACGGCGAGAAGCTCGAGACCGAGTACTTCGGCCGCGCGGCCGAGACCGAGGACATGCGCGAGGGAATGGCTGCATTCCTCGAGAAGCGCAAGGCAGCGTTCCAGGGCAAGTAGTCCCGACCCAATCCCATGACCCAAGAAGTCGTCATCGTCGGCGGGGCGCGGACCCCGATGGCCGAGTACTCCGGCACGCCCGGCTACGGAAAGCTGAAGGACGTGAGCGCGATCGACCTCGCGGCCCACGCGTCCAAGGCGGCGCTGGAGCGCGCGCAGGTCGACCCGGAGTCGATCGACCACGTCGTGGTCGGCAACGCGCTGCAGACCTCGAACGACGCCATCTACGGCGCGCGTCACGTCGCGCTGAAGGCCGGCGTCCCCCAGGTCGCGCCGGCGCTCACCGTCAACCGCCTCTGCGGCTCCGGCATCCAGTCGATCGTCAGCGCGGCGCAGCTCATCCGGCTCGGCGAGTCCGAGACCGTGCTCGCCGGCGGCATGGAGAACATGAGCCAGGCACCGTACGTCCTGCACGGCGCTCGCGACGGCTTCCGCTTCGGCGTTCAGCCGCAGCTGGAGGACCTCCTCTTCGCGAGCCTGTACGACCCGTACGGCGACACGTACATGGCGCAGACGGCCGAGAAGATCGCGCGCCGCCTCGACATCTCGCGCGACGCCCAGGACGAGTACGCGCTCCGCAGCCACCAGCTCGGCGCCGAGGCCGTCCAGTCGGGCCGCTTCGCCGAGGAGATCGCGCCGGTCGTGATCCCGCACAAGCGCGGCGACATCACGATCGACACCGACGACCACATCAAGCCCGACACGTCGATCGAGGCGCTCGGGAAGCTCCGCGCCGCGTTCGGCAAGGAGGGAACCGTGACGGCGGGCAACGCCAGCGGCATCGTCGACGGCGCCGCGATGCTCGTCTGCATGACGGACGAGCGTGCCAAGGCCGACGGCCGCGACGTGATGGGCATCGTCCGCGGGCACGCGTACGTCGGCGTGGATCCCAAGGAGATGGGCATCGGCCCGGTGCCGGCGATCCAGAAGCTCCTCGGCGAGGCCGGCATGTCGACCGACGACGTCGACTACTACGAGATCAACGAGGCGTTCAGCGCTCAGTACCTCGGCTGCGAGAAGGAGCTCGGCCTCGATCGAGACAAGTGCAACGTCAACGGTGGCGCGATCAGCCTCGGGCACCCGCTCGGTGCGACGGGGACGCGCCTCGTGCTGACGCTGCTCTTCCAGCTCCGCCGCTCCGGCAAGAAGTTCGGTGTCGCCTCGGCGTGCATCGGCGGCGGCCAGGGCATCGCGATGCTGATCGAGAACCCGGCCGCCTGAGCGTCGGCTGGCACGTCTCCCGGGGGAGCGCGCCGCAGCGCCTCCCCCGCCCCACCCGTCCAAGACCGGACCGCGTCCGTCCGCGGTCCAGGAGTGCTCCTCGATGAACGAGCTGATCCACGACGCCGGTTCCGGCGAACGCGTCGTTCGCCTGACCCCCGGCAAGCGCGTGCTCTTCCTCACGAAGGACCTGGAGCTCATCCGGCGCCAGCTCCGCGGTGAGGTCGACCTCCGCATGGAGGACGTGGACCCCGCGGACCTCCTGGACGACATCAACACCGACACGATGACGCCGGCGTGGGTGTGCTTCCGCCACAAGCCGGAGGACATCGCGCTCGACGCGTACGCGGGCCTGCTCGACGACGACGGCGAGCGGGTGTTCGGCACGCGGGCGCTGATGGACGGCGGCTTCGAAGTCATCGTCAGCGGCAAGCGGAAGGGAACCGGCTCGTCGCGCGAGACCGCGCCGCAGTGCGAGAAGTGGTCGGGCATCCAGCTCGTCATCGCGCACTCGTTCGCGCCGATCCACGAGCGCAACAACCTCAACCTCGGCCAGCTCATGGGCGGGTACGACGTCCTCACGCGTCTGCAGGACGGCGACGACGTCCCGCTCGAGGAGCTCACGGGCAAGTACGACCCGATCACGCGCGTGATGCTGGAGTCGGGCGGGCTGTTCCCGTTCGCCAAGAAGTACGCGGCGGGCGACGTGACCGTGCCCGTGCCGGAGACGGCAAAGCGGCCGATGACGATGGGAGAGAAGATCCTCGCCTCCAAGGTCGTCGGCGCGGACCGGGACGTATACCTCGCCCCCGGCGACGTGTGCCTCGTCAACGTCGACGGCGGCTACAGCCACGAGTTCACGACCGCTCAGGTGCACCACTTCCTCGGCCAGGAGTACGGCGCCGACTACGCCGTCAAGAACCCGAGCAAGTTCGCGATCTTCGAGGACCACCTCCTGTACGCGACCGGCGTCGAGCGGATGAAGCCGTTCACGGCCGAGATCCAGACGCTGCGCGACCTCCAGAACGAGTTCCAGTCGCACACGACGGTGCGCGACTACTCGGCGACGGACGGCGTGTCTCCGGGCATCTGTCACCAGGTCGCTCGCGAGGAGTTCGTCGACCCCGGCGACTTCATCCAGGCCACGGACAGCCACACGTGCATGGGCGGCGGCAGCAACGCGCTCACCTACGGCGTCGGCGCGACCGAGTACGCGGGCCTGATCTCCGCGGGCTTCACGTTCGTCAAGGTGCCGGAGTCGATCCGCTTCGAGCTCGTCGGCGAGCTCGACCCGGGCTGCACGGCCAAGGACGTGATGCTCCACATCCTCGACACGTACGCGAAGCGCGAGGACACGCTGGATCGCGTCATGGAGTTCGGCGGCCCCGGGCTCGCGACGCTGACGCCCGACGAGCGCGCGACGCTGTGCAACATGGCGACGGAGTGCTCGGCGAAGTCCGGCGTCTGCGAGGGCGACCGCGCGCTCGCGGAATGGCTCGCGCCGCGTCGCGACGGCATGACGGTCGACCAGATCGAGGCGACGTTCGTCGCGCCCGATCCGGGCGCGGAGTACGCGGGCGGCGTGCACACCATCGACCTCTCGGCGCTGAAGCCGATGGTCGCCGAGCCCGGCGACCCGACGTACGGGAAGGCGATCGTCGACCTCGGCGACGTCGCGATCGACATCGCCTACGCGGGCTCCTGCACAGCGGGCAAGGAGGACGACTTCGAGTTCTACGCCCGCGTGCTGAAGGACGCGCTCGACTCTGGCCGCAGGGTGGCGGACGGCGTCAAGATGGTCGTCCAGTACGGCTCGAAGACCGTCCGTGACTATGCCGCCACGAAGGGATACGACGACGTGTTCCGCGCCGCTGGCGTCGAGGTGATCCAGCCCGGCTGCGGCGCCTGCATCGGGTGCGGCCCGGGCGTGTCCGAGACCAAGGACGAGGTCTCGGTGAGTGCCATCAACCGGAACTTTCGCGGCCGCAGCGGCCCCGGCCAGCTCTACCTCGCTTCTCCCCTCACGGTCGCTGCCAGCGCGATCGAAGGGCGCATCGTCGCCTACTCCCCCGGGATGTTCCGTCAGCCCGTCACAACGGCCTGACCCCCGACCGATCCCTTCCTCCGCGGCTCTCCGCGATCGAATCAATGAATCAGCACGACATCACGATCATCGGCGGCGACGGCATCGGCCCCGAGGTCACTGCCGAGGCGTTCAAGGTCGCCGACGCGGCCGCGGACATCTTCGGCTTCGGCCTCCGTAAGAACGAGCTGCCGATCGGGAGCCAGTACTTCCTAGACCACGGCGAGGCGTTCCCCGACTCGATGTTCGAGGAGGCGCGCCAGTCGAGCGCGATCTATCTCGGCGCGATCGGAGATCCGCGCTGCGAGCCCGGCAAGGTCGAGTACGGCATCATCGCCAAGTGCCGGTTCGACCTCGACCTGTACGTGAACCTGCGCCCGGTCAAGCTGCTGCAGGAGAGCCTGAGCCCGCTCAAGGACAAGGGCCCGGACGACATCGACATGCTGATCGTCCGCGAGAACACCGAGGGCGCGTACACCGGCATGCACGGCTTCGCGCACAAGGGCCAGGCGCTGGAGGTCGCGACGCAGACGATGGTCTACACGCGCGCCGGCGTCGAGCGCGCGATCCGGTACGCGTTCCACCTCGCCGAGACGCGCGAGCGCCCCGCGGGTCGTGAGGCGCAGGTGACGCTCATCGACAAGGCGAACGCCGTGCGCGCCCACGACCTGTGGCAGCGCACGTTCGCCGAGGTCGCCGCCGAGCACCCGAACATCAAGACCGACCACGCCTACATCGACGCGGCGTGCATGTGGATGATCAAGAACCCCGAGTGGTTCGACGTCGCGGTCACGCCGAACCTGTTCGGCGACATCATCACCGACCTCGGCGCGATGATCCAGGGCGGCATGGGCATGGCGGCCAGCGGCAACATCCACCCGGGCCGCGTCAGCCTGTTCGAGCCGATCCACGGCTCGGCGCCGAAGCACGCCGGCAAGAACGTCGCGAGCCCGATCGCGGCGATCATGGCCGCCGGGATGATGCTCGACTACCTCGGCGAGAAGACGGCGGCGACCGCCGTGGACCGCGCGATCGCAGACCTGTTCGCGGACGGCCGCCTGACCGGCGCGACGACCGGAGCCCACCCGACGAACGAGGTGGGGGACATGGTCGCGGCGGAGCTCAAGAAGGTCGCCGCGAGCGTCTGACGCCGGCGTTCGACGCCCTGCGGGCGTGCCGCGCGGTCAGTCGTCCGCGCCGTGCGCGCCCGCATGGGGCTCCTCGTCGAGCGAGGGCTCCAGGAGCGCGTCGCCGCTCTTCGCGTTCTCCGAGTAGCGGACGCGCCGCGCCAGGTTCGGTGTCGGCGCGCCCCACCAGTTCTCGCGCAGGTCGAACGCCCTTCCCGGGTGGAGCTCGACCGGCGGGCGGCCGAGCAGGCTGGAGCCTCGCATGACGAGCGTCGTGCGCGGAGAGAGCGCGCGCACGTGGACCTCGTTCCGCTCGAAGCGCGTCGAGCGGACGAAGAGCTTGCCCTCGTCCCGCAGTCGTACGCCGACCTCGTTCCCGGCCACCGTGCAGTCGCGGAGGAAGGAGTCGCCGCCGCCTCGCCTCTGCACGAACGCGATCTAGGAGCACCCCGTCAGGACCGTGGACTCGCACCAGACGTTGTAGGTGTTCGCCTCGATCCCGATGCCGCAGTCCTCGATCACGGCGTCGAGCAGGTGGACGCGCGAGCCCTTGATCTCCAGCCCGCGGGCGGCGCCCTCGATCCGGACGTTCGTCAGCGAGTGGTGCACGTCGCTCTCGTACTCGACGCCGAGCCAGGACCGCCGTCCGCCGATCGTCACGTCGCCGCGCTCGGTCGCGCCGAAGACCCTCAGGGCGCCCGACACGTGGATGCGTGCGTCCTTGCCTGCCGGTGAGAGGGTCGAGCCACGTTCGATCCAGAGCTCGGTGCCCGCGGGGACGCGCAGTGCGTCGCGGAATCGGTAGCTCCCGGCGAGGAGGACGAGTCGGCCCTCCACGGGGGAGGGCAGCATGCCGCCGTCGAGAACCTCGAACGCGCCGCCCGCACCGGACGCGAGCGCGGCGCGGCGGTCCTCCGCCACCACGGCCGGGGCGCCGAGGTCCTGCGTGAGGGCGTCCCGCGTCGCTTCCAGCCGCGGCCGCTGGCGCTGCGGGTAGCCCGCCGTGCTGCGCGCGATCGCGTGGTCGAGCGCCCGGCCGAGGCTGTCGGACGTCGCGCCCTCGAACGCGGCGGCGAGCGCCCAGGCCTCCCAGTGGTTCGCGAGCACGGCGCTCCCGATCTTCGGGTCGGGGGGGAAGCGCTCCTCGCCCTCGTTCTCGCGCGCGGCTTCCTCCTCCAGTCGCAGCACGCGCAGGAGGCTCGCGCGCGCTACGGCGCCGTCCTCCTCGACGGCGACGATCGCCGCAGACCAGCTCCCCTGCTCGAACGCGAGCTTCGGCCACAGCTCGGCCGGCGCTCGCGGCGACGCGAGGGCGAGCGCGGCGACCAGCTCCGTCGGGATCATCCCTCGAGTCTATCGGCCCTCGCGCGGCCTGCTCCCGCGAGCGCGTCGACGAGGTCGTCGAGCGGTCCAACCGCGGCCGCGGCGTCGAACCCCAGGACGCCGCCCCGCGCGGCCTCGCGGGCGGTCCGCTCGCGCGCGCCTTCGGGTCGCGCCGCGAGCGCGGTGAGCCGCCGCGCGAAGTCTGCCTCGTCCCTCGCGATCCCCGCCCCCTCCAGGGCCGCGCCCGCCTCGCCCACCAGCGCGCGGTAGTTCGCGCGGTCGAGCGCCAGCGGCGCGCAGCCCGCGGCCATCGCCTCGGCGAACGCGACGCCGAAGAACTCGTGACGCGCCGTCGAGGCGACGACGTCGCAACGGCCCAGCTCCTCCAGGTAGGCGGCTCGCGACGTGACGAAGCCCGCCCGTTCGACCACCGCACCGAGCGCGTCGAGCGCGGATCGAATCTCCTGCGAGGCGGCCTCCGGAGCCCCGCCGAAGAGCGCGAGCGTCAGCCGCGCACCGCCGTCGAGCGCGCGCCTCACCGCCGCCAGGAACTGGAGCGGATCCTTGTCGTCCTCCAGCCGGTGGGGGAACGCGACGCACAGCGGCGCGCCCTTCGGCGCACCTGGACCGAGCGGGACCGCATGGAGCTCCGGCAGCGGTGGGACGACCGTCGCGTTCGCCAGCGCGCGCTCGAGCTGCGCCCGTGGGTTCGGGCGCGGGAGCGTACGCAGCCAGTCGTTCGCTGCGTCCGCGAACTCCCGCCTGTGGAACTCCGAATTGAAGACGACGGCGTCGGCCCGGATCGCCGTGAGCACGTTGCTGAACGCGTGCGTGAGGTCGCGCTCCGCGGACGAGCGATCGGACTCCTTCGCTGGACGGGGGTACGTCAGCTGGTTCTCGTGGAAGTAGCAGAGCGTGGGCAGCGTCCGCCATCGCTTCGGCAGGAAGCCCATCAGTCGAGGGAGGTCGACGTAGGCCGAGCACGCAACGACGTCGGGGACCTGCAGGTCGTTCGCCTTCGCGGCGAGCTCCCACGCGCTCGCCTCCTGGCGCCACTTCCAGTGCCGCGCGGGGAGGTCGATCACCTCGACCCGATTCCGGGACCGAGCCGTCCATGCGTCAGCGAAAGCGCGGTGGCTACCGCCGTACCAGGGCTCGAAGAAGGCGACGTTCGAAGGTTCGTTCATTCGGCGGCGATGCGAAAGAGACCGAGTCTCAACGGCAACGGAAAACGTTCTTCGGATCCACCTTGTGACGCGCGTCGAAGAGACTGATCATTGCGCACGGAGGCGCAGCAACTGACAGACATCATGGACAAAGACGCAGTTATCGAGACGCTGAACAAGATCCTCGAGATGGAGCTGGCCGGGGTCGTCCGGTACACGCACTACTCGCTGATGGTCTACGGACCGTATCGGATGCCGATCGTGACCTGGCTGCGCGAGCAGGCGGACGAATCGCTCGCGCACGCACAGCAGGCGGGCGAGATGATCACGCAGCTCGGCGAGCACCCGAGCCTCGCGATCGGACCGCTGCTGGAGACCCACGACCACGACATCGAGGCGATCCTGAAGGAGTCGCTGGACCACGAGCGCCAGACGCTTCGCTTCTACAACGACCTGCGCATGCAGGTCGAAGGCCATTCGGTGATGCTCGAGGAGTACGCGCGCACGATGCTCGCGACCGAGGAGCAGCACCTCGGCGAGGTGGACCGCATGCTCCGTCAGCCCGGCGACGTCGCGTCCGCGGCCGTCGGGATCATGGGCTAGCTGCATCCTCGTCAGAGGATGTGCCAGAAACATCCCCGTGCGCCTGCATCCGCAGGCGCACAAGGCAACACACGAATCACGGGGCGGCTCCAGATGGGGCTGCCCCGTGCTTCGTTGTGCACGGCCAACACTCGGCCGGCCGAATCTGCGACACTCCCCGCCCGATGCCCAGCCGCAAGCGCTTCAGCGTCATGCGCGACCCCGTGCATGGCGACATCTACCTCAGTCACGAGGAGCTCCGCGTCCTCGACACGCCCCCGATGCAGCGCCTGCGGGGCGTGAAGCAGCTCGGCCCCGCGTACCTGGTGTTCCCCGGTGCCTTGCACACCCGCTTCGACCATTCGATCGGGACGGTGCACGTCACGCAGCGGATGATCGACGCGATCAACCTGTCGTTCGAGCTCGACCCCGCCCGCGGGATCGCGATCAGCGACGAGGAGCGCCGCGTCATCCGGATGGCGGGCCTCCTGCACGACGTGACCCACATCCCGTTCGGGCACAACATCGAGGACCAGGACGCGCTGTTCCGGCGCCACGACTCCGCGTACCGCTACGAGCGCGTGTTTGCACGCGACACACCGCTCGGGCGCGTCCTCGATGACCTCGGGCTGCGCGAGGACGTCCTCAGCGTGCTCGCGGGGCCGGGGATCGAAGGCGGGCGCGAGGTGCCGCCCTACTGGAGCCAGGTGCTGTCGGGCACGATCGCCGCGGACATCCTCGACTACCTCGCGCGCGACGCGTACTTCACGGGCCTGCGGCTGCAGGTCGACGAGCGCGTCCACAGCTACTTCAAGATCGATCGCGCGTCGGGGAACCTCTACATCGACCTCGCCAAGCACGACCTCCTGCGCGAGGACATCCTCAGCGAGATCGTGCGCATGCTGGAGGCGCGGTACTTCTTCAGCGAGCGCGTCTACTACCACCACGCGAAGGTCGCTGCCGGCGCGCTGGTCGCGCGCGCGATCGACCTCCTCCTGCGCGAGGACGCGCTGACCGAGGCCGACGTGTACGACACGACGGACGACTCGATCCTCGACGCGCTGCTCACCGCCAGCGCGCGTGCGTCCGAGGGGACGCGCGACACCGTCCGCGACCTCGTCGCGCGCTTCCGCGAGCGCCGCCTCTACAAGCGCGCGTGCGTGTTCCCCGCGTACGAGAACGCCGACGTCCAGGCCGAGCTCGTGTCGAAGTACTTCGCCGCGGGCGGGGGCGAGGCGCGCGCGCTCGTCGAGGGGCGGATCGAGGAGACGGTCCGATTCGCGACCGGCGAGGACATCAAGGTGATCGTGTACTGCCCTGCGCGCGCGATGCAGCTCAAGGAGGCGCGCATCCACGTGCGCTGGCCGGGCGTCGACGGCGTGCGGCCTCTGTCGGACTTCTCGGACCGCGTCCCGCGTCTCGGCGACCTGGAGCGCTCGTACCGCGACCTGTGGAAGTTCTACGTCCTGTGCGACTCTCGGGACCGGGACGTGCTGCTCAAGGTCCAGGAGGTCGCGGCGAGCGAGTTCCCGGGCGCGAAGAGCGCGTACTCGGTGCCGCCGAACTCCTGACCCGCTACCGGCCCGAGCGCTTCGAGAGGAAGCGCTCCAGGCGTGAGAGCGCCTCGGTCAGCCGCTCCTCGGAGACCGCGTACGAGAGACGCACGTGGCCGGGCGCGCCGAAGACGCTCCCCGGGACCGCGGCGACGGCCTCCTCGTCCAGCAGCGCGGCGCAGAACGCGTCGCAGCCACCTGCATCGAAGCGCGCGGAGAGGTCGGGGAACGCATAGAACGCACCGCGCGGCACCGGGCCGGGAAGCTCCATGCGCTGCAGTGCGTCGACGACGATCCGCCGCCGCGCGTCGAACGTCCGGAGCATCTCCGCGACCTCCGCGGGCTCCTCGACGAGGCAGGCCTCGTACGCGCGCTGCGAGACGTAGTTCGGGCAGCCGGAGACCTGGCTCTGCAGGTCCGCGACGCTCTTGGCGAGGTCGGCGCGCGCCGCGAGGAAGCCCATGCGGTACCCGGTCATCGCGAAGACCTTGCTCGCGCCATCGACGACGATCGTGCGCGCGCGCATCCCGTCGGACGCCGCCGCGGGGCTGACGTGCTCGGCGCCGTCGAAGACGAGGCGCCCGTAGATCTCGTCGGAGATCAGCCACAGATCGTTCCGCTCGACGATGTCGCACAGGGCGGCGATCTCCTCCGCGGTCCAGACGTAGCCCGAAGGGTTGCTCGGCGTGTTGAGCATGATCCCCCGGGTCTTCGGGCCGACGGCGGCGGCGATCGCGTCGAGGTCGGGCGCGCACGAGCCGTCGGGGCGCGGCGGGACCTGGACCGGCCGTCCGCCCGCGATCCGCACCTGCTCGTCGTAGCTGCCCCAGGCGGGCGTCGGGAGCAGGACGTCATCGCCCGGATCGACGAGCGCGAGGAGGGCGTGCGAGAGGGCGTGCTTCGCGCTGTGGCACACGACGACCTCCTCTGCGGACGTCGCGACGCCTCGTTCCTCCCGCAGCCGGCCGGCGATCGCCTGGCGGAGGGACATCAGCCCCGCGGCCGGCGTGTACTTGACCTTCCCGCTGTCGATCGCAGCGTGGGCGGCCTGGCGGGCCAGGATCGGCGCGTCGAAGTCCGGCTCGCCGACGGCCATGTTCACGACGTCGCGCCCGGCCGCGGCCATCTCCTTGGCCTTCGCGGCGAGGGCGAGGGTCGCCGAGCCGGAGAGTCGGGAGACGCGCTGGGAGAGGTTCATCGCTGCGGGGCGCCTGGCCCGGGTCCTCGGGCCGTCAGCGGGCGCCCATGGTGCGGCTCCCTGGCGCGGGTCGGGCCGCGAATCTCGGACCGATTTCGAGGAAGGCGCCGCGCGACGCTTCGTCCATACTCCGTGCGCCAGGGCGCCTCCGAGCTCCTCTCGAGACCCACCTCCCGACCATGAGCCGAAAGAAGCGCCTCCTCCGCGCGGGCTGCATCACGCTCCTCCTGCTCGCGTTCATCGGGTACTTCACGTTCTCGACGCTGCTGTTCTCGCCCCTGGAGGGGCGGTTCAAGGCCGACATCGCGGGCCTGATCCCGCGGGACGTCGACGTCTATGTCGCGCGCGCCGAGCTCGGCTCGGCGTTCCGCCGCTTCCCGCGCCTCGCGATCGAGGACGACGTCGCCGACAACGCCGCGGTCCGGACGTTCTTCGACTCGCCCGAGTGGGCCGAGCTCGACCAGCAGAATCGAATCTCGGAGCAGCTCGCCGAGCTGGAGGCGGAGCTAGCCAAGGTGCCGCTGGGCCTCGACGTGTTCGACGTCGCCGGCGGGGAGGACCTCGCGGTGGCGGCGGACTTCGCCGGCCGCCGCGCCGAGGACTCGGACTGGGCCGTGTACACGCGGGTGTCCTTCTGGGGCAAGGCGGCGGTCTCGATGCTCCGCTACCCCGGCGTGCTCGGTCTCTCCAACCAGGGGATCCAGGTCGCGTCCGCGAACGGCGTGGTGACGCTGTCCGGACGAGGGCTCCAGAAGCCCATCCACATCACGCGGATCAACGACGTCGTCGTCGCCGGCGTCTCGAAGCGCCTGGTCGAGGCGGCGGTCGAGCTGGAGCAGAGCCGCTCCGAGAACTCGCTGCTCCTCGCGGCCCCGTACAACGACTCGATCCTCTCGGTCGACCGAGACGAGCGCGAGCGAGACTTCGAGGTCCAGATCGACATCGCGGGCATGCGGCAGAAGTGGGGGATGACCAAGCCCCTGCTCGACCCCAAGTCGCAGCGCTTCGCGCCGGCCTTCCTCGCGCGCCTGCTGCCCGTCGACGCGGTCCGCCGCGTGCTCGGCGTCATCGACTTCGACGAGGGCCTCGACATCGACCTGACGGGCAACCTGTCGTCCGAGAACATGACGGCGGGCCAGGAGCGCGTGCTGCGCGCGAAGGGCTTCGACCACGACGAGGTCTACGAGGTCGCCCGCTACGCGCCCGAGGACAGCACGCTGTTCGTCTACGTCCGGGGCCCGATCTCGACGATCGTCCAGATGTTCTACGACTCGCTGGAGCCCGCGGCGCAGGCGAACCTCCTCGACGTCCTGCGCAAGCTCGACTTCTCGTCGGCCCAGGACTTCATCGAGTACCTCGACGAGGCGACGGCCGACCGGCTCGCGTTCATCGCGCGCCCGAACGACTGGGGCTACGAGACCGACATGGAGCCCGACCCGGAGACGGGCGAGATGGTCTACATGGGCCCGCCGAACGACGGCCAGCCGGTGTTCGCATGGGCCGTGATCGCGTGGGTGTCGGACGAGGCCAAGATCATCGACCTGCGCGAGATGATCGCCGGCGTCGGGCCGGAGATCGGGATGCAGGGGCGCAAGCAGGGCGACCGCGGCTACTACTCCAAGCCGATCGGCGGCGGCCTCTCGGTGAAGGAGTTCTGGTCGCCGTTCATCCCCGGCACGGGCCACATCGCATCGCTGGTCTACGACGACAACATCCTGATCTCGAACCGCTACGCGCTCATCGACGCGATGGTCACGAACAGCGTGAGTCGCGGGTCCAACGTCCCGCGCCTCTCGGACCGCGCGGACTTCCAGGCCCTCCTCAACGACTCGCTGCCCAGCGCCGACCTCCTCGCCTGGATGGACCCGGGCTCCGGAGCCGACCTGATCAGCGAGCAGCTCCAGGGCGGCGCCCGCAACCGGATCACCAGCGCGATCGACTACCGCACGAAGCGCGCGGAGGTCGAACGCGACGTCCTCCAGCGCGTGTTCGAGGGCCGCTCCCGCGATCGCCTGACCGCCGACGACGCCCAGCGCCTCGACGGTATCGTGGATGACCAGCTCCGCGCCTACACCGACGAGGTCGTCGAGCAGAACCTCCCCCGGGAGATCCAGAAGGCCAGCCGCCTCGCGACCTACCTCCGCGCCGTCAGTGCCGGCCTGACTATGATCCGCTTCACGGAGCGCCAGTTCGAGCTCTCCAGCCGCTTCGTCACGCCCTACTCGAGCAACTGACGCCAAGGGTCACTCGCGTCCAGCCGGCAGACGGCTCGGCCCTGGTCCCTCACGACGGGCAGACGGCTCGGCCCTGGTCCCTCACGACGGGCAGGCGGCTAGGCCCTGGTCCCTCACAACGGGCAGGTGGCTAGGCCCTGGTCCCTGACAACGGGCAGGCGGCTGGGCTCTGTTCCCTCACGACGGGCAGGCGGCTGGGCCCATCGTCTCAACGCCGTAAGGCGTTGAACCAGAAGAATGGTGCCCGGGACTGGAGTCGAACCAGCACGGGTTTTACCCCACCAGATCCTTAGTCTGGCGCGTCTACCAATTCCGCCACCCGGGCCCTTTCTGCTTGTCAGCGCCGCCCGCGCGAACGGGCGAGCGAGGGAAGATACGGAGGGGGGGCGTGGGCGGCAATAGGGGAGCGGTGATTTGCCGCCGCGCCCGTGTCCGGGCGCGCACGCCTTCCGCCCCCGTTCGACCGCCGGTACCTTTCGCGGCTCGCCCCCGTCCGAATCACCAGCCCCCCACGCTGACCATGTCCTCCCCCCGCGGCCACGCGCTGATCGGCCAGTCCGGCGGTCCCACGGCCGTCATCAACCAGAGCCTCGTCGGGCTCATCGAGCGCTGCGTCGAGAGCCGGGAGATCACCGGCGTCTACGGCGCCCGCAACGGGATCCAGGGGGTCCTGGACGAGCGTCTGGTCGACCTCGGCCGGGAGTCGCGCGAGGAGCTGGAGCGCGTCGCGGCGACGCCCGCCGCCGCGCTCGGCTCGGTCCGGAGGAAGCCGAGCACCGAGGAGTGCGAGCGGATCCTCGACGTCTTCGCGGCGCACGACATCCGCTACTTCTTCTATGTGGGGGGGAACGACTCCGCCGAGACCGCGCACCTCCTCAACGACGCGGCGCTGGAGAAGGGCTACGACGTCCGGTTGTTCCACGTCCCGAAGACGATCGACAACGATCTGCTCGGCGCCGACCACACGCCTGGCTTCGGGTCCGCGGCGAAGTTCGTCGCGCACGCGTTCGTGGGCGACGACCAGGACAACCGCAGCCTCGGCGGGGTCAAGATCAACGTCGTCATGGGGCGGCACGCCGGCTGGCTCACGGCGGCGAGCCGGCTCGCGCGCCGCAGCTCGGACGACGGGCCGCACCTGATCTACCTCCCCGAGCGCGTCTTCGATCCGGAGGCGTTCTGCGACCGGGTCGAGGAGATGCTGCACGAGCACGGCCGCTGCATCATCGCCGCGTCGGAGGGCATCCACGACGCGGCGGGCGAGCACATCGGCAAGGGCTCGGAGGTCGACAGCCACGGCAACGTGCAGCTCTCGGGCACCGGGGCGCTCGGCGACTACCTGTCGGACATCGTCAAGACCCGCGTCACCGCCGCCAAGCGCGTGCGCGCCGACACGTTCGGGTACCTCCAGCGCAGCTACTTCGGCGTCGTCTCGGAGCAGGACGCCCTGGAGGCGCGCGAGGTCGGTCGCGCCGCGGTGGACGTCGCCACGACGGGCGACGTCGCCCACGGCTCGCTCGCGATCCAGCGGGACGAGTCCGGTGGACGCTACGAGCCCGTCTACACGACCAACGAGCTCGTGGAGGTCGCGGGCGGCACGCGGACGGTCCCCGACGAGTTCATCTCCGGTGACGACGACGTGTCGGAAGCGTTCGTCGAGTGGGCGACCCCCGTCGTGGGGCCGATCCCGCAGCCCGGGCGCCTGGCGCACCACCCCGTCGCACCCCGCACCTGAACGCGCTCACGGGAGTGGGGGGCCGGCGTATCATGGCTCCCATGATCCGCCGCACCCACGCCCTCGCTCTCGCCGCCCTCTCCGGCTCGGTCCTCGCCGTCCCCGTGACCGCGGCGCTCGCCGTCGACCCGGTCGGGACGCAGGAAGAGGCCACGAAGGCCGCCGAGGCCTCGAAGTCCAAGGTCACCGGCGCAGTGACGTTCGACGGGGAGATCCCCGAGGCCAAGCCGCTCAAGGTCCCCGAGAAGGCAGCGGCGGGCTGCTGCCCGCCTGGCCAGTCGGTCGATGCCACGGACCTGAGCCTCGTGATCTCCGAGAAGGGCGGGATCCAGGGCGTGTTCGTCTCGGCGAAGGTCGAGGGCGCGAAGGTCGACGTGCCCGAGAAGGCGGTCGAGATGGACCAGAAGGGCTGCCGCTTCCTCCCGCACCTGCTCGTGGTGCCGGTCGGGACGAAGGTGGCGTTCCTCAACTCCGACGAGACGTCTCACAACGTCCACCTGATCACGGTCCTCAACGAGAAGCTGAACCAGACGGTGCTGGCCGGCAGCCGACTGGAGCGGACCTTCGAGAAGGCCGAGCGCATCAAGGTGACGTGCGACATGCACACGTGGATGCGCGCGTGGGTGGTCGTGACCGACGCGACGCACTGGGCCGTCACCGACGCGGACGGCTCGTTCACGATCGAGGGGCTCCCGCCGGGCGAGCACGAGCTCAAGTTCTGGCACGAGACGCTCGGTTCGAAGACCGCCAAGGTCACGGTCGACGAGAGCGGAAAGGCCGAGCCGGTCGCCCTGAAGATGGCGAAGAAGAAGTCCAAGAAGCGCCGCCGCCGGCGCTGACGATCCAACGCTCCCCGGCTTCCCCGCTCCACCGCCACACGGAACCGACTCGCTCCCATGACGAACACGATCCGACGCGCCGCTCTCCTCGGCGCAGCCCTCGTCCTCGCGCCTGCCGCCGCTCTTGCGACGCCCCAGCAGCAGTCGTCCGGCCTCTATCTGAAGAGGAAGCCGGCGGCGCAGAAGCAGGGGGCGGCCCCCGAGGCCCCCTCGGCAGCGAAGCCGCTCCCCGCACAGGAGCGCGGGTACCTCGGTGTCTACGTCGGTGAGGCGAGCGATGGGGGCGTGACGATCCAGTCGATCATCGACGGCGGCGCCGCCGCTCGCGTCGGGCTGCGGAAGGGTGACGTGATCGTCGCGGCGGAGGAGCTCCCGGTCCGCGCCAACGCCGACCTCATGGAGGTCCTCTCGACCAAGAAGCCGGGCGACATCGTCACGTTCGAGATCGAGCGCGGCGACGCCTAGATCCGCGTGACGTTCCCGCTCGGCAAGCGACCGGCCCCCGACGGCGCTGCGCCCTCCGCGCCGCCGGCGGTGGCCGCCGAGCCGGCGGCCCCCGCGCG
>JBCDGE010000036.1:0-62378 GCA_038757895.1 Planctomycetota bacterium | reverse complement strand
CCGCCCGCGTTGACAGCGCGACGGAGTCCCACGAGCATGCGCGCATGGCGGCCCTCCAGACGGAGCTCGACGCGCAGGTCAAGGACGCGCACGGTCGTCTCGTCGCGCTCGTCACGGACCTGGGCGAGGGAGATCTCGACGTCCCCTACCTCCCGACGATCAACCCGCTCCTGTGGGAGGTCTGCCACGCGGCGTACTTCCAGGAGCTGTGGGTCCTTCGTCGCACCGCGGGCGAAGCGCCGTGGTGGGAGGACGCGGACGAGCGCTTCGACTCGATCACGATCCAGCACGAAGAGCGGTGGCGGCTCCCGGTGCCCGATCGGTCAGGCGTGCTCGACTACGTGGCGGACGTGCGCGATCGGACGCTGCGGCTGCTGCGCGACGGCGTGCTCGACGAGCAAGGGCTCTACCTGACGCGGTACTCGGTCCTGCACGAGGACATGCACACCGAGGCGCTGACGTACACGCGCCAGGCGCTCGGGCTCGACGCGCCGGCCTTCGACATCGACCGCGCGACGTGCGAGGCCGGGGACGCGGCGTCCGGCGACGTCGAGATCGCAGGCGGAACGCTGCGCATGGGCGCCGAGCCGGGCTGCACGTTCTGCTTCGACAACGAGAAGTGGGCCCACGACGTCGAGGTCGCGCCGTTCGCCATGGCGCGCAGCGCCGTCACAGAGGGTGAGTTCGCGGCCTTCGTCGAGGACGGCGGCTACGAGCGCGACGAGCTGTGGTGTCCCGACGCCCGGCGCTGGCTGCGCGCGATCGGCGGGCGGATGCCGGTCTACTGGCGCCGCGCGCAGGGCGGCGGGCTGGAGGTACGGCACTTCCGCGACTGGCGGTCCGTCGAGGAGAACCGGGCGATGTGCCACGTGTCGTGGTACGAGGCCGACGCGGTCGCGCGCTGGGCGGGCCGGCGGCTGCCCACCGAGGCCGAGTGGGAGTTCGCGTGCGCCGGCAGCGACCCGCGGCGCTCGAACCTCGACTGGCGCGGCGGCGGCCCCGTCGACGTTCGCGCGTGCCCGGGCGGCGACAGTGACCACGGCTGCCGCCAGATGTTCGGGAACGTCTGGGAGTGGACCTCGACGACGTTCGCGCCCTATCCGGGCTTCGAGCGCGACATGTACGAGGACTACTCCGAGACCTCGTTCCACACGCGCAAGGTCCTGCGCGGCGGAGGCTGGGCGACGCGCTCGCGCATGGTCTGGCCGACGCTGCGGAACTTCTTCCAGCCGACCCGTCGCGACGTCTTCGCAGGGCTACGTACCTGCGCGAGGTCCGACGCGTGAAGCGAGCGCTGATCGTCTCTCCTGCGGGACCGAACGAGCTCCTCGGCAACTCGATCACGGCCGTGCGCTGGCAGCGCATGCTGGAGGCGGCAGGGCTGGAGGTCTCGATCCTGGGAGAGCTCGACGACGAGCCCCACGACCTGCTGGTCGCGCTCCACGCCGTGCGCAGCGCGCCGTCCGTCGAGCGGTTCGCGGAGCGACTCCCGGGCCGCCCGATCGTCGTCGCCCTGACGGGCACGGACCTGTACGTCGACCTCGGCAGGGACCCCGTCGCGCGCCGCACGCTCGCGCTTGCCACGCGGATCGTCGTCCTCCAGAAAGCTGCGCTCGACGAGCTCACCGAGGACGAGCGCTCGCGCGCCGTCGTCGTGCACCAGTCGGTCGACGTGTCGGGGATCGAGCCCGCGCCGGCGGGCGACGCGTTCCAGGCGTGCGTCGTCGGACACCTGCGCCCTGTCAAGGACCCGCTTCTCGCCGCGCGGGCGGCGCGTCTCGCGCCGGAGTCGTCGCGGCTGCGCGTCGTCCACCTGGGCCGCGCCCTCTCTCCGGACATGGCCGACGCAGCGCGGCGCGAGGCGGAGACGAACCCGCGCTACGAGTGGCGGGGCGAGCTGCCGCGCGACGAGGCACTGTCGATCCTCGCGGCCTCGGATGTGCACGTTCTCACGTCACGATCCGAGGGCGGCGCGAACGTCGTGGGCGAGGCGACCGCGCTGGGCGTTCCCACGATCTCGACGGAGATTCCCGGCTCGATCGGCCTTCTCGGCGCCGACCATCCGGGCTACTTTCCCGTCGGAGACGAGAGCGCGCTCGCCGCGCTGCTCCAGCGTGCGGAGTCGGACTCCGAGTTCCACGAGTCTCTTCGCCTCTCCTCCCTCCGGCGCGCTCCCCTCTTCCACCCCGATCGCGAGCGCGCCGCCTGGCGTGACCTCGCCGCAGAGCTCGACCCGGCATCGAGCGAACACCGCACATGACCGTCGCACGCCTCGCCCTCGTCGGCGCCGCACCGGACGAGACCCTCGAGGACTTCGGGGAGGACGTCGCCCGCGGCCTCGCCCGCCCGCTCAAGCGCATCTCGTGCCGCTGGTTCTACGACGAGGCCGGCTCGGCGCTCTTCGAGGAGATCTGCGGCCTGGAGGAGTACTACCCCACCCGCGCCGAGGCCGAGATCCTGGCGGCGCACGCGGACGAGATCGTCGCCTCGGCAGGCGACACCGCGACGTGCGTCGAGCTCGGCAGCGGCAGCTCCGTGAAGACGCGCCACGTGCTCGACGCGTTCTTCCGCGCGCGCGAGGACCTGACCTACGTCCCGATCGACATCTCGCCGACGGCGCTGCGCGAGAGCGCGGACGCGCTCCTCGCCGCCTATCCGAAGCTCGACGTCGTCGGGATCGTCGGCGAGTACGGGCGCGGGTTCGAGTGGATGGAGTCGCAGCGGGAGCGACGCAAGCTCGTGCTCTGGCTCGGCTCGAACGTCGGGAACTTCGACCGCGCGACGGCCCAGGACTTCCTCGGCACCGTCCGCCGCAGCCTCGGTCCGAACGATCGGATGCTGATCGGCGTCGACCTGCGCAAGGACGCGCGGGTGCTAGAGGCCGCCTACGACGACGCGCAGGGCGTGACGGCGCGGTTCAACCTGAACGTGCTGGAGCGGATCAACCGCGAGCTCGGCGGCACCTTCGACATGTCCGCGTTCGCGCACGAGGCCGTCTACGAGGAGGACGAGGGCCGCGTGGTGATCAACCTGGTCTCGAAGCGCTCGCAGACCATTCGGATCGAGGCGCTCGACATGACCGTGTCGTTCCACGCGGACGAGCGCGTCCACACCGAGGACTCGTACAAGTACTCGACGGACGAGATCGACGCGCTGGCGGCCGCAGCGGGCTTCGACGTGGCGAAGCGCTGGCTCGACGGCGACGAGCGGTTCAGCGTCAACCTGTTCGCGCCGAGCGCGACGTCCTGAGGCCGGCGGGCACGAGGAGCCGGTCGAGGACCTCGAAGAGCCCCTGACAGACCACGGCGAGGAGCGCGGCGGGCACCGCGCCCTCCAGGATCAGGCCGTAGTCGTCGAGCCGGATGCCGGTCAGGATCGGCTGGCCGTACCCGCCCGCGCCGATCAGCGCGCCGAGCGTCGCGAAGCCGACGTTCAGCACCGCGGCGGTCTTGAGGCCCGCGAGGATCGTGCGGGAGGCGAGCGGCAGCTCGACGCGAATGAGGCGCGCGAGCGGCGGTAGCCCGAGCGCCTCGGCCGACTCGCGCAGGTCGTCGGGGATCCCGCCGAGCCCCTCGCACGTGTTCCGCACGATCGGGAGGAGGCTGTACAGGAACAGCGCGACGATCGCCGCGGCCGACCCGCTCCCGACGCCCGTCAGCCCGAGCGCGGCGACGGGCTCGATCAGCACGACGAGCAGCGCGAGCGCCGGCACGGTCTGGATGATCCCCACGACGCCGAGCGCGACCTGGCCGAAGAGCGGGCGCTTGGCCGCGAGCACGCCGAGCGGTACGCCGAAGAGCACCGCGAGCAGGAACGACAGCCGGACGAGCTGCAGGTGCTCCAGCGTGTGCCGGCGCAGGCGGTCGGCGCGCGTCTCCTCGCGGACCTCGATCTTCACGCCGAGGTCGGACGCCAGGAACGCGGCGGCGACCTGGCGCTCGGGCACTCGATCGATCCGCGCGCTCGCGTTCATCTGCATCATCCGCGCCTCGTCGATCGCGCCCTCCAGGCGAAGCATCGACGTCACCATTCCGGGCGCGCGCCGCGCGAGGTCGTCGCGGTACAGAAGGACGGCCTCGTACAGCGGGAAGTGCTCGCGGTCGTCGCGGAGCAGCCGCAGATCGAACGCGAGGACGTCGGCGTCCGTCGTGTACACGTCCATCGCGTCGATGGCGCCGCTCTGGAGCTGGCGGTACGCGACGTCGTGGTCCATGCCGGCGACGCGGCGCTGGGGCAGCCCGTAGGCGTCCCTCAGCGCGGGCCAGCCGTCCGCGCGGTCCATGAACTCCGAGCTGAACCCGAACGCGAGATCGGGCCGCGACGCGAGGCCGGAGATGGTGGTGATACCGAGCTCCTCCGCGCGCGCCTCGCGCATCCCCACCGCGTAGCCGTTGTTGAACCCGAGGGGCTTCGACATCACCACGCCCTGCTCGGCGAGCGCCGCGCGCATCGCGTCGAGGTCGGATACGTCGCGGCCGGCGAGGATCTCCTGGGCGATCGTGCCCGTGTATTCGGGATAGACGTCGATCTCGCCGGACAGCAGCGCCTCGAACAGGATCCGCGTGCCGCCGAGCTCGCGCGCGTGGAGCGCGTCGACGTCTGCGTCGAGAGCGAGTCCAGCGAGGACGTCACCGAGCACGACGGACTCGGTGAATTTCTTCGAGCCGACGCGCGGCCCCTCGCGCTCGCTCGTGAGCGGTACGAACGCGAAGACGAGCGCCGCCGCGCCGACGATCCACAGCCTGGCGCTCACCGGACGACGTGGCTCCTCTGCGCGCCGATGAAGCGGGTGACGAAGGGATCGGCGGGCGCGCCGTCGAGCTCGTCGAACGTCCCCTCCTGTACGACGCGGCCGTCCTTCATCAGCACGATGCGGTCCGCGAAGAACGCCGCCTCCCCCATGTCGTGCGTCACGAGGACGACGGTCTTCCCGAGATCGTCGAATGTCGCACGGAGCTCGTCCTGGAGGTCGGACCGCACGATCGGATCGAGCGCGCCGAGCGGCTCGTCGAGCAGCAGCACGCCCGGGTCGAGGAAGAGCGCCCGCGCGAGGGCGACGCGCTGGCGCTGACCGCCGCTGAGCTGGAGCGGGAAGCGGCCGAGCAGGCCGCGCTCGAGCCGGGCGAGGTCGCAGACCTCGGCAATACGTGCGGCGAGGCGATCGGCGTCCCAGCCGAGGTGCCGCGCGAGCAGCGTGACGTTCCCCTCCGCGGAGAGGTGCGGGAAGAGCCCGCCGCCCTGGATCACGTACCCCATCCGGCGCCGCTGCGCGAGCGCGTCCGTGGGGTCGACCGGGCTGCCCTCGAACGTCACCGAGCCCGAAGTCGGCGCGACGAGCCCGAGCAACAGCCGCAGGAGGGTCGACTTCCCGCAGCCGCTCGGCCCGATGAGGACGGTCGTCGCGCCGGACGCGATCGAGAGGTCCACGCAGTCTACGGCGACCTCGTCCGAGAACGCCTTGCGGATCCCACGGAGCTCGAAGACGTCCTGAACCGGCGGTGCCACGGGGGGCGAGCCTAGTCTTCTCGAGGTGCGCTTGCCCTCAGAACATCACGCTCACGGCCGACGTGAAGTTGCTCGTCGGCGTCGGGTTGTCGTCGCGGTACCAGCCCTGGAAGGTCCACGTCTCGCCCGCGAGGACGGGGCGGTTGGGCGAGAGCGGCAGCAGCGACGTATCGACCGTCGCGCGGAGGTATCCGGCCGTGCCGGTACTCATCGTCTGGCCGATGAATCGCCCGATCGAGCCGGAGAGGCAGAGCGTGCCCTGGCTGCCGCCGGGCTGCACGACGAAGCCGGTCTGCGGCGCCACGAGGAAGTAGCCCGTGCGCTGGAGCGGCAGGTCGTGGGCGACGAGCTGCAGCGGCGATCCCGCCGCGACGACCGGAGCGAGGGCGGTGATTTCAGCTGACGCGCCGGTCGAGTTCGGCACGGAGGGCGCGCAAACCGGCATGCCCTCGCCGAGGTCCATCAGGATCGCAGCTTCGTCGTTGAGCTGCCCTGGCGCGGACACCTGGCCGCGGAAGATCAGCCAGCGTCCATTCGGCGAGATGCGCATCGTGCGACCGTCGACGCCTCGGACGACCTCCGACCCGGCCATCGTGACGCCCGGCTCGATGATCAGGCGATCGTCGAGGAAGACCCCCCGCCCCCGACCCGGCGTCGGATCGTCCCAGGTCGCGCTCCACAGGACCGCGCCGGACTCGGTGATCTGAGGCCTGTCGGTGAGGCTGGCAAGGCTCGTACGGAACGTCTCGATCACGAAGGGCGCGATCGCCGGGAGCGTGTCTCCCGACTGACGGAACAGCGCGCCGTCCTTGACGATGACCCACTCGGTCGCGGAGTCGCCGACGATCCGCTCGACGAAGACGTACTGGCCGCTGGAGTTGACGTCCCCCTTCGCGGTCCCGATGAAGTTCGTCCACGGGCGACCGGGGACGACGCTCGGCTGACCGCGCTCCGCGAGCAGCGTGTCGTCGAGGTACAGGACCTCACCGTTCGGGCCTCCGGTCGCTCCGTACAGGATGTGGCCGCCGTCGCTGATGGCGCGCACGTTGGCGCGGCGGAGCGTGCCGGTCTGCATCGGAAGCGGATCGCCCTCCTGGAGGACCGCCTCCGCGGACACGATCGTGCCGCCCTGAATCCGGTGATCCACGACCGCCCACTGGTCGGGCGGGGAGCCGGTCGGCTCGACGTCCCCGAAGGTCACGACGCGCCCTCGTGCCGAAACGAGGGGGCCGAGGAAGAAGAACGTCCACGCCGCCGACGGCGGCAGCCCGACCGCATCGACGGGAAACCCCTCCCGGCGCTCGACTCGCCCGTTGACGAGCAGCGCGACGCGCTGGCCGATCGGGACTCCGATGAGGTCGCAGATGACGACCGAGTCGCCTTCGCCGGTGAGTCCGACCGCGTCGTAGAGATCGGCGGAGACGCCCGGCATCCCGACGAGATCGGTCTGCGGAGCGATGATGACACCATTCGGTCCGATGAGCGCGAAGTCGCCGAACCCGGTGGAATTCGGAAGCTCCATGTCGGCCGTGACGAGCCAGTCGCCGCGGTCGTTGACCGCAAGCTGGTCGACGAAGCGAAGGGTCCCGGCGCCGGGGAGCTGATCGTCCTCGCGGACCAGGACGGTGAGCTGCTGCGCCGGCGCCGCGGGCGCGGCCAGCGTCATGAGTGGCAGGAGAGCGGCGAGCGTCATGGAGACGATCCCACCACACCGGCGCTCAATCGGCGAGGGGATCCTGACCCGCCTTCGATCTGCGATTCGGCTGTCCGGTCCGGAGACGACCGGACGTTTACGATCGGAGACGAGGCAGGGCCAAACGACACCGGTGAGGACGGAGATGGCAGACGCATTCGACGCAGTGGTGATCGGGACGGGCCAGGCGGGTCCGTCGCTCGCGGTAAGGCTGGCGGGCGCCGGCAAGCGTGTCGCGATCGTCGAGCGGAGTCGCTTCGGCGGCACGTGCGTCAACGACGGCTGCACGCCGACGAAAGCGCTCGTGGCAAGCGCGCGCGCGGCGCACATGGCCCGACGCGCCGCGGACTTCGGCGTCGAGGTCGAGGGCACGGTGACCGTCGACATGGCCCGCGTGCACGCGCGCATGAAGGAGATCTCCGGCGCCTCCAGCACCGGCCTGGAGTCTTGGCTGGAGGGCGCGGACGGCGTCGAGGTCGTCCGCGGGCACGCGAGGCTCGCTGGCCCTGGTCGCGTCGAGGTCGGCGGCAGGACGCTGACGGCGGAGTCGATCTTCCTGAACGTCGGCGGGCGCGCGCGCGTCCCCAACCTCGAGGGCCTCGACGCGACACCGTACCTGACGAACACCGAGATGATGGAGCTGACCGAGCTCCCCGAGCACCTCGTGGTCGTCGGTGCGAGCTACATCGGATTGGAGTTCGCCCAGATGTTCCGCCGCTTCGGGAGCGAGGTGACCGTCGTCGAGATGGGCGCGCGGCCGATCGCACGGGACGACGAGGACGTGTCGGACGTCGTGCGTGAGGTGCTGGAGCGCGAGGGCGTCCGATTCCGCTTCCACGCGGAGTGCGTTCGCGTCGCGCCGGATGGCGACGGCGTGCGGATCGGCGTCGAATGCGAGCAGGGCGACCCCGAGATCCGCGGCTCGCATCTGCTCCTGGCGGTCGGTCGGGTGCCGAACACGAACGACCTCGGCCTGGAGACCGTCGGCGTGAAGACGAACGAGCGCGGGTTCATCCAGGTGGACGAGCACCTGCGTACGAGCGTCGACGGCATCTGGGCGATCGGCGACTGCAACGGCCGCGGCGCGTTCACGCACACGTCCTACAACGACTACGAGATCGTCGCGGCCAACCTCCTGGACGATGACCCGCGCCGCGTCTCCGATCGGATTCCCTGCTACGGCCTCTTCGTCGACCCGCCGCTCGGACGCATCGGAATGACCGAGGAGCAGGCGCGCCGATCGGGCCGCAACGTGCTGATCGGCAAGCGCCCGATGAAGCACGTCGGTCGCGCGAAGGAGCGCGGCGAGACCGACGGCTTCATCAAGATCCTGGTCGACGCCGACACGGAGGAGATCCTCGGCGCCGCGATCCTGGGCGTCGGCGGCGACGAGGTCGTCCACACGCTGCTCACGGCGATGTACGCGGAGGCGCCGTACACGCTCGTGTCGCGGGCGGTGCACATCCACCCGACGGTGGCGGAGCTCCTCCCGACGACGCTGCAGAGCCTGAAGCCGCTCGAGGACGTCGAAGCGGGCGGCTGACCCAGGCCGAGACCTGCGAACGGGCAAGGCGGGTCGGGCAGCAGAACGAGCCGCGCGATCGCGCGTACGCGGTGGACCGTCCCGCGAGGGGGACGCTGGGCAGGATCGCTGGAGTTCTCGGGACTTTCTCCGGCGGTCGACTCGGCTCGGCCCGTTCGTCCTCATCGAGCGCGCTTGCCGTGTCGCGAAGACCGCCACGGCGCGCCGCTCGTCCCCGTCCAGACGCGCGGTGCAACCGCTCGGTCGTGCGACGCCACTTGGCGCGACGGGGACTCGGTCCCCCGTTCCTGTGCTACCTGCCCGCGTCCCTTCCCCGGTCCTGCCCTCCAGGACGTGCGGGGATCGAAGAGCGACGCGAGCGATCGGGCACGGGCTCGAGCCAGAGCCTGCGCCTGTCCGTCCAATCGTCCGAGGCCTCGTATGAGCCCGTCCATTCCGACGTCCCCATCTCGCCCGCTCCCGGCGCTCCTGCTGACGCTCGCCGTGCTCGGCGGAGTGACCCTCATCGATAGTCCGTACAAGAGCGCGCGCCCCGCCGACGGACCGAGCACGCCCGCCAACAGGTCGCCGCGGGACTTCGAGGTCACGGCGCGGCTTTGGGAGGATCCTCTCGGCGCGGTCGCGAGTCTGGCATCGGAGGAGAACGCGACCACGGAAGGCGATGACTCGAGCCCTGCATCGACCAACGCTCCGAGATCGACCGATACACTTCGCTCGTTCGACGGACTCGTGGAGCGGATCGAGCGTCTGTTCCCGAGGGGCGTCGAGAACGGACGTTCCCTGACGATCCTTCCCGTCCTGATACCGGGCGGGCGCTTCGCGGCACAGGCCGAAGCCCGACGCCGCGAGCGCTACGCGGTCCTCTCCGCCCTGGGTCGGCTCGACTACGTTCCGACCTCAGGCTCGAAGCTGCGGGTCCTGAAGACCTACTGGTCGCGGCACGTGGACAGGGGCACGACGTTCACGCTCGAGCTCGAGGGGAGGGCGTCGAACGGTGACGGCTCGTTCCCGTTCTACATCCCGTACGAGTGGCACCAGATCCAGGACGACATCGAGGCGAGCCCCACGCTCGAGACAGCGCAGGGCAAGTCGCACGACGTCGTGGTTCTCTGGTTCGATACGTCCGTCTTCGGCGGCCAGTCGCTCTACGCGCTGGATCGACTCCTCGTCGAGCTCCTTGCGCTCGTCGACCCGTCACTCATCGACCGGGTCAACGGAGCAGCCAGGGACGAATCTGCGCCCATCCGCATCGCCGTGCTGGGGCCGCCGAACTCGACGATCCTCGCCAAGCTCCTCCGTCAGCGCGCTCGGAGTTCGCAGCCAGAGAACGACGACCTCCAGGCCCGGACCCAGACCATCGGTCGACTGGCGACCGCGCTCGACTGGGGCGACGACCAGCGCGATGAGCTCTGCAGGTCACTGAGGGCGCACCTCGACCACGTCCGCAAGGCTCCACGGCGGACGCCTGCCACGGACGATCAGGCTTTGGAGGAGATCGAGAGCGGCCGCATCGGGCGCGTCGAGGAGGTCCTCGATCGCTGGTTGGCCGATGCCCCCACCGCCAACTGCGTCGCGGATCTGGCGGTGGCGCTGCAGTGCTGCGACTGGCGGGCCGGCGGCCCGGAGACGCAGGACGAATTCGACTGTGCGTTCGTCGAGTGGAAGCTGGACGCGCTCGCCAGGCGACTCGCGGCGGAGCCGACGCCCTCTCTCGACCGCGTCGTGCACCGGCTGTCCGCTGGGCTGAGGGACCTCGAAGCGGAGTTGCGAGATGGCGTCGATCCAGAAGGGGGGTCGGCGTTGAAGGACCTCGAACTTCCGAACAAGCAGCGGATCGCTCAGCTCGTCGAGCAGGCACGTACGGATGGGTACCTCGGAGAGGCAGCGAGCGTCGCGACGTGGGTCCGAGAGGAGCTGCCTCGGATTCACTCGCTGATCGCTACCTCCGCGCCGCATCACCACCTCTATGACCGTCGGCTCGCTCTACGGATCAACACCATCGCGCTCGACCTCATCGTCGAGCTCGGTCGGGTACGCGTCCGCGCGGACGAGACGCTCATCGAGAGGTCGATCGACTCTCTGGAGAAATGGCATGCGGACTCCACGGATACGGGGATGCAGGGCGGCCTCGTCACGAAGCTGCACCGGGATCAGCTCGCGGACACGTCGAGCCGCTCGGTGTCCGCATTGCTCCGTCTGTCCGAGGTGGAGAGCGACTGGATCGAGTCCGCGTACGGAGACGACAGTATCCAGCGCAGCACGCTCTACGCGGAGCTCGGGTCCTGGGAGTCGAGGCTCGCCTGCGCGATCGCTCACGACTCCCCCGCGGCACAGGCGGTCGTCCTTCGGAATCGACTCGCCGCCGAAGACGTCATCAAGCACCAGTCCGGTGGAGATCGATCCCGCTTGATCGATGCCCTCTCGAAGGTGCTCGCCTACGAGCTCTGTACGCAGACCGGCATCCTCGAGACCAAGGGTGCGACCTGGCGAGCGAATCGAGTTGCCATGGCTCTCGCCCGCAGCCTCGAAGCCAACGGAGCGCTTCGCATGCAGGCAGATGCCACCGCGTCGATTCGGCGGTGGCTCCTCGAAGACACCGCCGGCGCCTGCCTCGCCGAGGGTGCAAGGCGGGCGTCGATCCTCCCGAGCATCCAGCTCTACAACTCCAGGGCGACCGCCTGGGGAAGCTCCGACGCCGCCGACTCCACGAACGAGAGCGGCAAGCTCAGCCTTCTGCCGATCCGCGGGATCACGCACACGATCCTTCAGGACGAGCAGCTCCTCGATGAACTCGTCGAGGAGCTCGAGATCCGCGGAGTCTCGACCGCCAAGAGGGACTCGATCGTGCTGCTCGGCGAGTGGGACACCGTCTATGGCCGCCGCCTCCTGGGGTCGGCCGAGGAGCGATTCGCCGACCTGGGGAGCGCGGACGACGAGCTCGAGATCCAGAAGCGCCGCCAGCGAGTCAAGACCCTGCACTACCTGCGAGGTCTCGACGGAAACGCTCGCGACGGGAACCAGAGCGAGGAGTCAGCGGGTGCCAGCGGAGACGGATCGGGCCAGCAGCTGAGTCGCGCGTACGGGCCGAGCCAGTTCGACTACGTCCGCCGCCTGATCGACCAGCTCGACAAGCACGTCGACGAGGTCAGGGGCCGAGGAAGCGAGGTCCAGGCGATCGGGATCGTGGGCTCGGACGTCTACGACGTCATCCTGATCCTGCAGGCCATTCGCGCGCGGCTTCCGAACGTCATCACGTTCACGACCGGCCTGGACGCCCGTCTCGCTCACCGCAACAACTACAAGTTCACCCGGAACCTTGTCGTCGCCAGCAGCTACGGGCTGCAGGCGAAGGAGGAGGTCCAGGCCTCGATCCCGCCCTTCAGGGACGCGTACCAGACAGCCAGCTTCGTCGCGTGCCAGCTCGCGCTGGGCGGACTGTCCGACACCGCCGAGTTCGTGAAGAAGGGCAGCGAGACCAACCGGAACGACCCCAGGGCCAAGCCTGCCGCCGAGGCGTGGGTCGAGCAGTTCCTCTCGCCGCAGATCCACGAGATCGCACGAAGCGGCCCGCTCTACCTGAGCCTGCACTCGGCTACGGAGGAGACCCGGACGAAGCCGCACGAATCGAGGATCGTCCCGAGCACGCCCAGCCTGGCTCCTCCCGTACGTCGAGTGCTCCAGATGCACTTCCTGGTGATCCTGCTGTTCGTCCTGATCGCCGTGCTGGTCCCGCGGGTCCGGCAGTGGCGGTACTGGCTCCTTCCGAGGACCCCGCAGAGCGCTGCGGGGCAGAGTTCCGGCGATGCGCCCGTGAGCAGCGACGGACCGCGGCCCGACGGACAGTCGAACTGGGCCTGGTTCCTCGCCGCCGCCGGGCTCCTGACGCTCCTGGTCATCGTGGCACTGTGGTCCGCGGTCTTCGCCGACTCGGGACACTACGACCGAGAGCCCTTCGTTCTCTTCGAGGGCGTCAGCGTGTGGCCGACGATCTTCCTGCGCGTGGCAGCCGTCTTCGTCGCCGTCTTCAGCCTGACGTACGCGTGGAAGAAGCTGGAGATCGAGGGAAGGAATCTCGACGTGATCTTCGGCCTCCGGCCCTCCGAAAGAGGGGTTCCATCTCGGCATGCACCGAGCGAGGAGCAGAGTTTCCCCGCACGGTGCACCGCGACGCTACGACGCGCTCATCGCGCGCTGACCGGCGCGTTCGATCATCGATTCACCAGCCACGGGAATGCGAGCGAGATCTGGCGCGAATACCGCGGGGCCGGAACGCTCCGCGCACGCTTCTGGCGCGTGATCGGGCTCGCGGTACCGACGACGGTCGTCATCATCGTCATCCACTGGATCGATCCCTGGCCGAGCGCTCCCGTCCGGGGCCACGCTGCGACCGCCTGGGAGCACTGGACCTTCTACGTCTCGTCCTTCACGACGATCTTCGTCACCTGCGCGGTCATCGACGCCATCCGTCTGTTCCTCCACTTCGTCAGGGGCATCTCACGAGGCGACGTGACATGGGACAAAGGGGTTCGGAAGAGGATCGCAGAGCAGTACGAGATCAGCCCGAACCTCGCGAAGTACATCGCCCCGATCGACGTGATCGCGGAGCGAAGTGCGGCGGTCACGGGTCTGATCTTCTTCCCCTTCTTGCTGCTCACTTTCCACGTCGTCGGGCGCCTCCCCGTGTTCGACCACTGGGCATGGAGCTTCTCCCTGCTCGTCGCAGGGCTCTTCATCTTCGTCGCAGCGCTTGCAGCCGCCGTCCTGCTGAGGCGCAACGTGATCCGCTCGAGGCGCGACGTCATCGAGCGGCTCGAGGGAGCCATCCGGCGCGCGAAGTTCGACGACACGGTCGAAGAGAAGGAGCGAAAGACGCGTGTCGAGAGACTGGAGTCGGTCCGCGCTCTCGTCAGCGGGATGCGGCACGGCGCGCTCTCGCCCAACCTGTCGGCTCCGATCCTCGGGGCGTTCCTGCTTCCCTTCGGAGGCCTCGGGACGGTGTCCCTCATCGAGTGGATGAACGGGATGATCTCGTGAACGACCCGGCCTTCCAGCGCCGCTACCGGACGCCGGCGATAGCTTCGACGGGATCGACCATGTGAACCGTCAACGTCGTCGTGCGCCCGGGCTCCAGCGCGAGCAGCGGGCACGTGAAGTGGTACTCCCGGCCGAGGTAGACGCTCTGCACCGTCACGTGGCAGCGACCGTCCACGAGGCGGTCGATCGGGATCATCGAAAGACGGTACGGAGGCCCGTCGAAGTGGAGCGTCCCCTTGTTGAGCGCCAGGTAGCTCCCCTTCCCTCCGTACGGGACTAGGAGGTCACCGCTGAGCGATCCCGTGAAGGGCCGGCCGTCCGACCGCAGGACGGTCAGCTCGATCGCCGCCATCGGCACGTCGGTCAGATCGACCAGAGTGGTCTCGCCCGACCGGACCTCGATCGGCTTCCCCTCCCGAAGCCGTTCGGGTACGGACGCGCCGGCCATGTCGTCGAAGAACCAGAACCGATAGCTGCCCTCCGGCACGAGCGGGACGCTATATGCGCCCGCGCTTCCATCCGGCGTCGCGACGAGCGTGAGCCCGTCACGGACCTGACCGGACGTCGGCAGAAGTCGAACGCGCGCGGAGAGCGGACGCTCGTCGGACCGGGCGGGCGCAGCCCCTGGATCGAAGAGGATCCGCAGCGAACCGAACGGCTGGGTCGTCCACGCAGCAGGCACACCCTCCAGCGGGATCCGCACGCACGGCACGTCGCCCGCGGTCACGACTGGTTCCGTGGCGATCCGCGCCGAGAGCGCGCCGAGGACCGGGAGCACGCAGCGCGCCGTCCCCTCCACCTGGACGCTCTCGCGCGAGGCGCCGTACACGAAGGTCCGCAGCGGGAGGCTCCGTCGCGGATCGTCCGAACGAGCGAGCCCTGCGAGGGACGTGCTCCAGTTGCGCGCGTTGACCGCGGTCGCGGCGATGTCCCACTCCCACCAGACGTGGGTCGAGTGCTCGGAGTCCTCGGAATACCGCCCGGGCAGGTCCGGGAGCGGCGAGGCCGTTCCCAGGAGGAGGTCGCGCACGACCTTGGGCCCGTCGAGGTCGATGTCGACGGCTCCGACGTAGCCCGCCGCGAGCTCGATGTCGTGCGCCGGCGCGACGAGCCTCTGCGCCGCGTGCTCGTACGTCACGAAGACGCCGCCGCCGTAGGCGGTCACGCCGTAGCCGTTCCCGGCCTTCAGCCCGTCGATCGCGAAGGTCCCGTCCCGCTCGACCTCGGCGCTGTAGCCCTTCGGCAGCGACGCGTACACGGCGAGTCCGCGCTCCAGGCTCGTCGTCTCGCGGAAGCGCCAGGCGAAGACGCGTGCGCCCTCGGGAACGGGCTCGCCGTCGAGCATCCGCAGGACGCCCGAGAGCACGGCCTCCTCCCCCAGCGAGAGCACGTACTCGGCACGCGGCCTCGCGCCGACCTGCGTCGTGTCGATCGAGCGACCGTGGGCCATCGCGCAAAGCGTCGCGCCCGCGATGTCGGCGACCGGGAACTCGAGCACGCCCGTCTCGGGAAGCACGAACTCGTTCTGCTTCGCACCGCGCACCACGATGACCTCGACGTCGGGTGGGAGCGCGCCGGTCTCGTCCACGACACGGACGGTGACCATGCCCTCGGCCCAGGCGAGCAGGTCGCTCGCGTCGTCCTCCGGAACTTCGACCGGGGCCTCCTCACCATCGATCTCGCGCCACGCGATCGACTCGACGTCGACGAGCGCGGGCGGCGGCAGATCGGCAGACGTCGGGGCGGCGAGCCGCTGCGCTTCCCCGGGGTCCCGGGAGTGGAGCGCCATGGGCAGAAGGGCGAGGACGACCACGAGCAGGGAGGCCGACGCCATCCAGATCCGTCCGTGCTGCCTCCGCCCCATCGTTGCGCCCACCGGCAGAGCTGCTATCGGTCACCCGACGCTTCCCCTTGACCGCCCGGTCGGGCACGCAGGCGAGGCGCGACGTACGATCGCCGTCGCCGCCATGCCGGAGCTACTGAAAGGCCTCCTCGTCGCCCTGGGTGCCAGCGTGTTCACGCTGGTGGCTCACGGTCTGTTCGTCGCGAGCCCACCTTCGAACGCCCAGGAGCCCGCGAGGGTGCGGGTGGACACGTCGTCCCGCGTGGACGCGCTGCTTGCGCGGGTGGAGGCGCTGCTCGATCGAGAGGAGACGCAGCTCGCCGCGCCGCGGCCGGAGTCCGCGTTCCCCGCCCGTGCCCGCGTCCCCGCGGGCCCCGAGGACACCCTCGTCGAGTCCGGGGAGATCCTGGAACGCCTCGCCGCGATCGAGCGCGCGCTGCAGAGGCGCCCGCCCTCCGCCGACGTGCACGAGCGCCTGAATCGGCTGCACGGCCCCGACGTCGCGGCGATCAAGGCCGCGATCGACCTGCGCGCCATCGATCGGGAGGCCGCCGACTCGAACCTGACCATGCGCACGATGGGCGAGATCGTCGAGCTCTTCGGCTACCCCAGCAAGACGGACGCCTGCGCCAACCGGTGCGACCTGTACTGGCGGTACGACCTGCCGAGCGCGCATCCCGAGAACCCCAACTACTTCACCGTGTACTTCATCGGCGGGCGCTCGGTGTGGGTCGAGTGCCGATGGACGGACTGAGTGGGAGAATCAGCGCGGCGTGAATGGGGCCGCGCGGCCTGCGTACGGGGTCCGACCATGGCGCGACGACGCAGGGCCCCGATCTCGAACCATCCGCTGACCCCCTACGTGACGACCCTGCTCACGTTCGCGGGCGTCGCGCTCCTGGTGGTCGTCACCCAGTGGCTCGGACTCTGGGAGCGCGCCAAGGGGGAGGCGATGTGGTCGGTCGTATTCCTCGCGCCCGTGGTCTTCCTGTACTTCTTCTACGACCCGATCACGTCGGCGCTCGACCGATGGGCCACGCGCGACCGCCATCGCGCCTAGGATCTCCCCATGACTCGACCTCGCCGCAGGATCAGCGAAGGCCGCCAGGCGATCTACTACGTTGGCATAGCGATGACCGGCATCGGCCTGCTGACTGTCATGTCGGTCTTCGTGACCGGTGCCATGAACGCCGGTGACTTCTCGGACTTCGACAACAAGATGCGGTCGTCAGCGATCCGGGCCGTCATCGGCTTCATCCTGTTCATGGGGGGCGCGTTCGTGCAGAAGATCGGCGCCCGGGGGGTCGCCGGCTCTGGGCTCGTCCTCGACCCGCAGCGCGCCCGCCAGGACGTCGAGCCCTGGGCGCGGATGGGCGGCGGCCTCCTGAAGGACGCGCTCGACGAGGCCGACGTCGACCTGTCCCGCGCGAAGGACATGAGCGACGCGCAGGCGGAGGACTTCGAGGAGAAGCTGCGCAAGCTCCACCGGCTGCACGCGGACGGGATCCTCACGGACGAGGAGTTCGCTCGGGAGAAGCGCGAGGTCCTGGATCGGATCTGAGCCGTCCGTCGCGTCGACCGCTGCGCGCCGTCAATTCGGGACGAGCTCGACGACGGCGCGCACGCGCTTGCCTTCGACCAGCTCGATCTCGATCGGTTCGTGCGGCTCGAAGCCGTCGATCGGCGGGATCACCACGCGGTACATCCCCGGCTCCGACACGCCGAACCAGCGCTCCTCGCCAGCCGTGCCGCTCGAGTTGTAGCGGCCTTCGCCCTCGACGGCCGTCACCTCCCACCGGACGCCGCTGGGCCAGGGCAGGACCTGGTCGCCGCTCCGGAGCTCGATCACCGCGCTGCTCCGCTGGCGAACCTCCAGCGTCGCGCGGAGACCGTCCGTGGCGAGCGGGATCTCGGTGCTTCCCGACCAGTCGCCGAACGTCGAGATGTCGATCGGCCCGCGCGGGACGCGGAGCTCGAAGAGCCCTGTGGCCTCGTCCCGGGACGCCGACGACGAACGGCCGGACCACGCGCCCTCCGGCCACGTGACGCTCCAGCTGATCGTCTCGACGTCGGTCACGTCCGCGCCCGTCGCGGCGTCGACGACGCGGACCGTGAGGGCGACGGGTTCGCCGATCTCGAAGACGATGTCCGACCGACCCTCTGGCGGCAGGTCGAAGATCAGCTTCGCGTCGAACTCCCCGTAGCTGAGCTCGTAGCGGCCCGTCTCCAGCAACTTCCGTTGGAAGCGGAAGTGCCCGGGCATGCCGTCGACCGCATCGAACTCGCCGTCGCGGATCATCATGTACTTGTTCGCGCCCGTCTTCGACGTCGTCAGCCGCTGGAGCGACAGCTTCGGCCGCTCGTCCTCCCACGCGGGCGGCAGGATGAACGTCCCCGCCAGCTGCGCGGTCTGCACCGCATCGACCTGCTCCAGCACGAGCGTCACCGGCGTCGCCGGGCCGGCGAGGACCTCGACCTCCTCGCGGGCGAGCAGGATCGGGTCGTCGTACCAGGGTCCGAGCTCGACGCGCACGTCGTAGCCGTTGGGTGGAAGCGCATCGAGCAGGAGCTCGGACCGGCCGCGGAGCTCGATCTCGCAGAGAGGAACGCCCTGGTCGGAGGAGAACAGGCGGAACGCGGCCTTGCGGGGAACCTCGCCCTCGAACGTCATCTGGAGAGCCCCTGCAGGCACGAGCTCGACGGTTCGCTCCCCGGCCTGGAGGAAGCCGACGGTCGCGGTCTTCCACGCATAGCCCTCGGCGCGGACGAACAGGGTCGCGGCCGTCTTCCCGGCCAGCGCAGCGGTCGGCCGCAGGAGGACGGGCGACGTCGCGTCCTGGACGAGCGACTCGGCGCGGCCTCCCAAGGGGTGAACCATCCGAGAGTGCCTTCCTCCGGTCGACGCACGCACCTCGACGCGGTCGAGGGCCGCGCCCGACGCTCCGTCGCGCACGTGGAGCATCAGCGCTGGCGCCGGCCGGACGGCGAGCAGCGCACCCGTCGTCCTCGCCGGGAACGACAGCTCCTCGTCGAGCGCATCGCCGCTCTCGGGGTCGCAGAAGAGCATCGCCCCCCGGCCCTCCACCTTGAAGCTCCGGCACACGCAGCGCAGCTCGTCGATCTCGCCCGGAAGAGCGGACCAGTCGTCCACCTGGAAGAGCCCCCCGTCCACTCCGTTCCGGACGTTGAGCTGGAACGCCCCATCCACGACGTTCACCTTCGCGCCGCGGCCACTGAGCTCCGTCCAGACCATGAGGTGGAGCACGCCCGACAGGTCTTCGACACGCGAGCCATCGTCGTCGAGCAGGACGATCGAGCCGGCGAAGAGCGTGATCAGGCCCTCCTTCGCTTCGGTCTCCCGCGAGGAGGCTGTCGGCTCGACCACCTCCTCGACGCGCGATCCCTGCTCGGCGGCTCGCACCGCGTCCGACTCGTCGTCCACGGGCGCCAGGGCGGAGCCCTCTCCCGACGGCTCGTCGGCGAGCGGCGCGCTGCGCTGCACGACCTCGGACGTAGGCGCATCGCCCGTCCCCCGCCCGAGCAGGAGGGCGGCGGCAGCGATCAGAACCAGGGGAACGAGGGCGAGCACCGCGCGGACGAACGGAGAACGCATGGAGCGCAGGGTAGTCGCTCATTGGCGATCGGTCGGACAGGATCCCGGCCCGGCGGATCCACCGCCCAAGGAGGGCACTCGTATCGCGCCTCCTGCACACCCGATTCGTACGCGCTCGCCCTTCACCGCGGCCGCCGAACACCAGTCCACACCATCGGACGCGGGTGTCTGCGAATCTCGCGCAGGCGCTCGAGCGCACCCCCGCGCCGCGGGAACCACCGGCGAACGAGTCAGTCCATCAGGAGTCTGGCCCGCTGCGGGTCGACGGGTCCATCGACATCACTCGAACGTCACCTCCAGACCGTCCGTGAAGTTCGACGTCGGCGAGCCGCCCGCAGAATCGCGGTGCCACGCCTGGAAGAACCAGGTCTCGGCCGGCTGGGCGAGGACGAAACCCGTCGGCGTCGGGAGCATCGCGAGGTCGACGTCGAGCGAGATCGCGCCGGTCTGGCCCGAGTTCATGATCTGGCCCGGCCCGACGAAGCGGCCGATCGCACCGCCGACGCACAGGTTGCCCTGCGAGCCGCCGGGGTTCGCGACGAAGCTCGACGTCATGCTCGTCAGGAAGAAGCCGAACGACGTCGTCGGAAGCTGCTCGGCGACCAGCGTGAAGTCGCGGTCCGCCACGACGCGCGAGCCCATCGCGGACATGACGCCGATCTGACCCGACGAGTTCGGAACGGCCGTGGCGGTGCAGTAGTTCGTGCCGAGGTTGCCCGGCGCGAAGAAGGCGGCGCTGTGGGCCGCGATCTCGGCCGGCGGGAGCATCTCGTCGTACACGGCCACGCCATAGATCGTCCCGAAGAGCGGATCCCCGTCGCCGCCGGACGGATCGTGGACCTGGCCGATGCCGACGACCCCCTCGAGGGCGAAGCCGTGCGCCAGCGAGCTGACCATCGTGCCGTTCTCGTAGACCGCGCACGTGTTCGCGGCGAGGTCGCACACGAAGGTGAGGTGCAGGTCGACGCCGGTCTGGTTGGCGGCTCCGTACAGATCGACGACACCGAACGAGGTGACGCCGTACTGGGCGCTGGAGAACCACTGCTCGAACTTCGCGCCCGACTGGTCACCGACGAACGTGTTGCGAACGCCGATGAGCGCGCTGCTCCCGGTGGATGCCGGACCGCCGCCGCCGTTGTGGTTCTCGGCGGTGACGAGGATCTCGTACGTGGCGCCCGTCGTCCCGCCGTACATGCCGATGTCGACGTTGCTGTTCGTGACCGGGTTCGGGTCCGCGTAGCGGGACGCGGTGCCGACACCGACCTCGGCGAACCAGGCCTGGACGTCGGCGTGGGCAGAAGGAACGAGGAGGACGGCGAGTCCGAGGGCGCGGGGAGAGACGTGCATGATCCTGACTCCAGTGCCCCGGAGGGGGCAGTGCGCGGGGAAGGGGGTGTCTTGCACTGTACGAGTCGTCGCGGTCCCCGCAGCGGGGCTCGGTTCCCGGCGAACGGACCCGTGCGCAATCCGCGCCCTTAACATATCCTGAACATTTCGCGACCGGTCTCCCGCCGCGCGGCACCCCGATGTTCTCCCCCACGGCACGGACGTTCCCGTGCCAGGAATCTCCCATGACAACGCTACGCATCGCATCGCTCGCGCTCCCGCTGCTCGCAACGCCCGCTCTCGCAGGGCCGACCCAGGACACCGTCCTGAACGTCCGCTCCTTCGGCGGCGAGGTCTTCCTCGAGCGGCTCGAGCTCTCAGGCGGCGCCCTCTTCGACGACCGGTCCGTCGAGCTGCAGGCCCTCACTCCGTTCCCCATCGAGGTCCCACGCTGCGTCGCGCGCGTCGGGGATCAGGTCTGGCTCGGCACGAGCGACGGCCTGCTCCGCTACGGCGGAACGCCGCTCGCGTTCATCGACCGCGTCCTCCCGGGCGTCTCGCTCGCGCGCGCCTTCCCCAAGCTCGCCGGCGGCGGCTTCGTCCAGTCGTTCGAACGCGTGGTCTACGACCTCGACGCCGCCGGCGCGACGCTCGGCACGGTGGCCTACGCTCGATTCGTCCAGGACATCGCGCCCTTCCAGGTCGGCTTCATGGTCGCGACGCAGGACGAGATCCTCACGACCGACCGCCGCCTGCAGCCGATCGGAACGTTCGCCCCGAGCCTTCCGGACCAGCTCCAGAACATCGGCCGCCTCTTCCATCCGGGCAAGTTCGAGATCCTGAGCGATGGCCGGGTGATCTTCACCTCGCAGACGTTCCTCGCGATGACGGACCCCGATGGCTCGCTCCTCTCGGTGATCGAGGCGGGGCAGTTCGAACAGGACGTCTTCGAGGGCCCGTCCGGGTTCGTGATCGTGGCGACGGCGACCGGCTTCACGCTGGTCGACCCGAACTCCTCGCGCACGTTCGAGGTCGCCGCGCCGGTCTGGCTCGACGGCTCCAGCGGCGAGGTCAGCGTTCCCTTCGAGGCGACGACGCCCGGCCGCTCCGAACGCGTCTGCAGCGCGGGCGTGAACTCGACGGGCGTCGGCGCGACGCTCCACCTGCTCGGCACCTTCGACGTCGACGACGCCAGTCTCGTCACGCTCGGCTTCGACATGCCGCGCTCGACGGTGGTCCTGCCGATCTTCGGCACGACGGCCGGCGACACGCCCTTCGGCGACGGGCGCCTGTGCGTCTCGCCGAGCTCGTCGACGATCGTGCGCGGCCCCGTGCAGACCACGACGGTGCGCGGCGACCTGCGGGTCGACCTCGACTTCATGACGCCGGGCTTCGGCGCCGCGTTCGCGCCGGGGACGACCTGGACCTTCCAGTGGATCTACCGCGACGTGCTCGGCCCGGGCGGCAACGGCTTCAACGGGACGGACGCGGTGTCGCTGACGTTCCAGCCCTGATCCGATGCACCCGATCCTGCCCGACGGGGGACGCGGCTTCGAGGAGAGGACCGCGGAAGCCGCCGCGGAGGACTACGACGGCTTCGGCGCCGACCTCCTGACGAAGCTGCGCACGGAGCATCCCCTACTCTCGGACCGGATCCGCTACTTCCGGTCCGAGACGTTCCAGCCGGAGGATCTGTACGCGGTCTGCTCCGGTGAAGGCGAAACGCCCGACGTCGCGATCCAGTGGGACCCACAGTGCGAGGTGATCTGCCTGTGGACGGTGGAGCCGAAGCAGCACGTGGAGGTCGGGACCTGGGCCGACGATCCGTGCGGCGTGGCGATCACGCGACTGATCGAGTTCCGCGCC
Organism: Planctomycetota bacterium; assembly: GCA_038757895.1. GTDB lineage: Bacteria > Planctomycetota > UBA1135 > UBA1135 > Saltatorellus. The sequence goes on along the minus strand of JBCDGE010000036.1, from coordinate 39,955 downwards.
CGGGAGTGGCCCGATGGAGGGCACGTGCCGCCCGCGGTCGGTTGACCCGCCCACGAACCTGGCGCGGATCGCCCACGGCTGGCATTCTTGACTCTCTTCGCCATGCCGCACCGCTCGCTCGTTTCACTGCTGCTCCTTCTCCCGTCGGTCGCCTCCGCCACGCAGTTCGACGTCGTCGACGAGGCGTGGGCGCGGAATCGGACGAACGGCTCGCTCGACGCCTCCCACCCGATCGAGCTCGAGTCGACCCCCGACGGCGGTGTGCTGGTCCTCGCCCTCGCGCGGCCGGCGCCGATCGACGTGTTCTCGCAGACCGGCGAGCTCACGCTGACGAAGCTCGACGAGAACGGCGACTTCGAGTGGGAGGACGCCGTCGCGTTCCCGCCGATTCCGAGCGGCAGCCTGATCGGTGGACGCTACGCCGACGCCACGGTGACGGATCAGGGCACTGTCTACCTCATCTGGTCGGAGCCGGTCCGGTCCTTCCTCCGCCGCTACGACCCGGACGGGACACAGGTCTGGACGCAGAGTCTCAACAGGCCGCCGGGACACATTCAGTTCGCCGCGAAGAGCGTTGCAGTCTCTCCCACCGGTGACGTGATCACCTCGGGCGTCGGCCTGCTGAACGCCTATCCGCGCGTGGTCGCGCGGGCGTTTGCGCCGGACGCGACGCAGCTCTGGGAGTGGCGCGGGATGGGCGAGCCGGGGATCCCGGCTCTGGCCGATCCGATGGGCATCTCGATCGGGCCGACGGGGCTTGTCCTTCTGAACGGACGCAGTGACATCCCGGGCTTCTCGAGCCACGGCATGGTCATCGCGCTCGGGTCGGACGGGACGTTCCTCTGGCGCTACGACGCGCTCTCCGGCGGCCCGATCTCGGAGGTGGCGTTCGACTCCGCGGGCAACGCGGTCGTCGCGGCGAACCAGTCGTCCTCGCTCCTCGTCGAGAAGATCGCGCCGAATGGCACCTCGATCTTCTCGACGACGCACTCCGAGACCGGCTACTTCCTCGGAGCGCAGGCGGTCGCCGTCGACTCCTTCGATCGCATCTACGTCGGAGGAGGCAAGTATCTCACCGGCGGCCTGCTCGGGATCGCGAGCCTCTACCGCTTCGACGCCGCGGGAGCGTACATCGACCGCCTGCAGCCCAGCGCGGTCGACCCGGGAGAGAGCGGCGAGATCCGCGCGCTGAGCGTGACGAACCGCAACGACGTCGTGACGTACGGCTACTCCGGAACCGGCGTCGACGAGATCTTTGCGGCCCGCTTCGCGCCGGACGGAAGCGAGCGCTGGTCGATCGAGAGGCGCGGGCGGAGACCGCTGGAGTCGCCGTCGGACGCCGTCGACGTCGACCTCGCCGTGGATTCGCGCGGCAACCTGTTCACCCTGGCGCAGACCGTCGTCGACGGGGTCTACCCGAACCTCACCCTCGGCACGGACGTGGTCAAGTTCGTCCAGAACGGCCCGGCGGGCGCCGCGTACTGCGCTCCCGCCGTCGCGAACTCGACCGGGGTGCCCGGGACGCTCGCCGCGCTCGGGCCGTCCCAGGTCGGGGCGAACAACGTGACGCTGCGCGTCGACGATCTCCCCTCGCTCTCGCTGACGCTCTTCCTTGCGAGCCGCGCCCAGGGCAATGCGCCGAACGCGGGCGGCGGGCAAGGGACGCTCTGCCTCGGCGGATCGATCGGACGCTTCTACGGGCCGGGCCAGATCCGCACGACGACCCTCGACGGGACGGCGTCGCTCCAGCTCGACCTGACGCGGCTCCCCCAGCCGAACGGCTCGGTCGTCGGCGCGGCGGGCGAGACCTGGAACTTCCAGGCCTGGTACCGCGACGCGAACCCGACCACGACGAGCAACTTCACGAGCGCCGTCGCGGTCACGCTGCAGTAGCCGCTGCTACTGGAATCGCACGGCGTAGCCGGACGTGAAGTTCGAGGTGGTCGTGCCGCCGACGAAGTCGCGGAACCAGCACTGGAACGACCACGTCTCCCCCACCACCGCGGCCTCGGGTCCGGTGGGCTGTTCGATCGCCATGGGCCGGACCGAGACGTCGAGCGTCCCGCTGGTGCCCGAGTTCCCGACCTGCTGCACGTAGCGACCGATGGCGCCGCCGAGGCACAGGTTGCCCGCGCTCCCCGCGGGCTGCGCGACGAAGCCCTGAACGCGTGACGCGAGGAAGTACCCGGCGCTGTTCGTCGGCAGGTCGAACGCGTGCAGCGTCAGGTCGTCGTCCGCGATGCGGTTCGATCCCGTGGCGAAGATCGCTGCGCGGCCACCGCCGGAGTGCACCTCGGCGGGTGAGCAATAGCTCGCGCCGACCCCGCCTTCGTTCGGGTGGACCATCACGCGCTCGTCGAGCGGCGCGACGGTCACGAGCTCCAGGTCGAGGTCGCCGTCGAGGTCGACCGCGACGAGATCCTCGATCTCCGTCGACGCCTCGAAGAACGCGCCGCCGGCCGCCCACGTCCCCTGCCCGGCGTTCCGCGCCCAGGCGACGTTCGACGGGGCCGAACCGTCGCCACCGGCCGAGATGATCACGTCCTGCCGGCCGTCCCCGTCGACGTCGGCGACCACCATCTTCACGCGGTTGCCCTGGATCGCGAGACCCGTGATCGGCTCCGACGGCAGGAACGTGCCGTCGCCCGCGCCCGGCAGCCAGCGCGCGCGCGTCGAGCCACACGCGATCAGATCGAGCGCGCCGTCCTGGTCGACGTCCACCGCGGCGATCGAGTGAGCGTCCGCGAGCCCCGTCAGGATCGTCACGGGCGGCGCGAAGTCGAAGCCCGGCAGTGTCTCGGCGTACCGGATTCCCCCCATGATCCCGTCCGTGATCGCGACGTCGAGGTCGCCGTCGCCGTCGAAGTCCCCGGTCGCCAGGTCGGTCCCGATACCGGAGAAGAAGTCGATGACGATCGTGACGGTCAGCGAGAACGAGCCAGCGGCGACGCCGCGCCGCGCCCAGACCTGCCCCTGGTTGTCGTTCGTCATCAGGACGTCGAGCCAGCCGTCCCCGTCGAGATCCTCCACCCGCATGGAGTTGACGCGAAGAGTGCCGCCGAAGAGCGACTCCAGCGGGCCGAACGTCGCCGGGTTCGTCCCGAGGTTCTCCATCCATGCCCCGACGTTGATCGCGAAGAGGAGGTCCGGATCACCGTCGCCGTCGACGTCACGGGCGAGGCACTCGGAGCGCCGCACTCCCTGGGGGAAGATGCCGGCGATCGGCCGGAACGCCCCGAAGTCCCCGGACGGCGTCTGCTCCCACATCCCGACAGCGCCGCTGATCTTGGACGCCATCGCGAGGTCGATGTCGCCGTCGAGGTCGAAGTCGGCCGCGGCCACGGCGCCCGGCAAAGGCCCCTCGGTCACGACGAGCGACTCGGAGGGACCGAAAGCCCCCCCGCCGGCGTTCGGCAGCCACCCCGCGTCCAGGATCGTCCCGGCCGCCGACCACACGATGTCGAGCGTCCCGGTTCCGTCGAAGTCGGCGCAGCGCACGCGGCCAAACGAGTAAGGAGTCGGCCCGAGCGGATGCGTGACGAACGCGATGGTGCCGACGTTCTCGTGCCACTCCAGGTCGCCGGCGTACGTCACGAGGTCCAGGTCGCCGTCCCCGTCGACATCGCCGATGTCGCACGAGCCCGGGTTCTGCGTCTGGAGGAACTGGAAGCGGTTCACGAACGTCATCGGCGACGTCTGCTCGTACCAGTCGAAGCGGTCGTCGCTCGGCGCGCCGAGGATGTCGAGGTCACCGTCGCCGTCGAGGTCGCCGAGCGAGAACTCACGGTAGTGCCCCCAGAAGATGGTGAGGACGGCGTCGCGCACGAAGACGCCACCGCCGACGTTCTCGTAAACGGCGAACGCGTACGACCAACCGACGGCGACGCCGGCGACGACGTCCACGTCTCCGTCGCCGTCGAGGTCCCCGGCCTCGACCGTCAGGAGCGTGTCCTCGCCGGTGACGATCACGCGGCGTACGGATGAGATCTGCCCGCCGCCCAGGTTCTCGAAGTAGAAGACCTCGCGCGTGTCGTTGTCGTAGCAGAGGACGTCGACGTCCCCGTCGCCGTTGAAGTCGCCGAGATCGGTCCTGATCCCGTCGAGGGATCCGTCGATCGTCACCCGCGGACCGAATCCCTCCGCTCCGAGGAACTCGTAGCGGTAGACGCCGAAGTCCCCGTTTCCCAGGCTGGCAACGGCGACGAGATCGAGGTCGCCGTCCCCGTCGAGGTCGGCCAGCGCGAGGTCCGTGATCTGGTCGTGGACGTCGACCAGCCGCGCGGGGCCCTGCTGCCCGCCGCCGAGTCCCGCGCTCCAGACGATCCTGCCGAACCGCTCGCCGTTCACGAGGTCGACGTGGCCGTCCCCGTCGATGTCGGCCGGCTCGATCAGGCCACCGAATACCGCGACTTCGTTGACCTGCGCCGGCGGACCGAACTGAGCGGCCGCCGTCGGCGTCAGGGATGCGAGAGCGAAGAGTCCGACGAAGAGGATGCGAGCGAGCGACGTCATACGGCGACGGGGCGAGGAGGCAGGGCCGACTCCATTCTAGTGCCACGGAATCGACCGGATTGCGCCAAGATCGGACGCCACGACCCGTTGATCGCGTGCCATGCGACTTTCTCGACGCCAAGCCCTGAGGACGCTCGCGGCCGTACAGGCCGCGGCTCTTTGCCCCATGTCCGCCGCCTGCCAGACCCGCGACAAGGACCCGCCCGAGCCCGAGGACTACGCGCTCACCGACGCGGCCGCAGCCGCCGCGAATGGCCTCGCGTCGTTCGCGTTCGACCTGCACCGCGCTTCCGAGGGCGGCGCCGGGTCGCCGAACACGTTCGTCTCCCCGTGGTCGATCTGGACCGCGCTCGCGATGCTGTCGGAGGGCGCGAAGGGCGAGACGCGCGACGAGATCGCCTCCGCCATGGGCCTCGCGGCGGGCGGAGGCGACGCGCTCACTGCCGGCGCCGGCGACCTGCGCGAACGCCTCGCGCGTGCGGGCCGCGGCCGCGAGGTCTCGATCTCGACGGCGGACGCCCTGTGGCTCGACGAGGGCTTCGACGCCTCGCCCGACGTCGTCGCATCGCTGCGGCGCGCGTTCGACGCCGAGGTCGCGCGGCTCGGCTTCGCGAAGGACCCGGAGGCCGCGCGGAAGCACATCAACGGCTGGGTCGAGAAGCGCACGAAGGGCCGGATCGAGGACCTGATGCCGAAGGACTCGATCGATCGCGCGACCGAGCTCGTGCTGACGGACGCGATCCACTTCGAGGGTTCGTGGCTGCACGCGTTCGACAGGGAGCGCACGGCGCCGGACGCATTCACCCGCGCGGACGGGACCCAGGTCTCCGCGCCGTTCATGCACCTGGAGGAGAACGAGCGCTTCGCCGTCGGCCGCGTCGAGGACGAGAACGCGGGCATCTCTGCGTCCGCCGTCGAGATGCCCTACGTCGGCGAGCGGACGTCGTTCGTGGCGATCGTCCCCGACCAGCCCGACGGCCTTGGCGCGCTGGAGCGCTGGATGACCGCGGAGCGCTTGCAGCGGATGGTCGGAGGACTCGACCGACGCCGGATCGAACTCGTCGTGCCCAAGATGAAGCTGGAGCCGCGGCTGGAGCTCACGGAGCCGCTCCAGGCGCTCGGCGTCCGCGCGGCGTTCGCCGCGGGCCGCGCCGACCTCTCCGGCTTCAGCTCGACGGAGCGGCGCGACCTGGTCGTCACGTCCGCCGTGCACGCCGCGTTCCTGGAGGTCGACGAGGAGGGCACGGAAGCCTCCGCCGCGACCGGGTTCGCGGTCGGTCGCGCGATGGCGCCCGCCGGGCCGTCGGTCGTCCGTCTCGACCGGCCCTTCCTGTTCCTCATCCGCGAGTGCACCGCGGGGACGGTCCTCTTCCTCGGACGCATGGGCGATCCGACCGCCTGAGGGGGATGCGGGCCGTCGAGCCCTCGACCGAGCTGCCCGGGACCGAGCAGCCCGGGACCGAGCAGTCCAGGAAGGCACTCAGGAGCTCGCCGCCCGTCGCCCTCGGTTCACAGTCTATAGAATCGATGCTAGAGTGGGCCCATGCCCCTCACCCGCACCTCCCTCCGCCAGCAGGCGGCCTCCGAGCTCCGCAGCCGGCTGCTGCGCGGCGACCTCGCGCCCGGCCACCGGGTGAACGAGACGGCGATCGCCGCCGAACTCGGGGTCAGCCAGACCCCGGTCCGCGAGGCCCTTCTCCTGCTGGAACGCGAGCGGTTCCTCGACTCCGCCCCGGGCCGCGGCTTCACCGTCCGGCCGCTCGACCCCGACGAGGTGCGCGAGATCTACCCCGTGCTCGGCAACCTCGAGGCGTTCGCGCTCCGCTCCGCCGGGCCTCCCGACGGTCCGACGCTCGAACTGCTCGGGCGGATCAACGCGGACATGGGAGCGTCCCGCGTCGACGCGGAGCGGCTGCACGACCTCGATCGCGCGTGGCACACGGAGCTGCTCGCCCACGTGGAGAACGCCCGGTTGATGGAGCTGATCGAGTCGCTTCGGGCCAACGCGACGCGGTACGAGCACGCGTTCTTCCGCAGCGAGGGGCGCGCGGTCGACTCGACGCACGGGCACGACGACATCCTCGCCTCCCTGCACTCCGGCGACGTCGGGGAAGCGGCGGCGGCGCTCGAACGCAACTGGGCGGACAGCCCCTCGCACGTCCTCGACTGGCTGGAGTCCCGCGATGCCTGAGTTCCGATCCTCTCGAATCGCCGCAGCGCTGCCGGTGCTACTGGCGACGATCCCGTCCGCGGCCGATGCGAAGCCCCAGACTCTCACGCCCGACCAGCAGCGCACCGACCTCTGGACGCTGGTCGAGACGCTCCAGGACCAGCACCCCGGACTGCACAGGTACACGTCCGCGGACGAGTGGATGGACGCAGCCGAAGACCTCGACGAGTCGATCTCGGAGCCGCGGTCCGGCCTCGATCACTACCGCGACCTCGCGCGGCTGACCGCCCGGATCCGGTGCGGGCACACGATCCTCCAGCCGCCGTACTCCGTCGTCAGGGTGCTCGAGGAGCAGAAGAGGCTCCTTCCTCTCGTCGTCGAGCGGCTCGGCGACCGCTGGGTCGTGACCGAGGTCTGCACGCTCACGCCCGACGTCGCGGCGGGCACCGAGATCCTCGCGATCGACGGTGCGTCGATGGGCTCGATCGAACGCGAACTCACGAGCTTCCTGCCCGCCGACGGGTTCATCGAGACGGGCGCCCTCCGCTTCCTCTCCCGCGACTTCGCGACGTACCTCGCGCTGTACCGCGGCGATCGGACGAACGAGTTCCGCCTCGACGTCCGCGACCCCGCAGGCGCGGAGCGCCAGCTCGTCGTCGAGGCCGTGACCGGTGCCGCGTTCGAGTCCGCGACGGCCGGTGGGGACGACGAGCCCGAGCCCCTTCGGTACGTCGCTGCAGAAGGCGACGATCCGGCAATCGTCGACGTCCGCTACTTCGGCGCCGAGGGGTTCGAAGAGTTCCTCGACCGGACGTTCACCGATCTGAAGGAGCGCGGGACGGAGGCCGTCGTGCTCGACCTCCGCGGCAACGGCGGTGGCAAGGACGAGGACGGCGCGCTCCTGTGCTCGTACTTCCTCGACGAGCCGTTCGGCTACTTCGATCGCATCGAGGTGACGCCGAGCTACGAGGGGATCGGCGGTATCGCCGACGAGCCGGACGGAACGCGCCGCGTGACGACGCACCTCGGCCTGAGAGAGCAGTCGCCCTCGCCCCCCGTCTTCACGGGTGAGCTGTTCGTCCTGATCGATGGCGGCACCTTCTCGACAGCGGCCGACGTGGCGACGGTCCTGCACCACCACGGGCGGGCGACGTTCCTCGGACGCGAGACCGGCGGCGGCTACGACGGCAACACGAGCGGCGTGAACACCACGCTCGTCCTCCCCGAGAGCGGCATTCGAGCCATCGTGCCCCTGTGGATGTACACGACCGCGAACGAGGGGCACGACCGCGCGGGGCGCGGCGTTCCCGTGGACCACCGGATCGATCCGACGTGGGAGAGCGTGCGCGACGGCGACGACCTCGGTCTCGAGAAGGTGCGCTCCCTCCTCGCGACCACGCCCGCGGCGCAGCCCGACGACGACGAGGAGCCGGACGACCAGCCGAACGTCGTGATCCTCCTCGTCGACGACCTCGGCTACGGAGACCTCGGAGTCGATCTACCTGGCCTGCCGGGACGCAGCGACCACCGGACGCCGCGCCTCGCGGCGCTCGCCCGCGAAGGGCTCGTGCTCACCCACGGCTACGCCGCGGCGCCGAACTGTGCGCCGAGCCGCGCGAGCCTGCAGACCGGTCGCTGGACGCCGCGTCACGGCGTGCTGACCGTCGGCTCGTCGGCGCGCGGCAAGGCGAGGCACCGCGCGCTCGTGCCGGTGAAGAACCGGACGGTGCTGGAGGACGAGGAGGTCACGCTGGCCGAGCTCCTCGGCCCTGCCGGCTACTCCAGCGCGCACGTCGGCAAGTGGCACCTCGGCGACGACGCGTGCACGCAGGGGTACGACGTCAACGTGGGCGGGACCTCGCGCGGTAGTCCGAAGAGCTACTTCGCGCCGTACCGCAACCCGAACCTGGAGGACGGTCCCGACGGCGAGTACCTGACGACGCGGCTCACGGACGAGGCGATCCGGCTCGTCGACACGCTGGAGCGTCCGTTCCTGCTCCACCTCGCCTACTACACGGTCCACACGCCGATCCGCGCGCCGAAGGAGCGCGTCGCCGAGCTCGAGGCGCGCGGCGTGAAGAACCCGGTGTACGCCGCGATGGTCGAGGCGATGGACCACGAGGTGGGACGGCTCCTCGACGCGCTGGACGCGGCGGGCATCGCGGACGACACCGTCGTCGTCTTCACGTCCGACAACGGCGGCTACGGCCCGAAGACGAACCTGGAGGTCCTGCGCGGCTACAAGGGCACCCTCGACGAGGGCGGCGTCCGCGTGCCGTGGATCGTGCGCTGGCCCGGGCGGATCGAGCCGCGCGTCGACGCGGCGCAGGTCCATCACGTCGACCTCTTCCCCACCATCGCGGCGCTCGCGGGCGCGGAGCTCCCGCGGGGTCGCGCGGTCGACGGGGTCGACCTCACGCCGCTGCTGCTGGAGGGCCGCGCGCCCGAGCCGCGGCCGCTCCGCTGGCACTTCCCAGCGTACCTCGAGGGCAAGAGCGATCGATTCCCGAGGTTCCGCACCGAGCCGGGCGGCTCGCTCCTGGAGGGCGACTGGAAGGTCGTCGAGTACTTCCGGCCGGAGGGCCAGGGCGACTCGCGCGTCGAGCTGTACGACCTGGCGCACGACCCGATGGAGCGTCGCGACCTGGCCGGAACCCAGCCGGAGCGGGCCCGGGTCATGCGCGACCGTCTCGAAGCCTGGCGGCGGAGCGTCGCGGCGGAGGTGCCGGCCAGCGCGGAGCCGCGCTACCGCCCGGAGGGCGATCCCGGGGAGACGGACGGGCTCGACTGACGCCCCGGGCACTTCGGGGTCAAGTCGATCGGGCCGCGAGCCGACGGAAAGAGACGTGTCGGTGAGCGGAACGACGGCGACGAAGGACGAGCACACCTCGCTCGCGCTCGACCTGCGGGCCCGCGTGGCGCGCATGCGGCGCGAGCCGCGGGTCTACGACTACTGCTACTTCACGGCGCGGACCAACCTGGACGCGCTGCGCTCGGTGATCGACTCGCTCGGCGACGGGCTGAACGCCGTGCTCGACGTCGGGTGCGGCAAGAAGCCGTTCCGGCCGCTGTTCCCGGACTCCGTCCGCTACGTCGGGATGGACCTGGGCGGCGACACGGACGCCGACGTCGTCCACGACCTGGAGACGCGCTGGCCGCTGGACGACGGCTCGTTCGACGTCGTCCTGATGTCCGAGGTGATGGAGCACCTCGGGGACCCCGAGCACGCCCTGCGCGAGGCCGCGCGGGTCCTGCGCCCGGGCGGGATGCTCTACGTGACGACGCCCTTCGCGTTCCCCCTCCACGCGCGGCCGTACGACTACTTCCGCTACACGGAGTACTACTACCGCCGCCTCCCGGAGCGCCACCCGTTCACGGTCGAGCGCCTCGACGCGTCGAACCTGGTCTTCGTGACTCCGGCGCTCCAGTCGGAGCTCTTCCTGCTGCCCGTGCCCGTCCCCTACGTGCTGAAACAGGCGGCGTGGACGATCGGCAACGCGGGCGCGCTCCTCGTCGAAGCCCTGGTAGGGGGCCTCGGCGGGCGCCGCGCGAAGGTCGAGGGCCGCCTGGCGTCGTTCCTGCGCTCGAACCCCTGCGGCTACGCGGTGGTACTGCGGCGGGGCTGAGGGCGGGCGCGAGACGATCGAAGACGTCAGTCGCGACCAGATGGGGTAGCCTCATCGCGTCGTCGAGAACGCACGGGCCCCAAACGCCGGAGGAGATGCCAATGACCTGGAATCTGAAGCGCGCGATGCACCGATTCGGAGAGTCCTTTCGACGCTGCTTTTCCGAAGGCCCCCAGCGCATCGAGTGGCGCGGGAAGCGGGGCTACTTGGTCTCCGAACAGGACTATCGCCGGCTGTCCGACCACTCTCCAAGCCTTGTCGAGTTCCTGATGTCGTGGCGCGACACGAGTGGCCTCGACCTGACCCGGAGCCGGGAGACGATGCGCGAACTCGGGGACTAGTATCCTTGATGGCGAGTACGGGTGGCGCGTTGCTTGGCAGCGCCACCCGCGACCGTCAAACCGTCACGTGGTACCCGTCGTCGTCGACGGGGTACTGCGGGCCGCCCGGGCCTCCGATCGTGTCGGTCCACGGGTCGGGCTGAGCGTCGGTCGGCGGGATCAGCGACTGACTGACGCGGCCGGCGGCGTGGTAGTAGGCGCCGCGCGTGATCTGACGCCAGATCACCGCGAGCTGCGTCACGCCGAACAGGGCGGCGACGTGCCAGATGTTCGGGTCCGCGTAGAAACGGTCGTCGATCGTGCCCTTCCACCATCCGATCAGGACGAGGACCACGAGCGCCTCCAGGAGAAACAGGAGCATCACGGGTCGGAACACCTGGATCGGGTGACGCGCGATCGTGAACCACGTCGCGATCCCAGCCCCCAGCGCCGAGCGGCTGTCGCGCAGCGCGATCCGGGTGCGCGTGTAGAGTGCCCACGCGAGGATCTCCGCGACGCCGAACGCCGCCATTCCGTCGCGGATCCAGCCGATGCGCACGGCGGCGCGCTCCGACTCCAGCGTCTCCAGCGAGCCCCAGTCGCGCTCCGGGATGTCGAGCAGGCCGCCCAGCACGAGCCGGTTCCACGGGTCGCCGTAGAAGAACCAGTGCAGGAGCGCGAGCGTTGCCAGCGTCATCAGCGCCACGCGGAAGAAGCGGCCGAAGTAGCGCGAGCCGCCGAAGCCGAAGCGGCGCAGCGTGCGGCGCTCGGGCTGCTCGAAGGTCACCTGGAGCCAGCCGCCCGCCGCGAAGACGCCGAACAGGAGCGCGAGGAGCGCCAGCACCGCCGTCGCGCTCGCGACCGTCGCGTCGAGCTGCGCCAGCCCCGCCGCGTTGTCCTGGCGGAAGATCGCGTCGAGCCCGAGCGTCGGCGCTGCGAGCGTCGAGTGCAGCTCACGGGCCAGGTCCGCCTCGGGGTAGCGATCGCCGACCGCGCGCTCGAAGAACGCCGCGGTGTGCAGCGCGGGGACGAGGCTCAGGAGCAGCAGGACGATCCAGGTGAGGCCCCAGACCTGGTAGCGCCCCAGCGCCGCGCGGAACGCGCGCAGGAACAGGAGGCTGTCCGGCCGCGCGAGGTTGTCGTGCTCGATGTTCTCTCGGTAGCTCGGCATCCGATCAGCCTCCGATCGCCATGAACCACTGGAGAACGCTGAGCGCGCGCGCCGAGGCGCGTTCGCCCCAGCGCTGGCTCGCGAGGTCGTCCGACTCGGCGAACCACTGGTTGTTCGACATGTTCATGTCGAGGAACCAGAGCCGCTCGGGGTCGATCACGACCGAGGTCACCTTCTGCTGGCCGGGGACCAGCGGGAGGCGCCACCACTTGCGCTCGAACTGCATCTCGCGCGTCCACTCGAAGTCGCGCTCCTCGCCTTCCTCGAACGTGACGCGGATCGTGACCGGCAGGACGAGGTCGCCGCGCCGGCGCACGACGACGTCGTGCACCCACGGCTTCTTCGGCTCCTCGGCGTCGGCGACGTCGTCCACCGCGGCGCCGCCATCACCGGCTTCCATGTCCCCGTTCGTCGGCAGCGGCTCGTCGGGACCGCACTCGGCCGTCCACGAGCCGTCGTCGCAGCGGAACCAGCCCTCCTTCTTGGGCTCGCGCGTCTGCGAGACGTCACAGCGCCAGTCGACGGTCTTCGTGTCGCGGAAGACGTCGTCGAAGTACCACTGCAGATCGACGTCCGCGCCCTCCTGGAAGGCGAGGTAGAAGTCCTCGGGGTACGGATGCCGGTACCGCCACTGCTCGGCGAAGCGCCGCATGCCGCGCAGGAACGCGTCGCGCCCGACGAGCGCCTGGAGCGAGCGGAGCGCCACCGCGGTCCGCGGGTAGCTGTTCGTGCCGTAGCTGCGCCGGTCGACGTAGTCCCAGACCTTGGTCTCGATCGGGTCGCTGTCCGGATCGCGGAGGTAGCCCGAGCGATCCCCCCACCGCGGGTCGCTCGTCTCCTCGACGAAGCTGAGCTGCGGCGTGTCGCGCCAGTAGCGCACGAACGGGGAGGCGGTCAGCGGCCGGGCGTCGATGTTGCCCGGCACGAGCCAGGACAGGTCGTCGTTGACCTCGACGTCGAGCCCGTCGAGGACGTACTGCACCGGGTTGGGGAACCGGACCCTCTGGAGCGAGAGCGCGCCCGGGAGGCCTCCGGAGGCCGGCGCGGGCGTCGGCGCCTTCCCCCAGACCGGGAGGCGGCTGTAGCGCGTCGCCGCGCGGCTCGTTCCGTACTCGCGGAAGAGCGTCTCGCTGTCGCTGAAGGAGTTGAACCCCTCGTCGAGCCACGCCGCCTCCGGCTCGTTGTTCCCGACGAGCCCGTACCAGAACTGGTGGCCCGCCTCGTGCACCGTCACCGACTCCGGCGAGTACATCCGCGGGCTGGAGAACATCCGCGTTCCGCACGTGAAGAGCGTGGGATACTCCATCCCGCCGGCAGCGCGCGCGCCCCACGCGGGGTCGACCGCGGTGAGCTCGGAGTACGGGTACGGGCCGTACCACAGCCCGTAGAAGAAGAGCGCGGCGCACGTCGCGCGCCAGTGGCGCTCGGCCTGCCCCTCGCGCTCGGGGTGGATCATCACGCGCACGAGGACCTCGCGCCCGCGCAGGTCCGCGGCGCCGAGCCCGAGCGCGCGCATCGTCTCGGACACGTCGAGCTCGTTGCGCGACGCCCACTCGTCCCAGCGGAACGGACGCTCGTACACGACGTAGCGCGGGTCCGCCGTCCACGCGAAGCCGTGGACGCGCGGCGGACGCTTCGACCCGCGCGCTGCGACCGGGTCGTCGAACGTCTGGTCGGCCGGCGCGGGCGCGACCCAGCGCGACACGTACCGTCCGTCGCCGCCGCGCTGCTCGACGCGCGCGCCGGAGGCGGCGACCTTCTCGGCGTACGCCTCGGGCAGGTCGAGCGTCACGTCGTACGTCCCGTAGTCCGCGTAGAACTCGGTGTTCATGTGGAACGGGTGCGCGCGCCATCCACGCTCCCGCTCGTACACCGCGAGCTTGGGGAACCAGTGGCTCAGGAAGATGAAGTCGCCCTTCGTCCCCGTTCGGCGCCGCACGCGCGGCAGCCGCGACGTCCATTCGATCTCGACGGTGACCTCGCCGCCGGACGGCACCGGCTCGGGCAGGTCGACGCTGAACAGCGTCCGGTCGAACGGCGCCTCGATCCGCGGGACGCGGAACGTGACGGAGTCGGTCAGGTCCGTCTCGCCGACGCGGATCGAGGTGACCTCCTGCCACCCGTAGCCGCGCTCCATCTTGACCCCGCGGAGCTCCCCCTTGGACTCCGTCAGGTGCAGGCTCTTGTTGTTCGCGTACGCGTTCAGGTAGAGGTGGAACCACAGGTCCGACACCTCCTCACCGGAGCGGTTCCGCCACGTCAGGGTGAGCGAACCGGTGAGCTGCTTGTGCGGCCCGTCGTCGATGTCGGAGGGCTCGGCGTCGTCGACCCGCGCGCGGATCACGTAGTCGGCCTCGGAGGATCGACCGTCGTCCTGAAGGACGTCGTCCTCAGCGGCGTCGTTCGGCGGGGCGCCGTCCTGGGCGGAGAGGGGCGGCGCCGCGAGGGCCAGCGCGGCCAGGAGCGACGCGAATGCTAGGGGGGGCATGCGCGACAGTGTGTGGGCGCCCGCGATACCGCACAACCCGCGCGCGGCTCCGAGTGCCGCCGACCGGCTCTGCGCCGCTGCGCGTGCGCCTCAGGCCGGGATCGCGAGGAGCATCTCGAACGGCTCGAACGACCGGAACGAGACGGAGTGACGGCGGACCGCGAGCGGCTCGCCTTCGTAGTGCGGGAGCCACGCGGCGCATCCCGCGGCGACGCCCTGGCACCCGGCGAACATCGCGCTGACGCCGTCGTCGAACTGCTTCCTCAGGAGCGCGTCGAACGACCCGCCGATCAGCGCGCCGACCTCCATGATCGCCTCCTTGTCGCCCGAGTCCGGCGCGCTCTTGGCCCGCGCGTTCCGGAGGTCGTCGGTCGGCAGCATCATCAGCGATCCGGCGAGGACGAGCGCGTCCTGCAGCGGCATCTGGAGGAAGCCGACGCGGATCCCGGCGCCGGTCTTGAACGCGATACGGAACGAGATGCGGATCGCGTCGCCGCCGCCGGGCGTGTGGTCCTCGACGGCGTCCGCCGCGAGCGGCTCGCCGAGCTCGAACTCGGACAGCAGCGACAGCGACCCGGCGGCCTCGTCGACGAGGTCGTCGAGGAGGTCGGTCGCTTCGGTCGAGCCGAAGAACGCGGGGGAGGCGGTGGTGGTCATGCTGGGTCTGCCTGGTGCGAGGAGGAGGTCGGGCAGACGGTGAGCGGTCCGAGGGAAATCGGCATGTGGACCGGACGGCATGAAGCCCCGGCCGGATTCTCCCGACCCGATTCCAGGGATGTGCCTCCCGAGGACTTCAGACAGCCGGGGGCTGTGGCCGATCGAATGCGAGCTGCCGGCTGAATGCGAGCCGCCGGCTGAATGCGAGATCGTGCCGCGCGGGTGCGAGAGCGTCCCTGTCGGGGACGAAGGACCCTTTCAGGAGGGCGTCCGTGGGCGCGGGCTCTCACACCGAATGGATTTCCTGGATTCGCTGCTCAAGCGACCCTCCCGGACTCCGATCCCACGCTTGGCGAGAGCTCCACCGTGCCACCGGAGCCCCGCCCCGAGACCGCGCCGACCGGCGCGGAACCGGATCCCGCTCGCTCGTCGAGCGCCCTCCGAGGAGGGATCCACCATGGAACTCAGGAACAGCCAATCCAAGGCCGACGTGCCGCCCGGGAACCGCTACGCCGACATCCGGCAGGTGACCGAGACGCGGAACGAAGAGCTGCGCCAGACGGTCGAGCGCGTCCAGGAGACGGTCGAGGACCGTCGCGAGCAGGCCGAGCGCATCGGCCGCAACATCGATTCGATCGAGCTCTCCGACGCTGCGCGCTCCGTCGTCGACGACGCGTCCGCCCAGCGCGAGGAGCGCATCGAGGAGCTCAGGGCCGCCGCGAACGACGGCTCGCTCTTCGACCGCGACCGCCTCGCCCGCGCCGCCGAGCGCTTGCTCGCGGAGTAGTCCGCCGACCCGTCCGCGCGCCGGAACGACGGGGACCCGACCAGGGTCACCCGCCGCCGCCGGTCGTCCCATCACCGAGCGCCGCAAGTCGCCCCGCGACGTGCTGGCGCTCGGCCTCGTTCCGGGCGAGCCCGAGCGCACGCTCGAGCGCCGCCCGCGCCTCGGCGGGGCGCCCCAGGCGCGCCAGCGCATCCCCGCGCGCCACGTGCAGGTAGTGGACGCTCCCCAGGGCCTCTTCGAGCCCATCGAGCGCTTCGAGCATGGCCTCGGCGCCGGAGGCCTCCCCCACCGCGACGGCGCGGTTCAGCGCCACGACCTGCGATGGCTCGATCGCGAGCAGCGCGTCGTAGAGCGCGACGATCCGCGGCCAGCGCGTGGCGGAGGCGTCGAGGGCCGTGGAGTGCTCGCCCGAGAGCGCGGCGCGGAGGACGAACGGTCCCGCGAGGCCGCTGGCCGCTGCCGCCTCCAGGAGCCCGCTCGCCTCGCGGATCTTCCCGGCGTCCCACAGCGAGCGGTCCTGGTCGGGGAGCCGCACGAGCTCGCCCTCCTCGTCGAGCCTGGCGCGCCGGCGGGCGTCGGTGAACAGCAGGAGCGCGAGCAGCCCAAGGGCCTCCGGCTCGTCCGGCAGGAGACCCGAGAGCGCCCGCGCCAGCCGAACGCCCTCGTCCGCGAGGTCCGGCGCGTCGAGGCGCTCGCCTCTCGCCGCCGTGTGCCCCTCGTTGAACACGAGTTCGATGGTCTTGAGCACGTCGGGGAGTCGTTCGCCCAGCTCCTCGAACGACGGCACGCGGAACGGGATCCCGGCGTCGCGGATCTTGCGCTTCGCGCGGGTCAGGCGCTGGGCCATCGCGCGCTCGTCGACGACGAAGGCGCGCGCGATCGCGGCCGCGTCGAGCCCGGACACGGCGTTCAGCGTCAGCGCGACGCGCGTCTCCGGCGCGAGCGCGGGGTGGCAGCACGTGAACACGAGCCGCAGCCCGTCGTCGTCTCCGCCGAAGTCGATCCTCGCGTCCCTGACCACGTCGTCGTCTCCTTCCTCGTCCCTGGCCACCTCGTCCGCCGCGTCCCGAGCGCGGACGTCTCGGCGCGCCCCCTCCGCCAGGCGGCGCGCGGCGACGGTCGCCAGCCACGCCGCCGGCTCGCGCGGGATCCCGTGCTCGGGCCAGCGCGTGAGCGCGGCGGTGAACGCGTCCGAGAGCGCGTCCTCGGCGCGCTCGAAGTCCCGGCCCGCTCGCCGGATCAGTCCGGCGAGCAGGCGAGCTCGGTCCTCGCGCGCGACAGCGGCGAGCGTCGCGCTCGCCGCGTCCATCCCCGTCGCGTCGCTCTCGGTCACGCGTCCGCGCGCTCGGAGCCGTCCGTGGTGACGAGCTGGTCGTCCTCCATCGGCCAGATCGGCCTGACCTCGATCGTCCCGAGGTCGACGCTGGGGATCTTCTTGGCCCACTCGATCGCCTCGTCGAGCGACGCGGCCTCGATCAGGTAGTAGCCGCCCAGCTGCTCCTTGGTCTCGGCGAAGGGGCCGTCGGTGAGCGTGAATTCGCCGTCCCTGCGGCGCACCGACGTCGCGGTGTCGACGGGACGGAGCCGCGCCCCTCCGGCGAGGGCGCCGGCGCCCTCCAGCTCCCCGTGGAAGCGGTCGTAGTTCTCCATCAAGCGGCCCATCTCGGGGGCGGAGAGGGAGTCGTCGACGGACTCGGCGGTGTAGATCATCAGCAGGTACTGCATGTCGAATCGGGTGTTGAGCGGTCTGGTGCGTCACGGCGCCCCCGTCGGGCGCCTTTCGCCGGTGTGTCGCCCGGCGCCGACGCCACTCGACAGCGGTCTGCAGAAAAAGACGCGTCGGGGGGAGGAGCGTACGCTCGTCGCCATGATCTCCCTCCTCTCCACCCTCCTCCTGGCCTCGGCGAGCGCCCCCGGCGCACTGACTCAGGACCCGATCCCGGGGCCCGAGGACGGGTGGGAGCGCTTCGCAGCGGAGGCCGCGGCGGCCCACGGCGACGTCGGGCGCCGCGCGGCCGCGTTCCTGCGCGAGCACCGACCCGAGCGCGACGCCGACCTTCCGGCCGAGTGGCTGATGGAGAACCTCGACCTCGCGCTGGAGGCGCGGAGCCGGTTCCCCTGGGCGAAGGAGGTCGACGAGGCGATGTTCCTGAACGACGTCCTGCCCTACGCGATCCTCGACGAGAAGCGCGAGAGCTGGCGGCGCCGCATCCACGACCTCGCCGCGCCGCTCGTCGCCGACTGCGAGACCCCCACCGAGGCCGCCCAGGCGATCAACCAGAAGTTCTTCGACGTCGTCGGCGTGCACTACAACACCGGGCGCAAGCGCCCGAACGCCTGCGCGTCCGAGTCGATCGACCAGGGACGCGCCACGTGCACCGGCCTGACCATCCTGTACGTCGAAGCGTGCCGGTCGGTCGGCCTCCCCGCTCGCGCGGCCGGCGTCTTCACGTGGCACGACGACCGCGGCAACCACACCTGGGCCGAGGTCTGGGACGGGAATCGGTGGCGCTTCACCGGCGCCGACGAGTTCGACGCGAACGGCCTGGACCGCGGGTGGTTCGCGGCGGATGCGGCACGGGCGACGCCTGGCGATCTGCGGCACGCCGTGTGGGCCACGTCGTGGCGCCGCACGGGCACGCACTTCCCGCTCGCGTGGGCCCGCGACGACCGGACGGTCCAGGCCGTCGAGGTCACCGCGCGCTACGTCGGCGACGACGAAGACGTCGAGGAGGCGCTCGCCACGCTGGCGATCGAGGGCGCCGAGCTCGGGGAGGAGGCCGCGGGGCGGCTCGCGATGGAGCTCTGGAACGAGCGGAAGGAAGAGCTGGCCCTCGAACTCGCCGCCGAGGCGGAGGCCCGGGCGTTCGAGATCGACGGCAAGCGGCTGCGCATCAAGGAGCGCGTGTTCGGCGACGAGCCCGCGTCCGGACACTCGCTGTGGATCTCGATGCACGGAGGCGGCGGCGCGCCCACCGAGGTGAACGACCGCCAGTGGAACAACCAGATCCGTCTGTACGAGCCGGCCGAGGGGATCTACGTCGCGCCGCGCGCGCCGACCGACACCTGGAACCTGTGGCACCAGGCGCACGTCGACGACCTGTTCGACCGCATGATCGCCGCCTACGTCACGCAGCGCGGCGTCGACCCGGACCGCGTGTACCTGCTCGGCTACTCGGCCGGCGGCGACGGCGTGTACCAGCTCGCGCCGCGCATGGCCGACCGCTTCGGCGCGGCCTCGATGATGGCGGGACACCCGAACGAGACGCGCCCGGACGGCCTGCGCAATCTGCCCTTCCTGCTCTTCATGGGCGGCGAAGACGCGGCGTACAAGCGCAACGAGATCGCCGCGCAGTGGAAGGACGCGCTCGCGGAGCTCCGGGACGCCGACCCCGGCGGCTACGAGCACGAGGTGACCATCTACCCCGGCAAGGGCCACTGGATGGACGGCGAGGACAAGAGCGCCCTGCCGTGGATGGCCGAGCGGCGTCGGCGCGTGTGGCCGAACAAGGTCGTCTGGCTCCAGGACGACGTCACGCACGAGCGGTTCTACTGGCTCGCGGTGGCGAAGGGTGACGCCGGGGATCGCGCGCGCGTCGTTGCCGAGGCGACGGACCGGACGATCGCGATCACGTCGGACGACGTGACGCGCCTGACCCTGCACCTGCACGACCGGCTCATCGATCTCGATCGACCGATCGCGGTGACCTGGAACGGCACGACCGTGTTCGAGGGCGAAGTCCCGCGCACGCGCGCCGCGATCGAGGCCTCGCTCGCGTCGCGGCCCGATCCACGGATGTGCGCGACCGCGCTGCTGACCGTTGAGCGACCCGACGCCGAGGGCGCGTCCGGGTCCGGGCGCTGACCGGCGATCGCGCGGCGACGACGAATCTCCGCGCGAGGACGTAAACGGCGGAGGCGGTGCGAGGTAGTCCAGGTCCGATCCGTCGCCCTGTACCTCGCTTGCCCTCCCTCCTGCTTTCCATCGCCTGCTGGATCCCCTGCGGGCTGGCGTCCGCCCAAGCGGCGGACCCTGCCGACCCACCGCGTGTCCGCCTGACGGAGGGGCAGACGCAGCTCCGCGTCGTGCGCTACGAGGGCACGGAGGGATGGGCCCTGCGCGGCCTCGTGCTCCTGAGCCTCGGATCCGACTGGCACCCCATGGGGGCGCGGATCGTCGAGGACGCCCTCACGTCGGACGTGCCCGAGCTGCGCCTCTTCGCGCTGGAGACGCTCGTGCGGACCTCGCCCTCCGCGCTGCGCTGCGTGCTGACGACCGAGCTGATCGATGCGCTGGTCGAGCGCGAGCTCGCGGTCGAAGCGCTGGGATGGCGCATGCGCGCCGTACGCGTGCTGCGGGCGGCGTTCCCCGACGCGAAGCTGACGGCGCCCGAGGAGTGGCAGGAGCACTGGAAGGCGCGGCGAACGACGTTCGTCGCCGCCCCCTGGACGGCGCCGCCGGTCGACCCGGAGGCGCGCTCGGTCGCCTCGTCGACGCTCGATCGCGCGTTCGACCTGGAGAAGGCCGGGCTGGAGCTGGTCCTTTGCATCGACTCGACCGGATCGATGCAGGGGACGATCGACGCGGCCGCCGCGGCGTGCGACGACGTCGTGCGCGTGCTCGCGTCGTTCTCCCCGCGGGTCCGCGTCGGACTCGTGCACTACGGAGAGCTCGGCGAGATTCCGGGCGGCGCCCAGCGGCTGCTCGACCTGACGTCGGACCACGCGAAGCTCCGCACGCGACTGCGTGCGCTCGTCGCGAACGGCGGCGGCGACTTTCCCGAGCGCGTCGAGAAGGGACTCGAGGTCGCGCTCGACGGGGAACGGATCGACTGGACCTGGGGAGCCAACAAGCTCGTCATCGTGGTCGGGGACGCACCGCCGCACGACGCGTCGATCGGCCCGTTGCTGCAGCTCGCGCGCGATGCGTCGAAGCGCTCCCGGGGGCGGTCGAGCGTGCGCGCTGGCGACCGCCCGACGGACGGTCGGAGCCACGTCCCCCAGGGGCGCCCGGCGACGATCTGCTGCATCGGCGTGGGCAGCGCCGCGGTCGATGCGAGGACCGAAGCGACGTTCCGCGCCATCGCCCGCGCGGGGAGCGGGACCTACGTCCCGCTGACGCTCGCGGAGACCGCGAAAGGCCGCGCGACGCCGAGCGACCGGATCCTGGAGCACGTGCTGCGCTTCGCGTTCGGACCGAACGCGGGCGACGAGCTCGACGCGTTCGTCGAGGTGCTGCTCCGGGCGCGACGCCGCGGGTGGCTGCGCTGAAGAGCGGCTCGGGCTACCCTCGCGGCTGTCCTTCCAACCTCCGATGAGCCGTATGCGTCACCTGCCGTTCCTGCGTTTCGACCCCCTCTTCCGATCGGCGCTCCTCGCCACGGTCGCCTCCGCTGCACTCTGCGCGCACGCTGCTACGTTGCCCGCGCAGGAGGGCGCGGGCGACGCCTTCGTCGCCGACGCCGCGACCGAGGACGAGGCGCTCTCGCTCGGCGGGGGCGCGGTGTCCATCCGCGGTGAGCGCATCGCCTACCGATCGGCCACCGGCCGGCTGACGCTGCGCGAGGAGGACGGCACGCCGCGCGCGCACGTGTTCCACGTCACGTACCGGCGCACGAACGGCGCCGACGCGCAGGAGCGCCCCGTGACGTTCGTCTTCAACGGCGGCCCGGGCTCCTCGTCCGTCTGGCTGCACATGGGCGCGTTCGGGCCGAAGCGCGTCGACCTCGGCGAGGAGGGCTTCGACCTCTCCCAGCCGTACGGGCTGGTCGACAACGAGCACTCGATCCTCGACGTGACGGACCTCGTCTTCATCGACCCGGTGACGACGGGCTACAGCCGCGCGGCCGAGGGCGTCGACGACAGCGAGTTCCACGGGCAGATCGAGGACGTCGAGTCCGTCGGCGAATTCGTCCGCCTCTGGCTCACGCAGAACGAGCGCTGGCGCAGCCCCGTCTACATCGCGGGCGAGAGCTACGGCACGACGCGCGCCGCCGCGCTCGCCGACCACCTCCAGTCGCGGTACGGGATCTACCCGCGCGGGCTCGTGCTCGTCTCGGCGATCCTGAACTTCGGTACGGCGCGCTTCGACGTGGGCAACGACCTGCCCCACGTCCTGTTCCTGCCGACGTACACCGCCACGGCGTGGTTCCACGGGCAGCTCGACGGTGCACTGCAGCGCGACCTCGACGCCACGCTCGCCGAGGTCGAGGCGTTCGCCATCGGCGACTACGCGACCGCGCTCATGAAGGGCGCGCGGCTACCCTCGGACGAGCGGCGCGCGATCGCCGAGCGCCTGGCGCGGTACACGGGACTCTCGGTCGAGTACGTCGAGTCGACCAACCTGCGGATCCACATCGGGCGCTTCTGCAAGGAGCTCCGCCGCGACGAGCGCACCACGGTCGGCCGGCTCGACAGCCGCTACGCCGGCGTCGACCGCGACGCCGCCGGCGAACGCTACGAGTTCGACCCGAGCTACGCGGCGATCGAGGGACCGTACTCGACGCTGCTCAACTCCTACGTGCGCGAGGACCTCGGCTACGAGAACGACATCCCGTACGAGATCCTGACCGGCCGCGTCCGGCCGTGGAGCTACGCCAACGTCGAGAACCAGTACCTGAACGTCGGCGAGGACCTGCGGCACGCGATGGCCGTGAACCCGAACCTGCGCGTGTACGTCGCGAACGGGCTCTACGACCTGGCGACGCCGTACTTCGCGACGCGGTACACGTTCGACCACCTGTTCCTGGAGCCCGAGGATCGCGGCAGGGTCACGATGGGCGACTACCGGTCGGGCCACATGATGTACGTGCAGCGCGCGTCGCTGGAGAAGCTCGGCGCGGACGTGCGGGCGTTCGTGGGGGGGCGGTAGATCAGCTCTCGGGCTGGAGGTCTTCCATCACCTTCCAGAGCTTGAACGCCGGGGTCGAGTTCGCGGCGTTGATCGTCGCCGCATCGCCCAGGAGGTCGTTCACGTAGTTGATGAACTCGGTCTCGTTCATCTCCTTGGTCGCGACATGCGGGTCGGCGATGTAGAGCAGCGGTCCACCGACCTTCAACGAACGGGCCTGAGCTCCCGGCCGGAACATCTTGGAGAACTGGAGGGCCCCGCTCGTGAAGTCCGACGTGGCGAGCCAGTAGGAACCCTCGTAGTCGTCACCGGTCTTCGTGAAGTGCGCGACTCCAACGAGGTTCCACTGCGGAGAGCTCCACTGCTCGCCTGTCCAGCCGGCGGCGCCGTCGCGGGCGCGGGTGTTGAGATCGGCGAGCGGCGGCTCGTAGAGGAAGAAGCCGCCGGTGTCGATCTCGGGGACGGCGGGGAGTGTCGGTGCCGAGATCGGAGGGGTGGCGAGGGCGGGGGCGGTCGTCGGCGGCGGGGTCGGGGTGGCGATGCCGACGGCGAAGGCGGAGACGGTGGCGGCGAGGAACGACAGGGACGAACGGACGGTCATGGCGGGCCGACTCCTGGCGGGGAGCCGTCTGGATACGAAGGGGCGCCGGGGGCGCGGGGCAGGGGCGGGGCGTGCTCGCACCGCGTGTCGATCTGACCATGGGGGGGCGGATCCTTCACCCCGGTGGGGGTGGGAATCTCGGGAGCGGCCGTTTCCTTCGTCCATTGCCCGTCTGCTGACGCAGACGGAGCGCGACGCGGATGGAGCGCGCATCAGATGGCGCGCATGCTCTAGCAGCATCCGCGACCGCGGATGCTGCTAGAGCATGCGCGCCATCTGATACGCAGCAAAATGCGCGAAGCGCCGAGGCGACATCAGCGCGACATCCGCCGCATACCCCCGCCCCAGCTCGCGCTCCGCCCAGACATGGATCGCGCGGCGCGTCGCTTCGTTCGACGCGTCGAGCACGATGTCCGACGACCAGATCGTCTGCCCCGTCTCGCAGCTCACGAGGTCGAGCTGGGCGCCGAGCACCAGCGGCGGCGTCAGCCGTCGCGCCGTGACCGAGCCGATGAAGACCGCGTCGAGGCGGTAACGATCGCGGATCGTGACGATCGCCTCCGGCGAGTACCAGCCGCGCCGGAAGGGCTCCGGCGGCAGGATCTCGGCGAGGTCCCGTTCGTCCAGCGGGATGATGTCGTACGGCGTCGCCGACGAGAACTCGGCGTGGAACGACGTCTCCATCGCGCCGACCTCGTGCGGCGCCATCCGCGTGTCGTGCAGCGGGCGGAACGGGATGAACCCGACGCGCCGGATCGAGTACGACGCGAAGTCCGTCGCGACCTCTGCCGAACCGATCGCGGGGACCGTCGACGGCCCGAGACAGCCCGACAGCGACACCGCGCACGCCGACGCGAGCACGAGCGAACGACCCGGGAGCCTCACCGGCGTCCCTCGTCGGACTCGGTCAACGAGCGGTTGTTCGCCTTGCTCATCCGGCGCCACTCCAGCGTCGCTTCCAGGAGCGCGCGCTCCGCCTCGAGGCGCGCGATCTGCGCGGTCGCGAGGCGCGCGGCGAGGTCGAAGCTCTGCTGCTCGACCTGCTGCTTGGCGGTGCCGAGCTCGTCGAAGTGGACCTGGAGGCTCTGGAGCTGCTGCTCCAGCTCGGCCGCGCGCTCCTCGGAGATCTCCAGCGCCGTCTGCAGGTCGCCGTTCGCGCGCGTGAGCTCCTCGCGCTCCTCGACCGCCTCGGTGTAGAGGTCGAGCAGCATCGAGCGGCTCCCGCCGCCGGGACCGTCGACGTCGACGCCGCCGTTGATCGGCTTCGACGTCTCGGTGATGGTGCCGTGCGTCGACGCGCCGACGGGCGAGCCGTCCCATCCGCGCAGGACGGGCTCGGACCCGGGTGCGCGCTCGGGCGACCAGCCCGACGCCATGTCGTTGTAGTCGTCGGCATTGGGCTGCTCGGACTCCGCTTGGACGCGCGACGGGCTGTACCCGTAGCGGATCGACTCGAGGGTGGGCGGGTTCTGGCACGCGACGCACGCGAGGAGCGCCGCCGCGGCCGCGGTGCGGTGGAGAGTGATCATCGGTCCTGGTCGTGTCGGACGAAGGTGGCCTCGGCGGGCCGCGCGGAGGACTGGCCCTGCTGCGCGCTGGCTTCGACGTGACCGCTCGTGGAGAGCGTCACGCCTTCGATCTGGGCCTCGAGGGTCCGGTAGCCGGACTCGAGGGCGGTCGCTCGATCACGCTCGGCGCGGAGCTCCACCTGGAGGACCTCCAGTGCGGTCTCGAGCGCGCGTACGTGGGTCTCGAGGGCGATCATCGAGTCGCCCGGGATCGGGGTCTCGCTCGCCTGGGTCGGCGCGTCGACGGTGCCCGTGCGGGCGACGACGACGAACGCGGCGAGCACTGCGCCGGCCGCCCACCAGCCGCCGGTGGTGCGTCTCCGGGCGCGGCCGATCACGACGCACCTCCCGGGGCAATTCCCGGGGCGACGTCGACCTCGACCGTCACGGTCTCGCCGCACGCGCAGCGCACCTCGATCGCACGGACGGCGCCGTCGACCTCGACGAGGCGCACCTCCGGCTGCTCGCCGCGGGCGACCGCGGTCGTGTGCCGGCCGGCTCGGTTCTCCTCGTGGCGGACCCGGCCGCTCTTCAGGATGACCTTGTCCATCGCATCACCCCCTGACGTCGATCCTGTGGCCCGCCTCGTCGTCGAGTCGGGCGCGGGACACGGGCTTGTCACTCGTTCCGCGGCGCGGCTCCGGCGCGAGGACGTGCCCGTCCTCCTCTCGCGCGTCGCCTTCCGGCTCACCGTCCTCGTCCCCCACTCTCGGCAGGACGAAGCGGCGCTCGCGGTGCGCGTCGCGGTCGTTCGCGCGCACGGGCGGCGCGGCGCTCGCGGGCTGGCTCGATCCGATTCGCGTCTCCATCGTCACCTTCCTCCACCTGAGCGGTGGGCCGGTTCGTCCTCACCCGTGCGGGCGAGGAGCGTTCGATTCAGTCGATAGATGGCGCGCGAGTGGATCTGGCTCACGCGCGACTCGGTCACGCCGAGGATGTCGGCGATCTCGCGGAGGAGCAGCTCCTCCGCGTAGTACAGCGTCACGACGGTCTTCTCCTGATCGGGGAGATCGGAGATCGCGTCGATCATCACGCCCTTGAGTTCCTCGAACTCGGCGGACCCGACGGGGTCGTCGGAGCGTGGGTCGGTCAGCATCGCCGCGAGGTCGTGGCCGACGTCGTCGCCGTCCCCTCCGTCGATCGACGTCTGCATCGCGGTCGCGGCGGTGACGAAGACCTCGTCGACCTCCTCGACGCGCCAGCCGAGCTCCGCGGCGATCGCCTCGGGCGTCGGCTTGGCGCCGCCGGCCTGCTCCAGGCGCTCGATCGCGGCGTCGACCGCGCGCACGCGCTCGCGACGGCCGCGCGGCAGGAAGTCCATGCGACGCAGCTCGTCGAGGATCGCGCCGCGGATCCGCGGGTAGGCGTAGGTCGAGAACGCGAGGCCCCGCGACGGGTCCCAGCTGTCCGCGGCCATGATCAGGCCGAGCATCCCGAACCCGAACAGGTCGTCGCGATCGAGCGCGCCCGGCACGTCGTAGAACATCCGCCCGACGATGTGCTTGAGCAGCGGCACGTGATCGATGATCAGCCGCTCGCGCTCCTCGTCGGAGCGCGGCTCGGACCGCGCGACCTCGGGGCTCACAGCTCACCTCCGCGCGCGAGGGCGGCGCTCGAGGTCGCCGGGTCCGGGGACCCTGCGAGGGGCTGCTTGGGATCGGGGAACGTCATGGGCCGGTGACCTCCGTGGTCGCGTCGGCGCCGTCCGCGGTGAGGTCCTCGTCGTCCGCTTCGGGGCGGGCCTGGAACACGCGGGGCGTGATCCAGCTCCCGGCCGAGACGAGCGCGAGGACGGCGCCCCAGGCGATCGCGCCGCGGAGCGAGGCGATGCGCACCGGCGCGTCGGCGAAGAGCGACACGAGTGCGACCATGGACCCGACGGTGACGGCGAGCTGCCGTCCGGACGCCAGCCACGCCTGGACCAACGGGCCCGGGCCACCTGCGCTATCGACGAACATCCCCAGGACCCTTAGAAGGATTTTCCGACCCCGGCCGCTGCCCTCTCAGGGGCGCGTCGGGCGGTGAGACGGTCCAGCCGGGACGCGATCTGGCGCAGGCAGAGCTGCTCCAGGGCCTGCCGCGGCCGGAGGACGAACGGCGCCTGCTGGGTGGCGCTGCGCTCGACGAGCGGCGAGCGCGGCAGCCAGCCGGCCTGACGGGGCGAGCGGGCCAGGAAGCGCTCGCAGATCCCGCGCAGCTTGCGCGCGATGGCCTCCCCCTCCTCGATGCCGCTGGCGTGATTGACGACGACCTCGGGCGTCGGGATGTCCGACGCGGTGCGCGAGCCGAACTGGTCGATCGCCTTGATCAGGCCGTAGGCGTCCGTGAGCGCCGCCAGCTCGGGCGTCGTGACGACGAGCACGCGGTCCGCGATCGACGCGAAGCCCAGGACCTCCGGGCCGATCCCGGCGGCGCTGTCGCCGATGACGACGTCGTAGCCCTGCGCGAGCTCGACGACGATCTCGACGAGGCGCTCGCGGCGATCGGCGTCGAGCCGCCCCATGCGCTCCTCGCCCGTGCCCGCGGGGAGGACGTGGACGCCGCCCGGCCCCTCGACGATGCACTTGCGCGGATCGAGCTCTCCGTCCAGCGCGGACTCGACGGTCGACTCGACGTCGAGACCGAGCACGAGGTCGAGGTTCGCGAGACCGAGGTCGAGGTCGACCAGCAGCACGCGCCGCCCGGTGCGAGCGAGCTCGACGCCCAGGTTCGCCGCGACGGTGGTCTTGCCCACGCCGCCCTTGCCGCCCGTCACGAGGACGAACGGCGCCCTTGCCGGAGCGCTCATCCGATCCTCCCGAGCAGCGCGACGTCGGCCACGCGCTCCGCGCTCGCACGCGAGAAGTGCGGGCCGAGGTCGGGTCCGTTGGTCAGGAAAGCGAGCCCGAGGCCGTGGGAGCGCGCGTGCTCCAGCGCGGGCAGCGGCTCGTCCGCCTCGTCGAGCTTGGTCACGACCGCGCCGACCGGCTCCAGCGGCGCCGCCGCCGAGGTCGTCGCCTCCAGCGCCGCGGCGGACGCGGTGGCGGGCAGGACGACGAGCGACGCGAGCCGCGTCCTGGCTCCGGCCTCGTCGCACTGCTGCGAGAGACGCCGGAGCGCCTCGACGTCCGCGGTCTCGTCCCCGGTCCCGTCGATCAGCACGACGTCGACGCGCCCCGGAGCGCGCGCGAGCTCGGCTGCGAGGTTCGCGGTGTCGCGCAGCGCGATCGCGGGGACGCGCAGCTTCTGGCCGAACTCGCGGATCTGCGCCGCGGCGCCGAGCCGGTCGGCGTCGAGCGTCGCGAGGACGACCGAGCGACCGGCGCGCACGAGCCGCAGCCCGAGCTTGGCCAGCGTCGTCGACTTGCCCACGCCCGACTGGCCGACGAGCGCGAGGAGCGCCGTCTCGCCGCGTGCCGGCTCCAGCGTCGCGTAGTCGAAGAGCTTGCCGACCTCCTCGGCCGCGACGTCGAGCGGGTGCCCGCCCTCCTTCTCGCGCGCGACGACGCCCTCCAGGACGTGCTCGCGGAGCTTCTTCGTCGCGCCGTGCTCGCGCAGGCGCCGCTCGACGTCGGCGAGCGGGCTGCGACGGGGCGGCTGGGGTGCGGCCTCGGGCGCGGCGACGGGCTCCGGCGGCGCCTGCAGCAGCCGCTCGGCCTCCTCGCGCATCGTCCGGAGCGCATCCGTGCTGCGCGGCACCGTTGTCGACACCGCGAGCGTCACCTTGCCGGCGACCGTGCGCTGGTCGACGACGACGGCCTTGTCGCCGAGTTCCTGTCGGGCCCGAAGGAGCGCCTCCCGCATCGTCCGTCCGTGGACGAGCCGGAGGCCGGGGGCCTGGACCGCGGGCACCGAGAGCGGCGCGACGGTCGGGTTCTGTCGTGTCGAGGCTTCCATGGGGATTCAGAGTCAGGCGACAGGTGCGTCGGACGGCATGCGGACGACCGAGACCGTCTCGACGGCACGCGCCGGGACGACCTCGTTGAAGGAGAGGACGGCGACCTTGGGGAGGGACGCACGGACGAGCTCGGACAGGAACCGACGTACGTTCGAGCGGACGAGGACGACGACGTCCTTGCCGGCGGTCGTGGCGTCGCCGATCGCGCCACCGATGTGCTCGACGAGCTCGGTCAGGTATGCGGGCCCGACGGCGATCGCATCGGGGTCGTTCGAACGACCGACGGCGGCGGCGAGGCGCGCCTCGATCGCGGGGTCGAGCGTCACGGCGTGCACGACGCCGACGCTGTCGCCGAACTGCTCGCAGAGCGCGCGGCCGAGGCGCTGGCGGCACAGCTCGGTCAGGGCCTCGATATCTCGCGTACGCGCCGCGTTGTCGGCGAGCGTCTCGAGGATCGCAGGCATGTTGCGGACCGCGATCCCCTCGGCGAGGAGGTTGCGCAGCACCTGCTGGATCTCGCCGTACGTCATGCGCTCGGGCACGAGCTCCTCGACGACGGCGGGCGCGACGGCCTTGGCGTTCTCGACGAGCTCCTTGACGTCATCGCGCGTCAGCAGCTCGTCGAGCGCCCCGCGCAGCACCTCGGACAGGTGCGTGACGAGCACGCTCGTCGGGTCGATGACCGTGTAGCCGAGGATCTCGGCCTCGTCGCGGCGCGGCTCGCCGATCCAGACCGCCGGCAGGCCGAACGCGGGATCGACCGCGGCGCGGCCGGGGATCTTGCCGCTCGCCGTGCCCGGGTCCATCGCCAGGAACAGCGTCGGCTCGACTTCGCCCGCCGCGACCTCCTGGCCGCCGAGCAGGATCCGGTACGCCTTCGGCGCGAGCTTGATGTTGTCGCGGATCCGCACCGGCGGCAGAACCACGCCCTCGGTGAGGGCGAAGCGACGGCGGAGCTGGGCGATGTGGTCGAGGATCCCGGCGCCGGACGCGTCCTGGACGAGCGGGATGAGCTGGTAGCCGATCTCCAGGCTCGCGCGATCGACCTTGAGCAGGTCGGCGACCTCGTCCTCGTCGCTCTTCGCGCTCTCGGCGGCCTCGTCGGCCTTCGCCTGCTCGGCGTCGACCCGCACGCGCTCGCGCTCGACGGACGCGACGCGCGAGCCGCGCCACAGCACGACGAGCACCGTCGCGAGCACGAAGAACGGCAGCTTGGGCATCCCGGGCAGCATCCCGATCAGGAAGACCGTCGCGGCGGTGATCAGCGTCGCCTTCGGGCGCCGGCCGACCTGGGTGACGAGGCCCGGACCGAGCCCGGACTCGCTGGAGTCCTTGGTGACGAGCACGCCGGCGGCGGTCGAGATCAGCAGCGCCGGGATCTGGCTGACGAGGCCGTCGCCAATGGTCAGCATCGAGTACCGGTCGACCGCCTGCCCCATCGACATCCCGCCGGCGGCGCCGATCGCGATCCCCCCCACGAGGTTGAGCGCGGTGATGACGAGGCCCGCGACGGCGTCGCCGCGCACGAACTTCGACGCGCCGTCCATCGCGCCGTAGAACTCGGCCTCGCGCGCGATCGAGTCGCGCCGGGACCGCGCCTCGTCCGAGTCGATCAGGCCGCCGTTCAGGTCGGCGTCGATCGCCATCTGCTTGCCCGGCATCGCGTCGAGGACGAAGCGCGCCGCAACCTCGCTGACGCGCCCCGAGCCCTTCGTGATGACGACGAACTGGATGATGATCAGGACGAGGAAGACGACCAGCCCGACGCCCAGGTTGTCCCCCGTGACGTAGCGCCCGAACGCCTGGATGACGTGGCCGGCCTCGCCGCCCGACAGGATCAGACGCGTACTGGCGACGTTCAGCCCAAGGCGGAACATCGTGGCGAACAGCAGGATCGTCGGGAACGTCGACAGCTCGGTCGACTCCCGCACCTGCATCGTCGCCATCAGGATCAGGACGGCGGCCGACAGGTTGAGCGCCAGCAACAGGTCGAGGATGACCGGCGGCAGCGGCGCGACGAGCGTCAGGAGCAGCCCGAGGACACCGATCCCGAGGATCCAGTCCGTCGCCCGCTTCAGGCGATCGCGCGGCGTGTCGCCGCCGATGGTCGTTCCTGCTGCGTCCACCATCCGTCAGTCCCTCAGGCGGCGCTCGCGCGGCCCTGCGCGCGGTACACGTAGGCGAGGACCTTGGCGACGGCCTCGAAGAGGTCCTCGGGGACCACGTCCCCGAAGTCGCACGCGCGGTGGAGCGCGCGCGCGAGCGGCGGCTCCTCGACGAGCATCACGCCGTGTTCGGTCGCGATCTCGCGGATCTTCAGGGCGACCTCGTCGAGGCCCTTGGCGACGATCCGCGGCGCCGCGTCCATGCCGTCCTCGTAGCGGAGGGCGACGGATACGTGGGTCGGGTTCGTGACGACGACGGTCGCGTCGGGGACGTCGTCCATCATCCGGCGCATCGCCATCTCGCGCTGGATCTGGCGGATCTTCGCGCGGACGTGCGGGTCGCCCTCGGCGTTCTTGTGCTCGTCGCGGATCTCCTTCTTCGACATCCGCATGTCCCGCGCGAACTGGTAGCGCTGGTAGACGAGGTCGATGAGCGCGAGCAGGAGGATCACCAGAACGCCGGCCGCGGTCGCGCGCAGGAACAGGCGCCCGATGGCGACGACGGACTGCTGGGCGGACGTACCGGCGACGCTGGTGAGCGCCGGGATCTCGAACCACGTCACGACGGCGACGGCCGTCATGATCAGGACGATCTTGAGGAAGCCCATCCCGGTGCGCATGAAGCCGCGCGGGCCGAGGACCTTCTTGAAGCCCTTGATCGGATCGAGCTTCTGCGGCTTGATCCCGACCGCCTTGGGCGAGAGCTGCACGCCGATCTGGCCGTACGCGACGAGGAAGCCGATCACGAGCACCGGGCCGACGAGGATCGTGAACGGGAGCATCACGCTCCGCGACGCGCCGCTCATCAGGGCGGCGAAGTCGCGCGCGGCGAGCTCGCGCGTCGCGAGCCGCGAGGCCTGGTGCGCGCCGTTGGCGATCAGCTCGCCGCTGGCATTGGAGATCGCGCCGCCCAGGACGAGGAACGCGCCGACCATCGCCGCGAGCATGACGCCCGCGATGAACTCGCTCGACATCGCGACCTGGCCCTCCTTGCGGGCCTCGTCGAGGCGACGCTGGGTCGCCTCCTCGGTCTTGGCGTCCTTGTCCTCTTCGGCCACCTCAGACCTCCAGCGCGTCGAGGCCCGCTTCGAGCCCCGCCATCAGGTGTTCGAGGAGCGCCGACATCGCCGGCGCGAGCGTGGGGCTCAGGAGACCGATCGCCACGATCCCACCGCCGACGCGCAGGCTGAAGCCCATCTCCAGGACGTTGACCTGCGGCACCGCCCGCGCGATCAGGCCGATCATCAGCGAGACCATCATCAGGAGGGCCAGGACGGGCGCCGCGAACGCGATGCCGCCCGCGAACATGTCGGCGAAGAACCCGCCGAGCGTCGCGGGCAGGTCGCCGCCGAACTGCATCCCCCCCACCGGCGCGCGCTCGAAGGACTCGGCGAGCCCCCGGACGATCCAGTGGTGGCCGTCGACGGACAGGAGCGCGAGGAAGAACAGCGACTCGTTCATCCGCGACAGGACCGGCATCGACTCGCCGGTCGTCGGATCGACGGCGTTCGCCATCGTGAACGCCATCTCGTTGCCGATCAGCTCGGAGCCGACGCGGAGCGCCATCAGCACCATGTGCAGTACGAGCGCCAGCCCGAGCCCGAGCACCGCTTCGCGCAGCATCAGCAGCCCGTAGTGCACCCACGAGTCGACGATCACGGGCGGGATGCCCTGGACGAACAGCATCGCCGCCGCGACCGAGATCACGAGCGCGACCTTGTAGCCGTGGAACGACGCGCCCGAGCCGAGCAGGGGCGTGAGGAGCAGCAGGGAGCTCGTGCGTGCGATGAAGAGCCCGATGCTCTCCAGCACGCCCGGCCCCACGGTGGTCGGGATCAGGTCGCCCTGGACCGCGGTCGACTGCAGCGCCAGGGCGATCACGACAGCCCGAACTCCGTCAGTTGCGACAGGAGCCGCACGGTGTAGTCGCCGAGGTACTGCAGCGCGGGCGCGAGCATCAGCAGCGTCGCCGCCATCACCGCGAGCATCTTCGGGACGAGGGAGAGGGTCTGCTCCTGGACCGAGGTGAGCTCCTGGAACAGGCTCACCGACACGCCGACGAGCAGACCGACGACCATGATCGGTCCGGAGACGACGAGGACGACGAGGATCAGCTCGCGCGCGAGGTCGACGACGTGAAGGTCCATCTCCATGGCGCTCAGCTCCCGGACACCTGCATGAAGGACGTGACGACGGACTCGGTCACGAGTCGCCAGCCGTCGACGAGGACGAAGAGGAGCACCTTGATGGGCGTCGAGATCATGACCGGCGGGAGCATGAACATGCCCATCGAGAGGAGGATGCTGGAGACCACCAGGTCGATGACCAGGAACGGCAGGAAGAGCAGGAAGCCCATCTGGAACGCCGTCTTGAGCTCCGAGAGGATGAACGCGGGCACGATGACCGTGATCGGCAGGTCGGCCGGCTTCGGCGGCGCGACGACGCTGGTCTCACCCGCGAAGACGACGTTGTCCGCCGCGGCGGCGAACGCGACCATGTCTTCGTTCCCTGCGAGCTCGGCGAAGAGCTTCAGCTCGTTCTCCCGCGTGTTCGCGACGAGGAACGACGACATCGTCGTCCACGCGCGCGTGCCGGCCTCGTCGATCTGGATCTCACCGGTCTCGTACGGCTGCCACGCTTCCGCGTAGAGCTCCTTGCCGACCGGGGCCATCACGAACATCGTCAGGAACAGCGCGAGGCCGATGAGCACCGGGTTGGGCGGCAGCTCGTTGAGCGACAGCGCGCGGCGCACGAACGAGAGCACGATGACGATGCGCGTGAAGCTCGTCAGCGTGATCAGCACCGCCGGGAGCAGGCTGAGGATCGTCAGGAGGACGGCGATCTCGACGGCGGTCGAGAGCCGTCCGTCGCCGCCGCCAGCGGAGGCGGGCTCGGCCACGGTCCCGTCGCGCTCGGCGGCGTCCGTCGCCTGGATCGTCGCGGCGAGCGCGTCCCCCACCTCGGGGCCCTCGCCAACCGGAGACGGTCCGGCGGGCGCAGCCGGCCCCTGCGCGTCGGCCGGAGCCGCGAGCGCGAGGCATGCGAGGACGAGGGCGACGAGGATCCGCCTCACGCGACGAACTCCCGGGTGCTGTTCGGTGACGTGGGCGCCTCTTCGGTCGCGGCCGGATCGGCCTTCGGCGCGGTGATCTCGTGCACGCCGAGGAGGCGCGTCCGCGCGGCGGCCAGGCGCTGCTCGAACGCGGAGGTGCGTGACGAAGCGGCCTCGCGATCGACGTCGACGGCCTCGGTGTCGAGCTCGGCGACGAGGTCGACCGAGCGCTCCCCCAGCCCGAGGGCGAACGTCCGGTCGTAGCACCGGACGACGGCGAGCTGGCGCTTGCCGCCCAGCGGGAGCACGTCGAGCACCCGCAGGTCACGCCTTGAGGAGCGCGCCTTGATCGCGCCCGTCAGGAGCTTGCGGAAGCCGAAGGCGATCCCGGCCATCGTCACCACGAAGACGGCGACCACCGCGGTGAGCCACGACAGGTCGGGCGCGGCGCCGCCGAGTCGGACGGGCGCGTCGGCCGCGACGTCGGGCGCGGTCTGCGCGAGGAGAGCGAGGAGGAGAGGCATGGGGATCCGGCCGGACGGAGCGGCCGCTCCCCCGCCCTGCGCAACGGCCGTGCCAACCGCGCTCCTGCCGCTGCACGCGGCCCGTCCAGGGGGCTCCGGGCGCGGAGTGTCGGACGATGCGACGGTCGATGTCGCGGGATCCGACACTCGGCCGGCCGGTCGGGGCCCGGTGCGGAACGGCCTTCCCGGGGAGGGACGTTCCTTCCGGCAAGGAGCGCAGATCGGCCCGGAGCGGAGGCGGGATCGGAGTTCCTCGGATCTCCTGAAGGGCGACGGCGCTGCCGCACGTCCGTCCTCCGAACCGCCCCTCCGCCCCCTCCATGACCGCCCCCCGCGACACCGACCCCGCTGCCGACACGGCGGGCTGGCGCAGCACCACGCGCGCCCTCCAGCGGCTGGCGCAGTCGATCGTCCGCGATCCGGGCCTGTCCGAGGACGTGGTGCAGAGCGCCTACGTCACCGCGCTGGAGCAGGGCCGCGGGCGCGACCGCGTGGGCTGGCTGCGCCGCGTCGTCCGCAACCGGGCGATCGACGCGCGTCGGCGTCAGCGCCTTGAACCGCCGGCGGGCGACGCGCTGGAGCCGCGCTCGAATGCGGCGAGCGCCGACGAGGTCGCGGAGCGCATCGAGACCCAGCGCGCCGTGCTGGACGCCGTCGAGCGCCTCGACCAGCCCTACCGGGACACCGTCTACCTGCGCTACTTCGAGGGCCTGCGCGTGCGCGAGGTCGCAGCGCGCATGGGCGTGCCGCCGAAGACCGTCGAGACGCGCCTGACGCGCGCGCTCGCCGCGCTCCGCGCGCGCCTCGGTCCGCGCTACCGCGACCCGTCGAGCGGGAGGTGGACGCCGGCGCTGGCCGCGTTCGCCGACCCGCGCTCGCTCCTCCCGCCCGCCGCGACGCTGGCGAGCGTCTCCGCCCCGCTCCTCCTCCTCGCCATGAAGAAGATCGCCGTCACGTCCGCCGCCGTCGCCGC
This sequence comes from Planctomycetota bacterium, assembly GCA_038757895.1. Taxonomy (GTDB): domain Bacteria; phylum Planctomycetota; class UBA1135; order UBA1135; genus Saltatorellus. Next base: position 4,614 of record JBCDGE010000036.1, on the reverse strand, counting down.
GCTCGTCGCCGTCGGCTGGTTCGCGCTGGACCCCATGCGGGAGCGGGACGACGCGCGGGCGACGTCGAGCGTCGCCGCGATGGAGGACCGGGATCGCCGGCCGGACGACGACCTGGTGCCGGTCGCGGTCGAACGGTCTCCCGAGCGCGTCGAGCTCGAGGACACTACCGAGCCTGCGGTCGCCGCGTCGGACGAGGCGGTCACCGCCGCGCCGACGCATGGCGCGCTGCGCGTCACGGTCCGCTGGAAGGACGGCGATCCGGCCGAGGGCGTGGGCGTCGTCGTCGTCACGCCGTGGGACTGGGGTATCCGCCGCCGGGTGCGCGTCGTGACGGGCGCCGGCGGCGTGGCGTTCTTCACGGGCCTGGCGCCCGGCTCGTTCACGGTGCTTACGGACCGCGGGACCTACGACGACGACGTCGACGCGGAGGTCGTGGCCGGCGAGACGGTCGCGTGCTCCGTCGAGCTGCCGGACGGCATCGACGTCGAGGGCCGCGTGGTCGACGCCGACGGCAGCCCGGTCGCCGGAGCCTCGGTGATGATGACCGCACAGACGGGCGGCTGGACCCAGTGGCCGAGCGTGACCGAGGCGGACGCCGCGGGTCGATTCCGGCTGCGCGACGTCCAGGCCGGCGCGTCGATCGGCGCGGAGGCGCCGGGTTACGAGCGCAGCCTGCTGGTCGATCTGGACGCCGTCGACAAGGAGGTGCAGCCGGTTCGGTTCGACCTCGTCCTGCACCGCGGCGGCGGAGCGCTGGAGGGGCTCGTGACGGACCAGGAGGGCGCGCCGGTCGAGGGAGCGATCGTGGCGCTCGGTCGGTTCTCCGGACATATGAACATGCGCTTCGACGGCTCCAACGAAGAGCGCTGGGGCGGGCACACCGCGCGGACGGACGCGGAGGGGCGGTACCGCTTCGACTCGGTGAAGGCCGCGAAGCACGCGATGCGCGTCCGGCGCCGCGGCATGCCGCAGTGGAGCGGCGAGGTCGAGGTCGAGAGCGGCCAGGTCGGCCGCCGCGACGTGGAACTGCAGGCGTGCGCGACGCTGACCGGGATCGTGCGCGACGAGGAGGGGCAGCCCGTGCCCAGCGCGCGCGTGCACGCGTTCGACACGCCGCTCGACGAGACGTTCCTGCAGAGCGGCCAGATCGACTACAAGGGCGCGTTCGCGCACGAGGCCGCGCTCACCGGAGAGGATGGTCGCTACACGCTCGACACGCTGCCGCCGATGGCGATGTACGTGTACGCGCAGGCGCCGCGGAAGGACAGGAACGACTGGAACGAGGTGATCCAGTTCACGCGCGCGACGATCGAGCTGGAGGCCGGCGCGACGAAGAAGTGGGACCCGATCCTCTCGGACGGGCGTTCGATCCACGGCACCGTGCGCTACCGCGACGGATCACCGATCGAGAACATCTTCATCAACCTGACGCGCGCGGACGGGACGGAGAGGGAGCACCGTGCCGACCACATCGCCGGCGGCGAGTTCCGCTTCATCCAGCTCCAGGGCGAGCGGTACGACATCCGCGCGCAGATCTGGGACCTGCCCGAGGGCGCCGAGGAGCCGCGCGCGATCGGCGTCGTGCCGGGCGGCGATCCGGTCGAGCTCGTGGCGGACTTCGACGCGCCCGTCGAGTACGAGGACACGAAGATCACGGTGCGCTTCTCGGACGACGGCGACCGCGCCGGGTCGGATCCGGTCTCGATGTCGCTGGAGAACATGGAGAAGTACTCCTGGAGCATCGGACAGCAGGAGGGCGACGCGTGGGTCTTCACCCTCGACACGCCGGGCCGCTACCGCGCGATCGCACTGGCCGACGAGCGCCTGCTGGCGTCGGGCGAGCCGTTCGACTTCGTGCCCGGCGAGCCCCTCGACCTCGGCACGCTGCGCTCGGTGCCGGGCGGCACGGTCGTCGTGCGCCTGATCGGCTCGGACGAACACCCGCCCGAAGGCGCGTCGATGTCGCTGCGCCACGACGCGTACCGCCACGGCCAGCGGGTCGACCTCGACAGCACGCTGGAGGCCCGCCTCGAAGGCATCGAGCCGGGCGAGGGCGAGCTCCACATCTGGGGGAAGAACTTCTCGACGGTGCGGCCCGCGTACGAGGTCCGCGCGGGCGAGGAGACCCTGGTCGAGGTCGAGCTCGTGCCGGCACACCGGATCCGCTACCGGATCGACCTGCCGTCACTCGAGACGTCGACGCAGTTCACCGTCCGATTCATCGACGTCGCCGACGGCTCGGAGGCGAGCAAGATCGAGCGCAAGGACATCGGCGCGTACGGCAACCCGCTCGAGTGGACGGCACTCCTGCCGCCGGGACAATACCGGCTGGACGCGACGCTCGGCGACGGCCGGAGCGCCTCGACGAGCTTGACGGTGCCGCCGCTCGGAACCGAAGAGCTGCCGGAGCCGGCGGTGGATCTGCGGTAGTCGCGGCGCAATGCGCCCGCGCACGGGAGGTTCTCGATTGCGGGACGGCACCAAGATGGTGTCGTACACCCGCTCGCAGGTCAGTGACAGACTTGTGCCGCACTCCAAGTCTCGGGGCGTCGCAGCATCGGTGCACGGTACTGACAAGTCCGTGATGAACGAACGCGTCTGCGCCTCCGAACCGTCCCTACCGGCTCGCCTCCACCACCGACTTCAGTGTCGCTGCAATAAATCCCGCGTATGCAAACATCGCAACGATCGCTCCGGTGAGCCCCAAGACGCCCGCGAGTACGAACCAGCCGAAGCTCTCGGCGAGACTCGTCTTCGCAACGTGGAACGCCCTCGCACCCAGTGTGAGCGTCCCGGCGCCGAGGGCGGTGAGGAACGCGAAGATCACGACAAGTCCGATCATCGCGCTTCCCCCGCTTGCCCACCCACCGGGCGTTGGTTTCCCGTCGACCGCGCGGCCGCTCGCGCTTCCGCGCTCGTTGACCGGCCCCTCGGATACGCCAGGCGAGACAGCCTGTTCTCGATCTGACAGGCCACGAATTCGTGGGTGCCGTCGTTCGTGTCGTCGCAATGTTCGATCTGGTCCATGGCCAGAGGAACGCACTGCTCCGTCGATCACGTCACGATCGATTGCGAATCGACACGATGTCGCACACCTGTGCGCCGGTCATCGAATGACTCGTACCGTGCACGGGACCTCAGCACGCGAGCGCTTCGGTTTGCGGAACCGACGTGTGGCCGAACGGCCCAAGGGTGTTCGGGTCGAACTGTCTCTCCTGACTGCATTCCGCGACCCGGGGGGCAAGTGAGGCCATAGCACCGCAAACGCGGCCGAGATCGCATTCAACCGGTAGGAGTGCGGTCCGGGCCGTGCAAGCGTCGTGCTCCTGCCAGGTTCGTTCGAGGGATCCCTGCCGCCGCGCCCGACCGCGCCGGCGTTCGGCGTAGGCTCGGACCCACACCGCCGTGAGCGAGAGCTCGTCCGCGGTGTGCCTCCCCCCGCCTCACCCTCCATGCTCCGACACTCCGGCCCCCACCGCGTCTCGCTCGCGGTCTTCGCCCTCGCGTTCGCCGCGCTCTCGACGTCGACGCTCGCCCAGATGCCCAGGGAGGATGTGATCGACGTCCCCGCGATCGGCGACGGGCTCTGCGTCAGCAACGTGTTCCAGTCGAACATGGTGCTCCAGCGCGACGCGCCCATCGCGCTCTGGGGCTGGGCCGCGCCGGGCGAGGAGGTCTCGGTCACTTTCGGCGACGCGCGCGGCAGCGCGACCGCGGGCGGCGATCGGCGCTGGCGCGTCGAGCTGCCCGCGCTTTCCGAGAACGCAACGCCGCGCTCGATCACTATCCGCGGCGCGGAGTCGATGCTCACGCTCGACAACGTCCTCGTCGGCGACGTGTGGCTGCTCGGTGGACAGAGCAACATGGAGTTCGAGCTCCACAAGGTCGAGAACGGCGCGCTCGAGATCGCCTCGGCCCGCGACCCGCTGCTGCGCATCCTCACGGTTCCGTACGGCGAGGGTCCGGCGCCGGTCGCCGGCTTCCCGCGCCTCGACGAGTGGAGCGACTGGTTCGGCCGCCACTTCCGCAAGGGCGACTGGGACGTGTGCTCGCCGGGCGTCGCACGTGACCTGTCCGCGATCGGCTACACGTTCGCGCGGCGGCTCCGCATGGCAACAGGCGTCCCGGTCGGCGTGATCGATGTCTCGCGCGGCGGGACGACCGTCGAGACGTGGATGCCCCGCGACGTCCTGGAGCGGATGGAGAGTCCGCACGTCCGCGAGAAGCTCGCGGACTGGGACCGGCGGATCAGCGAGTGGGACGCCGCCAAAGATCTGGCGCGGCGCGTGAAGCAGCACGAGCAGTGGATCGCGCGCCAGGAGAAGGAGGGACGAGCGATCCCCGCCGATCGACGCGACGCCCCGACCGACCTGCGGCCCGGGCCGATCGCGGACCACAACCTCCCGGGCTCGTGCTTCGCCGGGATGATCCATCCCCTCCTCGGGCTGCGCGTGAAGGGGATCGTCTACCACCAGGGCTACAACAACGCGCTCGACGGCATGCGCGGCGTGCGTCTGTACCGCGATGCCTTCCCCGAGATGATCCGCGTCTGGCGCGAGGCCTTCAGCGACCCCGAGCTCCCGTTCGGGATCCTCTCGCAGTGCACGGACGGG
>JBCDGE010000035.1:0-62721 GCA_038757895.1 Planctomycetota bacterium | reverse complement strand
GATGGGCATGGGCCTTCCGGTCGTGATCGCGTGCCCCGAGGGCGAGGCGACGAGCATCGTCCGCGCAACGGGCTGCGGTCGCGTCGTGGCGCCGGAGGACCCGAACGCCCTCGCGACCTGCCTCGAGTTCCTCTCGAAGGGGCCGGCGATGATGAGGACGCTGCGCGAGCGGAGCCTCGCCGCGGCGCCGCGCTACAGCCGCGACCAGCTCGCGGGCGAGATGATGGGGCACCTCCTGGTCGCGGCAGGGCTCCCGCCCGAGCGGACGGAGGAGCGACCGCACGTCGCGCCGCCCGACCGCGCTGCGGCCGCCTGAGGCGCGGAGGCCCTCGCATCGGTTCCAATGCGCCGATGCAGCCCATCGAGCACGAGTCGATCCCCCGTCCGGCCGGCCACTACTCCCCGATCGTCGAGCACGCCGGCGTCCTGTACGTCTCCGGCCAGCTCCCGATGGACCCGGAGACCAGGGAAGTCCCCGACGGCATCGAGGCCCAGTCCCGTCTCGCGCTGGAGAACATGGATCGCCTCCTGCGCGCCGCGGGCGTCGACCGCACCCACCTGATCCAGGTTCGCGTCTACGTGTCGGACGTCGAGTACTGGGGGCCGTTCAACGAGGTCTACTCGAAGTTCATGGGGGAGCACCGCCCCGCGCGTGTCGTCGTCCCGACGGGCCCGTTGCACCACGGGTGCTTCGTCGAGATCGAGGCGACGGCGGCCGCGCGCAGCTAGTCGGCCGAGGGGCGGCGGAAGAGCGCCGGCGCCGCCAACAGCACGACGACGAACACGCTCGCCGCCACGACGAAGAGCCCGCCGCCGAGCCACGGGTACGCGATCCCGCCGAGCGTCAGTCCGGCGATGCTGCCCACCGCGCCGGCGCTGGTCACGGCGCCCTGGACGGCGCCCTGCTCCTCCTCGCTGGCGGCGTCGGCGGTGCGGGCCTGGAACGTGGGCCACGCGATGCCGTTGCCGGCCGCGAAGAGCAGCGCGCCCGCGTACAGGAGGCTCGCGTCGCCTTTCGCGAACGTGAGCTGTGCGCACGCCAGCCCGGCCATCCCGAGCGAGAAGAGCGTCCGCGGTGCGAGGCGTCCGGCGAGGCGCGAGAGCACCGGGCCCTGGACGACGAGCATCGCGGCCGAGAGCACGGTGTAGAAGAGGCCGAGCTCGGCGGCGCCCCAGCCGATCTCCTGCGTCGCGTGCAGCGGGAAGCCGGAGTAGAAGAGACTGAACGCCAGGAACTGCGCGAAGGTGGCGGCGAGCAGCCCGAGTACGAGCGGGCGCCGCAGCGATGCGCGCGCGTCGACCTTCGGCGCCGTGTCGCAGCGGCGCTGCTGCTGTCCGAGCACGCGCGGCACGGTCGACTGCGTGGGCGGGCCCTCCGGGCACCGCTGGCGCGGCTCGCGGAGCGTCAGGCAGAGCAGCATGCCCGCGGCCGAGATCACGGCCGCGGCGACGATCGGCGCCGTGTACCCGTCGCCGCCCGCGCCGAGCAGGCCGGCGAGCGCGGGCCCGAGCGTGAAGCCGAGCGACGAGGCCATCCCCATCCGGCCGAACGCAACCTGACGCGCCGCCTCGTCGCCGCTCGTCAGGTCGGCGACGTACGCGTTCGCGACGGAGATGTTCCCGCCCGTGAGACCGTCGAGCATCCGCGCGCCGAAGATCAGCAGCAGCGGCACGCTCACGGTGGCGCCGGCGAGCGACCCGAGCGGCTCTATGGGCACCTCCAGCGCCAGCAGGAACACGACCCAGGCGAGCAGCGTCCCCGCCTGGCTCGCGATCAGCACGGGGCGGCGCCCCGATCGATCGGACCACCGGCCCAGGATCGGCGCGCCGACGAGCTGGGACACCGAGTACGTCGCGCCGAGCAGGCCGAACGTCCACGCGGCGCCGCCGAGATCGGCGACCAGGAACACCAGGAACGGGATCGCGATCGAGTACCCGAGCGTCCCGATGAACTGGACCGCGAGGATCGGCGCCATCCGCACCCAGCCGGAGCCGCCGCCTGCCATGGCGCCCAGGCTATCCCGTGAGCGGCCCGCCGTCTCCATCCTGGGCATGGCCCCGCAGCGCGCAGGGAGACCGCTGAAGACCGCCGCGGCGCGGCTTCGATACGACTTCCATGGCTTCACGAGGTCCGAAGGGGGCGAAACGGCCCGACGTCCGTCCGTCCGCGTCCGAGCAGGAGGCGGCGCGCGAGAAGCTCGTGAAGAGCGGAAGGCCGCTCGTCCCGCTCGGTCTCGTCGGCGCGTCGCTCTTCGCGGGCGCCGGCTTCGGGCTGCTACTCCTTCCGGTCTTCGGACTTCTGATGCTCCTCTGGGCCGGGATCTCCTGGGTCTTCACGGGCGAGCTGCCGGGGAAGCTGCCGGCCCCTGTCGCGTTCGCGATCCTGGGCTTCATCCCCCTCTGGTTCGGCGCCTTCGTCTTCTACTTCTTCCGCGGCTGGGTGCGCGAGCGCGGCCGCCTGCGCCTGATCGCGGGCGGCGAGCAGCCGCAGCCGCGCACGTTCGCGCTCTTCCGCAGCGACGCGTTCAACACGACCGAGGACAAGGACACGTTCGTCAACCCGGGCTGCTACGGCGACGACGTCGTCGAGGCGCTGCACGCCGGCCTCGCCGCAGACGGCTTCGAGACCGAGGACGAGGCCGGCGCCGAGGACTTCGGCTGGTACGGCCGCTTCAAGCTCGTCGAGGACGAGTTCTACGACCTGATCGTCGCGTTCCAGCCCGAGGACGACGACGGGAACGGCGTCTGGCACCTGCACGTCGAGCTCTCGGGCATGCCGCTGTCCGCCAACCGCCGCAGCCGCGGCGGACGTGTCTCGACGGAGGCGGTCGCCGCCGTCCACGAGGTGCTTGCTCGCACCGAGGGCGTCGAGAAGCTGACCTGGTACTACGAGCCGGAGATCGACCAGCTCGAGGCGGCGGCGTAGGCCCAGACTCAGGCTCGCTGCGAGAGCAGCCCGAACTGGTTGAAGTGGTGCCCCGTGTGGTGGCGCACGAGCGAGCGGCAGCTCTCCGCCTCCATCTTCCCGTACATCGGGTGGTCGACGATGCCATCGAGCGCGGCGACCTCTTCGAAGCGCGCGCGGAGCTCGGCGACCTCGGACGCGAAGTCGACCTCCAGGTCCGGCGCCGAGCGGATCGCGGGTAGCGTGCCCAGGTTCTTCGGCGTCGCCGTCGGCGAGCCGCGCAGCACCTTGCGCAGGAATATCGGTCCGATCAGACGTGCGAGCAGGCGGATCGGCAGCGCGACCGGGATCCGGCCCAGGTACAGGTCCGTGAAGCGCGCGGAGTGGCGCACCATCTGCGGCGCGTTCATCTTGCCCCAGCGCGGCGTCGTGTCGGCCTGCAAGTGATCGAGGGCCGCGGCGAGATCGGCGAGCGTCGGCGTGTCGTCGGTCGGCGCGGGGAGCGTCAGCATGGCGCCGAGAGCATAGCCCTCGCTACCGCAGCCAGAACGGCACGTGCGGATTCGTGCCTGCGCCGAAGTTGAACTCGACGAAGACGCGCGTGACGTCGTCGAGCAGGTCGACGTCGCTCTGGCTCCGCTCGGCGCCGATCGCGAGCCGCGCGAGCGCATTCGTGGCGTAGGTCAGGTAGATGCCCTGCGTGTGGGTTCGAAGGTCGTCGAACTCCAGCTCGTCCGCCACGTCGTACCGCACGCCCACGAACCAGCGGTCGGTGATCCGGACCTGCGTCCAGAGGTAGTAGCCCCGCGGCGTCTGGTGCTCGAAGGCGACGTTGTCGATCGCGCCCCGCATCCACTCGCCGCCGAACCACACTGCCGGAGGACGGTCGGGGTCCGGCTTCCACGAGTACAGCGCGTCGTAGCCGGTGACCTTGGCGCGGCGGCCGTCCTCGTCCGCGCGACGGCTGTGGATCCGCGACGCGCCGATCTCCAGCCGGTGGGTCGCGTTCGGCGCCGGGATCCAGGCGGCGCGGAAGTTCGTGGCACCCGTGTTCCCGCCCTCGTCGATCGCCAGCGGCGGGTCGCCCGAGTCCAGGTAGTCCGCCGTCACCTTCAGGGCGCCGTAGTCGGAGATCGGGAGCGCGTACGAAATCGAGAGACCCGTGGCCGAGTACCCGTTGTCGCCGAAGAAGTTCGTCTGCGAGCGGGGGCGGTTGATGTGCGGAACGTCATAGATCCGCTCGCGGTTCATGCGCCCGAAGTTCGTTCGGTAGTTCCCGACGAGCAGCGAGAGGCCGCGCGGCAGGTCTCCGATCACGGGCAGCGCCTCGAAGAGCACGTACGCCTGCTCGAACTCCAGGCTGAACTCGGAGTTCACGAGGTTCGACTGCGCGCTCGCCGCGATGAACGCCGTCATCCGCGGCGCGATCGGCGTGTCGACGATCAGGTCGATCTGGCGGATGCGCGCGATGTCGCTGACCTCCTCGCCGTCCGGCGTGCGGATCGGCTTGCGCTCCTTGCGGGCGAGGAAGTTGCCGTAGAGGTTGACGTTGGGGGAGAAGTCCGGACCCCAGATCCACGGGTCGCGCTCCCGGTCGGCGCCGGGCTCCGGCGCCGTCTCCGCCTCGATCGCCGCCTGCACCTCGTCGGGCACCTCCTGCGCTTCCGCTGCGGGAGCGGGCGCGGCGGCGGCGACGAGGCCGGCCTGGAGGAGTGCGGCGAGCGGGCCCATCGGATCAGGCCGCGGTGGCGATGGGGGCCTCGGCGACGTCCCGAGTGATCGCGCGGAGCACGACGTCCTGCTCCCACGCGAGCAGGCGACCGTGCGCGCCGGCGACCGCCTGGCCGGTCGCGAGGATCCGGCTCGCGCCGGTCCCGGCGGGCAGCCGCAGGGTCGGGTACTGGAGGAGGCCGCGCTTCGAGCCGGGAAGCGGCAGGTCCGGGCCGAATCGGGCGATGACCGTCCAGTCCTCGTCGTTCGAGCTGACGAGGAGCGCGGCGCGCTCGTCCGTGTTCACGTCGCTCGGCTCGACCGTGGTCGAGACGACCGACAGCCGCCGCGTACGCGTCGCGTGGAAGACGCTCCCGGGAACGGGCCGGACGCGCTCCAGCGTGCCGGTCGACGGGTCGAGTCGCTGGATCCAGTTCGTCTCGCGCGGCGTGTCGGTCGGCACGATGACCGCATCCGGCCGCGGCAGCACCGCAACGGCGCGGGCGCGCTGCGTGCCGGACACGACGGGCTCCAGCGTCGCGAGGTCGTCGTCGGACCAGTAGAGGCCCGACTCCTGGTCGTCGTCGCCGGTCAGGACCCACACGCCGCCGCGATACGGGTCCGCGTGGACGCCGTGGACGTGCCGGATACTCCCCGCCGGGAACGTATGCGCGACCTCCCACGAGCGCCCGTCGTCGCTGCCGTACACGTGCACCTCGGCGCGGTCTGGGTTGCCGAAGTACTCGCCGAAGAAGAGCCGCCCGGACGGCGCGAGGCCGACGTTGAGCGGACGGGAGCCGCGCTCGATCCGGTGGGCGACCTCGAAGCGGTCGGCGCCAGCGGCGCGGTGGAGGATCGCGCCGCGCACGACGGCGACCATGTCACCGTTCGGGAGCGGCGTCAGCCCGTGGAAGCCGCAGCGCAGGAGCCGCGACACCAGCGGCGTCCGCGCGAGCGCACGATCGCGCCACGTCTCTCCGGCGCGCGCGACGAAGTGGAACGTCGCTCCCGCGTCCGTCGAACGGTAGAGGTCGAGGTCCGCGGACGCGTGGACGACCTCGGCGTCCGCGTGCAGGACGCGCCAGCGTCGACCGAACATCGGCCGGATCAGTCGCTCCTCGTTCCCGATCATCGCCGTGCCTCCCGCCAGCGGCGCACGGCGTAGGCGGCCCGGCCCGACGCGCGCACGGCCGCGAGGCACGCGCCTCGAACGGGGCCGGGTGCCGCGCCAAGGCGCTCGTACCCGACGCCGTCGAACGCCTCGACGCACACGGCCTCGATGAACGCGACCTGCTGCGGCTCGAGCTCGCCGCGCCACTTGGCGTCGTTGTCCGTCAGGAGCGGCCCGAACGTCTCCTTCTTCCAGCTGACCTCGTCGTCGGACACCAGCCGCCGCGCCGAGCCGCCGAAGTCGAGCATCGCCGCGTCGAACGGAACGTCGACGTGCGCGCAGATCGTCTCCAGGACCTCGCGAGGACGGGCGAGGAGCTCCTCGTACCGCACCTCCAGGTAGCGCTCGCCGAAGCACGCCCGGCCGAGGCGTCGGCCGCGCCGCAGCTGCTCCTCGGCGACGATCGCATGGGACCACCAGGGCCGGTCCTTCGACCAGGCGGCGTTCATGCGCGAGTGCACGACCGCGCGCGGGTCGCGCACGATGTGCACGACGAGTCCGCTCGGGAAGGCCGTGGCGAGATCGCTCAGCATGTCGAGGATCCGCGGGTCCTTGTCGCCGACGCGCGGCTTGCCCTCGCCCTGCGCCCAGCGTTCGAGCAGGCGCCGATAGACCCGCGCCGGATCGATCTCTCCGTCGTGCTCTCCGGCCACGAGCGATTCGCTCGGGATCCCCGCGCGGGCCAGGTCGGCGTCGCCCGCGAGCGTCCGAAGGAACGAGTCGACCGTGCCGTGCGTCACTCGACGGCGCGTTCCGTGAGCCGCGACGTAACGCCGGAACAGGTGCGTCTCCGGCGGCAGCGCGATCTCGGGGTGCGCGGCGAGCATCGCCTGGAGCAGGCTCGTGCCCGAGCGCCCCACGCCGCAGACGAAGATCGGACGCGCGACGTCGACGGCCGTGGCTTCCGGGCGCAGGGGCGCGACGGTGGGGGCGGAGACGCTCACGACAGGACGAGCTCCCGGCGCCGCGGCTCGATCGGCGCCGCGTCGCGCTCGTCCGCGAGCACGTCGTCGACGTACAGGCGGTACCAGACCATGAGGTTGACGAGGCTGAAGTAGAGGCGGTCGCCCGTGCGCGCCAGGAGCGATCGCAGCGCGGCGGGCTCGAAGAGCTCGGTCCGCTCCGCGAACGCCTGGAGTTCGAGCGCGCGCTGCCGGCCGAACTCGCCCTCCTTCCACTCCGCGACCGGGGCGCGGAAGCCGCGCTTGCGCCGACGCACGAACTCGGTGGGCAGCTCGCGCTCGGCGACGTCCTTGAAGAGCGCCTTGCCCTCGCGCCCGACCGCGCCGCGCCAGGCGGGGGGGAGGCCCAGGACGAACTCGACGACACGGTGGTCCAGGAACGGCACGCGCCCCTCGACGCTGAACGCCATGCCCATCTTGTCGAGCCGCGGCAGCATGAGCTGGGGGAGGCGGAAGCGCAGGTCGACGTAGGTCATCCACGCGGTCAGGTCGCGCGCATCGGCGCGTGCCTCGAACGCAGCGCGGAGCGGCGCGATCACCGCGTCGTAGGTGGAGGCGCCGCCGCGGGTCGCGCCGGGGACGAGCAGGCGGCCCTTCGCAGCCTCGCCGAAGTCGAGCGAGCCGCCCTGGAACAGCGGCTGACCCGCCGACGCGCGGCGCAGGACCTCCAGGTGCGGGGAGAACGCGGACAGGCGCTTCGCGGCGAGCGCCGTCGCGGTCCTGCGGAGAGCGCGCCCCGGCAGGTCCGGGAAGCGCCCGTTCCAGCGCTCCGCGTCGCGCATGCGGATCCAGTTCTCGTAGCCGATGAAGAGCTCGTCGCTGCCCTCGCCCGCCAGCACGACCGGCACGCCCGCCTCGCGCGCAGCCTTCGCGAGGAAGTAGACCGAGGTGCAGACCGGCGCGGCGATCGGCTCGTCCTGGTGCCATGCGACGGCCTCCAGCGCGTCGCCGTACGTGGCGGCGTCGAGCGGGACCTCGTGGTGGTCCGTGCCTGAGGTCTTGGCCCAGTGCCGCGCATCGTCGCCCTCGTCGTACGCCGCGTGGCCCGGGTAGGTGACCGTGAAGGTCTTCGCGCCGTCGCGCCGCTTCGCCAGGAGTCGCAGCAGGTACGTCGAGTCGACGCCGCCCGAGAGGAACAGCCCGACCGGGACGTCGGACACGAGCCGCGCGTCGAGCGAGTCCTGGAGGAGCCACGCGAGCTCGTCCCGCGCCGCGTCGAGCGTGGCCGGCGGCGTCCGCGCGGCGTCCAGCGGGTCCCACCACGTCGTGCGGGTCCGGCGGCCGGTCGTGACGTCGACGTCCATCCGCTCGGCCGGCGCGAGGCACTCGACGCCCTCGAAGAGCGTCCGAGGCGCGGCGACTGAGCGGAAGGAGAGGTAGTGGGGGAAGCTCTCGCGATCGAGCGCGGGCTCCAGGCGCGGGTGCTGGAAGAGCGCCTTGGCCTCGGACGCGAAGAGGAGATCGCGGCCCAGCGCGGCAACGTAGAGCGGCTTGATGCCAATCCTGTCGCGCACCAGCGTCACCCGGCCCGCGCGCTCGTCGAAGAGCGCGAACGCGAACGCGCCGTTCAGCCGCGGGAGGAGCCCGTCGACGCCCCAGGCGTGCGCGCCGACGAGCAGCACCTCGGTGTCGGAGTGGTCGGTGCGGAATGCGTGCCCCAGCGCCTCCAGCTCGGCGCGCAGGTCGGCGTGGTTGTAGATCTCGCCGTTGAAGACGATCGACAGCGCCCTGCCGTCGCGCTCCGTCCGCATCGGCTGCGAGGCGGCGTCGCTCAGATCGATGATCGAGAGACGCCTGTGCGCGAGGCCGACGCGTCGGTCCGACGACACCCACGTGCCAGCGCCGTCCGGCCCGCGGTGGGCCATCGCGTCACGGATGCCGTCGAGGACGCTCGACGCGATGGTCCCGTCGGGCGAGAGCCAGCCTGCGATGCCGCACATCAGACGGCCTCCTGCGGCTGGACCCGCGGAAGGGACGTGCGACGGCCCGACGCGCCCCACAGGAGCGCGGCGCCGCCGAGCAGGAGCGCGGTCGGTAGCGCGACCGTGAAGAGGAGCTTGAGCAGCGACGACGACGAGTTGCGGTGGAACAGCAGCACGATGTGGATCGTGTAGGGGAGGAAGCGCTGGAGAGCGCCGTCGGGATCGAAGCGAACGCGGCGCTCGGCGCCCATCAGGAGCCAGCCGAAGACGAGCCCGACGAGCAGCGGCCCGCCCATCGAGCCGAAGTTCCACCAGGCCTCGCCGACGAAGCTGAACGCCGTGCCGCCGCCCCGCTCGGAGAGGTCGGGGTAGTGCCGCCGCGCGAACTCCTGGCTGAGCGACGGTCCGCGATTCGGCGCGAGCCACAGCGGCGCGAGGCCGAGCAGCGCGTGGGCGTAGGTGGCGCCGCCGAGGTCGCCGGGGCGCTCGAAGCGCTCCAGCTCCATCTGGGTGATGAACGGATGGCTGAACTCCGAGCCGCCCACGACCTGGCCGAACATGCGCTCGGCGTGGGGGAGCTCGTCCTTCAGCGCCGACGCGGCCTCGGTCACGCTGCCGTGCCAGACGCTCCGCATGAGCCCGTAGGACTCGACGCCGACGTAGCCCAGCAGCAGCGCGAGCACGAGCGACGGCCGCACCTTGGCGACCGTGAAGCCGCGTCGCTTCGTGAACAGGTACAGGTAGCCGAGGAACAGCGCGACCGCGTACGTGCGGACGGCGATGAACGCGACGGACCAGAGGAGGATCCCGGCCGCGCAAAGCCGGAACAGCCGCAGCGTCTTCCTGGGGAGCGCGCTCGCCTCGGCCCACAGGCACCCGAGGATCATCAGGTTGATGCCGGCGTAGAGCGCGCCGAGGCCGCTGGAGGCGCGGTACTTCTCGGCGAAGTTCGAGCGGTCCGTCAGCGCGCCAAAGCCGACCTTCCACACGTAGAGCGCGTAGAGGAGGCCGCCGCCGACGACCAGGCCCAGCGCGACGAGGCGGTCGCGGTGGAGGACGGCGGCGCGGGAGCGCTGGCGCGGCGTTCTCGGGCCCGCACTCGCGCGGGTCAGGCGGACGTGCATCGCCGCGAGGCAGAGGCCGACGGCGAAGAACAGGTACTCGACCTGCGCGGCGCGGACGCTCTCGTCGGGCAGGTGGACACCGTGGCGCCAGCTCTGCGGCTCGATGATCGACGAGGCGAGCGGGAAGAAGGCGGCGACGACGGCGGTCATCGCAACGGCGACGATCGAGGGGTCCACCGGCGAGCTGCGGCGCCGCGCGAAGATCGTCAGCGCCACGAGCCCGAGGACGGGCGCGGCGAGGAGCAGCCGGTCGGTCATCGCGCACCCCCTGCAGGTTCCAGGAAGATGCCGTCGAAGGCGCCTCCGAGCGCGAGCGCGGCGAGCGCGATCAGCGTCCCGAGCATCGCGACGAAGCCCAGGACCGAGCGTGTCCGGAGCGGGCCGGGAGTCGCGCGTCGCAGCTCGTACGCGACGAGCGCGACCTCGGCCGTGCGCGCCGTGAGGTAGGCCACCACCGCGCCCGCCGGACCGTACGCCGGGATCGCGAAGAGGCCGACGACGATCATCAGCGCCGCGGAGACGACGTAGACGCTCCGGTGCGTGCGGAAGTCGCCGCGCGCGCGCTGGAGCGGCGTGATCAGGAAACCGAACAGGTGGACGAAGACGCCGACGAGCATCAGCGCGTACACCTGGAGCTCGCCCCCGGCCGCGAAACCGGCGGCGAAGCCCTCTCCCAGGACGAGCCGCAGGATCGGCTCGTGCAGCGCGATGAGCGCCGCGATACCGATGAAGTAGCACGCCGCGATCCGCCCCGACACGCGCAGGAAGTGCTCGCTCGCGGCCGCGTCGCCGCGGTCGGCGTACAGGCGGCTGAACGCGGGGTAGAGGACGCTGCTGAGCGCGGTGCTCAGGATGTTGATCTTGATCGCGAGGTCGTACTGGGCGGCGTAGCGCCCGAACGACGCCTCGCTGGCGTTCCCCTGCAGGAGCAGCTTGTCGCACGACGTCACGACGGCCGCGGCGAGCGCGAAGAGCAGCACGTCGGTCGACCACGAGCTGAACCCGACGAAGGCCCTCGCCCTCGGCGCGCGCAGAGTGGGTGAGCTCGAGGGTGCGATCCGCAGCAGGACGGTGAGGATCAGCGCGTTCGCGCCCAGGAACGCCCACACCCACGCGTGGGGGGCAGTCGTCGTGAACGACAGCGCGACGACGACGACCAGCGCGAGCGCCCAGAAGCCGTTCCGCACCGCGCCGGCGACGCCGACCCGTCCTGCCGCCGAGAGGCGCGCGAAGGGCGCTGCGGTCAGCGCGTGCAGGAACGTCGCCGCGGCGAGCACGCCGCCGACGAGCGGTCCGCCGAGGACCCAGCCGAGCCCGAGGGACACCGCCGCCAGCAGCCAGCCGCTCGTCGCGGCCAGCGTCGTCGCCGTCTCGTCGCGCCCTGTGCTGCCGTCGCCGTCGGTGCGCGACATCTCGCGCACGAGGATCGGCCGGGCGACGTCGAGGTTCGACAGCACGCCTAGCGCGAGGACGAAGACGGAGAAGCGTCCGTACGCCTCCGGGCCGAGGTTCCGCGCCAGGATCGGCAGGCTCGCGAGCCCGCACGCGCTCACGACGAGCTGGCTGCCGAGGAGCTGGCCGAGGCTACGCGCCTGCGCGCGCGCGCCGTGGGCGCTCGTCATGCGTTCCTCCGCCGCCGTCCGTCGGGGACGCGGCGTGTTCGGCGATGCCTCGCGGGCAAGGACCGACTCCTCCATCGGGGCGTGGCTCGTGCGCCGTCGGGCGCGGGGGACCTCCTCCGGGTCGGTATCGGCATTCCCGCCCGATCCCTGGACCGGTCGGCCGGCGACGGGGAGCGATGCGATTCATGGACCGCGACCTCGAATTCAGATCCAGGGTTCTCCCTGACGCGTCGATACCGGTGATGGCCCGAGCCACGACCCCACACATGGCCTGCCCCACCGCCAGCGAGTCCCTTCCCGCTCCGACGATCGCCCCCACCCTCGAACCCGTCGAGGTGCCGCGGGGGGTCTATCAGAGCGGCGGCAAGCGAGCGCTCGACCTCGCGATCGTCCTCGCGGCGCTCCCGTTCGCGCTGCTCGTCGCCGCGCCGATCGCGGCGTGGAACCTGGTCGTCTTCCGCGATCCGCGCCGGGTCTTCTTCGTCCAGGACCGCGTCGGCCTCGGTGGTCGCACGTTCCGGATGGTCAAGTTCCGGACGATGAAGGACGCGCGGCGAAGCGCTGCCGACTCGTGGTTCACCGGGGAGGACGTCGCGCGCGTCACGCGTTTCGGGCGCCTCCTGCGCAACACGCACCTCGACGAGCTCCCGCAGCTCGTCAACATCCTGCGCGGTGACATGCACCTGGTCGGCCCGCGGCCCGAGATGCCGGACGTCCACGAGTGGGCGTGCGGGGAGGTCCAGGGGTTCGATCGGCGGCTCGCCGTCCGCCCGGGGCTCACCGGCCTCGCCCAGGTCACCCAGGGCTACACGGGTGCGTCCGTGGAGTGCTACGAGCAGAAGCTCGGGATCGACGTCTCCTACATCCAGGGCCTCTCGTTCCGCGGCGACCTCGGCATCGTCCTCAT
The DNA here is from genome assembly GCA_038757895.1 of Planctomycetota bacterium. GTDB lineage: Bacteria > Planctomycetota > UBA1135 > UBA1135 > Saltatorellus. Next base: position 50,398 of record JBCDGE010000035.1, on the reverse strand, counting down.
GACGGTCCCGTGGGTGCTGCGCGGGCGCGGCTGGTCCTGGAACCGGGGCTGCGGGGCGAGCGCTGCGACGCCGGCCGAGGCCCCCGCCATCGAGGCGCCCCCCGCGGCGCAGATCGCCGACCTCGAGGCGATTCCCGCCGTGACGCCTGCGCCGGCTCTCGCTAGGAGGGAGCGTCCGGCGCCGCGCGTCGCCGAGGCGGACGCGGCCTGAAAGCCCCCTGCCCCTCCCGGGACCGCGGTCGCGCGCACCGGGCGGCAAAAACAGTCGATTCGGACCAAGCCGCCGGGTCGATCGGCCGTTGCTGGGTAGGACTGCCGCTCTGCGTCCCCGTCGTGGGACGTCCACTCTCGCCGTACAGACCGTGATGGCACGCTCGAAACCTCTCTTCGCCGCCTTCCTGCTCGCCCTCGCGGCGCCCTTCCTCGGGACCGCCGCTGCCTCACCGGCGCCCCCGCAGAGTCCGTCGGCGGGCACTCCGGTGGGATTCGTCGAGACCTTCGCCCTCGCCGAGGACCGCGGCGCGGTGCTCGATCAGCTCGTCCGTGGCAGCGAGGAGCACTTCTTCTACTCGTGCCTGCACCTCCAGCAGCAGGGCGACCTCGCTGCCGTCGACGGCCTGCTGAAGGACTGGCGCAAGTCCGGCCGCTCGGGCGCCTACCGGCAGATCGAGACCCGGCAGCGGCTGCTCCAGGCGTCGAACGACCCTGAGGCGACGTATCGGTTCCTGGAGAAGGAGCTCGGACTGAAGTTCAAGCACCGCCGCGTGGTGCCCGGCGTGGTGCCCGACCTGCCCACCCGCTTCGACCAGTCGAGGGTCGACCTCGACGCCCTCGTGCGGCGGCTGATCCGCAAGGGCCGCGCGAACGCGATCGACGAGTTCACCGGCCCGATGCTGGAGTCGCTCGTCCGCATGGAGCTCTCGAAGGAGCAGCGCGCGCGCCTCCTCGATCGGCTGCCCCGCCCGGACGTTCCCGGGCTCGTCGAGGCGGTCCTCGCCGACCTGAACGCGTACCGGAAGTCGACCTTCGGCTCCCGGCAGATCCACGCGAAGCTCACCCTCGACCAGCTCGAGGCGCTGCGCGGTCGGCGGCCCGCGCTGCTCTCGAACGCGAAGTACGTCGACGCCGTGATGCGGCGCCTGGCGCCGTCGGCGGACGAGTCGATGGACGATCCAGCCGACCGCGCGGCCTACCTGGAGCGCACGCTGCGCTTCGCGGCGATCCTCCCGGACACGTTCAACTCGCTGAAGGCGCACCTGCTGTACCGGCGTCTCGTCCTCGACCTCGATCTCGGGACGCCCGACCAGGAGCGGCTGCTGCGCTACCTGCGCCTCCCGCGCGACGTCCACTACGTCAAGCTCGACAAGCGCCAGCGCGCCGTCGCCGCGAACCTCGGCCAGTCGTTCGACGGCGCGACGCCGTTCCAGGCCGTCGGCACCGACGAGCCCGTGGTCACGGCGCTCATGTCGGAGCTGCTGCGGGACGCCGGGTCCTACGACCCGTACCTGAGCGTGCTGCCCGAGCGATTCGTGCAGAGGGTGTGGGCCGAGACCAAGTTCCTCGCGGACGATGCGCGCGACGTCGACGAGCTGGTCCGAATGCTGGGCGGCCCCGCGGCTGCCGAGCGACTGAAGGACCGCGTCGACCTGGAGTTCGCGCGCACGAACACGACGTTCTTCGCCGCCGACGACGTGGTCTCGCTCGACGTCGACGTCAAGAACGTCGATACGCTGCTCGTCAAGGTGTTCGAGATCGACGCCGTCGCGTACTTCGACGCGTTCAGCGCGCCGGTCGACGCCTCGCTCGACCTCGACGGGCTCGTCGCGAACGACGAACGCACCCTGACCTTCGACGAGCCGCCGATGCGGCGCATGCGTCGCACGATCGACCTCCCGACGCTGCGGCAGGCGGGGACCTACGTCGTCGAGCTCATCGGCGGCGGGGTCTCGAGCCGCGCCGTGGTCCGCAAGGGCGAGCTGCACCTCCTGGAGCGCGTCGGCGCGGCCGGGCACGTCTTCCAGGTCCTCGACGGGAGCCGCGCGGCCGTTCCGGCGGCCGTCGTGCGCTTCGGCGGACGCGACTTCGAGCCCGACGAACGCGGCGAGATCGTCGTCCCGTTCACGACCGCGCCAGGTCGCAAGCCCGTGCTGCTCCGCTCCGGCGGCGTCGCTTCGGTCGCCTACTTCCAGCACGCGACCGAGGGCTACGCGCTCGATCTCGCCGCGCACGTCCCCAGCGAAGGGCTGCTCGCCGGCGAGACCGCGACCCTCATCGCTCGCCCGCGCCTGTCGGTGAACGGCGAGCGGGTCGCGCTCGACCTCCTGGAGAACGCTGCCCTCGTCGTCACGGCCGTCGACCAGGACGGAACGTCGTCCACGAAGGTCTTCGACGGGTTCGAACTCGAGGGGATGGAGGAGATCGTCGAGACGATCCTGGTTCCCGAGCGCCTCGCGTCGCTGTCCGTCCAGCTCACGGCGACCGTCCGCAGCATCAGCCTCGGCGAGGACGTCTCGCTCGCCTCGCAGGCGCGCTCGGTCGCGATCAACGGCGTTGCGCGCACGGCCAACGTCGCCCAGGCGTTCCTGACGCGCCTCCCCGGCGCGTTCGCCGTCGACGTCCGCGGGCGGAACGGCGAGCCCCTCGCGGATCGCCGCGTGCGGGTCACGGTCCGGCCGGCGTTCATCGACGAGTCGATCTCGCAGGAGCTCAAGACCGACGCGGCAGGTCGCGTCCAGCTCGGCGCGCTCGTCGGCGTGCGCAGCGTCCAGGTGTCCGGTCCGGACGGCATCTCCGACGCGTGGGACCTCGATCCGATCGGGGCGCTGGGGCTCGCCGGCGAGCTTCGCGGGCTCTCGGGCGTCGACCTGCGCGTTCCGTTCGCGAACGCTGGCGGTGACGCCCTACGCGAGGACGTCTCGCTGATCGAGACGCGCGGCGGTACGCCGCTGCGCGACCGCTTCGACGCGCTGGCGCTGGAGGGCGGGTACCTCGTGCTGCGCGGGCTGACCGCGGGCGAGTACGCGCTGACGCTGAAGGACACCGAGCAGTCGTACGGCGTGCGCGTCGTCGACGGCGTCGCGCGCTTCGGCCACGTCGTCGGCGGCCGGCAGGCGTACGAGGCGACGTCGCCCCTGCCGCTCTCGATCGCCAGCGTCGCGGTCGCGGACGAGTCCCTGCGCGTGCGCCTCGGCGGCGTCACGGAGGCGACGCGCGTGCACGTGCTGACGTCGCGCTACGAGGATCGCTACGACGCGCACGAGCGGCTCGCGCTCGGCCGCCGGAGCGGCGGCAGATGGGGGTCCATCGTCAGACCGCTCTCGTCCTACGAGTCCGGCCGCGCGATCAGCGACGAGTACCGGTACATCCTGGAGCGGCGCCTGCTCGATCCCTTCCCGGGGAACATGCTCGCGCGCGCCAGCGTGCTGCTGAACCCCTGGGCGCTCCGGGACACGAGCGACCGGATGGCGTCGGCGGGCTTGATGGGCGAGACGTACGCCGTGGGCGTCGGCGGCGGCGCGGGCGGCCGGTACGGCGGCAAGGCCCGCATGCGCAAGCGCGCCGGCGGCTCGTCGACCACGCCGGAGCTCGACTTCCTGGCGTCGCCGGCGACGGTCCTCGCGGGCCTCGTCCCCGACGACGACGGGTTCGTGACGATCCCGCTCGCGGACCTCGGCTCGAACCACATGGTCCGGGTCCTCGCCGTGGACGACGATCTCGCGGTGGTGCGCGACCTCGTCCGGCCCGAGCGGCCGCTCGCGCTGCGCGAGCGGCGCCTCGCGGACGCGCTCGATCCCGCGAAGCCGATGACGCAGCAGCGTCGGATCGCGTTCCTTCGCGCTGGCGAGTCGATCGAGATCCTCGACGCGCCGAACGCGAACGCGCGCACGTTCGACACGCTCGGCGACGTCTTCCGCCTCTTCCGGACGATGGGGAACAGCGAGGAGCTCGTGAAGTTCGAGTTCCTCACTCGCTGGCCGGGCCTGTCCGACGAGGAGAAGCGCGCGAAGTACTCGGAGTACGTCTGCCACGAGCTGAACGCGTTCCTTCGCGAGAAGGACCCGAAGTTCTTCGTCGACGTCGTTGCGCCCTACATCGCGAACAAGGGGCACCGGACGTTCATGGACGACTGGCTGCTCGAGGCCGATCTCGCGCAGTACCTGGAGCCGTGGCGCTTCGACCGGCTCAACATCGTCGAGCAGATCCTGCTCCTCCAACGGACCGAGGGCCGCGCGCGGGACGTCGCGCGTGATCAGTACGGACTCGTCCCGCGCGGGACGTTCTCGCTCGACGAGGCCTTCGAGGCCGTGCTCGCCAGCGGCGGGCTCGATGCCGGGGGCGAGGGGATCGCGCTTGTCCTGGAGGAGAAGCGCAAGGAGGTCTTGCAGTTCAAGGCGCCCAGCATGCGCGCGGCGGGCGGTGCCGGAGGCGCATTCTCCGGCCCTGCGAGCCCCGGACCGACCGCTCCGGTCGCAGGCGCTGAGGTGCGGGCGCTCGAGCTCGAGAGTGCAAAGGATGACTTCTTCCTCGGTCGCTCGCAGTCGGCCGTCGCGGACGAGGCGATCAAGGTGGAAGACTCGCTCGAGCGCATCGCCGCGGACATGGACGCGGTGGCCCTCGCCGATCTCGAGGAGCGCAGCGTTCGGAGGGTCGACAGGGGCCGCCGCGAGTCGACGCGGGCGTTCTTCCGCGACCTCGATCCGACGCAGGAGCTCGCCGAGACGCACTACTGGCGCGTCCCGCTCGGCGGGACGAACGCGGGGCTCGTGACCGTGTCGCCCTTCTGGGTGGATTTCGCGGCTTCGGACGGCCCGTTCGTCTCCAGCTGGTTCCCGACGGCGACGCGCAGCCACACCGAGATGCTGCTCGCCCTCGCGTTCCTCGATCTGCCCTTCGAGGCCGACGAGCACGTCATCGCGAGCGAGGGGCGCAGCGTGCGGATGACGGCGGGCTCGCCGCTCCTTCTCGCGCTGGAGGACATCGCGCCCGCGGCGCAGGCCGACGCGTCGTCGATCCTCGTCGGCCAGGACTTCTTCCGGCTCGACCGCCGGACCGAGGTCGTCGACGGCGTCGAGCGCGAGCGCTTCGTCACGGGCGAGTTCCTCGTCGGCGTGCCCTACGGCTGCCGGATGGTGATCACGAATCCGTCGTCGGCGCCGGTCGAGCTCCAGGCGCTGGTCCAGATCCCCGAGGGCGCGATCGCGCTGTCCGGGACCCGGGTCACGCGCGGGCATCCGCTGACCATCGCGGCCTACGGGACGAAGTCGCTGGAGACGATCTTCTACTTCCCGGCCGCGGGCACGTTCAGCGACTACCCGGTGCACGCGGGCCAGGGCGGGCAGCTCCTCGGGGCCGCCGAGCCCAGGTCGCTGCAGGTCGTCGAGACCCTGTCCCAGGAGGACACGGGTACCTGGGAGTGGATCTCGCAGAACGCGGATCTCGCCGGGGTGATCGCGTACCTCGACGCCAACAACGTCCGCGCCCTCGACATGTCGAAGGTGGCGTGGCGCATGGCCGAGCGCGAGAGCTTCGACGCGATCACCGGCTCGCTGGCGCGGCGGAACCACTTCGTCCCCGTGCTGTGGCAGTACGGAGTCAAGCACCGGGACGACCGCACGGCGCGTCGCTACCTGGAGGCGAACGGGACCCTCGTCGCGCGCGTCGAGGCGCCCTTCCGTTCGCCGCTCGTCTCGCTCGACGCCCGGGACCGTGCGTCCTACGAGCACCTCGCGTACGAGCCGCTCGTCAACGGCCGCACCCACGAGTTCGGCGGCGAGCGGCGGATCCTCAACGACCAGTTCGCTGCGCAGTACATGCGCTTCCTGCGGGCGGTGTCGCTCCAGCGGGAGCTGTCGGGCGAGGACCGAATGGAGCTCGCGTACTACCTGCTGCTCCAGGACCGCATCGGCGAGGCTCTCGCCGCGTTCGATCGCGTCGATCGCGACCTCGTCGCGACCGGGATCCAGTACGACTACATGTCCGCGTACATGGACTTCTACCGCGGTGACATCGAGCACGCCCGCGAGGTCGCGGCCCCGTACCTGGCGCACCCGGTCACGCGCTGGCGCAGCCGCTTCGAGAACGTGATCGCGCACCTCGACGAGATCGAGGGCATTCGGCCCGTCGAGGGCTTCGACCGCGACGACCGCGACCAGACCCAGGGCGCGCTCGCCGGCAGCGAGCCGATCCTGGAGCTCTCCGTCGAGTCCGGCCGCGTCACGCTCGCCCACGAGCGGATCGACGAGGTCGAGGTGCGTTACCACCTGATGGACGTCGAGTTCCTGTTCTCGACGAACCCGTTCGTGCGCGGCGACGAGGGCGCCTTCGGCTTCATCCGGCCGAACAAGGCCGTCCGCGTCGCGCTGCCCGTCGACCAGACCGTGTCGTCGTTCACCGTTCCGGACGAGTTCCGCCGCTCCAACCTCCTGGTCGAGGTCCGCGGGGCAGGGATCGCCCGCCGGGCGACGTACTTCTCCGGGAGCCTCCGCGCGCAGGGCATGGAGCGCTACGGGCAGGTGCGCGTGGTCGAGAGCCGCTCGTCGAAGCCGCTTCCGCGGGCGTACGTGAAGGTCTACGCGAAGCTCGCCAACGGCCAGGTGCGGTTCCACAAGGACGGCTACACGGACCTGCGCGGGCGCTTCGACTACGTGTCGGTGTCCGGCTGGGACGGCGCACCCGTCGAGCGGTACTCGGTGCTCGTCATGCACGACGAGGCCGGTGCGACGATCACGGAGCTCACGCCTCCGGTACGCTGAGGGGCGACGGCGCGCGGCGAGGGCCGCGCGCCGGACGCACCCCATGTCGATCCTCGCCGCACCGCTGATCGCGGCGCTCCTCACGGGCGCCCCGGAGCCCCTCACGAACGGCGCGCTCGCCGGTCGTGTCCTCGACGCCTCGAACGCTCCGGTCGCGGGCGCTGAGGTCGTCCTCCTCGACGGCGCGACCGGGTACCCGATGTCCAGGGGGACGGACCGAAGCGTCTTCGCCCTCACGGCGGCCGGGGAGGGCGATCCGCTCGACGACTGGTGGGCCGCGGTCACGGACGACGACGGCGCCTTCGCGTTCGACGGCGTCCCGGCCGGGTCCTACCGGCTCGTGGCGCACTCGTGGGGCGGGGCGGATCGGCCCGCCGACTTCGATCCGAAGAAGGACGATGCGGGCGTCCTCGGTCCGGCGCTCGCGGTGGACCTGCGCGGCGTCGCGATGGCGGACGTGCGCGCAGGGGAATCGACCGCGGTCGAGATCAAGCCGATGGGCGACCGCGTCTTCGTCTACCACCGCGGCGCGGGGAACGACGACTGGTACCTCGTCCTGAGCACCGCTCCGCCGGCCGCGGACCCGGTCGTCGGTTTCCTCGGCTGGCGCGGCGCGTTCTGCGCGAACGCGATCGGCGCCATCCGGATGGACGACGGCCAGGCGATCGTTCGCGGGCTGCCCGCGACGCACGTCCACTGGGCGATCTTCGCGAACGACAGCAGTCCGTGCTTCGGCGCCGGGAGCTTCCGCGGCAACCTGCGCCGCGTGCACGCGACCGACGAGATGCTCGTCGGCGGATGGTCGGACGCGCGCAAGGAGCCGCCCGAGCGCCTGCGGCCTCTGGTCGACGAGGTCCGAGCCCTGATGGAGTCGCATGGAAGGGACCACGTCCAGAAGCGCGTGATCACGGGGCGCGAGGAGGCGTTCGGTCGGACCCGCACCGCCAAGGGCGGGATGTTCGCCCAGATGTTCTCCGCGGTGGACGTTCTGGGTCCGCTCGACCGTCGCGTCTCGCTCGTCGACGGTGGAACGGAGCACACGGTCGCCGATCTCTTCGCCGCGCAGGCCTACGCGATGCTCGCACGCTAGCCATGTCGCTCCCGACCCGTGACGAGCTGCGCGCCGACCTCGCGCGGTTCGACGAGATGCAGAAGAAGGTCGTCGGCGGCGTGCTCGCCGTGATGTTCCGCTCGCCCGACCGCGTGCGCGACCGCGAGTGGATCGTCGAGCAGTTCACGCAGGTCGCGCTGCTCACCGGCGAGTTCGAGGCCGTGGAGCACGCCCACGAGGGCGTCGACGTGGCGCAGCGGTGGGTGCGCGAGCACATCGACGTGACGCTGAACGCGTGCTACGCGCTGTTCCTGCACGTCGCGGACGACCTGAGCTCTCGGGATGAGACGGAACGCACGCCCAGCGAGGCGATGCTGCAGGCTCTGACCTACTTCGGGTGAGCGCTGATCGGCCGATGAAGCCGTGCGCAGACGGGGTTCAGGTCCCCGTCACGCGCGAGTGGGGGACTCGGAGTCTGCTCCGCGTCGCGGGGCGGTCTCCCACCCCTTCCCCACATGCTCTCGTCTCTCGCGCTAGCTGCCGCGGCGCACCTCTCGGTGCTCCCCGTGAGCGACCTCCCCTCCGGTTTCTCGGAGGCCCTCGTGCTCGACGACCTCGCCTCGCCGGCGTCGTTCGACTTCGCGCCCGACGGGCGCATCTTCTTCACCGAGCGGATCGCCGGGCACCTGCGCGTTGCGACGGAGTCACCGGCGGGCAGCGGGAACTGGGTCCTCGACCCGGAGCCCTACGCGACGTTCGACGTACCGACAGTCGGCGGCGTTCCGACCGCCCATCGCTCGTCGGGCGTCCGCGGGTTCGCCTTCGACCCGGCGTTCCTGTCGAACGGATTCGTGTACGTCTTCTACATGAAGGACAACCCGCGGCAGAACCGGGTCGTCCGCGTGCGTCAGGACCCGAATGACGCGAGCCGCGCGCTGCCGGGCGAGACGCTGCTGATCGAGCTTCCGTTCAACGGTTCGAGCGCCAGCGGGAGCCACAACGGCGGAGCGCTCCGGTTCGGCGCGGACGGGATGCTGTACATCACGACGGGCGACGGGTGGTCCGGCGGAGACGGCGTGCAGTCGCTGTCGACGTTTACGGGCAAGGTGCTCAGGACTCGCTCCGATGGCTCGATCCCGAGCGACAACGCATTCCACGGCCAGGCGAGCGGGACCTATCGCGCGATCCATGCGCTCGGTCTGCGCAACCCGTACACGATGTCGTTCGATCCGCAGACGGGATGGCTCCTCATCGGGGAGGCGAACGGCGGGAACAAGGCCCGTGTCCTGCGGGTCGAAGCGGGCGCCAACTACGGACACGAGGGGTACGGTGGCATCGGAGTCCCGCGGTCCCCGTGGGCCGACGCCTCGGACGCGGGCGGCAAGCTGATCACCGGCGGAGCGTGGTACCCGCCGTCCGGGCCCTACCCGCCGGCGTACCACGGCTCGTACTTCGTCGCGCTCTGGGGATCGAACGGCGGCAACGGCGGGCCGCCGGGTCAGCTCAGCCGCGTCCTGTCCTCGAACGACCCGACCGTCGAGGAGTTCGCGTCGGACGTCGGTGAGTTCGACGGCAGCGGGACACGCCTCAAGCCGGTGCACCTGCGCGTGGGGCCCGACGGCTGCGTGTACTACCTGCTGACGAGCTACATGACCGGTGCCGGTCGTATCGTCCGGATCGACTACGGAGGGGGCACGACCGTCGCGACGCCGACGATCACGCCGGACGGAGGGACGTTCCCCGGTCCGACGGTGGTCGAGCTCGCGACCGCCACACCCGGTGCGCAGATCCGCTGGACGGCCGACGGGAGCGAGCCGACGCTCTCTTCGCGTCCCTACACGCAGCCGATCGCCGTTCGATTCACGTCTTCGCTGTGCGCGCGCGCCTTCCTGGGCACCGACGAGAGCGCGACGGCGTCGGCCGACTTCATCATCGGCGGCGGGCCGAACGCACCGCCGATCGCCCGTGCCGGTCCGGATCAGGTCGCGGAGGTTGGCGCGATGGTCCTGCTCAACGGCGCGGCGACGGACGACCCCGACGGGAGCAACCTGCTCCTGTCCGAGCAGTGGAGCCAGGTGGCGGGGCCGCCCGTGGTGCTGGGGAACGACGACGAGACGGTGGCGTACTTCCGGCCAACGCAGACAGGACGGTATCGCTTCCGTCTGGACGTCAGCGATGGCTTCGACGCCGACTCGGACGTGACGGTGGTTCGCGTGATCGAGTGCGTGAACGACGTCCGCGACGGGCTCGTCGCGCGCTGGGGGTTCGAGGAGGGCGAGGGGGCGCTTGCGCTGGATAGCGCATCCGGGCTGTGGAACGGCGCGCTCGAGGGGCCGGCCTGGTCCGACCTCGGCGTCACCGATCGCGGCGGGACCCTGGACTTCGACGGGGTGACCGACGTCGTCCAGGTCGGCGGTCTCGACGTCGCGGGCGCCGCGATGACCCTGACCGCGTGGATCCGGCCCGACGACTTCGACGTCGCCGATGGGCGCATCCTGTCGAAGGCGTCCGGTGTGGGGGAGCAGGACCACCACTGGATGCTGAGCACGATCGGAGTCGGCAGCGAAAGGCGGCTTCGCTTCCGGCTGCGGACGGAGGGCACGACGAAGACGCTCGTCGCGTCCGGCGGCGCGCTCGTCGCGGGCGAGTGGACGTTCGTTTCCGCCGCGTACGACGGGGCTCGCATGCGGCTCTTCGTCGACGGGCAGCCGGTCGGTGACGCTCCAGCGAGCGGCGCCATCGGCACCTCGCCGGCGACGCCGGTGGCCCTGGGGAACCAGCCCGAGGGCGGCCGCCCGTTCGACGGGCGGCTGGACGACGTGCGGGTCTACGACCGCGCACTCGATCCGCGGGAGCTCGCGATCCTCGCGGGGAGGACGCGGCGGCTCGACTGCGCGACCGACCGCACGACGCCGCGTTGACGGGGACGAGTGACGCTGCGCCGGCGTGCTCTTCCGAGAGCACCCGGCGCGGCCGGCTGTGTCCGCCCGAGGACAGTGCGCCCTAGCCTGCTGCGTCGCGGCACACGTCCCGCGGTGGCACGCCCGTTGCAATCTCGGAGAGCGCGGACCCGTCCCGCCACGCTCTCCCCCCGCATTCCATGCCGCTCCCTGCAATTCGGGCGATCGTGCCGCTCCTCGGCACTCTCGTCCTCACCTCGGTCCCCGCTGCCTCCCAGTCCGACGAGGTCGCGCTCGTCCTGGAGGGGACCATCACCCAGACTCCTGCCCCTGTCGTCGGTCCACTGGCCGGCGCCGCGATCGGCGACCGGTTCGTCGTGCGCTTCGTCGTCGATCGGAACGCGACCCAGGTCCTGCCCGGCTGGATGGCGTATCCGTTCGCCTTCTCCCGCGGCTCCGTCACGATCGAGGACGAGCGCGCGGGTTTCGACTCGCTCTCACCGCTCACGAGCTTCTGGGTGTCGGACGGCGTCCCGCAGCTCGGCGACAGCCTCGACGTCTACGTCGGGCTCGCGCAGAGCGACTTCGACGTCCAGATCCTCGTGCGCGACTCCTCGGGGCAGATGCTCGGCTCCAGCTCGTTGCTCGACCTCGTCGGTCCGATCCAGGTCCCCGCCGCGGGCAACCTCGCCCAGATCGTGCTGCGCGACGCCTCGATGGACGTGTCCACCGTCGGCCAGGTGTTCCGCGCCGAGGTCGTCGACCTCGCCGCCCAGGTCGGGGAGGGCGCCTGTCTCGGCGTGGAGAACTCGACCGGCATCTCCGCGCGGCTCGAGGCGTTCGGCTCCGCCAGCGTCGCGGCGAACGACCTGACCCTCACCTGCCGGCGCCTGCCGGCCTCGACCGTCGCGCTGTTCCTCGCGTCGCGCTCGGGTGGCTACGTCGTCGCTCCCGCAGGGAGCCGCGGCAACCTCTGCCTCGGCGGCGCGATCGGGCGCCTCCTCCCGGCCACGCCGACCGGACCCGACGGGACCTCCTCGATCGACATCGACGTGATGGCGATCCCGCAGCCGAACGGCGCCGCCGCGGCGTTCCCCGGCGACACCTGGTTCTTCCAGTGCTGGTACCGCGACTCCGACCTGGGCACGCCGACGCCGAACTTCTCGGACAGCGTCGTCGTGCGCTTCGAGTGATCGGCTACCGCCAGCCGTAGTCCCAGAACCACGACGGCGCGACGCGGTCCTCGCCTGGCGCCATGACGAAGACGACCGCCATCGGCGCCGGGCCCGGATCGTCGGCCCGACCGTTGTACTTCGTCGCGCCGCGTCGCAGGCCGACCCAGGCGAGCTCGAACGTCGTGATCTGCGAGGTCACGGTGTCGAAGACCGCGCGGCCGAGCATCGGACCCTCGAACGAGCGCACGTGCTCCGCGGGACCGTCGTGGCGGTCGTTGATCGACCACGTACCGGACTCGGACACGGCCCCGTAGCCCTCGAGACGCACGAGGCGCGACAGGCCCAGCTGCTCGTCCAGCGTGGTCGTGAGCTCCGCGCGCGTCACCGCCTCGCGAGGGTACCGGCGGGACTGTCCCCGCACGTTGTCGCGGCCGTGCAGCCGCACGAGTCGGTTCGCTGCCTCCGCCGTCAGCCCGGTCTTCGCGAGCGCCAGCATCTCCTCCTCGCTGAGCCAGAGGTGGTCGACGTTCCACGCCTCGCGTCGCCAGTCCTCGCGCTGTTCGTCACCCTCGCGCGGCAGGTCGCGCGTGAAGACCTGCAGGACGAGCCCGTCCTTCGGGTAGTGGTCCTCGGGCCGCGGCCCCGAGAGGAGTTCTTCGTCGGGGTAGCGCTGTGAGTCGTCGAGGTCCTCCCAGTCGACGAGCGCCTCGCGCATCTTGCTCTTCACGTGGTCGAGGTTGCGCGAGTTCCACGACGTCAGCAGTCGGCCGGATGGCGTCACCGCGTAGATGCCCTGCCGCGTGTCCGTCGGCTCTTCCCGGCCCGCGTAGTGGCCCTCCTCGCAGAACGCCTGGAAGAGGCGCGCGGCAGGCGTCTCCGCCCGCTGCAGGCGCCACACCTCGTCCGCACACGGAACGAACGACTCGAGCAGCTCCTGAACTTCGGGGTCGGACCAGGCGAACCGCCGGTCCAGGACTCCGTTGTTTCACGTCGACCCGAGCGGGTGACCGTTCATCGCCCACAGCAGGACCGGCCGCTTCAGCCGCGCACCCTCCCGCAGTCCGTCGAAGAGCGTCGGGCGCCACGGCACGGACCGCCACCGCATCTCGTCGGGTCCGGGGACGACGTGCCGGACGATCTCGGCGAAGTTCGAGAAGTCGAGCTCGGGAACGGAGGCCTCGGTCTCCTGGGGAGCCGTGGCCAGAAGCAGAGCGGCGAGGAGCATGCCGCCAGGCTACCCGACGGCCTCAGAAGCTCCAGCCGAGTCCGACCGTCGTCCGGAAGTCGTCCGCTTCCGGCAGATTGCCGTCCGCGTCGAGCTGCGGCTTGTTCACGCGGTCCCAGATGAACGTCACATCGAGGTCGAGGTCGCCGAGCAGGTCGACCGAGAACTGCATGACGAAGTTGTGGTTGTAGCGGTCGGTCTCGGGAACGGGCGCCGTGATCGAGTAGTCGAAGGTGAATTCGACGTCGCTCGTGATGTCCCAGCTGTAGTTGCTGGATGCGAGGACCGCGCCGGTCGTCTCCTCGCGTTCCTCGCCCGGGCCCGGCGAGTCCAGGCGCTGGTACTGGAGCGCCGGGCCGAGACTCACGGCCCAGGAGTGCGCGCCCCGTGTGAACAGGTCGTAGCCGAGCGCGGCGTAGGGCGTCACCCGGAGACCGATGTTCTGGAACCGATCGCTGAACAGATCGATGCCCGGCGCAGTGACGAACAGGCGCTGCGTCAGGTTGATCGCGTACGTGCTGCCGATGCGGTGGTTGTTCGCGGTCTCGGTCTGGTTGATGTTGCTGAGCGCGCCGGTGTAGCGCGTGTACCAGCGCGTCCGGGCGGTCTCCCGCGCGAGGTCGGCGATCGCCGAGTAGTCGGTCTGATCCGTGTTACCGCTGCGCGCCGTCAGGCCGAGGCTCAGCCCCCCGCTCCAGTTCGTGGAGTCGCCGCTCTCGTTGAGCGCAAGGAGCGTCAGGACGTCCTCGCGACGAATCTGCGACGTGCTCTCGCCGATGACCCAGACGTTCTCCTCCTCGACCGCGAGCGTTCCGCGCAGCTCGCGACCGTCCGCCGTCAGGATGATCACTTCGTGGTTGGAGACGATGCGCTTGATGTCGCCGAGGTCGATCGATTGGTCGTCCAGCTCGTCGCTGTCGAAGTCCATGCTCTCGTCGCGGATCCGCACGATCTCACCGCGCAGCCACTCGCCCGACTTGAGCTGGATCCAGTCCTTCCCGTCGTCCAGGTCGATGGTCGTCGTCGGCTCTGGAACCGGGTCGGTCTGGGCCGGCAGCGGCGCGTCTTGTGCATCGCCCTTGAGCGGATCGAGGCTCTGCGTGACGCTCGTGCAGGAGGCAGCGAACGTGAGGAGGGAGACGACTGCAGCGGCGCGGAAGCACGTTCGTGCTCCGTCGAGCGAAGAGCGGCGCATGGGCGGGAGGAGAGCTGGGGGGAGGCCTGATTCGGGCGGCGCGTAGGCTACCCGCAACCATCGCCGCGCGCGCCCGCGACGTCAGCGTCCCATCCGCCGCCGCCGGTCGGTGATCCACTGACGCGCCTCCGGCCAAACCCGCAGGACGACGTCCTCGATCTCGTCCCCTCGTCGCTCGAGCTCGGACACCCCCTCGGCGAGCGGGGTGGGCCGTCGCATGCGGCTCGCCATGCCGCGCAGCGCGCGCCCGACGTTCTCGACCTCGCCGTAGCTCGCGAGCCAGTCGTCGCTCGACATCATCGGCGCGATACGGGCGAGGCGCGGCGGGAGGCGGTCGCGGTGCTCCCGCAGGGCGCCGTAGAGGCTCGACGTCACGGCGTCGAGCGGCTCCTCGCTCATGCGGTCCCAGTTGCGCACGAGCACGTGGTCCGCAAACACGTCGAGCAGGATGCCCGCGAACCGGCGCAGGTGCTCGGGATACCTCTGGCGCTCCTCGCGCACGAGCGGGTGCGCGTCGAACCAGCGGTCGAGGTCGCGGTGCTCGTCCAGCGCGAAGCGCATCGCCGGCGTCAGCCGCTCGACGTCCAGGCGGCGGCCGAAGTCCCCGAGGAGCGCGCCGACGCGCGCCTCGCCCGTCGGCTCGCACAGCGTCACGTGGGCCAGGTAGTTCACTCGAACACGATATCGCCGAGGTCGTTGTCGCCGGGCCCGAGGGCGTACGCGCGGCTGCGACGCCGTCCGGCAGGGTCGGAGATCCAGAGCTGCGGGCCGGCGAGCGCTTCGGGCCGGACGCGGAGCTCGAAGCGGCCCTCGGCGTCGGTCGAGAACGCGCGTACGACCCTGCCGCCGTCGGGCGACGTCCCGCGGACGGCCGCGCGCCGATTCATCCGATCCTTCGGGCGAGGCAGCCTGCCGCTGATGCGCGCGTAGACCTCCGCAGAAGGGAGGGGGAGCCGGACCTCCAGCGGAGCCTCCTCGGTCGTCCCCGGTCGCAGCTCGACCTCGACCGTGGCGCGATGGGCGGGCACGAAGTGCAGTGCGTCGAGCCTCTCCAGGACGCCGGTGACCTTCGCGCGTCCGGGGGCGGGGTCGATCCACTTCAGGGTGGGAGAACGGCCGAGATTCTCCGAGTGGTCCCGCGACCCGGCGATGACCGTGACGCCGAAGCGCGCGTTCGCACGCGTCTGCCGCGGAGCGCGCGACGGGAACTCGATCTCCAGGCTCCAGGGTGCCACGTCGATCCAGGCGCCGTCCGCGTCGACGAAACCGATCGAGACAGCGACCGGGCGCAGGCTCTTGCTCTCCAGGACGACCTCGCGGGTCTCACCGGCCTCGAGCTCGAAAGGCTCGACGGCATCGACCTCGTCGTCGTTCGTCGTCAGCGTGTAGGTCCCCGCGACGAGGTCCTCGAACTCGAAGGCGCCCTCCCACACGAGGTCGACCGCGACCGGCTGCGGGTCGTCGACGCCGAACCAGAGCTGGACGACGGTCCTGTCGCGGCGGATCGATCGACTCGGACCAGGGCGCTCGTAGCGCCCGACGATTCGAGCCGTGCCCGTGCGAGGCGCAGGCATCTGGACGCGCTCGACCGCGCCCTCGGTCCGCGAGGACGTGGCGTCGGGCGGCACCGTCATCTCGTCCGTCTCGGCAGCGCGCTCGACGACGTCCGGCCGCGCGGACCTCGCGCGCGCCGACGCGTCGCCGCTGCGACCCGTGAGCGCGACTAGCGCGACAACGCCGAAGACACCGACGACGAACGCGGCCCCGACGACGACGCGCGCACTCATGCCCGAAGGCTCGCGACCGCCTCCGCGAGCTCCGCGGGGAGCGGCGCCTCGAACGTCAGGCGCTCGCCCGAATGGGGGTGGTCGAACGCGAGGCGGTACGCGTGCAGGGCGAGGCGCGGCTCGTCGCCGGGAAGCGGCACCTGCCGTCGGGTCCCGTACAGCGGATCGCCCACCACGGGGAATCCGCGCGCCGCGAGATGCACGCGGATCTGGTGCCGTCGGCCCGTGTAGATCCGGCACGTGACGAGGGTGTGCGACTGGAAGGACTCGACGGCATTGACGTCGGTGATCGCGTCCTTGCCGTCGTCGTGGTCGATCTGCTGGCGGTCCTCCTTGCCCGGGACCGGCCCGATCGGTGCGTCGATCCGGAACGTGCCCGTGGGCTTGCCGCTCACGAGCGCGACGTAGTCCTTCTCGACAGACTGTCCGCGGAACTGCTCCTGGAGCGCAGCCATGGTCGGCTCGTCGCGCGCCAGCACGAGGAGCCCGCTCGTGTCGCGGTCGAGCCGGTGGACGATCCCCGGCCGCTCCTCGCCGCGCGATACCGGGAGGGGGCCGAAGCGCTCGTTCATCACGAACGCGAGGTCCTGGCCCGTGGCCCTGTCGGCCGCGTGGGTCAGCATGCCGGACGGCTTGACGACGACCAGGACGTGCTCGTCCTCGTGGAGCACCTCGACCTCCGCCGGGGCGGCCGCGGGCTGCTCGACCTCGTGCTCGACCTCGATCGCGTCGCCCGAGCGCACGTAGCCGTTCGAGCGCAGGACGCGCTTGCCACCGAGGCGGACCTTGCCGCGGCGGACGAGCTTCTGGAGCTGGGAGCGCGAGTAGCCGTCGACGAGCGACTCGAGCGCCCGGTCGAGGCGCTCGCCATCCATCGTCTCCGGTACGACGAACTGGTCGGTGTGGGCAGGCATGGCAGTGCGGCGAGTCGAGCTCTCGCCGCTTTCCTGGCGCCTCTTCCTAGCGCCTGCGGGCAGGGGGTTCACTCCCCTGGCCGCGCACAAACGTTGCGGGATGGCAGCCCGCGTCCCGCCGGTGTTGCCTCGGGCCCGCTGCGAGCGCGGGTCCGGGCGGGCGGTCAGTCCTTCCGCAGGAAGTCGACCAGGTCCTCCTCGAGCTCCTCGAGGACGTAGTCCTGGACGGTCAGGCACCGGTATACGATCTTGGACAGCGCGTCCGGCGTGTTCGGGTTGAGCTCCTTCGGCGGGGGGTAGCTCAGGAAGTAGCTCATCGAGAGCCGCTCGACCTCGCCGCCCTGCTCGCGCCCGGCGTACTGCCACGGGACGTCGTCGAACGGCAGGACGCCGGTCAGGATCTCGTAGAGCATCACGCCGATCCCCATCACGTCCGCCTTGCTGTCGCGGAGCAGGAACGGGTTGTAGTGGGGGGTCGTGGTGATCACGCCGCGCTCGTCGGCGCGCATCGCCGGATCGACGAGCACGACGGAGCCGGACGGCTTGACGATGATGTTCTCGGGCTTGAGGTCGCCGTGGTAGTCGAGCGCGCCGGTGTCGCGCAGCTTCTGCAGCGACCGGACGATCGTCAGGAACCAGTTGAGGCGGATGCCCTCCAGCGCGCGGATCTTCTCGCGCAGCGTCTTGCCGCGCACGAAGTCCATCACGAGGACCGGGCGGCCGTCGTGGCGGAAGCAGTCGCGGACGCGCACGACGTTCGGGCTCTTGACGCCGCGGAGGAGGTCGGCCTCCGAGCGGACGAGGTCGTCGATCTCGTGCACGTCGAGGAAGTCGATGCGCACGCCGTCCTGGCGGAAGAAGATCGCCTCGGCCGGAGTCTCGTCCGGGCTGATGCCCTCGGGCTGGCGCTTGTTCGTGATCTCCAGGAAGCGCGTCACGTAGCGCCCGCCGCCTGCCACGTCGCCGATCTTGAGCGCGACCTTCTGGCCGCTCTCGTCCTCGGCGAGGTATACGAGCGAGAATCCACCCCGCGCGATGAAGTCGATCACGCGGTAGGTGCCGATTCGTTCGCCGGCTTCGAGCTTGATCATCGAGAGTGCCTCGGACGCGATGGGTGGAGACGTGCTGAGGGGGGCGTGGAGTGCCGACGCAGGGCCCCGTGAGGGGTGTCCCAGGACGGCGCGGTCACACTTCTTTCATCGAGCGAAACCGCTTCCGGATTGAGCGAAACCTCTGCGGGGTCCCGCGGCGCATCCGGCGCGCTGGAGGGGTTCCGGGCGACCTATCCCGGATTTCTATTGACCCGTGTCTTCCCTGGCCGCCGCCGTGGCGGTCTCGACGTCCTCGATGGCTCTCTCGCTCATCGTGGCGACGTCGGACGCGCTCAGGATCGAGCGGACGCCCTGGGCGACGGTGCCGGTCCCGATCCACTCGTCCTCCTGGTGCGGCACGCGGCGCCAGGCCCGGCCGAGCTCGTCGACGACGCCCAGGTCCTGGTCCCAGATGTTCCGGACGACGTAGAGGAAGCGGCCGTCGCGGCCGCGCTCGGCGTACCGGACGACGGACCCCACCACCTCGCCCTGGTCGATGACGACCCAGGCACGGACGGCGGGGACGGGGGTGAGGACGGCGCGATCGAGGCCCACGGGCTCCAGAGAGGTGGTCGACGTCATGCAAGCGGCCAGCGGAAGGCTGGCCAGCGAGGCGAGGAGCGCGGTCTTCATGGGGATCAGGTCCGTGGGGGCAGGGGCCCCCCCTGGACGGGGTGGAATCGGTCGCACCGTCGCTCCCTTCGGCGCGTTCCTCCCGGAGCTTGAGCCTTCGGCGGTACCATCCCCGCGATGAACGAGGAAGGTCTGGAAAAGACGCGGCGGGCCGGAAAGATCGCCTCCCGCTGCCGCGAGTGGGCGCGGGATGCCATCCGTCCGGGGGTGGAGCTGCGCCATGTCCTGGAAACCATCGAGTCGATGATCCGGGAGGAGGGCGCGCAGCCCGCCTTCCCGGCGCAGACCTCGCGCAACGAGTGCGCCGCGCACTACTGCTCCCCGCCGGAGGACGAGACCGTCTACCGGTCGGGGGACGTGGTGAAGGTCGACATGGGCGTCCACGTCGACGGCTGGATCGCCGACACCGCCTGCACCGTCGACCTCTCCGACAGCGGCGAGAATGCGGACCTCATCGGGGCGTCGGCCGACGCCCTCGCGGCTGCGATCGCGCTCGCCGAGCCGGGTCGGCCGGTGTCGGAGATCGGTGCCGCCGTCGAGCGCACGATCACGTCCGCCGGCTTCGAGCCCGTGCGCAACCTGACGGGCCACGGGCTCGACCGGTGGAAGGTCCACTGCGCGCCGCAGATTCCCAACTATGGGGAGCGGGGCGGCGGTCGCCTCGCCGAAGGCATGGTGATGGCCATCGAGCCCTTCGCGTGCACCGGTCGTGGGTTCATCCACGAGGCGGGGCGCGCCGAGGTGTTCATGCTCGTGCGCCCGCCCAAGAAGGCCAAAGGGATCGACAAGGAGGTCCTCCGGGCCATGCAGTCGTGGAACGGGCTCCCGATCGCCCGCCGGTACTTCGAGGGCCTCGATCGCGCGTCCGTCGAGGACGCGATCTCGAAGCTGGCGCGGCAGGGATCGCTCGTGCGCTACCCGCCGCTCGTGGAGCAGCCGGGCGTCCTCGTGGCTCAGACCGAGCACACGCTCTTCCTGGGACCCGACGGCCTCGAGATCATCACGGCCTGACGTCCCCGGGTCGGTCCCGTCCCGTCGCGGGATGCGCGTCGTCCTCGCCCGTCCTCGCGACAGGGCTCGTTGCCCCTCCGGCGCCGGCGCGGATAGCCTGACCGCGTGAGCGCGGAGCGGTCGATCGAGGGGAACGGGGCAGCGGAGCTGCCGCGGAGCGGGGAGGATGTGTCTTCGGGGATGCTGCCCGCTCGCGCGCTCGTCGACGTCGTCGCCAGCGCCCCCGGTCCTCGCCGGTCCGTCCACCTCGCGCGTCGGATCGCCGAGGCCGTCGCGGAGCTCCACGCGCGCGGCGGGGTCCACGGCGCACTCTGCCCTTCGGTGATCGCGGTCGGAGGCAACGATCGCGTCACGTTCGTCCGGCAGGAGCACCCGCTCTCCAGGACGGAGACGCTCCGCTATGCCGCGCCCGAGGTCGCCCGTGGCGACGCCGCGACCGCAGCGTCGGACGTCTTCTCTCTCGCCCTCCTCGCCCGAGAGCTCCTGGAGGGCGAGCCGGCGCGTTCCTCGGCGGGAGACGACGTGGCGATCGACGCGATCGACGGCCGGGTCTCCGTCCCCGGGCCGCTCGCCGAGGAGCTCCGCGCGCTCGCGCTGCTGTCCGCGTCACAGCACGCCGACCAGCGACCGCCGGCGACGGACTGGGTGGACGCGCTGCGGCGGGAGGACCGCGGGCGGCGCGGTCCCCGGCGCGAGTGGATCCTGCTGGCGGTCGCCGCGGTGGCGCTCGTGGCCCTGGTCCTCGCCCTTCGCACGTCGGTCAGCGCCGAGGATCGCACCTCGCTCCAGTACACGGACGCGCGCGCCGCGATCCAGGCGTTCGTCGACGGCAGCTTCGAGGAGCTCGATCGGGTCCAGGACCTCGACGCGCTCGCGGACGCAGGTGCGCACGCCCTCGCCGCGATCGAGCGCGTTCCCGAGGCGGAGCGCGACGCCGTCGATCGCGAGCTCCACGCCCGCATGCTGCTCTGGAACGGGCGGGCGCAGCGCGTCCGCGGGAGCCTCGACGAGGCGCGCGACCTGCTCGGTCGCGCCGCGGCGTCGGCGAGCGGAGTGGAAGACGCGGCGAGCGCCGCCGAGATCGAGCTCCACGCCGTGACCGCGCTCGGAGAGATGGCGCGCGAGGCCCGCGAGCTCGTCGTGGCGCGCGACCACTTCCGGCGCGCGCTGGAGATCGGCGAGGCTCGCTTCGAGGACGCGCAGGGGGACCGGGACCTGCGGATCGCGTACGCCTACTCGCTCGTTCGATTCGGTGACCTGTCGATGTCGACCGGGACGAGGAGCGCGAAGCGAGCCATCCAGATCTATCGCAAGGCGCGCGGGATCCTGGAGGATCCGAACGCGGGCCTCGACCCCGACGATCGATACGTGCTGGAGCTGCGCGCCGAGCTCGACAAGCTCGAGGCGAACATGGCGTGGCAGAACGGCAAGCCCGGCCGCGCCCTCTTCCTCCTCACGTCGCACGTCGAGCGGGCCCAGCGCTTGATCGAGATGGACCCC
Organism: Planctomycetota bacterium; assembly: GCA_038757895.1. Lineage (GTDB taxonomy): Bacteria > Planctomycetota > UBA1135 > UBA1135 > Saltatorellus. Next base: position 29,164 of record JBCDGE010000035.1, on the reverse strand, counting down.
GGTCTCCCGCGACTCCGGTGGATGCTCGCGCGCGGCGCGAGCGTCAGGGCGAACGTGCAGCGCGACGTCGGCCTTCTTCGTCCGGCCGTCGAGTCGCTCCGCGTCGCCGTCGAGGCCTGGCGGCTCCTGCGCGAGATGGAGCCGGATCGCTCGGAGTGGCACCGCGAGTGGGCGCGCTCGGTGCGACTCCTGGCCAGCGCGCTCGCGCGCGTGGGGGAGTGGCAGGAGAGCGCCACGCTCCACGACCTCAGCGTCGAGGTGATGGAGGCGATGCTCGCGGACGGGACGCTCGACCAGACGGCCAGGCTGGAGATCGGGACGCAGCTGCTCGACGCCGCCGAGGGACAGCTCGCCGCGGGACACCTCAAGCGGTCGCGCGAGCTCTGGAAGAAGGCGTCGCAGAGGATCGGCCAGCGCACGCCCTCGAAGCGCAAGCGCAAGGCCTGGTTCGTCGCCCACGCGCGTGCGAAGGTCGTCGAGGCCGAGCTGCTCCTCGCCGAGGGACGCTGGCCGCGCGCCGAGTCGCGGGCGCTGGAGTTCCTCGACGAGGTCCAGGTCCACGCCGGGAACGGCAACGACCTCACGCTCCGGCGCGAGACCGCACGAGCCATGCTCGTCGTGTCGTCCGTACGCGCGCTCGACGGTGAGGTCGAGGTGGCGAAGGACGTGCGCGAGCGGGCGCTCGCGATCGCAGAGGAGCTCCTGGAGGAGTCGCGCTCCGAGCCCGCGTCGCTGGCGCTGCGCGCGAGGATCCTGTTCGCGCTCGGACTCGACGACGAGGTCGTGAAGGCGCTGGACGAGCTCGACCGCTACGGCTACCGCGACCTGCAGCTCAGCGCGGTGCGCGCCGCGACCGCCTCGATGCGGTAGCCGGACGCCGGCGCGTCAGGCCGGCGGAACGCGGAACTCCAGCATCGCGACCTCGCTGTCCGGGTCGTACGGCGACAGGCGCGCGACGTCCTCGAACCCGAAGCGTTCGTGGAAGCGCATGGACGTCGGGTTGGGTGGGATCGTGTTCACCTCGGCGCAGAAGACGGGCCGGTCGCCCGCGCGCGCGATGTCCACGGCCGTCCGGTAGAGCCGCTGCCCGAGCCCCTGGCCGCGGCAGGCCTCGGTGAGCGCGATGCGATCGACGTAGAAGAACCGCGGGTTCCGCCCCCCGAACCACCGGTAGTTCGGGCTCGCGTACCCGGCGCCCTCCGTCAGGAAGATCGCGAACCCCACGATCGACCCGTCGAGAACCGCGACGGGGAGCCAGGCCGCTTCGGCGGCGAGCGCCTCGAGCTTCGTCGCGTCCATCGGACCGACCTCGGGGACGTTCGCGGCGTTGATCCGGAGGATGGCGTCGTCGTCGTCGGGGCGACGGTCGCGAACGGTCAGCTCGGACATGGCGCGGGCAGGATAGCCTGTCCGGGTCGGATGGTCTCCAGCGCGCCGCTCGCCGTGTTCCGCGTCCTGTTCGGTCTCCTGATGGCAGCCGAGTCGTTCGGCGCCGTCGGGACGGGCTGGGTCGGCCGGGTGTTCGTCGAGCCGAGGCTGACGTTCCCACTGATCGGATTCGAGCCGCTGCGTGCGCTGTCGGGACCGTGGATGACCTGGTACTTCGCCGCGATGGGGTGCGCGGCGATCGGCGTCTCGCTGGGCTGGCGGTATCGGGCGTCTGCGTGCGCGCTCGCGGCGCTCTGGACCGGTGCCTACCTCGCGCAGAAGACGCACTACAACAACCACTACTACCTCGCGGTGCTGGTGTGCTGGGCCATGGCGGTGCTCCCCGCGCACCGTCGCGCCTCGTTCGACGTCGCCGCGGGGCGCGCCCGGCGGTCGGACGTATGCCACGGCGCGATCGCGGCCGGGTTCCGCGTCCAGGTCAGCATCGTCTTCGTCTGCGCGGCCCTGGCGAAGCTCTACCCCGGGTGGTTGGGCGGCGCGTATCTCGCCGAGAACCTCGGCGCCAAGGGAGACCTCTGGCTGCTGGGCCCGCTGCTCGTGCAGGGCTGGTTCCAGACCCTCGTCGCCTACGCCGCCATCGCGTTCGATGCGCTCGTGATCCCCGCGCTCGCCTGGCGCAGGACGCGGGTGCTGGCCTTCGCCGGGCTGATCGGCTTCGACCTCTTCAACAGCTACGTCTTCCGCATCGGCATCTTTCCGTACCTGGTGATCGCGTTCTGCGTGTTCTTCTTCGACCCTCGGGCGGTCGAGCGCGCGTTCCGCTGGATCCCGGGGATGACGGCTCGAACGTCCCCGGAAGCCCGAGCGGCCGCACCAATGCCGCGCCTCGTTCGCGCGGTCGTGCTCGTCTACTTCATCGCCCAGCTCCTCCTGCCGCTGCGCCACCACGCGTTCCCGGGCGACGTCAACTGGACCGACGAGGGGCACCGGATGGCCTGGAGGATGATGCTGCGCACCAAGACCGGCAGCGTGAACCTCGTCGCTCGCGACCTCTCCACGGGAGAGAGCTGGATCCTCGACCAGTCCGAGTGGTTGACGCCGAGGCAGCGCGCGCGGGTGGCGTCGCGACCGGAGTTCTTGCTGCAGTTCGTCCGGGAGGTCGTGCGCGATCGGCGCGCGCGCGGTCTTCCCGAGATCGAGGTGCGAGCGCTCGGGAGCTCCGTCTCCCTCAACGGCGAGCCCTCCAGGCCCCTGTACGACCCTGACGTCGACCTCGTGCGGGCCCGCTGGCACCCACTCGGCCGGTCGCCGTGGGTGCTGGATCGCGGCCCGAGGTGACGGGCGGATCGCGCCCTTCGGGGCCCTGGCGGGGGAGGGACCGGCGGCGCGGCCGGATCGCCTGCAATCCGCTCAAGTCCCGTCTGGGGACCGTCGAATCCACCGATCCCGCACCGATGTCGCAACCGGACCTGAATCCCCAGCAGCTCGCACTGCGGATCAAGGAACTGGAGGCGGAGCTCGCCATGCTCCGACTCCGGCCTGATCCGCGCCACTGCTTTTCCTGCGAGCGCGACGCGCGCATGAGCCAGCTCGTCCTCGACAAGGCCATGCGCATGGCCTCCGTGGGCGCCTGGTCCGTGGACATCGCGAGCGGAGTGCTGACCTGGTCGGACGAGGTCTTCCGCATCCACGAGATGCCCGTGGGAGATCCGCCGTCCGTCGAGGAGGCGGTGCATTTCTACGCCCCCGAGGCGCGGCCCGTGATCGAGGCCGCGCTGGAGCGCTTGATCGCCACGGGCGAGACCTACGACATCGAGCTGCCCCTCATCACCGCGAAGGGCAACCGCATCTGGGTGCGCGGGATCGGCGACCTCGACCGGGACGCGTCGGGCGATCCGCGCAAGCTCTACGGCGTGTTCCAGGAGATCACGTCGCAGGTGATCCTCGCCCAGGAGCAGGAGCGGGCGCGCGAGCAGGCCGAGGCGGCCGCGAGCGCGAAGACCGAGTTCCTCGCGTCGATGAGCCACGAGATCCGGACGCCGCTCAACGGGATCCTCGGCATGGTCCAGGTCCTGGAGCAGTCCGAGCTCGACGACACGCAGCACGCCTCGCTCGGAGCGATCCGCGAGTCCGGGACCGCGCTCCTCGCTCTCCTCAGCGACCTGCTCGACCTGCTCGACCTGTCCAAGTGCGAGTCGGGTCGCATGGCGCTCGAGACGACTCCGTTCGACATGGAGTCGCTCGTCCACGAGTCGGTCGACCTCCTGCGCAGGCAGCAGCGGACGGACCACGTCGACCTCGTCCTGGATGTCGACCGGGAAGTACGCGGCGCGTGGCAGGGGGATCCGATCCGTACCCGCCAGGTCCTCGTCAACCTCGTCGGGAACGCGCTCAAGTTCACCGAGAATGGCGAGGTCCGCGTCCACGCCTCCAGGGACGACGAAGGAGCGATCCTGATCGACGTCGAGGACACCGGCATCGGCATCCCTGACGACGTGTGTCGCTCCCTTTTCGACCCGTTCGAGCGCGCCGCCGCGTCGCGCCACGACCCGCTCGTCGGGCCGGGGCTCGGTCTCGCGATCTGCGACCGGCTCGTCCGCCGTATGGGCGGGCGCATCGAGCTGAAGAGCGAGCTGGGCGTCGGGACGCGCTTCCGCGTCGTGCTCCCGCTGGAGCGGGCCGCCGAGGCGCCGAGCACGGCGCCCAAGGGCCTCGACATCGGGAAGCGCGCGCTCGAGGTGCGCCAGCGCTCGGGCGCGTCGCCGCGCGTGCTCGTCGTCGAGGACAACCCGGTCAACCAGGTCGTCGCGCGCAAGCTCGTCGAGAAGCTCGGGTGCGAGGTGACGCTCGCCTCGAACGGCCAGGAAGGGCTCGACGCCGCGCAGGAGTCTGATTTCGACCTCGTGCTCATGGATTGCCGGATGCCAGTTCTCGACGGCTACGAGGCGACGCGACGCCTTCGCTGCCGCGAGATCGAGCTCGGCCGCGAACCCGTACCCGTGATCGCGATGACCGCGAACGCGATGGACGGTGACCGGGACGAGTGCCTCGGCGCCGGCATGGACGACTACGTCACGAAGCCCGTCGACCGCCGCCACCTGGCGGAGGTGATCGAGCGATGGATCGAGCGGAGGCGGCGTTCGGTCGCCTGAGGAGCACCTGATGGACGGGATCTTCGACGTCATCCGGACCGTGCTGGTCGGCTTCTTCGGCTTCCTCGCCTCGCTGTTCGCGCTCGCCCTCGTCTTCGGCAAGCGCATCGAGCGCGAGTGGGAGTACGAGGCCGAGTTCCACGACAAGTGGGGGAACGAGATCGGCGAGCTCGACATCGAACGCTCGCGCGTCCGCGGCGAGAGCGAGGACTTCGAGCCGCGCGCGAACCTCACCTTCAAGCACCGCTCGCTGGAGGCCGAGGACGTCGTCCAGGTCTATCTCGACGACGAGCTCATCCTGGAGGGCAAGGTCGCCCGCGACGGCCGCGTGCGCCTGACCGACGGCGACCTGATGAGCAACCTGGAGCGACCGCAGGTCGGACAGACCTGCACGATCAGACGCGGCGAGGAGACGCTCGCCGAATCCGTGCTCGTTCGCGACTGACCGAGCAGCCCCGTCGAGAGGTACCGCTCACAGGGATCCGGCGCCCGGTCGCTACTGCACGAGGCCGAGCGGCGTCGGCACGTGTCCGCGCAGGACTGACGCGACGTCGGGCGTGTGCAGACGGTCGACGAGGATCTCGCCGATCACGTCGCGCAGATCGATGTGCACGGGCAGCGCGCCGTCGTCGAGCTGGGGCGTCGCGAGCCCCGTCCACTGGCGGTGGACGACGCCCCCGAGCACCTGGGTGCCGCCGAGGACCATCGCGACGCCGGCGCGACCGTGGTCCGAGCCGCCGCTGCCGTTCTCGTCGACGCGGCGGCCGAACTCGCTGTGGACGAGGACGGTCGTTCGGTCTGCGTCGCCCTCCAGGTCGGCGAGGAACGCCGCGAGTCCGTCGGCGAGCTCCGCCGAGCGGACCGCGAAGTCGCCGCTCACCGGGCCCGTATGGCTGTGGTCGTCCCACCCGCCGAGGTCGACCTCGATCGCCTCCATCCCGACGCCTGACTTGATGAGCGTCGCCGCCTCGTAGAGGCCTGCACCGAAGGTCCCGGGCGGGTAGACGGCCCCGCCCGCGGGCACTCGGCCGGCGAAGTCGATCGACGCGAACGTCGCGAGGAGAGCCTGCGCGGTGAGGCCGCCGCCGCGATCCGGCTCGGACGCGGCGCGGTACATCGCGTCCAGGCGCGCGACGCGCGCCGCGCGCGTGGCCACTGGACCGCCGTACCGGAACTCGTCCATGCGCGGGATCGGAAGCGTCGCCGGGCCACCCTGGAGCGACGTCGGCAGCGTTCGGTCGACGGCGATCGCGCGCCCGCTCGATCCGACCGGGCTCGTCGCGTCGAGGTGCCGCGCGAGCCATCCCGAGCCGACCGGTCCGCCGCTCGCCTCCGCCTCCTCGATCCGGCGCATCGCCTCGAAGTGCGAGCGCGTCGGGTGGGGGAAGCCGCAGGTGTGGACGAACGCCAGGCGCCCGCTCGAGAACAACGGGTGGAGCGGCGCGGCCGCGCGATTGAGGCCGAAGAAGCCGTCGAGGTCGATGGTGTCGGCCTGGGGGACCGCGGTCGCGGGGCGCTGCGCGTAGTAGTCCCCGTCGGCGTACGGCACGACCAGGCTCAGGCCATCGAGTCCGCCGCGCAGGAACACGACGACCAGCGTGTCGCGCGGCCCGGGTCCGGTCGCACGCGCGACGGCGCGCGCGCCGCTCGCGAGGGTGACGGCGCCGGCGCACGCGCCAAATCGCAGGACGTCGCGTCTCGTGGGGAGTGCACCCGCGTCCTTCATCGGTCGACGATCCACGGCTCAGGCGATCTGGTAGCTGGGGCACGACAGGGCGAGCTCGACGGCCTCGCCGAGCGCGGCGAGCGCCGGCATGGCCGGGCCGAGCGCGTCGACGTGGGCCTGGATCTGCGCCACGTCGAACGGCGACAGGCGACCGCCGGTCAGCTCGCGGTCGAGCCGTGCGCCCCAGCGCCTCCGCGGCGCGCCGAGCACCAGGACGGCGAGGTCCGAGGCGTCGTGCTTCCACGCCGGCCCCTCTGCGCGCGCGAAGTCCGCGGCAACCGCCCACCGCGGCTGGACGTGTCCGACCCAGCGCTCCCTCGCCACCGGGTAGCCGTCGGGCGCGGGCCACTCGAACGGCGCCTGCCCGAGCGTGCGCATGAGCTCGAGCGCGTCGAGCGGGTCGGGGACCTCGACGCCCGTCGCGCGCAGCGTCGCGGCCAGCCAGTCGAAGGGCCGTCGGAACGCCGACCGGCGGCTCACGAGCACGGAGCGAAGAGCGCCCTCGGTCAGGAGCGCGCGGACGACCGCCTCCAGGTCGCCGCCCGTCTGCGCCCACACCGACCGCGCCGCGTTCACGGCGAACTGCGATGGGCGATCGCCCAGCAGCCAGCGGGCGAGCTTCGACGTCACGAACTCGATCGTGCTCGGATGGTCCGCGACGAGGTCGAGCACCGCCTCGGTCTCCGCCTCGCCGCCGCCGCCGGGGAACTGCAGCCCGAGGATCGACTTCGGACCCGCGTCGTGCAGTGCGTGGTCGAACAGGAACGTGCCGAACGTTGGCGAGTTCGCGTCCTGCTCGTAGTGCCAGCCGGTCAGGCAGCGCGCGAACTCGCGCACGTCCGCCTCGGTGTACGGGCCGTCGACGCCGAGCGTGTGCAGCTCGAAGATCTCCCGCGCGAGGTTCTCGTTCGGCGCGCCGGCCACGTTGTCCTCGTTGTCGAGGAACGCGATCATCGACGCCGAATGCGTGACGGCGCCGAGGAGGTCGCGGAACCGGCCGAGCGCATACGGCCGCCACGCCGTCCGATCGTCGAAGATCCGCGTGAAGCGGCCCATGAACACGCTGAAGTGATCGCTCCAGAACTCGACGATCCGCTCGAGGAGCTGGCGCCTGGAGTGCACCGCGCGGAGGAGGCGGATGCCCTTGTACTCGTCCGCGAGCACGAACGGGTCGAGGCCGGGGTCCGCCAGCGCGTCGTGGGCGGAGCCGCGAATCCACGGGTAAGCCGCCAGTCGCTGGTCGAGGTCCGAGTCGTCGATCGCCGCGGGGCGGAGCTGCCAGTCGAGCCAGCCGTCGTGCCCGCGCGCGGCGAGCTCGGCGGCGTCGGCGCGTGTCCATCCGAACGTGGCGCGCGAGAGGAGGAGGCCCGAGGTGTCGAGCGCGCGCGGCGGGCCCTTGGGCGCCGCCGGGGTCGCGCTCTGGATGGACGTCGATTGCATGGGGAGGGATCCTCGAGTCGCCCCGAGGACCCCTCCCGTGCGGATGCGTCACGTCGTCCGCGCCAGAACTCGCTCGATCAGCGGCGGACCCCCGCCGCCTCGAGGAACGCCGCGTCCCGGGCGCGAGGGATCTCGACCGGCGGTTCCTCCAGCCCGCGCAGGAACTTGGCGAGATCGCGGACGAGGTACGCGGTCCCGAGACGCGTGGGGTGCACCATCGCGAGCTGGAACGCCGACTCGAGGTCGATCGCGCGGCCGCCGGAGCCATCCCCGAGCCGCACCGTTCCGCGGGTGACCGCGTCCAGGGAGCGTGAGATCGGGAACACGGAGACGTTGGGCCGCTCGTCCGCCCAGACGGCGAGGCGGCGATTGAGCTCCTTGCGCGTCTTCGCGTCCGGGATCATGTCGGGCGTGATCATCGCGGGGAGCGCGCGCGACAGGTCGGGGTAGTCGCCGAGCACGAACGAGACGTCGGGCGCTCCCGACGCGAGCTCGTCGAGCAGGTCGAAACCCAGGCGCTGCAGCGCGAGGCGCTCCTCGCGCTCGTCCCCGCCGTCATCGACGCGGCCGTAGCCGAACCAGAACATCAGGTCGACGCCGACGACCGTGTCGGCCCCCGTCTCCAGGCCCTTCTCCAGGACGCGGCGCGCGATGCGCTCGGGCGACGCGAACAGCATCGTGTCGCCGAACGACTCGACGGAGCGGCCCGACACGGCCGCCAGGACGTCGCCCGGCGCGACGCTGTCCGTTCGACGCTCGTACTCCTCGTCGCTCAGCTCGCGTCCGAGGACTTGCTCGGCGCGCGCCCGCATGTTCGAGAACATGTCGTCGTGGTCGGCGAGCCGGAAGCCGGCCGTGACGGACGCGCCGACGAACGCGATCTCGGGCGGACCCGTCGCCGCAGGGGGGAGCGAGGACTCGGAGGCCGCCTGCGACGAGGCGGGCGCACAGGCGGCGAGGAGCGCGAGCGTGGCGGCGAGGGAGACGGACGAGCGGGGGGGCGTGGCGCAGAGAGTGGACATGGCGCGTGGCGGGTCGGGGGAGGCGAGGAGGGCCCGCTCCTGCGGGCGACGACGGCCGAGCGATCGGGGCCGGAGCGCGTTGCGCACCAATCCAGGAATCCCGCAGAATCGCCCCGAGCGATGGACGAGGCGGCCCACAACGACCTGCCCGAGGACGTCGAGGACGCCTTGATCGAAGCGCTCGACCTCGACGCCGACGGGCGCGAGGCAGCGCTGCGGGCGCTGTGCGACGCGCACCCGGACCACGCGCAGGCGATTCGCGCCGCGGTGGCGAACGCGTCCGAGCGCTCCGTCGACGGTGGCGCGTCGCTGGCGGAGGCCTTCCGCGCCGCGGCGCGGGGCAGCGAGCGCACGATCGGCGGGTTCCGCGTGCTGGAGCGCATCGGCGAGGGGACGTTCGGTGAGGTGTTCCGCGCCGAGCAGTCCGCGCCGCTCCGCCGCGTCGTCGCGCTCAAGGTCCTTCGCGATCGCGCGCTGCGCGACGACGTGCTGTCGCGCTTCGAGGCCGAGCGACAGGTCCTCGCGTCGCTCGACCACCCGGGCATCGCGAAGATCCTGGACGCGGGCGCGACCGACGACGGGCGTCCGTGGTTCGCGATGGAGCTGGTCCCCGAGGCGCGCTCGATCACGCGGTTCTGCGACGAGGAGCGCGTCGACCTAGCGGGTCGGCTCGCGCTCGTCGCTCGCGTCTGCGACGCGGTCCAGCACGCGCATGGCCGCGGCGTCCTGCACCGGGACCTGAAGCCGGGGAACGTCCTGTGCGCGCGCGTCGACGGCGAGCCGGCGCCGAAGATCATCGACTTCGGGCTCGCGAAGATGACGGCCGGACGCGGCGCGCCGACGGACGCGCACGAGACGCTCGCCGGTGCGCCGGTCGGCACGCCGCTGTACGCCAGCCCCGAGCAGGTGCGCGGCGCGACCGACGTCGACGTCCGGACCGACGTGTACGCGCTCGGCGCGCTCCTGCACGAGCTCGTCTCCGGTGAGCCGCCGTTCGGCGAGCACGACCTCGCGTCGCTGTGGGCGACCGATGTCGCGCGGTTCTTCGAGGTCGTCGCGGGCGTGGATCCAGAGCCCCCGAGCCGCCGTGCCTGCGGGTCGATCGACGGCGCGGACCTGCGCGGCGACGTGGACGCGATCGTCGGTCGCGCGCTCGCGCGGTCCCGCGACGATCGCTATCCGACGGTCTCCGAGCTCGGGGCGGACGTGCGCCGCGCGGCGGCGGGTGAGCCGGTCCTGGCCCGCGTGCCAGGCCTCCTGTCGCGCGCCGCGCGCACAGCGCGGAGGCACCGCATGGCGACCGCGGCGGGGCTTGCCGTCGCGCTGGTCCTCGCGGGGCTGCTCGCGTACGCGCTGGACCGGAACGCGGAGCTGGAGAGCCTGCGCTCGCAGGCGGAGACCGCGGCCGAGACGCTCCGCATGACGGTCGCCGAGCTGGCGGAGGAGCGGACGGAGCTGGAGCGAACCACGCGGCGGCTGCAGCGCGACGTGCGCGACGCGGAGGAGGTGCGGCGGCTCATGCGGCACGCCGCGGCGTCGCTCGCGGGGGCGGGGGAAGTGACGCTGCAGGACTGGGCCGACCGACTCGTCCTGCCGCTCGCGTCGGGCGCCGACGTGTGGACGCCGGGTGTCGAGGTCTCCCTGCGCCGCACCGTCGCCTGGGTGCTCGCGGGGCTCCAGCGGGACGACGATGCGCAGGCGCAGCTCGAAGGCGCTCTCGCGCTCCTCAGCGGCGACGACCGCGACACGCGCCTGGAGCGAGCGGCGACCGCGCACGCGCTGGCGGACGAGACGGGCGTGCAGATCGGTACGGAGAAGGCGATCGAGCTCCTGCGCGAGTCGCGGCAGATCTTCGACGACGAGCTCGGCCGCGACGCGCCCGAGACGGTGATGGTCGAGGGCGACCTCGCGTATCAGCTCGTCCTGTCGAAGCGCCTCGCGCACAACGCGGAGGGGCTGCTGCTCGCGATCGACCTGGGGCGGCGGCTCCTGCTGGAGGACGGCGACGAGCTCGGGCCGGCGGAGGCGGACGAGCGGCTGATGGCGCTCGTCGAGGAGGTGCGGACGCTGTCGGCCGAGCGGGATCTCGACGGGGCGCTGCGCGCGCTCGACCGCATCCTGGAGCCCGTGCTGGCGCGGCCGGTCCTGCGCAACCGGCTGTGCAACTCGCTGTGGGGCGCGACGGGCTACGAGCCGCTGCGCCCGGTCGCGCCGGTCCTGCTGGAGGCCGCGATCTCCTACGGCGAGCGCGAGCACGGTCCCGGGCACGATCACGTGATGATCGCCCGCCGCGATCTGCTCCGGTGGCACGTCGATGAGGTGGCCGGCGCGGAAGGGGCCGGCGCCGACGGGGCCGCCCTCGTGCGGGCCGCGGCGCATGCCGTGCGGCAGGCGCGACTGGAGGACGTCGTTGCCTGGCCCCGCGGGTCCGACGACCTCACGGGCCCGAAGGCGCTGAGGGTCATGGTCGAGGCCGCAGAGCTCGCGGACACCGGCGCGATCGAGGCGTTCGCCCGCGCGGTCGAGGCGACCGGTCTCCTCGACGAGGCGGAGCTCGCCTCGCTGCGCGCGGAGCTCGGACCGTGAGCGCGGACGAGCCGCCGAGCGGACTGCCTGACGCCGCCGCGACGTCCCCGGCGACCGAGTGGATCGCCGCGGCGGGGCGCGGCGACGAGCGCGCGCTGGACGTCGTGTTCACGGTGCTGCGCAGGCGCCTCCTTCGCATCGTCGCGCTGCGCACGGGACGGCACGCGGGGGACCGCGATGCCGACCTGGAGGACGTCGTGCAGGAGGCGCTGCTTCACACGCTGCGCGAGCTCGACGCCGACCGCTTCGCGACGAGCGGCGAGCTCCTGCGCTGGATCACGACGGTCGCGATGAACGACGTGCGCGACCGCGCGCGCGGCAGGCGGATCCGGCCGGACGGCAAGGGGCTGCCGGACGCCTGGGCGTCCATCCTCGGCGACGACGGCCGGCCGACGCCACTGGACCGCGTCTACGAGAACGAGCTGGAGGAGGCGACCGACCGCGCCCTCGCGGAGCTCGGCGACGAGGACCGCGAGCTGCTCCTGATGCGGAACTACGAGGGCCTGTCCGCGCGAGAGATCGCGTCGATCCTGGGGCTCCGGAGCGAGGAGGCCGTGCGCGCCCGCGTCCACCGCGCACGCCGGCGGCTGCAGGAGGCGCTGGAGCCATTCCTTCGTGAGTAGTGTGCATCCATGACCCCGTCGATCGAACTCCGCCCCTTCGAGCCCGACGACCTCGGCGCCATCGCGCAGCTCTACGTCGACGCCGTGCATGCCCTGGCGGTGGACCACTACGACTTGGCGCAGCGTGAGGCCTGGGCGCCGCGCGCGATCGACCAAGACCGCTGGAGCACGCGGCTGGACGGCCTGACGACGGTGGTCGCGACGAGCGAGTCGCGCCTGGTCGGCTTCGTGGCGTGGCGCGAGGACGGCTACCTCGACCTGCTCTACGTGCACCCCGACATGGCGCGTCGCGGGCTGGGGGCGCGGCTGGTGGCCGTCGTCGAGGAGGACGCCGCGGCGCGCGGGGTCGACCTCGTGTGGGCGAGCGCCTCGGACGTGTCGCGGCCGCTCTTCGCCAAGCTGGGCTACGCCCCGCAGCGCGAGGAGCAGATCGACGTCCGCGGGGAGACGCTGCGCAGCACGATCATGGAGAAGCGGCTCGGCGCGGCGCCGCCGGAAGGGGCTCGGGGATAGGGCTCCAGCCCTTCACGTCCGGCTCGCGGAGTTTTTTGCGAGATCGTGATGCCCAGTTCGGAGCGGCCCCGCGTTTCACCAGAGGGACCGCGGCGTTGCGCGGTGCCCGCTGCGATCCCTGCCCCTCGATTGCTGCCATGACCCGGAACGCCAGGACCCAACAGGAGAATGAGCGCCGCCTCTACGAGGGGACGATGTCGCGCCAGGTGGCCGGCGTCGTGCTAGCGCCCGACCTCGGCGTCTACGTCCAGCGCCTGCGCAACGACCGGTCGAATGGTCTGGTCGCCAACGACGCGGGTGAATCTCCCATGCTCTCGACCGATCGTCTGGCGGTCAGCCACGACTGGACCGGTGCTGTCCTCTCGGCCACGGGGCGCGATCATGGACTCGATGTCAGTAACGAGACCACCGGGGCCTCGTTTCGCCTTCCCTTCGATGCGGATCTTCAGGTCGCCTCAGGAGGTTCCGCGATCCTCGCCGTTCGGTTCACGCGTGAAGGGAGCGTCCAGAGCTGCGAGTTCGGGGTCGTGCGAGTCTCCCTCTTCGATGGATCGGGGGATCAAATCGGGGAAGAGCAGAGCTTCGGCGACTTCGAGTCCGCACGGCTGAGCCCTCGCGGTGACGCGTTCGTCGTGGAGACGACCGCGACGACAGTCCTGTTCCGCGCGCTGGAGGACGGCGCGCTCGAGCCGGTCGATCTCGGTCCAGCCTCGCAGGCCTGGTTCTCCGACACCGGCGTCGACCTCCTCGTTCGGTCCGGGAGTCTTCTCTCGGTCGTGAACGTCGACGGCGGAGTGCCGGCGCTCGTCTCGATCAAGTCGTCCATCGGACGCTCAACGATCTACGATCACGCCACGCGTTCGGATGGCGCCGAGGCGACCGTCCAGCGCGATCGCCTCGCGGTGAGCGGGATGCAGGGCGTCGCCGGTACACCCTGGGCCACTCGTTCACCGGACGGGTTCGAGTTCCGGTCCGTCAGCTTCGGTGACGAGGGGGACGTCTTCGCTGGCGTCGTGCGGAAGAGCGGCTCTCCGTACCTTGGCCCCGGGCGCGCTCCGGAGGACGGATCGAACGCAGAGCTCCGGGTCGTTCGCTACGCCTCGGCTCTGAGCGCCCGCGAACCGGCGGAGTCGATCCGCGTCGCGGCAGTGCCCTGGTGGAACGCGGATGCGCCCGTCGTTCGGTACGACCCGCCGAGCTCGGAGGGCGCCCGGCCAGCCATCGTCGTTTGGGCCTGGCCCTCGGCGTGGAGGATCGACGTCTGATGGCCAGGCCTCTCTACAAGATGGAGCTCGACCTGTTCCTCGATCGGCCGGCAACGGACGGCAAGACGTCCGGCCTTCGATGGCCGATTGGCTACGAGCACGTCTACCGGCAGGTCACCCAGACCTACGGACAGCTCGAGTACTGCCCGACGGGCTCGTCTTCGTCGTTCGGGACGCACCTCGGCCTGGACATCGACGGGAGCGAGGAGGGGACGCCCGTCTACGCCGTCCTGCCCGGCGTGGTGACACATGTGAGGACCGATTCGCTCGACGCTGCGGGTGTCGTCATCGCGACGGAGTCGACCGGCGGTGTCGTCGACGTGGGCGACTTCGAAACCCCACTGAGCCTCAAGTACCTCCACCTTCACCCCCGGACGATCTCGGTCAAGAAGGACGAGACCGTGGAGGCCGGACACATGCTCGGCCACGTGGTCTACGAGTACGACGTTCAGCCACCGCACCTCCATCTGTCGGTCCTCAAGAACGCGCCGTCTGGCGGAACGGGTCTTCCGGCCGATTACCTCTACGGAGCCGGCAATCCTCTCAGGCTGCTGTCTCCGCAGGCGATCGCCGATGGGAAGCCGGCGACGATCCAGGCGGAGCTGTTCGTCTGCAGCAATGACGACAGCGGAGGCGTCACTCTCAAGAACCTCTACGAGATCGGTGAGGGGGAGGTCGACATCGTCGTGGGCCTCCGCGACAAGGACGGGCTGTCCGACGTCATCTGGCACGCGCCGTACGAGGTGAGTCTTGCGTTGACTCCGATGGACGGCGGGCGCTCTCGCGTCATGTCGATCCAGTTCCACGACAAGGCCTACAGGCCCGCCAACCGCGTCTATCTCCTGAGCGGTGACGAGACATCGGTCGGGTGCTGGCAGGAAGGCAGGTACAGATTCAACTTCGTCATGACGAACGACAGCGGCGCGGTCGGCACCGAACCGCAGACGGCCCATTCGTGGGACGCACGGGAGGGTGACTACGTCGTTCGATTCGCGATGCGCGACGTCGCAGGCAATACCTACATCTCCAGCGCGGAGATGATCCACGTCTGACCAATCCAGGACATCAAGCAAGGAGTACAAGAATGCCCGTACGAGTCACTCGACGGAAAGGGACCGGCGCCACGCTCGAGGTCGATCTCGACAACGGCAATGGTGGGGATGAGTGGAGCGCGATCGTGAAGGTCGAGTGGGTCGAATCCCACGCCGATGCCGCGGCGCCGCAGCCTCAGGAGGGCGTCGTCAACAACGAGGTCGGATTCGCGATCTGGCGAAACGTCGAGCCTGCTGCAGACAACACCGCCAGTCTCCAGCTCAAGTTCCGGATGAGGCCCGGCCTGACCTCGCTGCGGCTCGCCGTCACGATCTTCGACGTACCGCAATCGAACGGCTTCACGCTCCCCTTCGTCGTGACGCCCTGAGGCCACCGGGTTCGCAGGGCTCAGTCCGGCGTGTTCAAGATGGTCTCGATGATCCGTCGGAACTGACGCTCCTCGGCCACCCCGACGAAGGCGTCCACGTGCCTGGCCACGATCGACTTCGCTCGTTGCAGGTCGCGCACGCAATCGTGCGGTGCCAGGAGGCCCAGATACTCGGCGTAGTTGACCCAGGCCGCCGGTGTCATCGTGAGCGTCGAATCGAGTTGCTCGTCGATTCGCTTCCTCCACAGGAGCGCGTCGGAGGCATCGCCCTGCGGAAGCGCGTGCGCGAAGCCCCAGACCGCGAAGTCGGCGAACAGGGACCGCGTCGCTCGATCGCTCGCCGAGACCCAGAGCTCGTAGGCTCGCTCCGCCGCTCCGAGACCCAGCCGGTGTAGTTGCGCGCTGAAGAGGCGAAGGCCGATGTCACAGCTGATCCGCGTCAATGGAGCGAGTGCATGGCTCGAGACGCGGAGGCCGGGTCGGGTCGACTGGAGACTCTCGCAGATCCAGACGCAGGAATCCGTGAGGCCGATCCAGGGTCGGATCTCACGCCCGTCGACCTGGGTCGAGCGGATGTAGCACCCCGCTGCGCCCAGATCGTCGCCGAGCTGAACGAGATGCTCACCCTCCGCGTAGAGTAGCTTCGACTCGAGGCGCGGAATCCTCGGCTCGTTCGGATGTCGGCTCACGAGTTCATCGAGTGCGTCTCTCGCTCGGAGCCATTCTCGCGAGGACCTTGGCGGCGCGGAGACCGACTCCGAGCGCGCGAAGGACTCGATCTCCGCAAAGGCGTGAATCACCCGCGACTCGATGAGTGTCGGGCTGCATTCGAGGGCGGAGAGAGCTGCGTCCCGGACGCGCCGGAGTAGATCGGCGTCTGCGTCCTCGAGCTGATAGAGCCGGTAACAGTAGACCGTATAGGCGTCGTGGCTCGGGCAGTCGCGCGGCTCCTGGATCGCACGCTCGAGAAAGGGGAGGGCTTCGTCCAGGCGACCTGCGTCCACGTGGATTCTGGCGAGGGTCCGGTCGACCCTCAGGTCGCGAAGCATGCGCTGATCCACGTCGTCCCGCTCGTACAGTGACTCGAGTGCGACCAGCGCTGCGTCGAGGTCGCCGTCGAGTTCGTGCCCGAGAGCCGCAGCGAGCGTCCAGAACGGATTGCCGGTCGCCAGGCGCGCCTGGAACGCCAGGAGCGCATCGCGGGCCGCTTCGTGCTCGTCCATGCCCGCATGGATGAGGTAGCGCTCGTAGTGCACCGTGTACCGCTCGGGCTCCAGTGCGACGGCCCGCTCCATGTGAGTCAGCGCGTCGGGAAACTCCCTCGCGTCGCGGCTCAGCAGCAGGACGCGTGCGCTCGTCAGGTGCTCGAGCGCCTCGCCGTCCAGGCTCTGTGGTTCGAGCGGCTCGAAGCCCTTCGCCATCGCGAGTTCGAGCTCGCGGTCCCGCTCCGGGATGCGTCCGAACTTCGTGAGCGCATGGGCCATCAGCATGTGGGCCTTCGGATCGGCGCTGTCGAGTTCGATCGCCCGGTCCATCAACCGTCGCACCGCTCCGACGTCGTTCAGCTCGAGCCGTCTCTCCGCGTCCGAGTACAGCGCTTCCAGTTCTGCGTCGACGCGGGCCCCCCGCTCACCCATCACCTCGGTCGCCAGCCACACCGCCACCGCCACCAGCGCCACTCCGGCCAGCGCAGCCACCCGCGTCCGATCGCGCTTCAGCCTTCGCCACGCTCTGCGGACCGGGCCGACCGGCTCGATCGGGACCGGCTCGCCCGCCAGGTAGAGCCGCAGCTGCTCGCCCAGGACGGCCATCGAGTAGAACCGGTCGTCCGGGTCCTTCTCGAGGCACCTCATCGTCAGGACGTCGAGCACCCGCGGGATCTCGCGGCGCACCTTGCGCGGCTCCGGCGGATCCTTGAGCACGATCTGACGAGAGACCGCCTTCGCCGTCGCGCCCTCGAACGGCCGCTTCAGCGTCAAGAGCTCGTACGCGATCACGCCGAGGCTGAAGACGTCGGTGCGGTGATCCAGCTCGATGCGATCGGCCGTCACCTGCTCGGGGCTCATGTAGTAGTAGCTCCCCACGAGGTCGCCCGGCTCGGAGATGCCGGGGACGTCCATGAGGCGCGCGAGGCCGAAATCGGCGACCTTCGGCTCGTCCGCGGGCGTGATCAGGACGTTCTGCGGCTTCAGGTCCCGGTGAATCACGCTCGCCGCGTGCGCGGCCTGCATCGCGTCCGTGATCTTCAGGAGGAGCCTCGCCACGTCCCGGAAGTGCTCGGGCGGGAGCGGTGCTCCCACGTCGAGGCCGGACAGGTAGTCGAAGAGCGTCCAGCACCCGTCGACGTACTCCATCGAGATCCAGCCGACGCCGTCGGTGTCGCCGTGGCCGTAGACGGCGACGATGCCCGGATGGTTCATCCGCGCGCCGGCGATCGCCTCCAGCTCGAAGCGCAGGCGCGCGCGGTCGGTCTCCTTGTCCGGCCGCACGACCTTGAGCGCGACGCGCCGCTCCAGGCTGTCCTGGACGCCCTCCCACACCTCGCCCATGCCGCCCTTGGCGATGAAGCGCTCGAGCCGCACGTCGCCGAGCCGGTCGCCCGGCTGCAGCGATCGCGGCGGCGGCGCCTCGCGCTTCGATCTGCCGAAGAACCGGCCGGACGAACTCCCGGGTCCGCGCTCGCGCCAGATCGCGCGCAGCTCGCGCTCATGCTGCGGATGGAGCGATACGAGCTCCTCCACGCTCGGCGAGCTCCCTCCCTCCATGCGCGCGAGGAAGCGCTCGAAGAGCTTCAGGAGGTCGTCGGAGTCGGGGTCGGGTTCGGCAGCGCCGGACTCGGAGGGGGCGGCAGGCGGTCGTTCGGACATGGCAGGGCCCGATCAGCGTACCGGGCCCAGCCGAAGTCGACCGGCGCTCCGAACGCTGCGCCGCCCGATCAGGGCGCGTCCGGCCGGAAGCGCCACAGCCGGTACGGAGCCGCCGGCGTCGCGCCCAGGTGGATCTGCGCCGTGGTCACGTAGATCCAGCCGTCGGGACCCACGGCGAACGAGTCCGGCCACGACAGGCGTGCGTCGCGCGCCACCAGCTCGCGCTGGCCGGTCAGCGAGACGCTGTGGATCGCGTTCTCCTCGATCGACGACTGGTAGAGCGTCCCGCGCCCGTCGAACACCATCCCGTCGCACGCGCCGCCGACGAGGACGCGCTTCACCGACTGCTCGATCCTCTTCTCGGGCAGCGTCGAGTCGCGCAGCACCTTGGTCGGGATCCGGTACAGCGTCCGACCCGTCAGCGCCTGGAAGAACAGCTCGGATCGATCGGGCGTCAGCGCGATGCCGTCCGAGTGGATCTTCGGCGTCACGCCATCGCGCAGCCACGGCTGCCCCTCGATCGTCAGCGTGATGTCCTCGGCCGTCGTCGAGGCGTGGCCGTCCAGCACACGCCGGCTGCTCCCGCCGACCGTGTCGAGCACGACGAGCCCCGGGCGCCCGCTGTCGGTCAGGAACGCAACGCCGCGCTCGGTGTCGACGCGCACGTCGTTCAGGTAGCTGTCCGCGCGCACCACGTCGGTGAACGGGTACGTCCCGACGATCTCGTCCAGCCCCAGGTCGACCTCGATCAGCTTCGGTGCGCCCTCGACCACGCCCTGGAACCCGGGGTTCCCGGCGTCGAGGATCCAGAGCCGCCCCTTGTCGTCGACGTGCACGCTCTGGACGCAGCAGAACGCGCGGCTCGGATCGTCACGCGGCGTCCACCCGTTCCACTCCTCGTTCGGGTACGGCACGGCCTGGCCGTCGACGACCTCGGCGACGCTCACCGGAACGTCTTCGGACCACCGCGGATAGCACACGAAGATCCGGCCGCCGGGTGAGGCGGCGACGCCGGTCCACTGGCGCGGTGACTCGGCGACGAGCTCCAGCGGCACGCCCTCGGGGGGCATCGGACCCTCGTCGGTCACGGGGCCGGAGCCCGCACAGGCGGCGAGGGCCCAGAGGGAGAGGACGGCAGCGAAGCGACGGCGGTGGATCTTCACGCCGCGCAGGATACGGCACGCAGGCCGCGGCGCATCACTCGAGGGACTCGAGGTGCTTCTTGTGCCGTTCCTTGATCTCGACCGCCACGTCGACCCTGTAGAAGTCGGGTCGCTGCTCCAGCACGCGGTACCAGGCCTCGTACATCTCGTCCTCGCGGCCGACCTCGCCGAGCGCGCGTCCGTACCTGTCGAGCGTGCCGGGGCTCTCGTCCCCGGCGGCGATCGACTCCTCGAACCGCTGGACCGCGCGCTCGTAGTCCTCGTCCTGGAGGGCCCGCTCGGCCAGCAGCCGCAGCGTCCAGGTGTCCGACTTCATCACGGCCAGCTTGGGCTGTGCGAACGCGAGCGCGCCCGCGGTCACGACCACCATGTACGGCGGCACCCACTCCTTCCGGGCTCCAAGCGCCGCGCCGACCAGGATCCCACCGAAGTGGGCGGCGTTCGATACCGGGAGCATCCCGGTCCAGCCCATGAACATGCTCAGGAAGAACCACGCGCCGACGAGCCTCACGTACTCGAAGTCGGCGACCTCCGCGAACGAATCGTCCCTGCGGGCACGCACGAAGGCGAACGAGACGTAGGCGAACACGACGCCCGAGAGCCCGATCGGGCCCTGGAACAGCGCGGACTCCAGGCCGCCCGAGACGACGGCGGCGGAGAGCGTGAGGAACGCGAACCGCGGACTGCCGAGGCGCTCCTCCAGCTTGCGACCGAAGATCCACACCCACAGCATGTTGAACGCGAACTGCGCCGGCGCGAAGTGGGGGAACAGCGAAGTCACGAAGCGCCACGGCTCCTTGACCTCCGACCCGGGAAGGAGGAGCAGGTGATCGACGTTGCGACTGCACTCCACCGCGAGGAATCCCGCGGTCGCGCCGATCATGAGGATCGTCGTGATCGGATGGTCACGCAGCTCTTCGAGGAAGCTCCTCGGCCGGTCGTCCGTGGACATGGCGTCGAAGGACCTTGATCGTCCTGTGGGAAGGGAAGGGAAACGAGAACTCGCAGCGTAGTCGACGTCAGGCGCCGAAACGAGGCGCGATGAAACGCCACACGGCGCCCCGATGTCTCTTCGACACCTGGGTGCCTCGAGCCGAAGCACTCTCGCGGACGAACGAAGGTCCTTCTCAGCCCGCGAAGAGCACCGCGACCACACGCCGCGCCCAGTTGCGCGGGATGCGGCCCTCGGCGATGTGGCGCGCGTACAGCGAGCCGATGAGCATGTTGACCGCAGCGTCGATGTCGTATTCGGAATCGAGCTCACCGCGCTCGATCGCACCCTCGAACGCGTCGCGGAACATCGCGCGTCGGCGGCGCGAGATCCTGCGCCGGAAGAGCGCCATCAGCTCGGGAGTGCGCTCCTCCTCGCTCAGCAGCGTGCCGAGCGTCGCGAACCCCTGGGGACGCGTCAGCGACCTCTGGAAGCCGCGCAGGAGCGCGACGAGGTCGGCCTCCAGGTCCCCTGACCGCGCGGGCGGCTCGCCGGCCTGCAGGTGCATGAGGGCGGCCGTCGCGAGATCCGCCTTCCCGTCGAAGCGGCGGTACAGAGCGGGCTTCGTGACGCCCGCGTCCTCCGCGATGCCCGTGAGCGTCATGCCCGCGTACCCGTACCGCGCGAGGTGGTCGAGGGTCGTATCCAGCACGGCCCGATCGATCTCCGGGTCGCGCGGCCTGCCCCGGCCTCTGCGTTCGGTGTTCGCGTCGCGTCCTACCATTTTCGATACTCTAGCGTATTGATATTCGGCCACGCCGGCCGATCTGCTCTCACAGCATCATCACCATGAAGATCGCCATCATCGGACACGGCAACGTCGGCGGCGCGCTCGCGCTCCGCTGGGCGGACAACGGGCACGACGTCGTCGTGGGGGCGCGCTCCCAGCCGAACGAGAAAGCCGACGCGCTCGCCGCGAAGAGCGAGGGACGCGTTCGCGTCACCACGATCCCCGACGCGATCGCGGCGTCCGAGGTCGTGCTCCTCGCCGTCCCCTGGCAGGCCGCCGAAGAAGCGGTCCGCGGGATGGGGGACCTCGGCGGCCGGATCCTCGTCGACGCCATGAACCCGTGGGTGTACGGCGAGAGGCTGACCGTCGGCTTCACGACGTCGGGCGCCGAGGAGATCGCGGGGTGGGCGACGAGCGCCCGTGTGGTCAAGGCGATGAACCAGACGGGGTTCGAGACCATGCTCGACCCGTCGTTCGGCGAGGCACGCGCGACGATGTTCGTCGCCGCCGACGACGACGAGGCGCGCGCGACGGTCGTCGGCCTCGTCGAGGGCATCGGCTTCGAGGCGCTCGGCGTCGGCGGGCTCGCGTCGGCCCGGCTCCTGGAGCCGCACGCGGCGCTCTGGATCGACCTCGCGCTCCGGCACGGCCAGGGCCGGGACTTCGCGTGGGGCATCCTCCGCCGCTGACGCGCACCGTTCGAACTCCGTAGTGCTGAATTTTTAGCACCTCGTGCCTGGCGAGGTTGACGGAGGCGCGGCTACAACGGGGTCGAGTGCTAAAAAATGAGCACTCGCCGCCTCGCGACGCCACGCCATGACCCCGAACGAACCCGAGCCCCTCAGCCGCCGCGAGCGGCAGATCCTCGACATCGTCTACGCGCGCCGTGAGGCCACGGCGGGCGACATCCGTGCCGACATGCCCGACGCGCCGAGCTACTCGGCCGTGCGCGGGCTGCTGCGCGTCCTCGTCGAGAAGGGGCACCTTCGCACCCGCAAGGACGGCGTGCGGAACGTGTACCGGCCGACGAAGAGCCGCGGCGTCGCGGGGCGCAAGGCGCTCGCGCGGGCTCTGGAGACCTTCTACGACGGCGACCTCGGCGACGCCGTCGCCGCGCTTCTGCGGGTGTCGGGCGGCGAGCTCTCGAGCGAGGAGCGTGCGCGCCTCCTCTCCCTCATCGACGACGCGCGCAGGGAAGGACGCTGACATGACGCTGCTGCTGCTCCTCGCGCGGGCGACCGCGCTCGTCTGCCTCGCCCTCCTGGCGGCGCGCCTCCTGCGCGGCCGCTCCGCCGAGCTGCGCGCCGACCTCTGGCGCGCGACGTTCGTCGCGCTGGCCGTGCTCCCCCTCGCGACGGCGTCCTTGCCGGGACTGCGCTGGCGCCCGCCGATCGAGGCGACGACGCTCGCGGTCCCGGCTCAGGCTGCATCCGCCCCGGCCGTCGATCTCGCCGGCGCAGCGGACGAGAGTTCGATCCCCGCGACGTCCGAAGCCGAGCGGCTCGCAGGTGCCACGCCCGCGACCGAGCTCGAGGCTTCCGGACCGGCCGGCTCCATCGCTCCTCGCCTCGCCTGGACCCTGGTCGGACTCTGGATCGCGGGGGCCGCGCTCGGCCTTCTGCGGGTCGTTCGCGGACTCTCCCGGGCCCGAGCGATCGTTCGTGGCGCGCGCGTCGAGTCGGAGGCCCCGGTGCGCGTCGCGTCGAGCCCGCGCGTCGAGGGCGGGTTCGTGTGGGATCCGCGACCTTTCGGTGCGCCGACCATCGTGGTCGCGCGCGAGCCCCGCGGCGGCGAGGAGTGGCGCCGCGCCGTCCTCGCGCACGAGCTGCACCACGTCGAGCGCGGCGATGGACCGTTCCTCGCCTTCGCGAGCGTCGTGGCGGCGCTGCTCTGGCCGACCCCGTTCGTCTGGATCGCGCTGCGTCGGCTCCGGCTCGAGTCCGAGCGGGCCGCCGACGACGCGGTGCTGCGCGAAGGCGTTCGCGCGACCGACTACGCGCACGGACTCGTCGCGCTCGCAGCCGGACCTGATGCGCTCCCGGCGCCGGGGATGGCCGCGGGCCACCTGCCGCGCCGCGTCGAGGCGCTGCTCGACGTCGACGTCACCCGCGCGACGCCGTCACGCGTCGCGCGGACCGCCGTCGCTGCGGCGGCGGTCGTCGCATTCCTGCCGGTCGCGGCGCTGTCGGCCGAGCGCCAGGAAGCGCCGGCTCGGGTGAGCGACGGCCCGCACGCGCTCGCCGTCGCCGCGCTCCTCTGGCTGCATGACGCCGACGCGGGCGCATGGTGCGGCGACGTCGGCTTCAAGCTCAACTACAAGTGGCGAGTGACGGCGGCCGACGTGCCGCACGTCGGAGTGACCGGTCTCGCGGTCGAGGCCCTCTTTGCGTCGGGCCACCGTTCGGGCGAGGGCCCCGCGGGTCGGGCCATCGACGCGGGACTCGACTTCCTGATCGCACACCAGGACGAGGCAGGCTACATCTCCGCGCACGGGACGCGCATGCGGAGCCATGCGTACGCGATGCGCGGCCTCGCCGCCGCGGTCGCGGCGAGGAGCGATCGAGAAGACGTCCACGACGCGCTCGCGGCTGCGCTCACGTTCACGATCGAAGCGCAGTCCGTGGCGACCGGGGGCTGGCGCTTCACTCCGAGTTCGCGCGACACGGACATCCTGGAGACGGCGTACCAGATGGACGCGATGCTGGCCGCACATCAGCTCTGGGTCGTCGATGGAGCTCGGTGGAGCAAGCTGAGCACAGCTTGCAACGAGAGCAAGCGCTCGACGTTTCGCTACGTCAGCTCGCTCCGCGTGAGCGACCCTGGTGGCGCTTCGGACGGTGCGTTCCGCTACCAGGAGACTTCGGCGTCGCGGATCACTCCCAATACCATCGCTGCGGGGATCCTCGTCATGGGGACTGAGGTCTACGACGACCCCGAGCGCTGGAGCGCGAACCTCGCGCAGATGCGTCGCCTTCGGGCCCGGCGCGCGGCGAGCCTCGACGATGCGGACGGCCACTTCCTCACGTGGGACGCCGAGCTTCTCGTCGAGCGGATCTTCGACCAGCACGTTCGAATCGGCGCGCCGATGGTCGTGGAGCCGGCCAGCGCGTGGCGCGCGGAGCGCAGGCGCTGGCTCCTCGATCACCAGCTCACGGACGGCGGCTGGCGTTGCACGACCGGCCCTGGCGACGCCTACACGACCGCCATCGGCTGCCTCCTGCTCGCGCCCAACCAGTAGTCGCTACCCGAGGTCGAGCAGGATCCCCTCCAGCCGGGCGAGCCTGCGATCGATCGCTGCCAGCGACGCGGCCCGCGGCCTCGAGAGCCACGCGATCGTCGTCATCAGCGCCACGAGCGTCGCGAGGACGAACACCGCGCCGAAGACGACGAGCAGCACGCGCGCGGCCTCGACGCTCGCGCCGCCGCCCGATCGGATCGTCGCCATCGCGATCCCCAGGACGGGGAGCGCCGTCAACGCACCAGACCATGCCACGATCGCGGCGCGCCGCACGCGGCGCTCGTGCGACCGCTCTTGCTCGACGAGCAGGGTGATCGCGGGGTCGCTGCCGGGCGCCGTCGCCGAGTCGGCGGCCAGGAGTCGTGCGGACAGGTCCGGTTCGTTCGATTCGTTCATCGCATCGTGGCTCCGTGGGAGCCGAGGTCGGGGCGGAGCCGCTGGAGCTCCGCGTGGAGGTTGGACTTGGCGTAGTGGAGGCGCGACCGCACCGTGCCGACGTTGCGGTCGACGACGGAAGCGATCTCGTCGTAGGTCAGGCCGTCGACGTAGCGGAGCGCGAGCGCCTCGCGCTGGGGGAGCGGCAGCCGCTCCATCGCGCGTTGGATGTCGGAGGCGTCGAACGCGTCGACCTCCAGCGCGTCGTCGGTCGGATCGGGCGCGACCGGTGCGTCGTCCGCGTGGTCGGGGTCGTCGAGAGAGAGCAGCGCTCGCCGCCTGCGCAGGCGCGTCGTGACGAGGTTCCGCGCGATCCGGTACATCCAGGCGCGGAACGCGCCCGGGTCGTCGAGCGACGCGATGCGCCGCACGACGGCGAGCCAGGTGTCCTGGACGACGTCCTCGACCGCGTCGGCGTCCCGGACGAGTCGACGGACGTAGTAACGCAGACGCGCGCCGTGCATCTCGACCAGGCGCTCGTGCGCCGTCGGCTCGCCGACCTGCGCGCGCAGGACGAGGAGCTGCTCCAGGGCGCGCTCGTCGGCCCGGTTCCGCGTCATTCGCTCACCGCGCCTCGTCGAGGTACGGCGACGGGAGTTCGACCGAGGGCGGGAACGCCACGTCCTCGCCTGCGAGGAAGCGAAGGACCGCCGCGCGTCCTTCCGGCCACTGTCGATAGAGGTCGTAGAGCGCGCCGTGCCCGCCGCGGATGACCTCGACGAACGTGGCGTCCGGCAAGGCCTCGACCACCTCGCCGGCGTTCTCGATCGGAGTCTTCGTGTCCCACGTCCCGTGGATCACGAGCGTCGGCACGTCGCACCTCGGCGCGGCGCGGAACGCGTCGCCGAGGTCGGGGGCGTCCCAGGCGGGACAGACGTGCTCGTACTCCATGTTGACGTCGCCGAGGAGCGCGCGCGCCGGATCGGACGCGTAGCGCGCCCGACGCGCGGGCGAGATCCCCGACGCGCAGTCCATCATGTAGTGCATCGGACGGTCCAGCCGCATCCTGCGCAGCGCGAGGGCGCCCTCCGCGACCGTCGACCAGTCGCCCTCCGCCGCCTCCAGGATCATGCGTGGCCAGACGTCAGGTCGGCTCTTCCTCCCGGCCTGGAACCCCGCCACCATGCGAAGGAGCTGCGCGTCGACCACGACGTCGACGCCGCGGCGTGTCCTTGCGACGACGGGTTCGCGCTCCAGTTCCTCGATCGCGCTGCGCAGCGCGGCCAGCAGTCCGCCCTCGGGGATCGAGCCGCGGTAGCGCTCCGAGGACTCGACGTCCGCCGCGATCCGCTCCAGCGCGCGGAGCCTGCCCGCCGGATCGTCCCACGTGTGGTCGAGCCCCTCGACGCCGTGGAGCACGACGCGGTGCAGACGCTGCGGGTGCCGCTTCATGACCGCGAGCGCGAGGTGCGAGCCGTAGCTGCCGCCTAGCAGGCTGATCCGCTCGTACCCCAGCGCCTCGCGGAGCGCGTCGACGTCGGCCGCGCTCTCGGCCGTCGTGTAGCCGTCGAGGTCGACGCCGCGCGCCGTCCAGTAGTCGCGACAGGCCGCCGACATCTCTCGCATCTCCTCGCCCCAGCGATCGACGTCGAACGGCTCGTCCGCCGGGAGCCGGCGCGGCTCGCCGATCGGGTCGAGCCGCGGACGCGCGCGTCCTGCGCCGCGCTGGTCGAAGAGGACCACGTCGCAGGCCTCCGCGAGCCGCATCACGTCCGCATGGTGATCGACGTTCTCGAACTGCTCGAGCCACGACGAGCCCGGGCCTCCGGCGAGGAGGAACACCGGGGGCGCGGGCGCCTCGGCGGTCGAGGGGATCCTGTAGAAGGGGAGCGCGACCGCGGCGCTGTCCGGAGCGGCGCGGCGCTCCGGAACGAGCAGCGAGCCAGACTCGACCTGCACGGTTCGTCCGTCCTCCAGCCTCACGTCCACGATGTCGACGGAGAGATCCCCGATCTCGCCCGCGGGGCGCTCGACGGGGACGTTCGAGTCCGGGAGGCTCGTTTCGGAGGCCTGGAGGAGCGGGAGGGACAGCGCGGTGAGGATCACGTCGTTCATGTGCATGGAGGTCGGGTGCTTGGCGCGCGCGCTCCGGCGGACGCCCTCGGCGGTGAGGAGTTCGATCGAGTCGCGAATTCCCCAGGCGCCCGTGCGGCCGGAGCAGCGGTCCCACTTCGGGCCTCGCGGGGTCCGAGATTCGGGGGAATCCGCCCAGCGCTCGCGCGTCCGCCGGTGTTCCAGTGCTGGAGCCACCGGACGCAGCGATGGACCGACCCCAGGCAACCGATCCCCGAACCGACCCGCTGGAGGCGCTCAGCCGAGCGCTTCGCCGCGGCGAGGACGTCCTCGGGGAGTGGTACCGGGTCGCCTTCCCCCGCGTGCGCCGGCTCGCGAGGGGCTTCCTCGCAGCCCGCGACGGAGCGGACGACGTGGCCCAGGACGTCATGCTGCACCTCGTCGACAGCCTCGATCGCTGGGATCCCGAGCACGGCTACGCCGCCTGGCAGCGGCGCGTCGTGCTCAACCGATGCCGGAACGAGGACCGCGCGGCGCGCCGGCGCCGGACGCACGAGGAGACCGCGGGCGCGGCCTGGCACGAGGGGACGCTCCCGACGCCGGACGAGGCCGCGGAGCGCGGCGAGCTCGGCTCGCTGATCGACCGCGCGCTCGGCCTGCTCCCGCGGCGGGAGCGTGAGGTCTTCGTCCTCGTCGAGCTGGAGGGCGCGAGCCCGTCCGACGCCGCCGACGTGCTGGAGGTCGCCCCGTCGACCGTCCGCGCGGCGCTGACCCTCGCGCGGCGCCGGCTGCGCGACGCGCTCGCTCCGCACCTCGCGGAAGGAGGGACGGCGTGACCGACGATCCGCTCGACGACCTCACGCGCGCGCTGCGCGAGGAGTGGGCCCGGGAGGAGAGCGACGCGTCGCTGCCGCCCGACGCGCTGGAGGAGTGCGACGACGCCACGCGACGCAGCGTCGAGTGGATGCGAGTCGCGTGGCGGCTCGAGGCGCTCGAGGACGACGCGGCGGTTCCGCCGACTCCGATTCCGCTCGTCCGCGCCGCTGCACGTCGCCGCCCGAGTGCTCCGCGCCGCGCGGCGTCCCTCGCCCTCGTTGCGGCGATCGCGGCAGTGATCCTCGCGTGGGTCGTCCGCCCTGGGGAGCGCGCGCCCCAGCCCGCGGAGCAGCCCGTCATCACCGGAGCTCGCGAGCCAGAGCCCGTCCCTGCCCCGGAACCCGCGCCGCCGCGCGAGTTCACCTCCGAGTCCTTCCAGTCGCGCGACGACGGCGTGGAGCTCGTCCACGGCTCCGTGCGCCTGGTGCTGCTGCACCCGCCGTCGGCGGAGTGACGCGAAACCGACCACCCATCGCCAACACCCAGAACCCGAACGACCATGCTCACCACTCTCACAGCGATCGCCGCGGCGTCGATGCTCGCCGCACCCCCGGAGGAGTCTTCGCCCTTCCAGTCGAACGACTCCGGCGCACGCCAGGCCGAGGAGCGCGTGAGCGAGCACATGGAGTCCAAGCTCGGCTTCACGATCTACGAGCCGAAGTCGCTCGATGCGCGGCAGCTCCTGAGGTATGCGGGCGAGCTGACCGACACGAAGGTCCAGTACTTCTACGAGGACACGGCGACGGGACAGCTCGTGACCAACCGCCGCAGCCGTTTCATCATGATGGACGACGTGATCGGGGTGCAGGACTTCGCGCTCGGTCGCGAGGCGGCGATCCGGATCCTCACCGACCTCGACGATCGCCTCGGGAAGACGCGCAAGAAGGCGCCCGCCGCCGCCGACTTCGATGCGGAGGCGCCGCAGCTCCGCACCGTGCGCCTCCGCGCGCTCGACATCCAGACGGCGGAGCAGCTCGTCCGGAGCGTCGAGCCGGGCGTCGTCGTGACCCCTGTCAAGCAGTCCGGCATGCTCGTGCTGCAGGGCACGGTGGCGAACGTCGGAAGGGCGGAGACGCTCCTGCTCGAGCTCGACAAGCCGCTGCCGCAGATCACGCTGCGCTGCGCTCTCATCCAGGCGGTCGACGGCCCGGACCCGGACCTGCCGGCTCCGACGGGGCTCCTGGGCGCCGACGATCCGGTCGCCGCGTCGCTCGGGCAACTCCTCCCGGGCAAGCGCTTTCGCAAGGTCGGCCAGCTCCTCCTGCGCGGCTCCGCTGGCGGTGACGCTGCCTTCGAGGTGTCCAGCACGCTCGCCGGCTTCGGCTCCGATGCGCCCGGCGTGCCGCCGGCGCGGGTGACGCTCCGTGCCATCGCGCGAGGGCTGGACGACAAGACGAAGACTCTTGTGCTCGACAACTGCTCGATGCAGCTGGAGCTCCCCACGGTCCAGACCATGGTCACCGGCGGGGGCGCGACCCAGACGAATTTCTCCGGCTACCGCCAGGAGGGTCTCCTCGCCGACCTCGCGCTGCGTGCGGACGAGACGACGGTCGTCGGCTCGCTCGGCGGTGAGCCGATCTACCTGAGCATGAGCTTCACGGTCGAGAACTGACCCGCTACAATTACACAGCATTTTAAATTAAAACAAGTGGAAAAAATCAACAAAACACAATTTGTGGTGGTGTTAGATACGATGGTCTTACAAAACAACTCGG
>JBCDGE010000034.1:0-66505 GCA_038757895.1 Planctomycetota bacterium | reverse complement strand
CGGGGGTCCCGGCTTAAACCTTGGATCCCGGTCAACGGGGGGCGGGCTACTGACTACCGTCTTCCCGTACCTAGTTGTCGCGCCCCTACTAGGCACACGGCGCGCTCCTCGAGCAAGAGAGTCGTGGCAGCGGCGTCAGCCCGCGGTGCCGCCGGCGTCGCGCAGCTCCAGCATCTCCTTGCGGAGCTCCTGGGCGAGCGCCTTGATCTCCTGCATGGACTTGCGAACGCGCGAGGTGGCGGCCTTGTTGCCGGCCTCGGCCTTCTCGACGTCCTCGCGGCAGGCCTGGATGGTCTCCACGAGCTGGTCGTAGTTCTGGCTCATCGTGGTGGGTTCGTGGGCTGAGGGGAGCTGGCGGGCGCGGTGGCCCGAAGCGTGTCGGAGGGACCCGGGAGCCGGGTGGAATCGCCGAGAACGGCACGGGGGGCCGTTCCCGGAGGGTCCAGAGAGGCACAGATCGGCCCCGGGATCAAGGACCAACCCCCTTCCCGGGGTCATGAGAGCCGATCGAGGTCGGTTCGGATCCGGGCGGGAGCGGGCTTGAGGCGGCACTTCGGCATACCTTGGCCCACACTTGACAGGAAAATATGGCCCCACACCCCCTGGAAAGCCCTTCAGGGGGGATCAGCGAAGATCTGCGGCCTTCAGACCCCCCATCTTGACGACCTCGCGGAACTCGGAGGCCGTCACGGGCTGCACGGAGAGCCGCTGGCCGCGCTGAACGACGGCCATCTCCGACAGGTTCGGGTTCGCCTTGAGGTCGCTGATCGACACGTACGCGTCGAGCTCCGCACGCGCCTTGAGGTCAACCGCGAACCAGCGCGGATCGGCCTCGTCGCTCCCCGCGTCGAAGTGCGAGTCCTTCGGATCGAACTGCGTGGGATCGGGATAACCCTCGCGCACGACCTCCGCCACGCCTGCGACGCCGGGCGGCTTCGTGTTCGAGTGGTAGTAGAGGACGAGGTCGCCCCGCTTCATGTCGTCGCGGAGCGTGTTGCGCGCCTGGTAGTTCCGCACGCCGTCCCACAGCGTCGTGCTGCCGCGGGCGGCGACCAGGTCGGCATAGGAGAACTCGTCGGGCTCGGACTTCACGAGCCAGTAGCTGCGCTTGGGGGGCATGCGTGTGCGGGGTCGCGGTGCGGAGGATCTCAGCGCAGGCCGTCACCAGACGGCGGCTGGAGCGAGGCGGGCGGACCGAGCACCTCCTTGAGCACGTACGCCGCCTGCCAGGGTGAGCGGCGGCTCTGGATCCGCTCCAGGGCGGTCCTGTCGTCCACCACCTGACGGGGGGTCAGGTCGATCGTCCGGTCGAGCCCTCCGATCGCATCCGCGTAGGAGACCTCGGTCTCGATGGCGTTCTCGCTCGGGACGTCGGCGAGCGCCGCCTCGGCGACGAGCTCTTCGTCCAGGACCGAGTCGTCGAACGGGTCGGCCCCCATCGACGAGGAGGAGAACTGCGACTGCGGCAGGGGTTCCGGCTCGGGCCGCGGCTCTGGCCTGCGAGCGCGCCGCGCCGGACGAGGAGGGGGCGTCGGCTCCAGAACCGTCGTGGCGGTCTCGGCCGTGCTCGGATCGAAGACGTCCGCGCGCGCGTCGCCGGCGTCCACTTTGGCCCGCTGACCGGTGATCATCTCCTCGACGAACTCGTCGAGCCGGCTCCGCTTGGGCGCCGGCTTGCCGCTGCCCTTTCGGGACGCGCGGCGCTGCTGCTCCTCGAACTTCTTGCGCTGGTTCGACGCGTTGTCGAGCAGCCCGCGGATGATCGGCCAGACCACCACGAAGAACACGATCAGCCAGCCGAGGATGTCCCCGAACGGCTGATCGGGCGGCTGCGGGAGCGCGGCCGCGAATGCGACGTGGTGCTGGAGGCCGAGCATCGGGACCGCGCTCACCCCTGCGAGGGCT
This sequence comes from Planctomycetota bacterium, assembly GCA_038757895.1. Taxonomy (GTDB): domain Bacteria; phylum Planctomycetota; class UBA1135; order UBA1135; genus Saltatorellus. The sequence continues at coordinate 64,600 of JBCDGE010000034.1, read as the reverse complement.
GGTTCGAGCCTCCGCCCGGTCCCTCGCCGCCGATGCTGCGACGCATCATCGTGTCGGACTCGAGGTTCTTGAGCCGCAGCATGTCCATGACGCCGAGGTTGCCGCCCTTGAGCGCGTCGGCCATCGCCAGCGGAACCTGCGCCTCGGCCTCGACGACCTTGGCGCGGTTCTCCTGGACCGTTGCCTTGAACTCCTGCTCGGCCGCGACGGCCATCGCGCGCCGCTTCTCGGCGAGCGCCTGGGCGACGCGCTTGTCCGCCTCGGCCTGGTCGGCCTGAAGCCGCGCGCCGATGTTGCTGCCGATGTCGACGTCCGCGATGTCGATCGAGACGATCTCGAACGCCGTGCCGGCGTCGAGGCCGCGGTTGAGCACCGTCTTGGAGATCTCGTCCGGGTTCTCCAGGACGTGCTTGTGCGTGTCCATCGAGCCGATCGTGGAGACGATGCCCTCGCCGACCCGGGCGATGATCGTCTCCTCGCCGGCGCCACCGACGAGGCGAGCGATGTTCGTCCGCACCGTCACCCGCGCCTTCGCGAGCACCTGGATGCCGTCCTTCGCGACCGCGGCGACCTCGCTCTTGCCCTTGGCGGGATCCGGGCAGTCGATCACCTTCGGCGTGACGCTCGTCCGGACGGCGTCCAGCACGTCCCGGCCGGCGAGGTCGATGCCCGTCGCCGCCTTGTAGTCGAGATCGAGGCCGGCCTTGTTCGCCGAGATGATCGCCGCGACGACGCGGGGCACGGTGCCGCCCGCGAGGTAGTGCGCCTCGAGGTCGTTCGAGTCGATGCCCTCGATCCGCGCCTGCACGAGATTGATGCGCCCCTGGACGATCACGCTCGGGTTCACCTTCCGGAGGCTCATCGCGAGCATGTCGAACAGCCCGACGTTCGCGCCCGCTAGCACCGACTGGATGTAGAGCTTTGCGTACTTGAGGAAGAGGACGAGGAACGCGAGCAGGAAGAGGACGAGCGCCACGAGCGCCACGACCTTCATCGGGCTGGGGCCGTCATCCGCTGCGGCGAAGAGAGCGAGAGGAGCGAGGAGGTACATGGACGAAAGAGGGGCCATGGAGGGTCGGGGGGATGGAGAGCCGCTCAAGCGACCGACGGTTCCTGGGCGCGGATGACGATGACTCGGTTGCCGGAGACCTCGACGACCTCGACGTGCTCGCCGACCTCCAGGCGTTCGCCGCGGCTGACGACGTCGACACGCCGGTCGTCGATCCGGGCGATCCCGGCGGGCCGGAGCGTCGCCTCGACGACGCCGCGGCGACCGACGAGGCCCTGGTCCCGGCGGTCGGTGCCCTCGCCGTCCTCGAAGCTGAAGCCGCGCACGGTGAGCTTCCTGCCCATCGGCGTGCGCGGAAACATCCGGATGCCGAACGTCATCAGGATCGGCAGGAGGATCGCGGTCAGGACGAGCAGGGTCAGGCCCGTCGTCGGGTCCTGCATGAACGCCATCCCGAGCGATCCAAGGATGCAGAGTGCCGCGAGGAGCCCGAGGATCCCGCCGCTCGGAACGAAGATCTCGGCGACGACGAGGGCCAGTCCGCCGCCGAAGAGGAGGATGATCGTGGTCATGCTGTCCCGTCCGGCGGGGTCTGATCGGGAGCTTCGCGGACCAGGAGCCGGCCGGCGCTGACCTCGACGACGACGACGCGCGCGCCGGCCTCGATCACGCCCGTCTCGGCGCGGGCCTCGTGCTCGATGCCGCTGCGGTCGCCTTCGAGGACGACCTTGCCGACGGGACGCATGGTCGTGCGCGTCTCGCCGATGGCGCCCGGCCTCGCGTGGGCCGTGTGAGAGGCCTCGCGCGCCTCGGGCATCGCGTCGGCGACGGTCGCCTGACCGCCCGCTAGCACCAGGCGACCGACCACCGGCGTCTCGGGCAGGAAGCGGCTCAGGATCCAGATCGCCACGACGGCGGCGGTCGCCGTCCCGACGAGCTGAAAGGTCGCGTCGAACAGGATGAGCCTGTCCCAGGCGTCGCCGAGCGAGAGCCCTGGCCCCACCTGGCTCAGGAGGAGGCCGGCGATGAGGCACAGCGCTCCCGCAGCCCCTGGCCAGATCATCCCGGGCAGCACGAACAGCTCGGTCGCGACGAGGCCGATGCCGAGCACCGCGAGGACGATGTGCGGCACGTCGGCGAGGCCGACGAGGTACTGGCCGACGAACATCACGGCGAAGCAGAGCAGGCTGAGCACGCCGGGGATGCCGAAGCCCGGCGCCTTCAGCTCGACGTAGCCGAAGAACAGCCCGAGGAAGAGGAGCAGCAGGCGCATGCCGTGCAGCGACGCGAGCAGGTCCTCGGACGCGGTCTTCTCCAGCGTCTCGTACCGCGTGCCGGACAGCCCCTGCTTCGCGAGCACCTCGTCGACGGTCTCCGCGAGCGCGTCGGCGAAGCCGTACTGCACGGCCTGCGACCCGGTCAGCGCCCACAGCTCACCCTCGGCGACGAGCGTCCCGACGAGCTCGGGCTCGTCCCCGCGCACGACGTAGTCGTTCCACTCGCGCCCGCTGATCAGCCGCTCGACGCCGTCGATGCGGACCTTCCGCACCTCGGTCGCGGGATCGATCATCGCCTGCGCGAGGAGCGGCGAGCGGCCGTGGTCCTCGGCCCACGCGCGCACCCAGGCGCGGTAGGCGGAGGCGATCTTTTCGCCCGCCGGCTGCATCCCCTGCGGGCCGATCATCACCGCCTGCGCCGCGCCGATCGTCGCGCGCTCGCGCATGTAGAGCGACTCGCACGCGATCGCGATCCACGTCCCGGCGGACAGCGCCTCGTCGTCGACCCATCCGATGATCGGGAGCCCGCCCTGAACCTCCTCGTCGACCGCGGCAGCGAACTGCCGCATCCGCGTCAGCTCGCCGCCCGGTGTGTCGAAGGCCATCACCAGCACGGCGTCCGCCGCGCGCGACTCGCTGACGGCCCGCTGGAACAGGGCGAGGTGCCCGGCGTCGAGGGGTCCCTCGACCCGCAGCACGAGCGCGCCCGGCGCGGGGCCGGCGTCGTCCTCGTCCACCTGACGGGTCCCCAGGGCGGGTCCGGAGACCGCGGCGAGGACGAGGACGAAGAGGGCGAGGAGGCGAGTCATGACGATCGGCGAAGTACCGTGGACCACGCGCCAGGGGAGCGCAAGCCGCTGTACGGGTCACTCGGCCAGGAATTCGACCGCACGACGGACCGCCTCGGAGGACCGCAGGATCCGCCGGTGGCCGAGGCCCTCGAGCTCGACGATCCGGGCCCCTGGCCAGTGGGAGGCGACGAAGCGCCCGCCCTCGATCGGGACGTCGCGGTCGTCCGTCGAATGCAGGACCAGTAGCGGCTGCCCGAGCCGCTCGACGAGCCCGTGGAACTCGAAGTCCCCCACGCGCTCGCCGTAGCGCCGCTCCAGGAGGTCGATCAGGTCCGGCAGGAGGTCGGCGCTGCCGGTCGCGAGCTCCAGGTAGCGGGAGAAGTAGACGAGCAGGTCGTCGGGGGGCGCGAGGTAGGCCACACGGGTCGCGCGCCAGCCCCTCGCGAAGAGGAGCGTTGCGGCGAACGAGCCCATCGAGTGGGCGACGACCGCGGCGGGCGCGTCCTCGCCCTCGCCGAGGGTCGCCTCGACCACGGCGGCGAGCGTGTCCCGCATCGTGGGCAGCGAGCAGCGCACGCCGTCGGATTCCCCGTGCCCGACGTGGTCGAAGGCGACGACGCGGAAGCCCTCCGCCACGAGGGGGTCGGCGAACGCGGAGAGCTGGCCGCCGCGTCCCTCCCAGCCGTGGACGAGGTAGGCCGTCCCACGCGTCGGACCGCCGCTCGGCTGCCACGTCCACGCGGCGATGCGGCGCTCGCCGACACGGACGTCGGACCGCTCGCCCCGGGCCAGGACCTCGCGCTCGCGAGCGGGCACGGGGTGCCGGCGCGGTCGGACGAAGAGGTGCAGAGCGACGCGCGCCGCCGCGCGACGCGAGACGAGCCGCAGCGCGCGGAAGCCGAGGCGCATCGCGCGGACCGCGAGCGGGAGCTCGGCCGGATCGATGCCGTGCTGGGTCGCGGGGTGGGCTCGGATCACCGCGCAGGGGGGAAGTGGCGGGAGTGCATGGGAATCGAACCCACCGGCCCCGCTGTTCACGAGGCCCTAACCGGCTTTGAAGACCGGGCGGCACACCAGCACCGATCCACTCCCGTCCGGCGTAGGTGTAGCACGGGCGGCGCCCGACCGCATCCGGCGAGGCTCGGTCTCTGCGTCCGGGATCGGGTCTATGCGTCCAGGGCGTCGGCGAGCGCGTCGAGGAGCCGGCCCAGGGCGGGGACCGAGTGGTCCCCCATGTGACCGATCCGGAGCGCGGTGTCGCGCATCGAGCCGTAGCCCGGAGCGACCTGGAAGCCGCGGTCCACGAGCCGCGCGAGGAGCTCCGGAACGTCCCGGCCGCCCGCGTCGAGGCAGGTCACCGACGGCGAGGTCAGCGCCGCGGACGGGCCGCCCTCGGGGCTCACGACCCGGAGCCCGAGCCGCTCCGCACGCTCCAGCGTGAGCGCGCGCATGCGCGCGTGACGCCGGTACCGACGCGCCCAGCCGTCGAGCCCGGCGAGCGCCGCGGCGGGCTCGTCGGTGAGCTCGGCCTCCAGAGCGCCCGCGTCGATCGTCTCCAGCTGGCGCAGGAGCGCGCGCAGCAGCGAGATCGTGGGCGTCATCGGCGGCTTGGCGTCGGCGTGCGTCTCGAAGATGCGGACGAGGTCGAGGAAGAAGCCGCGCTCGGTCGAGGCGCGGGCGCGCCCGAGCAGCCGCTCGGACGCGCAGAGGAGGCCCAGCCCCGGCGGGAGCGCGAGGGCCTTCTGGGTGCCGGCGAGGACGAGATCGAGCCCGTGCCGCGCCGCGTCCACCGGCGCCGCGCCCAGGTAGGTGACGGCGTCGACGAGGAGCGCCGCCTCGCCCCGGTCGCCGAGCGCCGCCGCGACGTCCGCCGGCGGCGTGAGCGCCCCGGTCGAGGTCTCGCTCAGGCAGACGGTGATCGCGTCGAACGGGCCGGAGCGGTCGAGCGCCTCGCGCGCCCCGGCGAGGTCCGCCGGCGCGCCGGGCGCGCTCTCGACGCGCACGACGTCCTTCCCGAGCGCGTCCGCGATCTCGGCGAAACGGCGCGAGAACGCGCCGTGGACGAGCGAGAGCACGCGCGGCCCGACGGCGCGCAGCCCCGCCTCCATCAGCCCCGTCGCCGTGCACGAGTGCACCGCGACGGCGTGTGGCGCCGCGGCATCGAGGCCGAACAGGCGCCCGAGGTAGGGGTCGAGCGCGTGGAGGATCCTGCGCATCTCGGGCGTGCGGTGGCCGATCATCGGCTCCGCCATGACCTCCAGCAGCTCGGGCCGGACGTGCGTCGGGCCCGGGATCCAGAGCTCGGGCCTCACGCGTCGGCCCCCGCGCGCTGGAGCAGCGCGTCGAAGCGGCCGCCCTGCGCGCCGGCGAGTCTCTCGATCTCGTCGGTCGCGAGGAGGTGCGGGACGAGCGCGGCGAGGTCGAGCCGGCGCACCACGCGATCCGCGCCGCGGACGACGTCCGGTCGCTCCTCGACGCCCGCGAACGCGATGAAGCTCGCGCACGCGTCGGCCGCCTCCAGGTCCGTCGCGCCGTCCCCGACGAGCGCGACGTCGGCGTCCGGGAACAGCTCCCGCACGACGTCTAGCTTGCCGCCACGCCGGGCGAGCGGGGACGCGTCGTCGAAGCCCGCGTACGCGCCGTCCGCCTCGAAGCGGACGTCGACCGCCCGCACGAGCCCGGGATCGACGCCGAGGTGAGCGGCGAAGTGGGCGACGGGCGGCAGGAGCCCGCCGGAGACGACCGCGACCCGCTTGTCGAGCCAGCGCAGGGCGGCGACGAGGTCGGCGGCGCCCGGGACGGCGGTGGCGACGTAGCCCGGACCGATCCGGTCGACGTCCGCGCGCGTCGGGCGCACGAGCGCCAGCCGGCGCCCGTAGACCTCCTCCAGCGGCACGCGGCCGTCCATCGCCGCGGCGGTGAGGTCGGCGACCTCCGCGTTGCCCCGCGTCAGCTCCTCGATCCCCTCGATCGTCGCGAGGGTCGAGTCGCAGTCGAAGACGACGGCGCCGTAGGGCGGGTTGCGCGGGCGACGGGCCATGCGGAGAGCCTCGCCGCCGCGGGCGCGGTGATCAACCGTCGAGCGCCGTCCTGGCTACCGCGGCGGGGCTGCGAGGCCCGGACCGCGCACCTCGTGCACCACGTGCCCGAAGTCCCTGAGGACCGTCTCCAGCTTGCCGCCGTTGCCGACCTTTCCCTGGGTGCGGACGAAGACGACGGCGAGGAAGGAGACGAGCAGCGCCGTCCCCCCGAGGATCAGCGTCAGCTGGCGCTGAGAGAGCTTCTTCGACTCCGGCGCCTGCTCCGGCTCCGGCGGCGCCTCGACGAAGCGTCCGCTGCGGCTCCGGACGAGCCGCGGGCGGTCGGTCGAGGCCGAGCTTCCTCCGATTCCTTCCATGGGGGGGCGAGTGGCACGCCCGCCGTACGGCGAGCAAACATCTCCTCGTTCGCGATCGGGTCGGGCACACCAGAAGCTCGGCATCGTCCCGAAAAAAAGCGCCCCATCTCCACGGGCCACGCCTCGACCGAGACATGACCCGCGAAGAGAATGGCTCGGCGCAGCGCGCCCCATGCGGCGCCGTGTCGTTCACCCCATGAGATTCGAAGACCAGCACGTCGTCGTGACCGGCGGCACCCGTGGCATCGGCCGCGCCGTGTCGCTCGCCTTCCTGCGCGAGGGCGCCTCGGTCCACGCCATCTACCGCGGCGACGAGGCGGCGGCCGAGTCCCTCCTCGAGGACGCCGGCGACGCCCGCGAGCGCGTCCGCACGTCGCGGCTCGACATCGCGGACCACGACGCGGTCGGCGCATTCTGGGACTCGCTCGGCGACGCGGCGGTCGACGTGCTGGTCGCCAACGCCGGTATCCGGCGCGACTCCGTCCTGGCGATGATGAGCCCGGACGACTGGAGCGCCGTCCTCGACACGAACCTCACCGGCTCGTACACGATGGCCAAGTTCGCGGTGCAGAACATGATGCGCCAGCGCTACGGCCGGATCGTCTTCACGACCTCCCCCGCCGGCCGGTTCGGCTTCGAGGGCCAGGGCAACTACGCCGCGTCGAAGGCCGGACAGGTCGGGCTCGCGCGTGCGCTCTGCAAGGAGGTCGCCAAGCGCAAGATCACCGTGAACTGCGTCTCGCCGGGCTTCATCCAGACCGACCTGATCGACGACCTGCCGGACGAACTCGCGACGTCGTACCGCAAGAGCGTGCCGGCGAAGCGCTTCGGGACGACCGACGAGGTCGCGTCCGCCGTGCTGTACCTCGCCTCCCGCGAGGCGAGCTACATCACCGGCGCGACCCTCGACGTGACGGGAGGGCTCTGAGCGATGAACGCGACCGATCGGCCGCTGACCGAGTTCCTCCCCCACCGTCCGCCGTTCCTGTTCGTGACGCGCGTCGTCGAGCACGACGGCGACGCGCTGGTGTCGGAGTGGGACGTCCCCCACGACCTTTTCGCGTTCGAGGGGCACTTCCCGGGAGAGCCGGTGCTGCCCGGCGTGCTGATCTCGGAGTTCTGCTTCCAGAGCGGCGCGATCCTCATCTACGCAACGAGCCAGGACGACCGCGATGCCGGCGGCGTCCCCGTCCTGACGCGCATCAAGGACGCGCGGTTCAAGAAGATCGTCCGCCCGGGCGAGACGCTGCGCGCCGAGATCTCGATCGTCGAGCGCATCTCCAGCGCTCGGATCGTCCGCGCGAAGGTCACGAGCGACGGCAAGACCGTCGCGCGGCTGGAGTGCATCCTCGCGGTCGCGCCCGCAGAGGCCAGCGGCCAGGGCGCGCGATGAGCGGGACCGACTGGCTCGGCCTCGGGGGGAAGACCGTCCTCGTCACGGGGCTGAAGAATCGCAAGAGCGTCGCGTGGCACGCGGCGAAGCAGCTGGAGGAGGTCGGCGCCCACGTCGCGTTCGTCGTGCGCAGCGAGGAGCGCCGCGAGGAGGTGAGCAAGCTCACCGGCGATCGGCCCGTCTTCGTCTGCGACGTGCGCGACGCGGAGCAGATCGCGCGCCTCGGCCGTGAGGTCGCGGACGCGCTCCCGTCCGTCGACGGCCTCGTCCACTCGATCGCGTTCGCGAACTACTCCGACGGCTGGAAGCCGTTCCACGAGACGAACGTCGAGGACTTCCTGGAGGCGACCAACGTCTCGGCGTTCTCGCTCGTGGCGCTCGCGAACGCGCTCAAGGACTCGTTCTCACCCGACGCATCCGTCGTGACGATCTCGATCTCGACGACGACGATGGCGGCGGAGAACTACGGCTACATGGCGCCGATCAAGGCGGCGCTCGACTCCGCCGTCGTGTTCCTCGCCAAGTCGTTCAGCGCGTTCGGGCGCGTGCGCTTCAACGCGGTCCGCGCGGGGCTCCTGAAGACGAGCTCGTCCGCCGGCATCCCGGGCTACGTCGACTCGTGGCTGCACGCGGAGCGCGCCACCCTGCGCAAGGAGGGGCTGCGCACCGAGGAGGTCGCGGCGACGACCCTGTACCTGCTGTCGCCCCGCTCCAGCGGGATCAACGGCCAGGGCATCGTGGTCGACGCCGGGATGAGCTCGAACTACTTCGACGGAGAGATCGTCGGCGGCGGCTCCTGAGCACCCCCGTCCCCGTCGAGGCCCACCAGCGCCAGGAGCGCGGGCGTCGCGAGCCAGTCGCTGACCTCGAACGCGAGCCCGGCCTCGTTCGCGATCGCGAGACGCGCCTTCGCCTCGTCGGCGCTCTCGATCGCGCACACGGCGAACAGGGCTCCGTCGCGCGGCGGCCCGAGCCGACCGAAGAGGACGACCGAGGGCGCCAGCGCGGGGTGCGCGATGACGTCGACCGCGCGCTCGCCGTCCTCCGCGACGAAGACGACGTACGGCCGGATGTCCGGCTTCGTCATGTCCTCGCCGGCCGCCTCGCGGCGCTCCTGACGGGCCCGCTCCGCGGCGGGGAGGTCGCGGAGGATGTCGAGGGTCGCGAGCGAGAGCGCCTCCTGTCGGAACACTCCGGCCTGGGTCGTCGGGTCCTGGCGCGACAGCTCGAGCGCGGCATCGACGTCCTCGATGTCGAACAGGAACAGCCCGCGCAGGTCCTCGTGTGACTTGTCGAAGCCGAACGGTCCAGCGACCAGGAGCCGGCCGGCCTCGGCCTGCTCGCCCATGAATGCGAAGTGCCCGGCAGAGAGCTCGCTCCGCCGGTCGGGCTCGAGAGCGGGCGGAGACTCACCGGTGCGCAGCAGGACCAGCGTGAACACGGCGGAACTGGGCCCCTCCGCGCCCGGCCCCGCGGAATCGGGGCCGTCGGCCGGCGTCGACGAGCACGCGGAGAGCAGGAGTGCGGAGGTGAGGGCGGTCGCAGCGAGGGACCGGGAGATCTGTTGCGGGGCGGCCATCCGCGGAGGGTAGCGGCGGCCCCGCACGGTCCCTCGGGCGAGACCCGGGAATGGCCATCGCCGCGACGATGTGTCAGGATCGGGACGCATGGGCAACGACACCGCTCTTCTGGAGGTTCGCCTGCGGACGCTCTCGCGCGACCTCTGCGTGGCGCTCCAGGACGCGATCGACACCGCCCTCTCGGCCAGCGGGAGGCCGCGGGTGGGAGGCCTTCGACCGGTGCAGCTCACCTCGACGCTCGGGCTCGACAAGAGCCTGGCGAGCCGGGTCGTCCGCTCGCTGACGCTGGAGGACGAGCTCCACGCGCTCCACGGCATCCCGACGCCCCAGGGGCTCGCGCTGATCGCGAAGGCCGCCCACAAGGCCGGCGCGAGCGTGGAGTCGATCGAACGCCTGGAGCACGCGGCGGAGGAGTACCGGACCCTGCTCGGCGAGTTCAGCGGCGGGCGGACGGACCTGGAGGCGACGCTCGCCGGGTGGATCCCGGAGCAGCGCGCCCGCGCCGAGCGTGACGCCCGGCGGTCGGTCTTCCGCGGGATGACGACCATGACCGGAACGAGGGCGGGGACGAACTACCACTCCCTCTACCTGGTGCCGTCCTCGATCGAGGGCCGGGTCGACAGCCTACTCGTCGGCGTTCGACAGGACCTCCGCCGCCTCCGCGCCGGCGCGCCGCTGCTGATCGCGTCGCTGCGGAGCGAGCCCGGGACCGGCGGCTGGGGAGCCCGCAGGACGACGCTCGACGGACGAGCGCTCGACGGTGAGGGTTCGTCGATCCTCCTTCCCGACCTCTGCTCGCACCCGATCCCCAAGCTGAAGGTCGACAGCGAGACCGATCAGCTCCTGATCAGCATCGCCGAGGACGCGCTCGACGTGAACGAGTCGGCGACGCTCGGGTTCGGCTGGCGCACCGAGGGGCACTACGAGCAGGACGAGTCCGAGGATCGGCCGTACCACTACGTGAGCGTGGAGACGATCCGGCCGATCGAGGCGCTCGTCTTCGACCTCCTGGTGCACCGGGACGTCCCGCTCAGCGGGCCGCCGCGAGTCTCCGTGACGACCGAGCGCTCGGTCGGGATCGTCGGCGCAAGGCGCCCGCCGCGGACCGGCTCCAACGGGCTCCACGACGGCGTCTCGTTGACCGATCTCGAGCAGCTCCCGAGCGGTCTCGCCAGCGTCGACGTGCGCTCCTGCCCCGCGATCGCCGAGACGGCGTGCCGCGAGGCGGGTTACGCGATCGGTGACTTCGCGAAGTTCCGCGCCCGGATCGAGTTCCCCCTCCCCACGGAGGAGCTCACGATCTGGTGGCCGCGCGGCGGCCGATAGTGAGTCTCAATCGCAGCGCTCCGCGGAGTGCACCGAGGGGCAGCGGGGTGCACGAAGATGCACATCGGGACGCCGTTCGCGGCATGGCCCGCCCTTCACGCCAATGCGCGCGACCACGCGTAGACTCCGAGGATTGAGCGCCGTCCAGGGCGCCCTTCCCGATCCGCACCTCGCTCCCCCGCTTCCGAGGTCGACACGTGACATTCCACTGCTCCTTCCCGAGGACGCTCGCGGCCGTCGTGCCGTGCGCCGCCCTCCTCCTGTCCCCTGCCTCTGCGCTCCAGGACGACGGTCCTGCGCTCGGCACGAACCGCATCACCCAGGCCGACATCGTCGGCGGAGGGCTGACGCTCTCCGACATCCGCGCCGCAGGGATGCGGATGTTCGCGACGCCGTTCAATCGGCTCGACGGGTACGGCGACGGCCTCGTCGACCCGATCGACAAGGTGTCTCCCGGCGGCCGACCGACGCTCCAGTCGAACGGTACGTTCCTGCGCGTCAACGGCCTCGATGCGCAGACGTGCATGGAGTGCCACTCCGTCGGCAGCAACGCGACGGTGCCGTTCACCTTCGCGGTCGGCGGCGTCGGAGGATCGAACAACAACGCGATCTTCCAGCCCCGCCTGATCGACGTCGCGGACCAGGCCGGCAACGGCTACGCGGACTTCGACGGCCGGTTCATCAACCCGCCGTTCCTCTTCGGCTCCGGCGGCATCGAGCTCGTCGCCGCCGAGATGACGGCCGACCTGCAGCTCTCGCTGCGCGCGGCGTTCTCCGTCCCTGATACCGACTACCCGCTCGTGACGCACGGCGTCTCGTTCGGCCACGTCCGCTACGACAGCGCGGCGCAGGGCTTCGACTACTCCGGCGTCGAGGGCATCGACGACGACCTCGTCGTGCGCCCCTTCGGCCGCAAGGGCGAGTTCGCCACGGTCCGAGGCTTCGACATCGACGCGATGCGCTTCCACTTCGGCATGGAGCCCGTCGAGTTCGCCGGTCCCGGCATCGACCAGGACCAGGACGGCGTCAGCGACGAGATCCTGATCGGCGAGCTGTCCGCGCTCCACATCTTCAACACGAACCTGGAGCGCCCGGAGATCCGCGACTGGAACACAGAGGCGCAGGCCGGCTTCGACCGCTTCGTGTTGATCGGCTGCGCGAACTGCCACACGCCGGAGCTGAACACCCGCTCGACCTCGATCGGGTATCGCTTCCCGGAGATCGAGACCGCGCCGCAGCTCAACGAGTTCTACCGCGCCGACCTCGAGCAGTCCCCCGCAGGCTTCGAGCCGAACTCGATCGGCGGGATCACCGTCCCGCTCTTCAGCGATCTGAAGCGGCACGACATGGGTCCGGAGCTCGCCGAGAACTTCGGGAGCCCGCACGACGCCGAGTTCATCACCGCCCGCCTGTGGGGCGCCGCCGACACGGCGCCGTACCTCCACGACGGGCGCGCGACGACGCTGACGGACGCGATCCTGATGCACGGCGGGGAGGGCCTCGCGGCCCGCGACGCCTTCGCCGCGCTGACGCAGCCCGAGCGGGTCGAGATCCTGACGTTCCTGAAGCGCCTCCGGACGCCCGAGGACCCGGCCCAGGACATCCTCCCCTAGGGGCCGGACGCCGGCGCACCCCTTCCCACGGGAGGGGCTGAGCGCAGCGCGCGACGCGACGGGGCCGCCCTGGGCGGCCCTGTCTCGTTTCGGGGGAATTGGCGAAAGGGGGTCCTCGGGGACCGTCGATAGCGGGCTCGGACCTGACCCGCCGGCAGGTCTCTCCTCCGTCCCCTGCACGACATGCGTTCCCCCCTCTCGTCCCGACTCGTCCTCGCCCTGTCCACGCTCGTCCTGGCGTCGGGCTGCCTCTCCTCCACCAAGGAATCCGCGCCCGCCGGCCCGACGGGGCCGGTCGACTCCATGCCCTTCGCGAGCGAGGTCGGCCAGGGCGTCTCGTACCTCAGCGAGCGCAGCGACGACCTCGTCGATGCCGTCGAGCGGCTGGTCGCCGCCGTCGAGATCGGCGACCTCGCCTCGTGCAAGAACGCGTACTACGACGCGCGCGCTCCCTACGAGGAGATCGAGGTCCTGGCCCGCGCGTTCCCCGACCTCCACCTCGCGATCGACGGTCGCTCGTACGAGTTCCCGAACGGCGAGCTCGACACCGACTTCCGCGGCTTCCACCGCATCGAGATCTTCCTCTTCGCGCGCGAGAAGCCGGCGCTCGCGCTGCCCTACGCGCAGCAGCTCCTGGAGGACGTGCAGAGCCTTCGGACGGCGCTCGACGACCGCACCCGGTACTCCGCGCCGATGACGTTCGACGCGATGATCGACCGCTGCATGGAGATCGCGACCAAGACCGTCTCCAGCGAGGAGGAGATGTGGAGCGACCAGAGCCTGATCGTCGTCCGGCACGCGTGGATCGGCGTCCACAGCCAGTACCGGTACTTCGGCGCCAAGGTCCGCGCGAAGGACGTCAAGCTCGCCGAGCGGCTCGATCGCTCGTACCGCAAGGCGGTCGAGCTGATCGCCGCCGAGTTCCCGGTCGGCCAGACCCAGGGCGCGCCCTTCTCGATCATCGATCGCGTCCAGCGCCGCCAGATCGCGGACGCCAGCCTCAAGCTGCGTCGCTACCTGGTCCAGGCCCAGGAGACGCTCGAGCTCATCGACGCCTGAGTCGCCGCACGAGAGACGCGCACGACGCCCGCGGGACCGACGGTCCCGCGGGCGTCGTGCTTCGTATCCTGCGGGCATGCACCGCTCCCCCGCGCGACTCCTCCGCGCCCTCGCGATCGCCCTCGCCGCGGCCGCGGGCGCGACCTCCTGCTCCAGCCCGACGAAGCAGCCGAACGTCATCGTGATCTTCGCCGACGACCTCGGCGCGGGCGAGGTCGGCGCGTACGGGCAGGCGCGGATCCGCACGCCGCACATCGACTCGATCGCGCGGCGCGGGACGCGCTTCACGAGCGCGTACTCGGGCTCTCCCGTGTGCGCTCCCTCGCGATGCGTGCTGCTGACGGGCAAGCACACGGGGCACGCCGCCGTGCGCGGGAACTGGGAGAACGGCGGCTGGGGCGCGGACGAACCCGAGGGCCAGTGGCCGCTCCCGGACGAGGAGGTCACGCTCGCGGAGCGCCTCGGCGCGCTCGGCTATCGCACGGCGGGCTACGGCAAGTGGGGCCTGGGCGGGCCCGGGACGGAGGGCGCGCCGGAGAAGCAGGGCTTCGACCGCTTCTACGGCTACCTCTGCCAGCGCAAGGCGCACAACTACTACCCGACGCACCTGTGGCGGAACGGCAAGCGAGTGCCGATCGACGGCGCGGAGTTCTTCCACGCGCACCAGCGGCTCGACGCACCGCTGGACGACGCGGACGCCTACTACGAGCGCTTCGGTGGAGAGCGCGCAGGCTACGCGCCCGCGCTCATCGCCGACGACATGATCGAGTGGCTCGACGACGCGAGCCGATCGGCCGAGCCGTTCTTCCTCTACTACGCGTCGATCATCCCGCACCTCGCGCTGCAGGTGCCCCGCGAGGACGTCGAGCGCTATCCCGCGGAATGGGACGCGGAGCCCTACCTCGGGCAGAACGGCTACCTCCCCCACCCGAGCCCGCGGCGCGCGTACGCGGGCATGATCTCGTACCTCGACGACCAGGTCGGCCGGATCCTCGCGACGCTGGAGGAGAACGGGCGGCTGGAGGACACGATCGTGATCGTGACGAGCGACAACGGCGCGACCTACGTGGGCGGCGTCGACGTGGACTTCTTCGGCAGCCACGACGGGCGCCGCGGGCGCAAGGGGCAGCTCTGGGAGGGCGGCGTGCGCGTACCGTTCGCCGTCCAGTGGCCGGGCACGCTCGCCGAGGGCGCGGTGAGCGACCACGTCGTCTCGACCGTCGACCTCACGGCGACCGTTCTCGAGCTCGTCGGAGCTCCGGACCCGGCGCGTGCCGACCTGGAGGGACTCGACAGCGTCTCGTTCGCCGAGGCGCTCCGGCCGGACGGCGCGCCGCGCGAGCGTCCGTACCTCTACTGGGAGTACCGCCCCGCGGGAGCGCAGGCGGTCCGCGAAGGGCCGTGGAAGCTCGTCCGGACGGGCCTGAAGAAGGGCGAACCGAAGCTCGCGCTGTTCAACCTCGGCACCGACCCCGCGGAGACCACCGACCTCGCGCCGGACCGCCCCGACGTCGTCGAGCGGCTCGCGATGCTGATGGACCTCTCGCACGAGCCGTCGCGCGGCTTCCCGCTGCCGACGATCGACGGCGACGCCGCCGAGGTGATGGCGCGCCGGCCTACTCCGTAGAGGCGCTCGCGGCGTCCGACGGTCGTTCGGCGGCTCGAACGACCCCCTCGATCGCCGCCCGCACCTTCGGGATCGACTCCTGCTCCCAGATCAGGAAGTGCCCGACACCCTCGAGCGTCGTCACGTCGACGCGCTCGGCGCCGGTGAGCGCGCCCTCCATGAACGCGACGTTCCCGTAGGGCACGAGGCCGTCCTCGGTCCCGTGCACGATCGCGACGGGGACCTCGATCCGGCCGAGGTCGGCGGCCATGCGCTCCAGGTCCGGCTTGAGGACCCAGACCTCGTCGTTCGCCCGGCGGAGCTTGCGCGGGACGATGAGCCGGACGCCCTGCGCGAGGTAGTTGAACCAGCGGCGCTTCTCCAGCTCGGGCGACACCGAGCCCGCGATCACGACCACGCCCCGCACCCGGTCGGGAAAGTCGAGCGCGGCCTGCAGGACGACGGGACCGCCGTAGCTGTGTCCCACGAGGACGACGCTCTCCGCGGACTGGACGAACGGAGCGAGCGCACGCGACTGGCCGCGCAGGTCCGCGAGCGAGCGAGAGTCGCTCTTCCCGAATCCGGGCCGGTCGACCGCGACCGCGCGCGCACCGCCCACGGGATCTTCGAGGTAGTCCGCCCACGATTCCGCGTCCCCGGGGGTGCCGTGGACGTAGATCACGAGAACGTCCGAGGTGGGATCCGCGTCGGACCAGATCGCGGAGACCTCCCGCTGGTCGGCCTCACCGGCGCCGGCGGGCCGGACGTCGACGAGGTGATCGGCGCGGCCCATCGCGCGGACCCGCTCCTTCGACGCGGACGGCCCCGGCATCATCGTGCAGCCGAAGAGGGGGAGCAGCGTCGCGGCGAGAGCGGCGAGCAGGAGCAGAGCGAGGCGTGCGTACATCGACGGGTCGGACCGGCGGACAACGGTTCGCCAGGAACCTGGTTCCGTGACGCACAGGTTCTGGAGAACTCGGAGCCGGAGACGCTGGGGATCATCGGCCATCGGCGCCAGCGAGGACCGCGGCGGGCAGCGGGACGGGGTCGCCGGTCGACTTCGAGATCGACATCGCCGCCCCGGACGCCTCCAGGAGATCCGAGAGGATCTGCGCCATCCCGCGAGTCACCGCCGGGCGGGCGAAGGCGAGGTCGCGCGTCTCCCCCACGTCCTCGGCGAGGTCGTAGAGCTCGAACCGGGGGCCACCCGCACGGCGGCCGGTGTCGAGGTCGATCTCGACGCCGGAGTGGAAGTAGAGCAGCTTCCATCGCCCCTGCCGGACCGCGCTGAAGGGCTCGATCCCCGGACCGTTCACGCCCCAGAAGTGCGGCTGGTGCCACAGGATCGGGCGCTCCGCCGGCACGCGCTCGCCGCGCGAGAGCACGCCGGTCAGGTCGACCCCGTCGACGCGCGGCGCGTGATCCTTCGGAACGGGTAGGCCCGCGGCGGACAGGAGGGTCGGGAAGAGGTCGTGGGTGACGACGGCGCCGCCGACCACACGGCCGGCCTCGACGACGCCGGGCCATCGCACGATCATCGGCACGCGGACCCCGCCCTCGTACGCCGAGCCCTTGCCGCTGCGCGCGGGAAGGTTGTGTCGGTGCCGCAGGTCGGCGCTGCGAGCGTGCGCCGAGAGACCGCCGTTGTCGCTCGTCCACACGACGAGCGTCTCGTCGGCGATCCCCAGGTCGTCCAGCGCGTCGAGCAGACGCCCGGTGGCCGCGTCGACCGCCGCGACCATCGTCGCATAGGCGAGCTCGGGGCCCTCCAGGTCCGGGAACTCGTCGGTCAGCCCGGGGTGCGCCATGAGCGGCGCGTGCACCGCGTAGGGTGCAAAGTGCAGGAACACGCGCTCGCCCGCGTCGACGGCCGTGCGCAGCTCCCGCTCGGCCTCGGCCGCGAGGACGTCGGTCATGAAGACGTCCTGGCCGTGGTACCGCTCCAGGCCGGGTACGTCCCAGCGGCGGTCGCGCCCCTTCTTTCCCTTCCGCTCCTCGCGCTTCGCGGCGCTGAAGTCGTCGATCCCGTAGAAGCTCCCCGGCCCGCCGGCCGCCCATCCGGCGACGTTGACCTCGAACCCGAGCGTCGTCGGGTCGCCGCCGCCGCCCCCTTCCTCGGGGCTCGTGCCGAAGTGCGCCTTGCCGACGTGGATCGTCCGGTAGGTGTCCGCGAGGAGCGCCGCGAGCGTCACGTCGCCAGGCTGCAGGCCGTCGACGTCCCACTCCGGCGCCTCGAGCAGGGGGTGCCGGGCCGACTGGTCCTTGCCCCAGTATCGGGTCCAGTACGTGATCCCGTTGCGCGCCGGCGAGGCGCCGGTCATGAAGCTCGTTCGCGTCGGCGTGCAGACGGGCGCCGACGCGTAGGCCTCGGAGAAGCGCATCCCCTCGCGGACGAGCCGCTCGACCGACGGCGTCTGGAAATGGCGCGCGCCTGGACCTTCGGGGTCGGGCCAGCAGGCGGGCGACGTGTCCCGCCAGCCGAGGTCGTCGACCATGATCACGACGATGTGCGGAGGCGCATCGTCGCGATCCTCGTGGCCCCGGTGGACTTCGTCCGGGCCGCGGTGGACGAGGGCGAGCGGAGCGATCAGCGCGACGGAGAGGAAGCCGTTGGGGAGCATCAGGCGCCAGGATAGTCCGGTCCGCGCCGCGCCTCGACCGGGCGCCGCATCTCGCCCGGGGATCCGGAGAGCGGATACGATCCGCGCCATGCGGGCCCTGCTCGTCCTCGCCGCCGTCGCGTGCGCTGCGCTCGGGCTCGTCGTCTTCCTCGGCACGGGCCGCGAGGACGCGCGTCCCGGGGGAGACGCCCCGATCGAACGCCGCGTCGAGCCTGCGCCGCGGGACACGCCGGACGCCGCGGTCGATCGCGAGCTGATCGAGCCCGACACCGGCGAGCGGGAAGCCGACTCGTCTTCGCCGGCACCGACGCGCGTCGAGGACCCGCTCGACGTCGAGCGCACGCGGGACTGGCGGATCCGCGGTCGGCTCGTCACGGCCGACGACGGCGAGCCGCTGGAGGGCTACACGATCTTCGTCCAGCCGAGCGGCACGAAGCCGCGCGGGGCGCTCGAGGCAGCGGGCACGACCGAGACCGACGCGGACGGAATGTTCGGCTACGACGAGCTCGACCGCCGCGGGCCGTTCGACGTCTTCGCCTACCCGCTCGACCCGCGGGCCGCCGAGCGGCGGCTCTCGCTGCGGCGCCGGATCGGCTTCGCGCGCGCGGCGCGTCCCGGCGACGAGACGGTCCAGACGTTCAGGGTCGCCGTCGGGCCGCTCGTGATCCTGCGGTCGCCGCTGCCGGCGGGCGTGGCGGACGAGGATCTGCTCCTGGAGGCGCGCGGGCGGATCTCGCTCTTCTCCAGCCAGATCGGCGGCGCCGGCGGGTTCGCCCGGGCCGCGCCGCTGCCGTCGGGGTTCCGCGGTGGGCGGATCCCGCACGTGACGAACTCGGTCCAGGACGTCGGATTCGGCGTGCGAGCGGTCACGCTCGACGGCCTCTGGTCGATCGCGGAGCGCCGCGAGGAACGGCTCACCAACGGTTCCGAGGTCCTGATCGACGCGACGCTGCAGCCGCGAGGGCGCGTGGTCGTCGAGCTGGTCTCCGATCGTCCAGGCGAGGAGGACGAGGGCGACGACGTGGGTCGGATGGCCGCCTCGCTCGGCTGGACCCTCCCGCTCGGCGACCCCGAGCGGGACGACCTGGGCCTGCCGGAGACCATGGCGACGACCGAGCGCAACCGGCGACTCGTGCCGCTCGGCGGCGGGCGCTACGCGATCCACGATCTGCCGATCGGGCCGGTCGAGCTGCGGACCCGCACGTCGGCCGGGGGCGGCACGGGCAGCGGTGGCTCTGGCGGCGGGGCCTACGAGATCGCAGTCCCGGTCCAGGCGCGGGCCGTGCACGGCGACGGGGATCCCGTGACCGTGCGGATGCGCCGTCGCCGCTGACGAAGGCGGGCCAGGGGCGCTATCCTCGCCGGGCCCGGCTCGCCCTCGCGGCACCGCACCGAACCGCAGCGGCCGGCCAGCCCCCTCCGGGACCCCCGAAGACCCCCGCCTTGCCTCCTGTGGCCCCGCCGCGCGAGGAGCGCGCCCGCGAGCTCACGCGGCCGCTCCAGTCGCTCTACCCCTACGCGCCCCGCTTCCTCGAAGTGGACGGGCGCGCCGTGCACTACGTGGACGAGGGGCCGCGCGACGGCGGCACGATCCTGTGCGTCCACGGCAATCCGACGTGGTCGTTCTACTGGCGCGCTGTCGTCGAGGCGTTCTCGGGCGAGGCGCGTGTCGTCGTCCCGGACCACCTCGGCATGGGCCTGTCGGACCGCGTGCCCGGCGGCGTGCGCCTGGCCGAGCACGTCCACGCGCTGGTGACGCTCATCGACGAGCTGGACCTGACCGACGTGACGCTCGTCGTCCACGACTGGGGCGGCGCGATCGGCTTCGGCGCGGCGCTCGCGAGGCGGGACCGCATCACCCGCTTCGTCGTCACGAACACCGCGGCGTTCCCCTCCTCGTTCATGCCGAAGCGGATCGCCGCGTGCCGCATCCCGGGGCTCGGTCGCCTCGCGGTCCAGGGCGGCAACGCATTCGCCGGTGCGGCGACCCGGTTGACGACGACGCGCCCGCTCGCGGGCGACGTCAAGCGCGGCCTGCTCGCGCCGTACGGGAGCTGGGCCGACCGCGAGCAGATCTGGCGCTTCGTCGCCGACATCCCCATGCACGAGTCGCACGCCTCGTGGTCGACGCTCAGCGCGATCGCGGATCACCTGGAGTCGCTGCGCGGACTGCCGATGGAGATCGTCTGGGGCATGCGCGACTGGTGCTTCACGCCGCTCTTCCTCGCCGGCTGGGAGCAGCGCTTCCCGGACGCGAACGTCACGCGCCTCGACGACGTCGCGCACTACGTCATGGAGGACGCGCCCGAGGCGGTCGTCGAGGCCATTCGCACCGTCCGGCGCCGCGCCCTGCACGAGACGGTGACGCCATGACGACCGTCGAGCCCACGCAAGGGCGCCGCGAGGGCGGAGCACCGCTCGGCGCCGCGGATCCGTTCACCGCGCTCGGGCCGCGCCCGGCATCGGTCAACATCGCGTCGCACCTGCCGCGCGGCGCCGCGGAGCGCCCTGACGCGGCGGCGGTCGTGACGCCCGGGCAGAAGCCGGGTGAGTGGCGCACGACGACGTACGCCGAGCTGGAGGCGCTCTCGAACCGGATCGCGAACGGCCTGCGCGAGGCGGGTGTCGAGCGCGGCATGCGCGTCTGCCTGTTCGTTCGACCGGGGCGCGACCTGATCGCGCTCACGTACGCGCTGTTCAAGCTCGGCGCCGTGCCGGTGCTCGCCGACCCCGGCATGGGCCGCGAGCGGCTCCTCGCGGCGGTGGAGCGCATGGCGCCCGAGGTCTTCATCGGGATCCCGCTCGCCCACGGCGTCCGGATGCTCTTCCGCGCCGCCTTCCGCTCGGTGAAGATCCACGTGACGGTCGGCACGAAGCTCGGCTGGGGCGGGACGACGCTCACACGCCTCGTCGCGCGCGGGGCGCCGAAGTTCGAGCCGGTCGACACCGCGAGCGACGAAGCCGCGGCGATCCTCTTCACGAGCGGCAGCACCGGACCGCCGAAGGGCGTCCTGTACTCCCACGGCATGTTCCAGGCGCAGGTCGAGGCGCTCGGGGAGATCTATCGGTTCGAGCCGGGCGAGGTCGACCTGGCGTGCTTCCCGCTCTTCGCTCTGTTCGATATCGCGTTCGGGATGACGAGCGTCTTCCCCGACATGGACGCGTCGAGGCCCGCGCGCTGCGACCCGCGCAAGATCGTCCGCGCGCTGGAGGAGTCCGGCGCGACGACGAGCTTCGGGTCGCCCGCGATCTGGCGCCGGGTCCTGCCGTTCTGCCGCGAGAACGGGATCAAGGTCGCCGGCCTGCGTCGGCTCCTGATGGCGGGCGCGCCCGTGCAGCCCGACCTCCTCCAGGCCGCGCACGCGGTGCTGTCGATCGACGCGGACGTGTACACGCCGTACGGCGCGACCGAGGCGCTTCCGGTGGCCTCGATCGCGGGCCGGGAGGTGACTCCCGGCCTTCTCGGCGCGATCCACAACGGCGCGGGGACGTGCGTCGGCGAGCCGAGCCCCGCGATCCAGATCGAGCTGATCGGCATCACGGACGAGCCGATCGAGCGGTGGACGGACGACCTCGTCGTATCGGCCGGGCACGTCGGCGAGGTGTGCGTCCGCGGCCCCGTCGTGAC
This sequence comes from Planctomycetota bacterium, assembly GCA_038757895.1. Classification (GTDB taxonomy): domain Bacteria; phylum Planctomycetota; class UBA1135; order UBA1135; genus Saltatorellus. The sequence goes on along the minus strand of JBCDGE010000034.1, from coordinate 43,300 downwards.
CGAGACCTACGCCGAGGACCAGCCGGCGACCGACGCGGCCAAGATCCACGCGGCGGACGGCAAGGTGTGGCACCGCATGGGCGACGTCGGGCGGATCGACGGAGAGGGCCGGCTGTGGTTCCTCGGCCGCAAGTCGCACCGCCTCGACACGCGCGCGGGCGTGCGGATGCCCGTGCCGATCGAGAACATCTTCAACCAGCACCCGCGCGTCGCGCGGACCGCGCTCGTCGGCATCGGCGAGCCGGGCGAGGAGATCCCCCTGCTGGTCGTGGAGGCGCTGCCCGGCGAGCACCCGAAGGGCGAGACGATGACGCAGGGCTTCATCATGCAGCTGCGCGACATCGGCCGGAAGGTCGCCCGCTCGGCCGACATCGAGAACTTCCTGTTCCACCCCTCGTTCCCCGTCGACCCGCGCCACAACGCCAAGATCCACCGCGAGGAGCTCAAGGCGTGGGCGGAGCGCCAGCTCCTGTGACGGGGAGCGCGCTCGTCACGGGCGGAGGCGGCTTCCTGGGCGGCGCGATCGTCGACGCGCTCCTCGCGCGCGGCGCGGACGTCGCGAGCGTGTCGAGGGGGCGCTACCCGGCGCTGGAGGACAAGGGCGTCGCGACGCTGCAGGCCGATCTGGCCACCGGTCGGGACGCGCTGACGGAGCTGCTCCGCGCGCGTCGCGTCGACACGGTCTACCACTGCGCCGCACGGCCGGGCGTGTGGGGCCCGGCGGCCGCGTACACCGCCGCCAACGTGACCGCCACCGAGACCGTCCTCGCGGCCTGCCGCGACGCCGACGTGCCGCGGCTCGTGTTCACGTCGTCGCCGAGCGTCGTGTTCGGGGGCGAGGACCACGTGAACGCAGGGCCGGACCTCCCCTACCCCCTTCGCTATCTCGCCCACTACCCGCGTACGAAGGCGATCGCGGAGCGCGCGGCGCTCGCGGCGAACGGCGACGGGCTCGCGACGGTGGCGCTGCGCCCCCACCTGATCTTCGGCCCCGGCGATCCGAACCTGGTGCCGCGGCTGCTCGAGCGCGCGGACGCCGGGCGCCTGCGCGTCGTCGGCGACGGAACGAGCGAGGTCAGCCTGACGTACGTCGAGAACGCGGCGGCCGCGCACGTCGCCGCGGCCGACGCGCTCGCCGCGGAAGGCTCCGACGCCGCGTGCGCCGGCCGCGCGTTCTTCGTCAACAACGTCGAGCCGGTGGGGCTCTGGCGGTGGATCGACCGCCTGCTGGAGGGCACGGGCCGAGCGCCCGTCCGGCGCAGGATCTCGCCGGCCGTCGCGTACGCGGCGGGCGCCGTGCTGGAGCTGGCGTGGCGGCTCATGGGCCGGCGCGACTCCGAGCCGCCGATGACTCGCTTCGTCGCGCTCCAGCTCGCGACCTCGCACTCCTACGACATGCAGCCGTTCCAGGACTCAGTCGACGGCCGGTACACCGAGCCGGTGTCGATGGACGAGGCGACGGAGCGAACGATCGCGTGGGCGCGAGCGCTCTGACGGGATCTCAGTCCAGCCCGCTCACGCCGCGCAGCACGTCGAGGTCGTCCTCGTGGCTGTGGGTGAAGCCCATCGCGCGCTCGGCCTCGACGGTCGCGGCGGTGCGGAACGCGAGGACGTAGGCCCGCCTCCAGCGCTCGCTCGTGTTGCCGCCGGAGCCGTGGACGACGCGCTCTCGGAAGGCGAGCGCCTCGCCGCGCTCCAGCGGCGCCGACACGATGGCGTCCCGCTCCTCGTCGACCTCCGCGACGAGCGTGTGCGACGCGTCCCGGTCGCCGTGCAGCGGACGGTGCGGCCGCAGTTCGGGTTCGCGGTGACTCCCGGCGACGAAGCGCAGGCAGCCGTTGTCCTCGTCCGTGTGGTCGAGCGCGAGCCAGAGCGTGACGGTCTCGGGCTCCGGCGTCGCCGGCCAGTACGCGAGGTCCTGGTGCCAGTGGAACACCGCCTCGGCCTTGCCCGGCGGCTTGGCGACGAGCTGGTCGTAGTCGAGGGTCGTGGCGGCCGGCAGGAGCGCGCGCGCCACCTCTGCCGCGGCGCGCTCCCACGGGTTGTCGCGCCACGAGGGGTGGTAGCGGCGCGGCAGCATCACGTTGACGACGTCGAAGTCCTCGGCGGCGCGCTCGTAGTCCCCCGCCATGTCGCAGAAGTCGCGCCCGGGTACCTCGATCTCGCGCCGCAGGAAGCGCATGTAGGTCTCGGTGATCGCGTCGAGGTCCGCGTCCGCGAGGAGCCGGGGGACGCGGACGAATCCGTCGCGGTCGAAGTCCTCGCGGAGCCCCGCGAGGCGTTCCGGATCGAACGCCATGACGTCAGGATAGCGGGCCGGGCGCGCCGCTCTCTCCGATGGGCATCTACTCCGACCCCGAGCTGTACTGCATCGCCTTCCCGCCGCCCTCCGCCGAGGAGATCGACCTCGTCCTGGGCGCTGTGTCGGAGCCGCCGCGGACGCTCCTGGAGCCGATGTGCGGGCACGCGCGGACCGCGAAGGGCGTCGCGGCGTGCGGTACGTCGGGATCGACGCGTCGCCGGAGATGGTCGCGCGGGCGCCCGAGCGCGACGGGATCACGGCCGTGGTGGCGGACGTGCGGGACTTCGACCTGGGTGAGGAGCTGCCGGGTGGGTTCGACGTCGCGTGGTGCCCCGTGAACTCGCTCGCGCACCTCTCGTCGACGGGCGACGTGGTCTCGCACCTGGAGGCGATGCGGCGTCATGCGCACGGGGGCAGCGCGTATCTGGTCGAGCTGGAGATCTACGACCGGGAGGGGTCGACGGAGGACGCGTCGTGGTCGGTGCCGCATCCCGGTGGTGGGTTCGTCGAGGCATCGTGGACGTGCGGCGCGTGCGATCGCGCGGCGCGGACGCGCGAGGAGACAGGTGCGTTCCGGCACGTGGTCGAAGGGGAGGTCGTCGCAGAGAGTGTCGAGCGGTTCTCGATGCGGATGTGGACGTTCGGCGATCTCGTCGAGCTGCCGCGCGAGGCCGGATGGCGGCTCGACCCCGTTTGCTGGTTGAACGAGCCGGGCGGACCGGGGCGGCGCGCGGCGGTCGGGCGGCACGTCGAGAACTCGGGGCGGAACTGGACGTTCGCGCTCAGGGCATAGGGGTTCGCGTCTGCTGGTACGGGCGGGTGGCGTCTTTCGTTTCTGGCCCAACCGCTGACGCGGTTGGAGCGCGAGCTAGCCGTTGATCCGCTTCTCCCTGACGAAGTTCGTCAGGATCCGGAACACCGAGAGGTCACTGACCTCCCCCGACGCCTTGGACGTGGACTTCCACCACTTCTCCTCGGCGACGCGGCGTAGCTCCTCCAGCGTGAGGCCCATGTGATTCACCGCGAACGCCTGCCGGTCGACCGGCTTGTCGAGGCCCTTCGCCGCGCTGAAGCCCTGCTCCTCGAAGTGGTTCGCCGTGTCGAGAACGACGCCGTGCCCCGCCCGGAACCACGCGGCGAGGTCGCCGGTGCCGTGCCTCGCCGCGGCGCTCGGGCTGTCGAGCAGCACCGTCGCGCGCTCCGGGTCGAGCACCTCGATCAGGTGGGCGCCGAGCAGGCTGTAGTAGGGCTGCACGCCTCCGTCGAACACGCCGCGCAGGTACGGCGACTCCTCGGCCGTCGCCGTGGGCAGCGCGAACACGTTGTCGACCACCTCGCCGGGCGACGGGAACTTCGTGAGGATCGCCGGGAATGCCGGCTCGACCGTGTACGTGAGCGCCCAGCAGGACGTGAAGAGCGCGCCGCCCGCGCGCACGTACCACTGGACGATGTCGACGTCGTCGACGCCCAGCTCGCCGGTGCAGCCGACCAGCAGGATCGCCTCGGGGTGCAGGCCCGCCTCGTCGAGCTGGCCCGCGCGCGCGATCCGGAACTTGATGCCCAGGCGCTCCAGCACGCCCTCGATCCGGTCGCCGCGGCCCGGCACGACGATCACGTCGAGGCCGCGGTAGATGACGCTGTCATCGACTCCGTAGCCGTACTTCTCGGCGAGCTCGCGCTTCTCCTCCTTCGTGCGGTAGCGCGCCCGCTTGCCGTTCTCGGCCCACCACTCGGGCCACGTCGCGGGGTCGACGTCGTCGCCCTCGCGGTTCGAGAACCGCAGGAGCGCGCGGTGCGCGGTCGCCTGGACCGCCGCGTCGCCGTCCTGCACGAGCGTCAGCAGCGGCTCGACGCAGTCGGCCCGCGAGAGCTGCTTGAGCCCCTCGGCTGCGGCCGCGCGAGCCGTCCACTCGTCGGTCTTCGAGAGCGACGTGAGCGGGCCGAGCGCGTTGTCGGACCGCGTCCTGCCGAGGGCGATCGCGGCCACCGTACCGAGCGATCGGGCGTCGGACTTCGCCGCGGCGACCGACAGCGCCCGCACCGCCGCGTCGGGCGCGTCGGGGCGGCCGAGCGCGACGGCCGCCGCCTCCTTGACGAGGTCCGACACGCCCTCCTCCAGCGCAGCGATGAGCGCCCTCGCGGCCGGCTTGGGCTCGCCCTCCTCCTCCCCCGCGATGTCGCCGTGCTCGGCGAGGAGCTGGACGAACTGGAGCTGCACGCGCGCGCTCGCCTCGTCCCCGATCCGCTCGATCGCCGCCTCGACGCCGTCGTCGCCGAAGCGACGGAGCGCACGAACGGCGGCGGCGCGCGCGTGTTCGTCGCGTTCCTCCAGGAGCGCGACCACGGCGTCGCGCCCGACGGTGCGATCGATGCCCGACTGCGTCGCGGTGCGTGCGAGCCGCGGGCTCGCCGCCTCGCCGCCGCGCTTCTCGTCGAAGAAGGCCGCCTGCTCGGACGCGTCGCGCAGGCCGAGGCTCGCCGCGAGGGCGCGCTCGGTGCGCCGCTCGACGACGCTCATCAGCGCCGCGGTGTCGAGCAGCTCGGCCAGCACGTCGAGGTCCGCGGGATCGGGCGACGACGTCGCCTCCTCCAGCGCGGCGCAGATGACCGCGGCCTCCGCCTCGTCGTCGAGCCGTTCGACGGTGAGCGAGCGCAGGGTCGTCGCGCGGACCTCCGTGTTCCCGCGGGCGAGGGCCACCATCGCGCGCGCCGCGATCGGGCGCTCGTCGGCGGCCTTCGACTTCAGCCCCTTGGCGAGCTTCTTGAGCTCCTTCTCGACGTCCTTGGTCTCGCGGCTCGCGTCGACCTCCGCCGCCCCCATCGACCAGGCCAGCGCGCGCGCCGCGACGGCGAGCGTCTTGCCGGAGGACTTCTTGACCAGCTTCTCGCGCGCGCCCGGGGCGTCCATCCGGCCGAGCGCCTCGGAGGCGGTGCGGCGAATACGCGTGAAAGGCGACTCCAGCGCGAGGTCGACCAGGACGGACACGATCTTGTCGGACGCCTCGCGCCCGTCGAGCGCGCCGAGGGCCGCGAGCACCACGAGAACGTCCTCGTCGCGGCTCGCGGCCTTCAGGAGCGCGCCGACGGCCTTGGGGGAATCGTCCTCGGCCAGCAGGCGCGCCGCCGCCTCTCGCACCTCGGGCTCCTTCGACTTGATGTCCTTGAGCGGTTCGTCCGTCGGCAGTGCGGCGGCGAGGACGAGCGCGAGGGTCGGGAGCGCGAGGGCGGAGAGGGAGGTCATTCGGGAGACGGGATGGTCTCTAGGAGTTCTTCGAGCTTGCCGAGGACGCCGGGCGAGGTCTCGCGCTGCTGGAGGGCGAACATGCGATCGACCTCCTCCCCGGTGGGCTCCCAGCGCCCCTGGGCGTAGAGCTGGATGAGGCTGTGGAGCGCCGCCCTGCGTACGAGCGGACTCGCATCTTCGGACGCGGCTCTTTGGAGCGCGAGGGTGCAAGCCGGACCTTCGAAGCGCATCGAGCGGGTGCAGCGCTCCCTGAGGGCCGGTTCGGGGCTCTGGAGCAGGATCTGGATCAGCGCCTGGCGGGCGCGCTCGTCCTCCTGGGCCATCCGCTCCAGCTCCGGGATCGCCCGGACGCGGTCGATCGACGTCCGCCCGAGGGCCCCCTGGGCCAGCCACGCGCCGTCGTCCTTCTCGACGTCGAACCCGGCCAGGAGCAGCCCTTCCGGGTCCACGGAGACGTCGACGACGCGCTCCGTGATCGGGACGATGAGGAGGTCGGACCGGCCGGACATCGAGAGCGTGTCGACGTGGGTGGAGCCGTCGGCGAAGTGGACGACGACCGGCAGGTCGATCCGGAATGCCGGCCCCGGCTGGACCTGGTCGATCACGACGCCGATCGAATCGCCGACGCCCTGGACGGCGCGCCTCTGGAAGCGCACCTGGAGCTCGGGAACGGTCCGGCGTCCGGCCCACTGCGCGAGCTCCGGCCCGACGTCGACGCCGAGCGTGTCGAGCGCGGCGCGACGGAAGTCCTCGGCCGTCACGACGCGACGCGCAACCGTGCCCTCGGCGTCGGCGCGGACGAATTCGCGCACGAGCGCGAGGTACGACTCCTCGCCCAGCCGCGTGCGCAGGACGCGCACGGCCCAGCCGGCGCGCTCGGCGCGCTCCTCGCGGGACAGCTCGTCGACGGCGGCGACGCTCTCGCGGGAGCGACGCACGATCTTCTCGCGCAGCTCCTCCCACTCCAGCGCGACCTCGGGCTCGCCGCGGACGCGCGCCTCGTAGTCGAGCTCCAGCTGCATCGCCAGCCCGTCGAGCAGCCAGCGATGGCGCTCCTCCAGCGGCGCGAGCCAGACCCCGAACCACTTGCGCGCCAGCGAGCGCGCGACGATCCGGCGGGGACGCTCGCGGAGGTCGTCGAGCTCGTCCTCGACGGACACGAGCTCGTCGTCGTCGAGGAGCGTCAGGCTCGCGCCGTCGAGCGTCCGCTGGGGCAGGTCGCGGAGCGCCGCCTGGTCGTAGCGCGGGAACGGGAACGGGCGGTCGAGCCGTAGCTCCAGGTACGTCACCAGCGCCGCCGTCTCGCCGAACGTCCGCTGGGCCGAGACCTCGTCGGTCCCGGCGGGGAGGTGGAAGTACAGCTCGGTCGAGCCGGCCTCGCTCGCGAACGTCTCGAACCGACCGGCCGCGACGGCGATCGCGCGCACGGGGATCGGCGTCTGCTGGCGCCAGGTGTAGGCCTCCTCGCTCCGCGCGCCGCCCATCTCGGTGTCGACCTCGACGAGAACGCCGTTCGCGATCGCGGAGAGGTCGTCGCGAACGCGCACGGTCGTGTCGACGCTCGTGAGGTCGCCCGGCTGGTCCCAGAGGGGGAGCCACCAGCGGAGCCCGTCGGGCTCGCCGGCCCCGAAGGCCTGGGGCGCGAAGACATCGCCGGCCATGAGCGAGGTCTGGAACCCGCGCTTCGGGACGGCCGTGAACCGGGTCACGACGGTCGCCTGGTCGCCCTTCGCGACCGGCGCGTCGAGCGTCACCCGGAGGCGATCCCCCTGGCGACGGAACGCGAGGGCCTGCCCCATGCCGTCCTGGACCTCGCGGATCTCCATGTCGGCGGCGTGGAGACCGATCTCCTCGGTGCCGTCGCGGAGGGCCTCGAAGGTCAATGCGACCTCGCCGATGACCCGCCGGGCCTCCAGGTCGAGCGAGAGGTCGATCACGACGTGCGCGAGGTCCGCGTCCCGCGACGCTCCGCTCCAGCCCGCGTCCCCGCGGGTGTCCGGGGGGGCGCTGAGGACGAGAGGTGGCTCGTCGGAGACCGCGGCGAGGTCGCCGGTCGTCGTGCCGGGCGGCACGAAGACGCAGGCACAGACGAAGAGCGCCAGTGCGGCGAGGAGAGCCGGTGCGACGATGAATGCCTGTGCGACGAGGAGTGCCCTTTCGAGGAGGCGTCGGAGAGACGTGCGCGCTGCGTGGATTCCAGCCATCGTGGTTCCTGAGCCCACCGTCCTCGGCGGCCCCGGTCGTTTGGTGCTACGGGCGGATGATGCCAACGCTCCCGGGCGCAGTCCCGCGCGGCGAGGGAATCGGCACGATCCGGCGCACAGCATGGGAATCCGGACGTCACCGTTCCTTCACGATGGTGAGGCCGCTAGCGTACGCGTCCGGCCGCGTTCCCCTTCCGGGCCCGACCGGAGGAGGAGGAGTGGCCGGACCTTTCCGGGACCGGGGATCCCGAGTTCGCGCGTTCGGCGCGGGCGCCACCCAGCGCACGCGCCGCCCCCTGCGCGAGGGCTCGATCTCCGCGGTCCGCACGACCCACCACCCCCCTGCCCCCGGTGCACCCGGGGCGCCCGAAGATGATGGCTTCGACCCGCCAGGAAGCGGTCCGCTCGATCGCGAGCGACGCGTTCCTCGACCTGCGTGAAGACACCTCTGGACTGGCCGGCCAGTCCCTTTCCGACTCCTACGGTCGGTACGTCTTCAACGACGAGGTCCAGCGGCAACGCCTGCCCGAGGCCGTCTACACCGCCCTGCGCAAAACGATCGAGTCGGGTGCGAGGCTCGAGATCGAGATCGCCGACGAGGTCGCGCGATCGATGAAGTCGTGGGCGGTCGAGCACGGCGCGACGCACTACACGCACTGGTTCCAGCCCATGACCGGGCTGACCGCCGAGAAGCACGACTCGTTCCTGAAGCCCACCTCGAACGGCCAGGCGATCCTGGAGTTCTCCGGCAAGCAGCTCAGCCAGGGCGAGCCGGACGCGTCGTCGTTCCCCTCGGGCGGCCTGCGGGCGACCTTCGAGGCGCGCGGCTACACCGCGTGGGACCCGACGTCGCCTGCGTTCATCCGCCGCTCGGCGAGCGGCGCGACGCTGTGCATCCCGACCGCGTTCTGCTCGTGGACGGGCGAGGCGCTCGACAAGAAGACGCCGCTCCTGCGCTCGTGCGAGGCGATCTCGAAGGCCGCGGTGCGGATGCTGCACGCGATCGGTGAGGCGTCCGTGACGCGCGTGTCCCCGACGACCGGCGTCGAGCAGGAGTACTTCCTGGTCGACCGGCAGTTCTACCACCTGCGCCCGGACATGATGGCGTGCGGGCGGACGCTGTTCGGCTCGGCGCCGTACAAGGGCCAGGAGTTCGACGATCACTACTTCGGCGCCATCTCCGGCCGCGTGCTCGACTTCATGCGGGACCTGGAGAAGGAGCTCTGGCTCCTCGGCGTCCCGATCCAGACGCGCCACAACGAGGTCGCACCGAGCCAGTTCGAGCTCGCACCGCAGTACTCCGGCGTGTCGGTCTCGGTCGACCAGAACATGCTCACGATGAGCGTGCTCCAGGACGTCGCGGAGCGCCACGGGCTCACCGCGCTGCTGCACGAGAAGCCGTACGCCGGCTTCAACGGCTCGGGCAAGCACATGAACTGGTCGATCGGCGACGACCTCGGCCACAACCTGCTGGAGCCGGGCCAGACGCCGCACGAGAACCTGAAGTTCATGCTCGTGCTGACGGCGATCGTCCGCGCGGTCGACCTGCACCAGGACCTCCTGCGCGCTGCGATCGCGTCCGCCGGGAACGACCACCGGCTCGGGGCCAACGAGGCGCCGCCAGCGATCATCTCGATCTTCGTCGGCTCCCAGCTCGCCGAGATCATCGACGCGATGATCGAGGGCCGGACCCCGGAGAACGCCGGCGAGGGCAGCCTGCGCCTCGGCGTGGACGCGCTCCCGGTCCTCCCGCAGGACATCAGCGACCGGAACCGGACGTCGCCGTTCGCGTTCACCGGGAACAAGTTCGAGTTCCGCGCCGTGTCGTCGAACCAGTCCGTGGCGTACCCGGCCGCGTTCCTGAACACGATCGTCGCCGAGTCGATGGACTACATCTGCGACCAGCTGGAGGAGCGCGGCGGCGCGAACGCCGAGACGATCAACGCGGTCGTCCGCGAGACGCTCGCGAGCCACCGCCGGATCCTGTTCGACGGGGACAACTACTCCGGCGACTGGGTGGACGAAGCCGAGCGCCGTGGGCTCCTGAACCGCCGCACGACCCCGGAGGCGCTCGTCGCGCTCTCGGACGAGAAGAACCTCGAACTCTTCGAGCGCTTCGGCGTCCTCTCGTCGCACGAGCTGGAGTCGCGCGCGAACGTCAGCAACGAGATCTACGCGTCGAAGATCCGCGTCGAGGCACTGGCGACGATCGACATGGGCCGGACGATGATCCTGCCGGCCGCGACGGCGTTCCAGCGTCAGCTCTCCGACACGATCCGCGGCGTGCGCGACATCGACGCCTCGATCGACACCGAGGCGCAGGTCGGCGCGCTGCGCGCCGCGACGGCGGCGGCCAGCGACCTCCAGGGGGCGATCGACCGCCTGGCGGAGCGGCTCGAGTCCGTCGAGTCGCGGGACTTCGGCGAGGCCGAGCACGCCCAGGCGATGCTCGACGAGGTCGTCCCGGCGATGAACGCGGTGCGCGAGATCGCGGACCGGCTGGAGCAGATGGTCGACGACGACCTCTGGCCCCTGCCGAAGTACCGCGAGCTGATGTTCGTCCGGTAGCGCGGACGGAGCTAGAAGACGGCGATCGCTTCCCCATCCGTGGCGGCGGCGATCGCTTCCATCAGGCCGTCGGCCCCCACGAGGCCGACGGCGATGGTGTGCACCCGGACGTCGCGGAGCTCGTTCCAGGAGTGCACGTCGCGCAGGATCGCGGCCTGGTCGGTCTCGCCGACCGTCGGCGCGCCGTCGGACAGCAGGACGATCGTCTCGACGTCCGGGTCCGCGAACGCGGCCGCCAGCCCGCCGTGCAGGTTGGTGCCCCCGTCCGCGACGAGCGAGCCGAGCGCCGACGAGGCCCGGCCGCGATTCTCCTCGGTCTTGGGGACGAGCCGCTTCCCCCACGACCGCACGGCGTCCGAGAAGAACACCAGGTTGAACCGGGACCCCGGCGGGAGCAGGTCGAGCGAGGCGTTCGTCTCGGCCACCATGCGCGGCAGCCGGGCCACGTTCGACATCGAGCCCGACACGTCGAGCACGTACGTCACCCGATCCCCCGCGAGCCGCACGCCGTAGAACGTGGGCTCGGCGCGCGAGGGCGCGTCGGCCCGGCGCGCCGCGCGCTCCTCGGCGGTCGCCCGCGCCTCCTCGGGCGACGGCAGCCGGTAGGTCGCGCCCTCGCCCTCCCACCACGCGCGCCAGCGACCCGCGGTGCGTCCGTAGTCGAGGCCGGTGAGCTCGACGAGCGCGACGCGGGCGGTCGTGCTGAGCCGGTCGGACCCTGCGTCGAGACACTCGATGAGGTCGGGGAGCGCGCTGGCGATCCGCAGCGACCGCGCCGCTTCGACCGCGGCCCTCCGCACGGCCAGGTTTTCATCCGACGCGAGCTCGGAGAGCATCGTGCCGGTGTCCAGGCGCGGACGATCTGCGAGACCGCGCGCCAGCCCGACCTTGACCGCGTGGTCGCGCCCGGCGAGCGCCCGACGCACCGTGCGCTCGAACGCGAGCTCGCCCTGGCGCTCGACGAAGAGCGCGTGGAACGCCGCCGCCCGGACGGCGGGCGAGCGATCGCGCGTCAACGACACCAGCCGCCGCAGGTGATCTCGCTCGCCGCGCTCGCGCAGCGCGTCGATCGCGGCGACGACCACTCGCCGGTCGTCGTCACGGAGCGCGTCCACCAGCGCCGCTGTCGTCGCGTCGTCGCGCCGTCTCCCGAGGGCCGACGCGACCAGGACGCGCGTGCCCGCGTCGGTCCTCGTGCTCTCCAGCGTGTCGACGAGCATCTCCAGGCACTCGGGCCGGCGGAACGAGGCGAACGCCTTCACGCCGAGGGCGGCCGTCCCGGAGAACGGAACGCGGTAGTGATCGAGCAGGAGCTGCAGCGCCTCGGGCGACCCGTACGCGCGGAGCTCGTCGACCAGCGGCCCCACCGCGCGCTGCCGCGCCAGGACGTCGGGGCTCTCGGTGAGGACCCGCCGCAGCTCGTCCTGTGCCGCGCGCTCGAACGTCGCCAGCGCGCGGACGGCGGAGCGGGCGTCGCGCCCGAACGAGCGTTCGCTGAGGAACTCGATCGCACGCGCCTGGAGCTCGCCCTGGCCCGCGAAGTGCCGCAGCGCGAAGTAGGCCGCGGGCTGCCGGTCCGCGCGCACGCGCTCGCAGCACCGCAGGAGCGCGTCGAGCGCCTCGCGCGTCCTCTCGCGCCCGATGGCGTCGAAGATCCCGGGATCGACGTCGGTGCCGTCCATCGCCTCGCGCACGAGCGCGTCGACGTCGACTGCCTGGGTGGGCGGTGGGGAAGCCTTCGCGAGCGATCCTGGGAGGAGGAGGCCCACCAGGAGGGCGGCGACCGACGTGATCGAGCGATGCATGGCGAGCCATCCGCTCCCCCAAACGCGACAGGTAAGGGTGGTAGCGAGGGCGGGACTTGAACCCGCGACCCCAGGCTTATGAAGCCTGTGCTCTAACCAGCTGAGCTACCTCGCCGCCGTTCGGCCCGGAGAGCCTACTGGCGCCGATCGAGGGGGGCAAGGGAGCCTCCCGCGGTCCAGCGCACCGGATCACTCGCGCCGGATCACTCGCACCAGGCGTCGCGGATCCGGGCCGGATCGGTCCCCGAGCAGAGGGTCCCGCGGACCGAGTGGTAGCCGACCTCGACGGGCTCCGCGCGACCGGTCTCGGGGCAGAAGATCCGGCAGGCGTCGATCGGGTCGGAGTACAGGTGCAGCGAGACGCCGCGCGTGCCGGCCCTGGGCCGGATGAGGTGCAGCGCGATGTCGTCGTGGATGAACGCGACGCCGCCCGCCGAGTAGCTCATGACGCGCCCCTCGTTGAGCTCACCGTCCTCGACCTGGAAGTGCACCTCCTCCAGCTCGCCGTCGAGGACCGCCATCCAGCACTGCTGGCCTGCGTGGTCGTGGATCGGCGACTCGTGCCCCTCGCCCCAGCACAGGAGGAGCATCTCGAAGTCGTCGTCGCGCCAGAGGAGGTTCCGGCTGTACGTCTCGGACGCGTAGACCTCGTAGGGGCGCCAGGTCTCCTCGTTCGCGGCGTACGCGCGCAGGAGAGCGGCCACGCGCGCGCCGTCGTCCGCGCGGTGGCCGCCGCCAGCGAGGAGCGGGCGGAGCTCGCGGGTCAGGGCGTCGAGCGAACAGCCGGGGCGGCGCTCGGGTCGGCCGAGCGCGGCGTCCGCGGCGGAGGGCTTGGGATCGAGGTCGGTCATCGGGCGCGACCCTGGGGGGACGGGTCGTGGGAGCGGTCTGCGTCGGGGATCGGCTCGAGCACCCTGGCGAGGACGTCGAGCGCGGCCTGGATCTCCGGCTCCGTCGTCGTGGAGCCGACGCTGAACCGAAGGCTCTGGCGCGCGCGCTCGTCGCTCGCACCCATCGCCACCAGGACGTGCGACGGCGAACGGCCCGCGCCGAGCTGGGCGGCGACGGACAGCCCGGCGGCGCCGAGCCGCGCCTGGAGGTCCAGGGCGTCTTGCCCAGGGAACCAGATGCTGAGCGTGTTCGGAAGGTCCAGACCGTGTCCGTTCCGCTCCGCGCCCACCCCGAGGGCACGGACGCCCTCCCAGAGCGTCTCCCGGAGACCCCGGGTCACCGCGCCCGCCGCGCTGCGTCCCGCGTACGCCTCCATCGCCGCGCCGAGGGCGACGGCCCCCATCGTGTTCTCGGTCCCCGACCGCAGGCCGCCTTGCTGGCCGCAGCCGTGGACCAGCGGGGCGATCCGCACGCCCTCGCGCACCCACAGCGCGCCCACCCCCTTCGGCGCGTGCAGCTTGTGTCCGGACACGCTGAGCAGGTCGCAGCCCAGGGTGCCCGCGTCGACGCGCACCTTGCCCACACCGCAGACCGCGTCCACGAAGAGCAGCGCACCGCGCTCGCGCGCGAGCCGGGACGCGTGCTCGACCGGCTGCAGGATCCCGGTCTCGTTGTTCGCGAACATCACGCAGACGAGGAGCGTGTCGTCGCGGACTGCGGCGTCGAGGTCCGCCACGTCGAGCGCCCCGTCCGGCTTCGGGTCCAGCCAGGTCACCTCGAACCCGCGACGCTCCAGCTCCTCGGCGCTGCGGAGGACGGAGAGGTGCTCGTGGCGGCCGACGACGAGGTGCCGCCGCTCCGGCGGCGCCGCGCCCGCGACGCCGAAGAGCGCCCAGTTGTTCGACTCCGTGCCGCCCGAGGTGAACGTCACCTCGTGCGCGGCTCCGCCGATGGCGTCCGCCACGCGCTTGCGCGCGGCCTCGATCGCGTCGCGCGCCGCGGAGCCGTCGGGGTGCATCGCGCCGGCGTTGCCCCAGAAGCCCTCGACGAACGCGCGAAGCTCGCGCGCGACGGTCGGCGTGACGGGGCTCGACGCGTTGTGATCGAGGTACACGCGCGCCGGGTGGCGCTCGTCGACCGAGTGCCCCTCCGCATACCCCTCCGGGCGCTGGTCCGTCCGCTCCTCGCGTGCGAGGCCGCGCGGGCCATTGATCGGTGCTGTCATCGTCCCCCTCCTTCGTCGTCGGCTTCCGCCACGACTTCCGTTCCGCCGTGCGCCACGGCGAAGAGCACGCACGAACGGTTGTCGCCATCTGCGGGCGCGCCAGGCTCCCCCAGCGCGACAGGCGAGTGTTCGCTCCCCGCGGGGTAGCGGACGAAACTCCCCGCTCGGAAGGTCCGTCCGTCACCGTCCGCATAGCCGCCGTCGAGGACGAGCACGTCCTCGGGACCGATGTGGCGATGACGGGGATAGCCGCATCCGGGCGCCATGCGGATCAGGACCGTCTGAGACGCGTCCGCCGCTTCGTCCACGAGGTCGATCCACTCGACGCCCTCGTGGCGCGTCGCGCGCCAGGGCAGACCGTCGAGTCGACCGTCGATGCGCAGCCCGGGGACGTCCACTTCGGGAGCATAGCTCGCCAGGTTCGCAGCGAAGCGCTCCAGCGGTCTCGATCCGCGACCCGATACACGCCGTGTGATGGAACCGGATCCTCGAGCCGAGTCCAGTGCGGAGCGCGGCACCGCCAGCCCCCTGCTCGCCGCGTCCGCCCTGGCGGACGCAATCGGTCAGCTCGTGGAGGACGCAGCCAGCGGGGACTTCGAGGTCGTCGAGCACCGTCTCCTCCGCACTCTCGTCGAGCTCGACCTCGCGCCCGCCGCGTCGCTGTGGCACCGCGCGGAGAGCGGCAGGGGGGACGATCCCGGCGAGTGGCTCCCGATCCGGAGCTTCGGCGGGACGACGCCGCCGCCCACGGACGGGTTCACCTCGCCCCTAGCTCGCGGCTACGCCCTCGACGACGACCGCTGCATCGTCGCGGCCCGGTGCACCTACCGCGCCGACCGTGAGGAGGACCGCCTCGACGCGACGATCGACGCCCTGGTGGCGCTGGCGGCGACGCTGGCCGCCGCGTGTCCGATCCGCCAGGCGGTGGCGGGCTCGCCCGTCCTGGGGCGGGGTGAGACGGACGACGACGGCGCAGAGTGAGTCGATCCTGCCTCCCAGAGAGGTCGATCCGGCCGCGCGGGACCCCCTGAGGCCCGCCCGGGGGGTCGTGGTTCGAGAATCGTTCACCCCGGGACCGAGCTACGTGAGAGCCCGGTCCTTCCGTCGATTTTCGACCAACGCGACTTCCTTCACGTCTCCGCCGCCCTATCATTGCGGGCGAGCGCACTTCGGTGCGTTCGCGCATGAGAGTGCATCGAGAGGTGAGTTGCGTTGCGAGCCGCGACTTGCCCGGGAAGCTCGGTGGACTCCTCTCTCCCTCGGGCCGGTGATGCTAGCTCACCGGCCCTTTTTCGTATCCGCGCTGAAGCGCGCCGGGAGCGAAGCGCGCACGTGCCGGACGGGAACGCGGCGCGCATGGACTTTCGCGCGCGCCCGGCCCACGATGCCCGACACAACGTGCCCCTCCGATCCATGACGCTCCACCGCTCGACGCCGACGATCGCCGCGCTCCTCGCCAGCGCGTTCCTCCTCGCACCCGCGCCCGACGCCGCGCCGATCCAGCAGGCGACGCCTTCGACGGCGAGCGCCGCAGCGAAACCCGCGCGTACGTCGCCCTTCCTCTGGCGGATCGAGGGCCCGTCGGCCAAGGGCTATCTGTTCGGCACCATCCACCTCCCGGACGAGCGTGTGCTCGCGCTGCCGGAGACGGTCGTCCAGGCGCTGAACTCGAGCACTGCGCTCTACGCGGAGATCCCGACGGACGCGAAGAGCGAGATGCGCGTGCAGCGGGCGGCGGTGATCGAGGGAGGAAAGACCGTCGACACGATCGTCGGCGCCCCGACGTGGGAGCGAGTCCGGGCGCGCTTCACCGCGGCCGGCGTCGACCCGCTCATCACCGCGAGCCTCTCCGGCATGAAGCCCTGGGCAGTGAACGCGATGGTCCCGATGGCGGAGTACCTGCCGGACCTCATCCTCGGCAAGGCGCCGCTCGACAAGGCGCTCTACCGCCGCGCCCAGAAGGAGGGCAAGGCCGTCGGCGGACTGGAGACGGTCGAGGAGCAGATCGCGGTGTTCGAGGCGTTCACGCAGGCGGAGCAGGTGCAGATGCTGCGCGAGTCGCTCGACCTGCTCGACCGCTACGAGGCCGAGGGTCGCAAGCCGATGCAGGAGACCGTCACGGCGTGGCTGTCGGGCGACGAGGCCCGGCTGATGGCGCTGCTGGACGACGGCTTCGGCACCGACCCGGGCCTGCGCGAGCGCGCGGAGGCCGAGCTGCTCTGGAAGCGCAACGTGCGCTTCGTCGACCGGATCGTGAAGCGCTTCGAGGCCGACGGCCCGAAGGCGACCACGTTCTTCGCGATCGGCGCGCTGCACATGCCCGACGCGCCCGCGCCGAAGACTGGCCAGCAGGGGACGCCGGCCGAGACTCCCGAGGCGAAGGCCGCGCGCGCGAAGAAGCTCGGGATCGTCACCCTGCTGCGCCAGCGAGGCTACGTCGTCGAGCGGGTCGAGGCGGCTGCGGTCAGCGCGGGCGCCGGCCAGGGCGGCTGATCACTGGATGTTCCAGACGGCGCCGCCGCCGACGTCGTTCAGCGTCAGGACGCCGCCCTGGTAGCACCAGGACGTGAGCCCGGGCGTCGTGCAGCTCTCGACGACCGGGGTCCCGGCGCCGATCGTGACCATGGTGGGCGCAGCGGCGAACCCTTCGAGCTCGATCACGTCCCTGGTCAGGTCGATCGTGCCGGTCCGCAGCGTCAGCGGAAGCGCCGGGTCGAGCCCGAAGTCCCGCACGTCGAATCGCAGGGTGTCGAGGTTCGACGTCTGGTCGACGCGGATCTCGTTGGCCGCCGGGTCGGCCTCGTACTCCATCGACGCGAACTGGCCCTGCAGCGTCGCCTCGACGCGGAACCGACCCCAGACCACGTCGTCTCGGTCGATCAGGTAGCCGCCGGCCTGCGGTGCCGATCGGAGCGTCTGCGCGTCGAGGAAGTCGCACGCCGCGGTCTCGTTCAGCGTCTCCCAGCAGTGCGACTGCGGCGCGCAGATGGTCGGGACGCCCAGCGCGAAGAGCTGGTGCGTCGCCTGCGGCAGCGTCTGCATGTAGGAGTCCAGCTGGACGCACTGGTCGACGAGATACGTCAGGCTGTCCCCGAGCCCGTACACCGTGCGCACGGGGACGTGCTCCAGGTTGCGCGCCATGTGCCGGCCGCTCGGGAGGAGCACACCGGCCGCGTCGAGTTCGACCACCGAGGAGCGCTGGTACTCGAAAGCCGCGGTCGTCGGAGTTCCGCCGAAGATCGTCTCCATCGCCGTTTGCACGCTCGCCTGCTTCGCGTACACGTCGCTCAGCGCGACGGACCCCGTGTGGTTCACGACGGCCGCGAACGCGCCGGTCGCGCGGTCCCTGTGGCGGGCGGCGAAGCTCATCGCGCTGCCGCCTCCCATCGAGAATCCGACGCCGTAGAGGCGGTCGAGGTCGATGTCGTAGAAGCGCAGCACGAACGCGATGACGGCCTCGACGTGGAACTGGCTGTCGGCGCTGGCGTAGTTGAGCTGCCCGTAGGGGTTCTGCTCGCGCTGCAGCGGCGCGATGAGGAACCAGCCCCGCGCGTCCGCCTCCTGCAGGTACGTCGTGTTGAAGAAGATGTCGAGGTGCGAGACGTTCGCGCCGTGGAAGCACGTCAGGAGCGGGCGCGACACGCCGGGGGGCGTGCTCGGCACGAAGAGCGTGAACAGCTCCTCGCGGCCGGTGTCCACCACGAACAGGCGCAGGACGAGCGCCGTCCCGCCGATCCCCGGCGGGAAGAGCGGACCCACGTCCGCCGACGGGGCGAGCCGCTCGATGAACGCCGTCGACAGGTTGGAGAGCCGGATCTCGAACGGCCCGATGTCGCCGCCCGGGGCGCCGCCGCCGAGCAGCAGGGACCGCGTCGAGAGGCCCGGCTTCGACGGACGGACGGCGGGGCCCGCGTCGCCCTGAGCGGCCTGGGCCGCGGGCTGCGCAAGGAGCAGGCCGGTGAGGAGAGGCGCTGCCAGGGCCACGGAACGGGCCGAGCGTGTGAGTATCGAGCGGAGCACGGCGTTCGGTCGAGGCGAGCGAGGGGGTCGTAAGGAGCGGCAGGCCCAGAGGTTCAGGCGGCCGAGTCTAAGCGAACTCCCGGCCCCCCCGGGCCCGCCATCCCGGGCGGAGGGCCTCCGGGGCGGCCCGGTACGATCGCCCTTCTCGTCCTGGTACGCGGGTCTCGGATCGGGCGGCCCGAGAACGCCGTCAGCGCCGTTCGAGCGTGACCTCGACCGTCTGGCGGGACCCCGTGACCTTCACCTGCGTCACCTTCCTCTTGAAGCCCTTCCGGTCGACGACGAGGGTCCAGCGGACCCGCGCGACCGCGCTCTTGCGGTAGGCCCCGGTCCGGTCGGCGCGGCGCGGGAAGTCGAGGCGCCGCGGCAAGCCGGCGCGCCCGCCCTTCTCGGGCGAGCGGCTGACGAGCCGAACGCGCGCGTCGCGGATCGGCTTGCCGTCGGCGCCCTTCACGCGGACGTCGAGGCGCGTCGCGCCGCGCGTGCGGATCTCGCCGACGTTGCGGACCTCGCCCGGGTCCAGCCGGTCGAGCGGGAGCCGGACGCTCTCGAACCCCTGGGGTCGCGCGACGATCGACACGGAGCCCGGCCGGATCCCGACGAGCCGGAACGTCGCGCCGTCGATCTCGGCCGACCCGCCGCGCAGCCCGTCGAACTCGACGGCCGGGATCGAGCCACCGGTCCCCCAGCGGACGAGCGTGCCCTCGACGACGGCCGGCGCCGGCGGCTCGTCGGGCTCCAGCACGAAGACCTCACGCGGGCCCTCCGACCCGCTGTCTCCCCTCGGGCGGACCTCGACCTGACGCGACTGGGTGACGTAGCCCGCCCGCCCGGTGCGCAGGGTCCACGGCCCCTCCCGATCGAGCACGAGCGATGCGAGCCCGAGCGAGTCGGTCCGCGAGCCGCGCCGCGCGCGTCGCGCGGTGCGGGACGACGGGTCGTCGTCGTACTCCGACGGCATCGCAACGATCCAGGCGCCGCGGACCATCAGACCGTTGGCGTCGGCGACCTCGACGTCGAGCCCGAGCGCGGGCGTCATCGTGAACGTCGGCTGCACCGCGCGCACGCCCTCGGTCTCCGGCCACGACACGTCGAGCGGCAGGAAGCCCTCGGCACGCACGCGGATCCGACGTACCTGCTGGCGGTCGACCTCGACCTGGAACGCACCGTCCGGGCTCTGCTCGTCCTTCCAGGGCGACCAGAGGCCCGCGGGCCCGAGCGCCCAGCGGACGGAGACGTCGATCGCGTGGACCGGCCGGCCGTCGGAGTCCGCGACGCGGAACGTCGCCGGCTCGATCGGGCCGAGCGCGACCTCGACGCCGCGGCGGAGCTCACCGACGCGCGGCGGCTGGAGCGTCACGGCACCGCTCGCCCCGCCGCCCGTCGCGACGATCGCGAGCGTGCGCCCCGACGGGACCGCGTCGAAGCGGAAGCGGCCGTCCGCGTCCGCGCGCACGAGGCCGCCGCGGCGGCCGATCTCCTTGCTGTCGAGCGAGTCGCCGCCCTCGATCCGCAGGGAGCGGAGCTCGGACGCCGGCAGGCACGCGACCTCGATCCCGGCTGCGGAGGCGCCGTCCGGCGCGACCACCCGCCCCTCGATCGACGCGGAGCCGGGGATCCCGAGCTCACGGGTTCGCGTGCCCTCGCCCTCGATGACGGTCACCGTCCGGTCGACGGACGGTCCGTACGGAGGGACGAGCTTCAGGAGCACCTTGCCGGGAGGGACGCCGTCGATCTCGAAGGAGCCGTCCCCGGCCGACAGCACCTTCTCGAAGGGCGCGCCCTCGACGTCGGGGTGGACGCCGGAGAGCGCGGGCCGCGCGAGCACCGCGATCCCCTCCAGCGGCGTGCGCGTCGACGATTCGACGACGCGCCCCCGGAGCGTCTCGCCCCGGCGCGCCTCCAGCGGGACGACGACGTCCTCGCCGGGCCCCACCGCGATCGACTGGCGGACGACGAGCGGTTCGCCGGCGACGCTCATGGCCACGCTGACCAGCCCGGGCTCGACGCCCTCGAACGTGACGCGCTCCTCGCCATTCCAGCGCTCCACCTCGTCCGGCCGCCGATCCCGCGCGTCGCCGTCCTCGAAGAGCATCGCGACCCCCTCGTCGGCGTCGAAGCCCAGCGGCTCGACCAGGACCCGCGCCGCGCGCAGCAGCGAAACCGTGCGGACGCCGCCGAGGAGCTCGCTGGCCTCGCGCACGTCGTCCGTCGTCGCGCCGGCGCGCGCCCCGGCGTCCTCGCCGAGACCGCCGACGACGCCGAGCACGTAGCGGTCGGCCTCGATGCGGGCCTGCACGTCGCGCTCGCCGCTGCTCGGCCAGGTCAACCGGAGCACGCCGTCCTCGCCGGAGGGCTGGACGGACCAGCCGGCCTCGCCCGCCTTCTCCACGTTCGCGAGGCGCGCTCGATCGAGCCACACGCGCGAGACGGTCGCGCCGGCGATCGGTTCGCCGGTCGAGCGGTCGACGACGCGCAGGCACGCCTCGACGGTCCGCGTGGCCGGTCCGACGGCGAGCGCCTCCGGCTCGATCGCGGCCTCCGCGCGGCGGACCTCCGCGGCCGGAAGATCCAGGGCCGCGTCGGCGATCGTCTCCCCTTCGGGAACCTCCACGGGCCGCTCGGACGAGCGCACGATCCTGCGCGGCGGCTCGCGCTGGTCCGAGCGCTCGGCCGCCTGGGACGCACCGCCGGACCAGGCGACGACCAGGAGCGCCGCGGCGCTCACCGCGCCCAGGAGGGCGAGGAGCACGCGCGTGCGTCGGCGGTCGTTCGGGCGCGTCGTCGGCATCACCGCACAGTGTCGGGCGGGGATCGGTCGCGGGCCAGGCGGGGGCTCGTAAACCCCGTGCGCCGTGCCTCAGTCCCCGCCGAAGCCGAGGATCGCGCCGAAGCTGCGACCGTCGAGGGAGACCACCTGGACGCGCTCCCCCTCCCGATCGAGGACGCAGAGCCGCGACTCGCGGTCGGAGGATCCCGGATCGAGAGCCAGCGCCGAGGGCTGGTCGACGCTGGCGTCGCCGAAGGCGTGCGCGGACGGGTCGGCCGCGTCCTGCGCGATCCGCCCGACGAGGCGGCCGCCGGCGTCGAACACGACGACGTTCGATGCGTCCCCGCGCGTCGCGACGACGACGCGGCCGTCGCCGACGAGTGCGACGGCCTCGGGTCGGCCGAGCCCCTCCGGGACCTCGAACGCGAACCGGAAGACGAGTCGACCCGTCAGCTCGCCCTCGAAGATCTGCACGCGACGCGCACCGGCCTCGCACACCGCGAGCTCGTGCCCGACGTGGTCGAGGCCACGGATGCGCTCGAACCGTCCCTCCGGATCGCCGAGCGGCGGGATCGAACGCCCGCGTCCGCCGGCCGGGTGCAGCACCTGGAGCGCGTGCCGCCGCCGGTCGCCCGACGCGACGAGGAGAGTCAGGTCGTCGTCCGCGCCCGTCACCCGCACGTCCACCGGCACGCCCAGCTCGCCGCGCGCGTCGCGCGCCGCCGCGCCCCGTTCGCCCCCATGGACTCCGTCGCCGCCCACCGACGCGACCTCCTGGCCGAACAGCGTGAAGCAGCGCACGCGCCGCGCCGCTCCGTCCGCGATCCAGAGGCGGCGGTCGGCGTCGACGTCGATCCCGTCCACGGTGGAGCGCCCGGCGTCCTCGTCGCGGAACCGGAACCGCGTCTCCAGCGGCCTCCCGTCGAGGTCGAACGACGCGACCTCGGCGGTCAGCTCGTGGCGGCCGACGTACAGCACGCCGGCGTGTAGGCGTAGGCTTCCCTGCAAGCGGGAGACGATAGCGAATGGTCCGGCGCGCTCACGCGCCCGCGCCGCGACGCAGCGTCACGAGCACGATCTCTGCCGGGACCCCCGACCGGAGCGGCGCACCGATGACACCGATGCCGCGGCCGACGACGAGCGTCGTACCCCCCAGCTCGACGCGGAGACCGGGGTGCGCGGGCCCGAGGTCCCGCAGAAAGGGCAGGTCGACCTGGGTCGCGTGGGTGTGTCCGGACAGGACGACGCGCGCCCCCCCCGCCGCGAAGGCCGGCGCAGCGCGCGGGCCGTGCGCGAGCGCGACGACGACGTCGGCGTCCCGCGTCCCCTCGAGCGCGGCGTCCACGTCGACGACCTTGCCCTCCTCGGGGTCCTCGATCCCGGCGAAGGCGACCCGCGCGCCGGGCCCGTCCTCGGCCGCACCCTCCTTCATGGGGACGTCGACGACGGCCGAGCGGTTCCGCAGGAACGTCCAGCCCCGCGGCTCCATCGCGGCGACGAACTCGGGCTCGCGGCGGTGCAGGTAGTCGTGGTTGCCGAACACCGCGAACGTCCCGCGCGCTCCGGCGCAGCGCGCGAGCTCGCCCTCGATCGGCCGCGCGTTCTCGATCCCGTGCACGACGTAGTCGCCGGTCCAGCAGACGACGTCCGGCGCGGCCTCCTCGACCGCGGACGCGACGTCGGCCAGGTCCCCCGCCCCGAGGAAGGGGCCCGCGTGCACGTCGGTCAGGTGGGCGACGGTGAAGCCCTCGAGCGCGGTCGGGAGGTCCTGCACCTCGACGGTCTCCCGACGGACGACGAGCCGTTCGCGCCGAAGGTGGCGTGCGCGGTAGAGCCGCCGTCCGCCCAGGAGGACGGCGAGGCGCTCGATCGCGGCGAACGCCGCGATGCGGAGGCGGCTGAAACGGCGCGGCGCGATCACCCGCGGATGCTCGCGGGCGCGTGCCCGCGAGTCAACGAGCGGTGGCGCGCTCGCCGGGCTCCAGCTCGCGCGTGGCGTCGGGGGCGATCAGGCGCCCGACGCCGTCCAGGAGCAGGACGTCAAGCCCCTCGCTCCCGAGCTCGATCCGCGCGCTCCCGTCCTCGACGTCGACGATCCCGTGGGCCGTCACGACGCGCAGGCGCCCTTCGGCGACGGCCGTGCCGCCGACGAGGCGAACGCGCGGCGGCATCAGGCTGGCGAGCGCGGCGCGGGCGCCGGGGTCCAGCCGCAGGCGGCCCCCGCCGACGGCGAGCACGCTCGTCGCGTCCTCGCCGGCGCCGACGACGTCACCTGGCTCGATCCGCACCGGGGCGCCCGGCGCGGCGTCGATCGGCCGTTCGAAGACGCGCGGTCCGGCGAACGACGTGCCGGCGCCGGGCGTGAACGCCGCCTCGACGCCGAGCGGGCCACCGGACTGGCTGCCGAGGTGGACGAGCAGCACGATCGCGAACGCCGGCAGGAGCAGCGTGCGCAGCCGGATCCGAGAGAGCGATGGCGCGCGCCGACGACGGGGAGCGCCGCCCGCGGCGCGCCCGAGGCGCTCGTGGAGCTCGGTCAGCATCGCCTCTCGGCGCGCCTCGAGCTCTTCGCTGCTCTCCGGAGGGGCCATGCCCTCGGGTCATCGGCACGATCCGGGGAGGCCTTGACCGCTCCGTGTCGGCCGGGTCCCCTGCTGGGACACGGCGTCTCAGGCGAGCCGCTCGATGCCCGCTCGGATGCGCGCGCCGGCGCTCTCCGGTCCCAGGAGGAGGACGCAGTCGGCGAGGTCGCGCCCGCCGGCCATCCCGGTGAGCGCGCAGCGCAGGGGCTGGAACAGGATGGGGAACTTGATCCCCCGCTCCTTCACCCAGTCCTTCATCGCGGCGCCCAGGGCCTCGACGTCGTCGGACCAGCCGGGCCCCTGGAGCCAGGCGTCGAAGTCCGCGAGGATCGCCGCGCGGTCCTCGTGCTTCCGCGCGTTCTTCTCGGCCTTCTCCTCGTACGTCACCGCGTCGTCGGCCTCGAAGAACGGCCGGACACGGGGCAGGAAGTCGCCGAAGAGCTCGATGCGCTCCTGCTCGCCGGCGACGAGGCGCTCGAACCACTCGCGGCGCGCCGCGACGTCGTCCGCGGTCATGAGCCCCTCGTCGATCACGAACGGCGCGACGGCGTCCGCGAGGTCCGGCACCGACATGCGCCGGATCGTGTCACCGGCGAGCCAGCGGAACTTCTCGGGGTCGAAGACGGCGCCCGCCTTCTGCACGTCGACGATGTCGAAGTGCTTCACGAACGTGTCGAGGTCGAACACGTCGGTCTCGCCGTCGAGCGCCCAGCCCTGCAGGCAGAGAAAATTCACGACCGCGTCGCGCGGATAGCCCTTGGCGACGTAGTCCCCGAGGGCCGTGTCACCGGTGCGCTTCGAGAGCTTCTTGCGGTCCGTGCCCAGCATCAGCGGCAGGTGCCCGAAGCGGGGCGGCGTCTCGCCGAGCGCCTCGTACAGCAGGATCTGCTTGGGCGTGTTGACGAGGTGCTCCTCGCCGCGGAACACGTGGCTGATCCCCATGTCGACGTCGTCGCTGACGACGACGAAGTTGTACGTCGGCGTTCCGTCCCGCCGGACCATGATCCAGTCGTCGATCTCCGCGTGGTCGAAGCGCACCTCGCCGCGGACCATGTCCTCGAACACCGTCGCGCCCTCGGGAACGCGGAAGCGGAGTACGAACGGCTCGCCGGCGGCCGCGTGCCGATCGGACGCCTCGCGCGAGAGCCCCTCGCAGTGGCGGTCGTAGCGCGGCGTCTCCTTGCGCTTCTCCTGGGCCTCGCGCACCTGGGTCAGCCGCTCGGGCGTGCAGAAGCACCGGTACGCGAGTCCCGCGTCGAGGAGCGCCTGGGCGCGCTGGACGTGCCCTTCGATCCGCTCGCTCTGGCGGTACGGCACGTGCGGACCGCCGACGTCCGGGCCCTCGTCCCAGTCGATCCCGAGCCACCGGAGCCCCTCGTGGATCGCCTGCTCGCTCTCCGCGGTGCTCCGGGTGCGGTCCGTGTCCTCGACGCGGAGGACGAAGGTCCCGCCGCGGCCGCGCGCATAGGCCCAGTTGAAGAGCGCTGTGCGGCAGAGCCCGAGGTGGACGGTGCCGGTAGGGCTCGGTGCGATGCGGACGCGGAGGTCGGACACGGTCGATCGTGGGTGGAGCGTGAAGGAGCGGTCGGGGGCGGAAGAGGATACGCCTCGCATGACGAACTCGACAGGAGAGAGACCTACACTCGATGCCATGAAGGGGTCCCCCACCGCGAGTCATGGCGAGCTGTCCGAGAGCCTCCTGCGGCGCGCGCCGAAGGTGCTGCTGCACGAGCATCTCGACGGGTGCCTGCGTCCGGCAACCGTGCTGGAGCTCGCCGCCGAGATCGGCTACGACGCGCTGCCCGAGGAGGACCCGATCCGGCTCGGGCGATGGTTCTTCGAGGGGGCCGACCGCGGCTCGCTTCCGCAGTACCTGGAGGGCTTCCGGCACACGATCGCCGTGATGCAGACGCCGGGCGCCCTGGAGCGCGTGGCCTACGAGCTCGCCGAGGACCTCGCGGCCGAGAGCTGCGTCTACTTCGAGGTGCGCTTCGCCCCGCACTTCCACACGGCCTCGGGCCTCGGGCTCGACGCGGTGATGGGCGCCGTGCTGCGCGGTCTCCAGCGCGGCAAGGAGGACTTCGGGATCGAGTCCGGGCTCATCGTCTGCGCGATGCGCAACCAGTCGGCCGAGCTGTCGCTGAAGCTCGCCGAGCTCGCGGTGTCCTGGTTCGACCGCGGCTGCCGGGGCTTCGACCTGGCCGGCGAGGAGGCGGGGCACCCGCCGAAGCACCACGTCGAGGCCTTCCAGCTCATCAAGCGCCGCAACGGCTCGATCACCATCCACGCCGGCGAGAGCTTCGGGCCGGAGAGCATCTGGCAGGCGCTCCAGTTCTGCGGCGCGCACCGGATCGGCCACGGCACGCACCTGATCGACGACATCGCGATCTACGAGGACAAGGTGATCAAGGTCGGCAGCCTCGCGACCTACGTCCTCGACCACAGGATCCCGATCGAGTGCTGCCTGCAGAGCAACGTCCACACGGGCGCCGCGCCGTCGCTGGCCGAGCACCCGTTCCCGTACTTCCTACGCGAGGGGTACCGGGTGACGCTGAACACGGACAACCGCCTGATGAGCCACACGACGATGACGGACGAGTTCCGCGTCGCCGTCGCGGAGTACGGCTGCACGCTGCGCGACCTGGAGCGCGTGACCGTCAACGCGATGAACGCCGCGTTCTACCCGTACGGAGACCGCCACCGGATCATCGACGAGCGCATCCAGCCCGTCTACGAGGCCCTTCGGGGCGAGCTCGACGGGGGCGCGAAGTGACCGAGGAGCGGTTCCTCCGCGACGCGAGCGCGTTCCGCGGCGCCGTCGAGGCGCGCCCGTTCGAGAGCGAGGCGCTGCGGGGCAACGCGCTGGGCGACCCGCACGTCCGCGAGGTCCCGGTCTACCTCCCGCCGGCCGCCCTCGCGGGAGAGCGGCTGCCCGTGATCTTCTGCCTCGCGGGCTTCACGGGCCGCGGGCAGTCGATGCTGGAGACGCACCCGTGGCGCCGCGGCGTCGTCCACGCGTACGACCGCGCGCTGGCGGCCTCCGGCGCGAACGGTGCGATCCTCGTGTGCCCGGACGCCTTCACGCGACTCGGCGGGAGCCAGTACGTGAACAGCGGCGCGACAGGCCGCTACGCGGACTACGTCGCCGAGGAGCTCGTCGCGTTCGTCGACGCCCACTACCCGACCCTGCCGACGGCGCGCGGCGTCTGCGGCAAGAGCTCGGGCGGCTTCGGCGCCATGCACCTGGCGATGACCCGCCCCGGCGTGTTCCGCGCCGTCGCGTCGATCAGCGGTGACTGCGCGTTCGAGCTGGCCCTGGGCCACGAGATCGTCGGCGCCGCGCGCGCGCTGCTCGCCCACGGCGGCGACCCGCGGGCGTGGCTCATGGAGTTCGACAAGACCCACGACCTCGGCGGCGACGGACACGCCGCGATCAACGTGATCGCGATGTCGGCGTGCTACGCGCCGAACCCCGAGAGCGAGCTCGGATTCGACCTTCCGTTCGATCCCGTGACGTGCGAGCGCAGGCACGACGTCTGGCGCCGCTTCCTGTCGTTCGACCCGGTCGTCGCGGCCCGCGCCCCCGCGACCGCGCTCAAGGGCCTCGACCTCCTGCACCTGGAGGCGGGCCGCAAGGACGAGTTCGGCCTGCAGTTCGGCCTGCGCCGCCTGGTGCGCGAGCTCGACGCGCTCGGCGTCGCGTACGACCACGTCGAGCACGACGGCGGGCACTTCGGCCTGGACGATCGCTACGCCGAGGTCCTGCCGAGGATGGCCGAGGTGCTGGAGCGCCAGCGGCTCTGACTGCGCGTCAGCCCAGCTCGGGGGACGCAGCTCAGGGGATTACGGGTGCGAGACCTCGACGACGGTCCCGATCCCGCCCCGCACGTAGAAGTCGCCCTCGACGACCATGCGCTTCGGCGAGATCGCGGCGACGAGGTCGTCCATGATCCGGTTCGTGACGGCCTCGTGGAACGCGCCCTCGTCGCGGTACGACCAGAGGTAGAGCTTCAGGCTCTTGAGCTCCACGCAGTGCTCGTCCGGCGTGTAGCGGATGCGGATCGTCGCGAAGTCCGGCTGGCCCGTCTTCGGGCAGACGCACGTGAACTCGGGGCAATCGAAGCGGATCTCGTAGTCCCGCCCGGGCCTCGGGTTCGGGAACGACTCGAGGGTCTTCGAGGGGCGGGTCGGCGGCTCGGGGCGGCTCTCGGGCGTCTCGCTGGTCGACATGGGGCGCGAGAGGTTACCCCCCGCGGCGACCCCGTGCGCGCTCGACCGTGACTCCGTCCAGCCTCCTGTCGAGGATCCAGACGACGTCGAGGTCGTGGAGCGCCGCGGCCCCCACCGCGGTGAGGCGCCTGGTCGCTGCGCCGCGCGGAGCGAGCTGGACGTAGGCGCCGCTCATCGGGTCGATCACCCACAGGACCCACTCCTCGACGACGTCGTGGGCGGGCTCGGCGAGGTCCGCGGAGGCGAGGTCGAACGACCAGTCCTCGCCGACGACGCGCGGAGTGACGCCGTCGGGCAGCGCCCGCGGGGCGCGCATCACGCTGACGGCGCTCGCCTGGCGGAGTTCGCCGGTGAACCAGACCGACTTGACCTCGCCGGCCATCAGCCACTCGGGCTCGTCGCCGACGTGGAACGCGACGTTGAGGGTGCCCTCCGGACCGCGCAGCCAGACCCCACGGGCGGAGCCGTCGACGCCGAGCTCGGACGACCCCGTCCAGCGCACGACCGGCGCCGCCGCCATCGGCGCACCGTTCGTCGCTGCGGGCGGCGCCACCGCGACGATCGCGGACGCGTCGAGGGGGTCGAAGCGCCTCTGGGCGGGCGCGACCCCCTCTCCCACCCATCCGAACTCGCCGGCGTCGCCGAGCGACGTCGCCGGTCGCGGGCGCGGCATCCGCACGGCGCGCCGCGCGATGTCCGTGGCGACCCGATCGTCGTCCCGCGTGCTGGGGAGCGGCTCGGGGCTCAGGATCCGCTCGGGCGGAAGCAGCACCGTGACGCCGTGCTCGCGGAGGGCCTGGAACTCGGGCTCGGCGACCAGCGCCCAGAACGACGCGCTCTCCACGCCGCGCATCTCGACGGGCTCGGAGCCGCGCGGCACGAACGGCGCCGAGACGAGGCTGACGTCGTCCTCGGGCGCGAGCGCGCGGACGCCCGCGACCACCCGCGGCGGGTCCAGCGCGATGACCGAGCGCGACCAGTCGTCCTCCCGGCCCGCGTCGAGGACGGCCTGGTGGAGCGCACCCACCTGGGCGGCGGCTTCCTGGATCGTCGCGCCGCTCCCGGCGGTCA
Source organism: Planctomycetota bacterium (assembly GCA_038757895.1). Taxonomy (GTDB): domain Bacteria; phylum Planctomycetota; class UBA1135; order UBA1135; genus Saltatorellus. Next base: position 14,388 of record JBCDGE010000034.1, on the reverse strand, counting down.
GCAGCGCGTAGAGGCACCCCGTCAGGATCGGGAGGACGGTGCGGCGTGCGCCGGACAGGGCGGTCGCCGAGATCCCGAGCCCGACCGCCATGCAGACGGCGAGGGACAGCGTGCCGGGAGCGTCGCCGAGGCTCGCGGGGATCGTCCGCTCGCGACTGCCGAGGACGAGCAGGACGACGAGCGCGATCGCCCAGCCGCCGAGCAGCCGACCCCAGAGCCGCGGCGCCGCGCGTGCGGCGACGAAGCCCGGGTGGAGCGCGGCGAGGAGCGCCAGGACGCCCAGCGCGTAGCCGATCGTGCCGACGCCCGTCGTGTTGACGGGCAGGACCACCACGCCGGTCTTCTCCGCCGCGATCGCCAGCGAGCGCGCGATTCCGGTGTCGACGCCGACGAGCACCTGCGCGGGATCGACGGGCGGCGGATCGGCCTGGACCGGCCCCGACGGGCGACACGCCAGCCGCACCGACGCCTCCAGCGCGAGCGCGGCCGCGTAGCCGAACGCCACGCGCAGCCCGGTCTTGATCCGCACCGCGCGCGGTCGGTGCCGGTACGCGGCGATGAACTCCAGCCCGAAGCCCAGCGGCACGAGGAGGATCGCCGCCGGCGACGAGGCCGCGGCGACGACCGCGAGCACGAACGCGACGCCGAGCTCGATCGCGTTCCTCGACTGGCGCCCGCGCAGCAGGAAGGCGACCGACCACGCGCTGGCCGCGAGGCCGACGACGTCCCCGCGCGACGGCAGGTGCGCGACGACCGGCACGAGCAGCGGGTGGACCATCAGGAACGCGCCCGCCGCAGCGCCCGCGGATCGCGCGTGATCGTCGCCGGTCCAGGGCCGCATCGATCGAATGACGACGCTGCGGACGCCGAACGCGGCCACGACGAGCATCAGCAGGCTGTCGAGGCGGACGCGCCCGGCGTCGCCCGGCGTGTAGATGCCGCCCCGCGCGTGGAGCGAACGGGAGATCCCGAGCGCGGTCGACGCGAGCGGCCGATGGTCGACGGCGTCGACGCTCCACGGCGCGGTCGCGCCGCCCTCCTGGTACGCGCGGTCGATGTCGTCGAGCACCGCAGCGTCCGAGCCCAGGAAGCCCGCGCCGAGCAGCGGGCTGTGGGCGTACCAGGCGACCAGGACGCAGAGCGCGAGGACGGAGAATCGCTTCAGGAGCGGCGGCACGGGGCCAGAGAGTAACCTGCGGGCGACCCCGAACCCGCACCTCACGCCCATGCTCGACACGTTCCGTCCCCTCCTCGAAGCGGCCGAAGGCGTCGACCTCGCCGACCCCGCGGCGGCCCGCGCGACGCTTTCCGAGAGGCTGGAGCCCACGTCCGACGAGGGGCGCCGGCTCAGCGAGGCACTCGTGCAGCTCCTGGAGGAGGGCAAGGTCGCCGACCGCGGCGCGCCGCCGCTCCGCTTCGGCCGCGCGGCCAAGGCGACCGAGGAGACCCTCGGCTTCTCGATCGACGTCGTCGACATGCAGGGCGAGGGCCCGCTCCACCGCCACCCGAACGGCGAGGTGAACTGGTGCGTCGCGCTGGAGGGCGAGCCGCGCTTCCAGGACCAGCCGCCCGGCTGGGTCGTCGAGCCGCCCGGCAGCCAGCACGTCCCGACGGTCACGGGCGGCCGGATGCTGATCGTGTACCTCCTCCCGGAGGGTGCGATCGAGTTCGTCGGCTGAGGGCGCCGTCCGCGGCGCCGTCAGCCGATCAACCCTGCGGGCGGCGCCACCAGACGGTGGTGTCGCCCGTCGGCGTGTTCTTGCGGAACCCGAAGAGGTGCAGGACGCGCGCGAGCCCGTGCGGCGCGCCGCGGCGGACGACGATCTCGCCGGCGCGCAGGTCCATCGAGCGCACGCCCGGGAAGAGCCGCAGACCGCGCTCCAGCCAGGAGCCTCGCAGGAGCCGCGAGAAGAACAGCCATGCGCGGCCGACCGGGCGGCAGAGGAAGAAGCCCTCGCTGCCGAGGCCCTGGTAGAGCGGCATCAGCATGTAGCCGTCGAGCGGCGCCTGGACGATCTTCTCGTGCTGGAGCGCGAGGGTCTGGCCGCGGCGCGCGGACATGAAGTTCGCCCAGCCTGGCTCCATCACGAAGCCGTCGTCCGGTTCGATCGAGTGCGCGTACACGAGGTCGAGCACCTCGGGCGCGTCCTCGGTCTCGCGCTCGATGCGCGCGCGCGAGCGGCGCACGCGCTCGTCGCCCTCGGGGAGCACGCCGACGTGGTCGAGCGCGACCCACATCGCGGCGAGGAGCACCTCCGTCGTCATCGGCGCGTCGTGCTGGCCGCCCTCGACGACGGTCGCGGTGTCGCCCTGGCTGACGAGCCAGGTCATGAGCGGTCCCTCGATCCGCTGCTCCAGGCCGAGCACGACCGGCAGCGCGATGTCTCGCGCCAGGCGGCGGCTCGGGATCGCGTCCGGGACGACGGTGAACGCGCCGCCGTCGGCCGAGGTCGAGTGCAGGTCGAGCAGGCACACCTCGCGGCCGCGCACGCGCGCGGCGTCGCGCTCGGCCTCGATCAGGCTGAACAGCGCGCGCAGCTCGACCTCGTCCGGCCGGTCGTCGGAGGGATCGCGGTGCGCCAGCTCGAACAGCCGGTCCTCGGTCCACATCCGGTTGAGGTCCTGACCGCGGTGGCGCTCGCCCGTGCGGAGCGCTCCGAGGTTGCCGGCGAGCGCGACGATGCGGCCCGCGGTCGGCGTGTCCTGGAGCGCCGCGAGGAGGCGCTGGGTCGCGTGAACGCCGGCTGGCTCGTTGCCGTGCAGGCCGGCGGTGATGATCACCAGCGGCCCGGGCCGCCCGTCGTCCTTGACGCCGATCTCGCGATCGATCGAGCCGAGGTCGACGCCCATCCCCGACCCGGAGGAGGGATCTTCGACGGGATGGGGCTCGACCGGTGTCTCACGCATATGCGGCGAAGAGTCTAGCTCGTGTAAAGGCGAGACCCGACCCCTGCCGCTTCGGAATCAGCCGAGGCGGTCCTTGAGTGTCTCTTCGAGGAGGTTGGCCGCGGCGTCGATGAAGTCGTGCTCGGTGACGATCCCCACGAGCCGGCCGCTGTCCACCACCGGCAGGCAGCCGATCTTGTTCTCGCGCATCACCTCGATCGCGGCGAGGGTCGTGTCGCCGGGCGCGATCGTGACCGGGTCCTTGGTCATGACCTCGCGGACCGCGAGCGGCCCGTCGCCCTCGCGCTTGTCGTGGCGGTTCGCCACGAGGCGCAGCAGCATGCGCTGGGACAGGAGCCCGACGAGCTGCCCCTCGTCGTCCTCGACCGGCACGTAGCGGATGTGCTCCCAGTCCATCAGGCTCGCGGCGAGGTCGATCACGTCTTCGGGGTGCAGCGTGAACAGGTCGCGGCTCATGATCTGGGCCACCGTGCGGAAGCTGTGGCGCCAGTCCGTGATCTCGTCGAGGTCGGCGAGCGCCCACCGGTGCCCGGGGAGCGCAGCCGTCTGGCGCGCGTACATCGCGGACGTGAGCGCGCGGTGGCGCTCGTCGAGCGTGCCGCGCGTGCCCATGCGTGCGAGCGAGTCGAGCCCCCACTGCGCGCCCGTCCGCCCGGTCGAGACGCGCTCCTCGATCAGGTCGAGGTAGCGATCCGAGTCCTCCTTGGCGATGCCCTTGAAGGCGAGCCCCTCGCGCGCGCGCGGCAGGAGGTCGGACAGGATCAGGTCGCGCGCGCTCACGCGTCGGCCCGCGAGCCAGCACATCTCGGCAGCGAGCCCGTAGCGCGCGGCCGCCATGAAGTTCCCCTTCGCGTCGTCGAACTCCATGACGCGCCGGACGTCGTCGAGTTCCTCCGCGTAGGCGATCATCAGCCCGAGGTAGAACGCCGTGTTGGCCATCTCGTCCTCGAGCGTCGGCCCGGCCGGCAGGACGCGATTCTCGATCCGCAGGTGCGGCTTGCCGTTCGAGATGCCGTAGCACGGACGGTTCCAGCGGTAGACCGTGCCGTTGTGCAGCCGCAGCGCATCGAGGGTCGGGATCTCACCGCGGTCCAGCGCCTCGAGCGAGCTGCCGGGCAGTTCGGCGCCCAGCAGGAGGCGGAAGCGCGACACGTCCTCGCGGAGGATCTCCAGCACGCTGTCCTCGACCCACCGCTCGCCGAACGTGACGCGCTGGCGCGTGTTGCGCGCGAGCTGCGACGCGTTGCGGACGTCGAGCGACTGGGCGAAGAGTGCGACGCGCGACTCGTGCCAGAGGCGGTGCTGCAGAAGCACGGGCGAGTTCACCGCGGCGGCGAGCACCGGCCCCGTGACGAGCTGGGCGAGGTTGTAGAGGTTCGCGAACTCCTCCGCCGCCACCTGGAAGTGGACCTGGAAGGAGGTGTTGCACGCCTCCATCATCACGTTGTCGTGTACGACGCGGAGCTCGTCGAGGCCCTTTATGAGCGACTCGAAGCGGCCGCCGCGCATGTCCGACATGACGCGGTTGAGCTGTCGGTACCGCGCGCTGTCGGCCATGTTGTCGAGCGACAGGTCGGCCTGGTGGAGCGTCGGCAGGATCCCGCAGATCAGGATCCGGGCGTTGCAGTCCTGCGCCGCGCCGCGGGCCTCGCGGACGAGGGTGTCCAGCTCCTGGTGCATCGCCGAGAGGCAGCTCCCCTGGAGCACCTGGGGCGACAGGTTCGCCTCGATGTTGAAGCGGGCCAGCTCGGGGGTGTAGCTGCCGTTGACGCCCGCGAGGCGCTCGAGGACCTCGCTCTGGCGCGCCACGGGCTGCCATCCGTCGTCGACGAGGAAGAGCTCCTGCTCGGCACCGATCCGGCGGATGTCCCGCTCGATCATGCCGTCCTCGATCATCCGCTCGAGGGCGCGGAGGTCTTCGAGCACCGCCTGCATGAAGGTGCGGAGCTCGGTGGCCTCGTTGAGTCGCACGTCGTGTTCGCCCATTCCGCCAGCGTACACCGAGTCCCCGGGGCCACGCAGAGGGTCGGGGGCGTCGCAGGGGGCCTCCGTGTTGGGAGCGGCGCGCCCGCCGTGGGATACTGCCTCCGAACCGATGAAGGAGACTGCGTCGCAAGTGCCCGGCCCGCCGCCGGGAAGGGACCGCCTCGCCGGCGTCGAGGCGTGGCTGAGGAGCCCGTACCGCCTGGCGCTGCTCGTGGCCGTGGCGTTCGTCGTGGTCACCGCGGCGACGTCGCTCGGCGACGTCGAGCTGCGCCGCGCGTGGGGCTTCGGGCCGGACGAGTCCGACCTCGTCGTCAAGCAGGCGGTGCTGTGGCTCACCTGGGCCCTCGCCGCCCCCCCGCTGGTCGGCCTCGCGGTCTGGCTCGCGGGCAGGCTGCGTCACTGGACCCTGGCCCTCGCCGTGCAGGTCGGCATCGGGGTCGTGGTCGGGTCGCTGATGCTGCTGCTGGAGAACGCGGTCGTCGTCCAGCTGCAGGGTCCCGAGCGGACCGCGCGCGTCCGGGAGCGCGTCGAGTGGATGGAGTCGCGGATGGACGGCGAGCGCCGCCCGGGCTGGGACCGCGACCGTGACCGGCGCCGCTCGGAGTCCGAGGTGGCGCAGGGAATCGACGGAGAAGGGGGACCGCGGGGAGCCGAGAGGGTCGGGTCCGCCAGGGAGCCCGAGGAAGGCCGCGACGACACGCGCCCCAGGGACGACCGCCGGCGTCGACGCCCCCGCGCGGGGCCCGTGGTATTCGGCATCGCGACCGGCGACACCGTCGGCGACTTCCAGCGGAGCTGGCCGCTGCGCGTGCCGCGCTACGCGCTGATCTACCTGGCGCTCGTCGGGATCGGGCTCGGCATCCGCTCGTTCCTCGTCGGCCGCGCGCGAGAGCGCGAGGCGAACGACCTCGCCGTACGCGCGAGCCAGCTCGAGGCGGCCTTGACCCAGGCGCGGCTCAGCGCGCTCAAGGGCCAGCTCCACCCCCACTTCCTCTTCAACGCGCTGCACTCTGTCGGCGGGCTCATCCGCACCGAGCGGCCCGGTGAGGCGCTCACCGCGCTCGCGTCGATCGGCGACCTGCTGCGAACGAGCCTCGACGCGGGCGGGGAGCAGCTCGTGCCGCTGGAGCGTGAACTCGATCTCGTCGAGCGCTACCTCGCCGTCGAGACCCTTCGGCTGGGCGACCGACTGGGTATCACGATCGACGCGCCGCGCGAGCTGCTGGGCGCCGAGGTCCCGGCCTTCATCGCACAGCCGCTGGCGGAGAACGCGGTGAAGCACGCGATCGCTCCCAGCGCCGAGGGCGGCTCGGTCGCCGTGCGGGTGCGCGCGCGGGACGGGGTCGAGCTGGTCATCGACGTGGAGGACGACGGGCCCGGGTTCGAGCCGGGTGAGCGGACGGGCGTCGGGCTGAGCCACGTGCGCTCTCGGCTCGCGGCGCTCTTCGACGACGCTGCGTCGCTGGAGATGACGACGCGCGACGAGGGCGGGACGCGGGCGCGCCTCGTGCTGCCGCTCGACGACCTCGAGGACGGCACCGACGAAGACACCGACCGGGGGGAGATCGAGCGATGAGCGCGCCGCTACGCGTCCTGTGCGCCGACGACGAACCGCACGCCCTGGAGGCGCTGCAGCGGCTCGTGACCGCGAACCCGTCGCTGGAGCTCGTCGCGTCGTGCCGTGACGGGGCGTCGGCGCTCGCGCAGGCGGTGGAGCTGGAGCCGGACCTGATGATCCTCGACGTGCGGATGCCGGGTGCGACCGGGCTCGACGTCGTGGCTGCGCTCCCGCCCGAAGCGCGACCGCTCGTCGTCTTCGCGACGGCGCACGACGACCACGCCGTGGAAGCGTTCGACCTGCACGCGGTCGACTACCTGCTCAAGCCCTTCGACGACGACCGCTTCGAACGCGCCCTCGAGCGCGCGCGCGAGAGGCTGCGCAGCGAGGGCCCGGACGCGGGCCGCGAGCGGCTGGAGGGGATGCTGGAGGAGCGCGGCGAGGACCGCCTGGCGATCCACCGCGAGGGCCAGCTCGTGCTCGTTCCGTTCGGCGACATCCTGTGGGTCGAGGCCGCGGACCAGTACGTCCGCGTGCACCTGGACGGCGGCGGCGAGGAGCTGATGCGGGCGTCGATGGGACACATGGAGAAGCGCCTGCCGGTCAGCGAGTTCCTGCGCGTCCACCGCTCCGCGATCGTGGCCCGGCGCGCCGTCCGTGGCGTGCAGAGCGCGACCTCGGGAACGGGGCGGATGCAGCTCGTCGACGGCACGAGCGTCCCCGTGAGCCGGACCCGTCTCGCACTGGTGCGCAAGGCGCTGGGTTGACCCCCGGGGTGATCCCGGGAGCGCCCCGGGCGCCAGCGGGCACCGCTCGCAACATGCCGGCGCCCAGAGCCGCCAATCGGGTGGATCCAGCGGGACTCGGGGGTGCGAACAGGGTGTCAGCCGTGCAACAACGAAGATGCGGGAGGAGCACACGACGCTCCCCCGCCGACGAACACCACCTGCGCGCCCGCACGAGCCATGTCACTCCTGAACACTTCTCTCACACGCGCCGCCGCGACGGCGGGCCTCGCCTCCATCGCCATCGGCGTCTCTCCCCTCGCCGGCGAGACCCTGAGCACGGCCTACTCGACCGACCGCTCCTTCGCGGTCTCGGTCTCCCAGACGACGTCGAGCGAGACGTCGCGTGAGATCTACATCGACGGCGAGCCGCGGGAGGGCCGCGGCGGCATGGGCGGCGGCGCTCGCTCGGCGACGTTCGCGTACTCGTACACCGACACGCCCCTGAAGGTGAAGGACGGCGCACCGAGCAAGGTCGAGCGCACCTTCGACGAGATCGGCGGCTCCATGTCGATGGAGCGACGCGGCGAGCCGTTCGAGCAGTCGGTCGAGAGCGCCCTCGAGGGAATCACCGTCGTCTTCACCGAGTCCGGCGACGGCGTCGAGTACGAGGTCACCGACGGCGACGCGCCGGACGACGAGGCGCGGCTGGAGGGCCACCGCCTCGCGCTCCCGCTCGACGCGCTGCTGCCCGACGACGAGGTCGAGACCGGCGCGACGTGGGACATCGACGGCGAGTCGCTCGGAGCCGCGCTCGGCCTCGGCCTGGAGCGCAAGCTCGTCGACCGGCCCGAGCGCCCCGACGGCGGTCAAGGCCGGGAGGGTCGCGGCGGAGGCGGCGGACGCCGCCAGCGCGGCGGTATGCGCGGCGGCGGCGGCGGGCTCTCCGCTCTCGCGTCCGGCGAGTGGTCCGCGACCGCGACGCTCACCGACCAGGTCGAGGAAGCCGGCGGCGTCGAGTGCGTCGTGATCAAGATCGAGGCCGAGGTCGAGGGATCGATGGACCGCAGCGGCGGCCGCGATCGCGACGACTTCTCGGCGACCCCCGCGAGCGCGTCGGCGCCCCAGGAGACCTCCTTCAGCGGCGAGTTCGAGGGGAGCCTCCTCTGGTGCGTCGCCGAGAAGCGCCCGATCCGCTTCAGCCTGGAGGGCACGTTCCAGTCCTCGATGGAGATGGAGCGCGAGACGCAGCGCGGGCTCATGCAGATGGCCAGCGAGACCGAGACCAAGCTCGAGTACACCGTCGAGATCGACGTGCAGCGCGCCGGCAGCGACGACTGACCGCAACTCGACCCACACGCCGAACAGAACACACCCACCTCAGCCCACCCGAACGACATGTCGAATCCCATCCCCCTCGTGATCGCCGCCAGCCTCGGCGCCGGCGCCGCGGGCGCCGTCGCGACCACCATCCTCGTCGCGCCGCCCCAGCCGGCCGAGACGGCAGACACGACGGCCCGCGCGGACAGTGAGCTGCTCGCGGCGATCGACGGCCTGCGCGCCGAGAACCGGGCCCTCGTCGAGCGTATCGACGCGCTGGAGCTGAGCAGCGAGCTCGCACCGGTCGCGGTCGGCGGCCGGACCGCCGCCACGACGGAGCGCAGCGACATCGAGGACGTCGTGAAGGAGGTCCTCGGCTCGCTCGACGGGACCGGCACGGCGGCGCCGACGCCGGCGATGCAGACGGCGATCGAGTCCGTCCTCGACATGCGCGAGGAGCGTGAGCGCCTGGAGCGCGACCAGAAGCGGGCCGAGGCGCAGGAGCGCCGCATGGAGGACCGCCTCGCGAAGCTCCAGACCGAGCTCGGGCTGGACCAGAACCAGGTGAACTCGATGCGCACGATCTTCCAGGACGAGGACATCCGGCGCGATGAGCTCCGCACGAAGATGCGAGAGGCGCGGGACTCCGGGAACATGGACTTCGGCGACGTCCGGCAGATGTGGACGGACTCCCGCGACGCCACGAACCAGTCGATCCAGGGCGTGCTGACGCCGAGCCAGTACGAGCAGTACCAGGAGACGCAGCAGAACGACCGCTGGGGTCGCCGCGGCGGCGGGGACGCCGGCCGCGACGGCGGCGGCAACAACGGCGGCGGGGGCGGCGGCGGAGGCCGCGGTCGCCGCGGCGGGTTCTGATCGGCGAGGAACCTCGGACGTGACCACCGCGTCCGCCGGGCCACCAGCAGGCAGGGCAGGCACGGCGGATCGGAGGAGGTGGCCCGCCGAGAGCGTGGGCAGGATTTGCCCACGCGAACAGCGCACCCGCGTTGGCGGGTGCGCGAGCAAAGTCGGCTCGGAGCCTGGGCAGTCGAATCGGAGGTTTCTGCCCAGGCTCTGAGCGAGCGAGGCCTCGGAGGCGGTGAGGGCGACGGTCCCCTCACCGCCTCCTTTCGTGCGCGCGCGCCGAATCGTCCCGCGGCGAGCGCTCACCGAGCCCTTACGCCCGCCCTGCCGCATCGAGAGACGCGGGCCGGGGCGCGGCTCGGAGACCCGCCGCGGCGACGTACACTCGTCCGCCGATCCGGCCCCTCTCCAGCTCTTCGCGACCATGACCGTCCGCCCCCGGCCTCGCTCCGCCTCCCGCGTCCGCAACCTCTCCCTGCTCCCGCTGGCCTTCGCCGGCGTGCTCGCGCTCGGTGTCGCCTACGGTGCCGGGGGTGATGACCGGGTCGACAAGTTCGCCCAGCTCCGCGCGGAGCTCCCGACGCCGAACACATACCGCACCGCCTCGGGCGCGCCGGGTCACGAGTACTGGCAGCAGCAGGTCGACTACGCCATCGACGTCGAGCTGGACGACGAGACCCAGTCGATCCGCGGCTCGGAGCGGGTGACCTACCACAACAACTCGCCGGACACGCTGCGGTACGTCTGGCTACAGGTCGAGCCGAACTACTTCACCCCCACGTCGCACGCGGTCGCGACGACGCTCGCGCCGAACCTCGGTGCGGGCATGTCGTTCAGCGCGATGCGGAACATGCTCGACCGCCAGACCTTCGACGGCGGCGCGAAGATCTCGAATGTCACCGACCTGTACGGGAACCCGCTCGATCACACCGTCGTCGACACGACGATGCGGATCGATCTGCCCGAGCCGCTGAGCACGGGCGAGACTTTCCAGTTCTCCCTCGACTGGGAGTACCGGATCAACGACCAGCGCAAGTTCGGCGGCCGCGCCGGCTTCGAGTTCTTCGAGGACGACGGCAACTACCTGTACGAGATGGCCCAGTGGTTCCCGCGCCTGTGCGCGTACACGGACTACATGGGCTGGCAGAACAAGGAGTTCCTCGGGCGCGGCGAGTTCACGCTGGAGTTCGGTGACTACCTGGTCAGCATCACGGCGCCTGACGATCACGTCGTCGCGTCGACCGGCGTGCTCCAGAACCCGGACGAGTGCCTGAAGCCGGAGTGGAAGGAGCGCCTCGTCGAGGCCGAGTCCGCCGACGAGCCGGTGATGATCGTCACGCTTGCCGAGGCCGAGGCCAACGAGACGACCGCGCCGACGGGAACGAAGACGTGGACGTACGCGGCCGAGAACGTGCGCGACTTCGCGTGGGCCTCGTCGCGGAAGTTCCTGTGGGACGCCAAGCTCCACGCGATCGAGGGCGGCGATCCGGTGTGGGCGATGTCGTACTGGCCCAAGGAGGGTCACGCGCTCTGGCAGCTGTACTCGACCCACTCGGTCATCCACACGCTCGACATCTACGGCAAGTACACCTTCCCCTACCCGTACCCCGTCGCGATCTCCGTGAACGGCCCGGTCGGCGGGATGGAGTATCCGATGATCTGCTTCAACGGGCCGCGCCCGGAGAAGGACGGGACGTACTCGTCGCGCTCCAAGCACGGGCTGATCTCCGTGATCATCCACGAGGTCGGGCACAACTGGTTCCCGATGATCGTCAACTCGGACGAGCGCCAGTGGACGTGGATGGACGAGGGGCTCAACACCTTCGTCCAGTTCCTGACGGAGAGCGAGTGGCAGGACAAGTACCCCTCGCGCCGCGGCGAGCCGGCGAACATCGCGGGCTACATGACGAGCAGCGCGCAGATGCCGATCATGACGAACTCGGAGAGCATCCTGCAGTTCGGCGCGAACGCGTACGCGAAGCCGGCGACGGCGCTCAACGTGCTGCGCGAGACCGTGCTCGGGCGTGAGCTCTTCGACTTCGCGTTCAAGGAGTACTCGCGCCGCTGGATGTTCAAGCGCCCGGAGCCTGCGGACCTGTTCCGGACGATGGAGGACGCGAGCGGCGTCGACCTCGACTGGTTCTGGCGCGCATGGTTCTACACGACGGACCACACGGACATCGCGGTCACGGGCGTGACGCGCTACACGATCGACACCCGCGACCCGGAGGTCGAGAAGAGCCGCCGCCGCGCGAAGCGCGACGGCCGCTCGCTGACGTTCTCCACCGAGCGCAACCGCGAGCTGCCGAAGTACGTCGAGCGCTACCCGGCGCTGGTCGACTTCTACAACACGTACGACGAGCTCGACGTGACGCCGCGCGACGTCCGGACGTACGAGTCCTTCCTGGAGAAGCGGTCCGACGAGGAGAAGGCGATGCTCCAGTCGGAGATGCGCTTCTACGTCGTCGACCTGGAGAACGTCGGCGGGATCCCGATGCCGGTCGCGATGGACGTGCACTTCGTCGACGGGACGACCGAGCACGTTCGCATGCCGGCGGAGATCTGGCGCCGCAACGTCACGTCGGTCTCGAGGCTCGTGATCGCCGAGAAGGACGTCGAGCGCGTGGTGATCGACCCGCGCCGCGAGATCGCGGACGCGGACGAGTCCAACAACGTCTGGCCGCCCGCCATCGGCGACGAGCGCATGCGCCTCAACCCGAACCGCAGCCGCCGCGGCGGCAGCAACCCGATGCGTGAGGCCCGCGAGGAGACCGAGAAGATGAAGCGCCGCTCGCCTGCGGCCACGAGCGGGGCAGACGAAGAGCGCTGAGCGCGTCGACAGTCGCGTCAACGAGTGCGCCAGGAGCGTCGACCGTGAATCGGCGACTCCTGTGGCCGCCGGACGGAGCTGTGCCTCTTGCGGGACGAGCTTGGTCCGAAGTGGCAGGATGAGCCACGCGACTCTCGCTGAGCCGATGCGATGCCAGCCGGTCGACCAGAGCTCTGGCGTCGCCCGCGTCTGCACGAAGACGTCAGGCTCGCAGGCGCGACACAGCCACTGCGGCACGACCTGAAACGCGACGGACGGCGTCTGTTGTCGGCGGTGCGTGCACTAGCCGCGATCCGTCACGACGTCGGGCTTGAACGACGCGCCTGAAGCCGAATGCTGAAGGTGTGAAAGCAATCAGCACGAATCCGGCACCCGGCGCGTTCGATGCCAGAGTGTAGCGACGCGCCCATCGAGTCAAAGGCCCCTGACGGCCGCACGTTCACCGCCGCGTTCGACGGCGGCAGCATCTCGACCGACGGTGGAGTGGTCGTGCTGAGCGCCGTCGAAGAACGATGTCGGATCCTGGAGAGCTTCGGGGAGTGCTTCACCGACCACCGCGACCCGGCGCGCGTCCTGCACACGGCGACGCAGCTCGCCACGCAGCGCGTGCTCGGCGTCGCACTCGGGTACGAGGATCTCTGCGACCACGACATCCTGCGCCACGACCCGCTTCTGACGTCCGCCGTCGGCAAGCGCGACCGCCGCGGCGAGACGCTCGCCTCCTCGGCGACGCTCGGGCGTATCGAGAACGGCGCCCCCGGCCTGAGCCGCGACGATCGCTACCGCAAGATCACGCTCGACTACGAGAAGGTCGACCACCTTCTGATCGACCTGTTCCTCGAGGCCCACGAGTCGCCGCCAGAGGAGATCGTCGTCGACCTCGACGCGACCGACGCGAAGATCCACGGCAAGCAAGAGGGGCGGTTCTTCCACGGCTACTACGACGAGTACTGCTGCCTGCCGCTCTACATCTTCGTCGGCGACCACGTATTTGGCGCGCGGCTTCGCCGCGCCGATGCCGGGAGCGTCGAGGAACTCGATCGGATCGTCGATCGCATCCGGGAGGGGTGGCTCGAGGCCACGGATCGTGGTTCGCGCAGACTCGGGCTTCTGCCGGGAGTGGCTGCTCCGCTGGTGCGAGGAGCGAGGCGTTGACTACGTCATCGGGATCGCCCGAAACCCTCGACTTCTGCAGCTCTTGGCGGATTCGATGCTGCTCGCGAAGAACGAGCGCGATCGGACGAATCGTGCCACGCGCCTCTTCGACGACCTCGAGTACCGCACGCTCGGCACCTGATGGCGAACACACCGCGTCGTTGCCAAGGCCAAGCACCTGCGGAAAGGAGCGAACCCTCGTTTCATCGTGACCTCGTTCACTCCGGAGGAGTGGCCGGCTCGCGAGCTCTACGAGGACCTGTACTGCGCCCGCGGCGAGATGGAGAACCGGATCAAGGAACAGCAGCTCGACCTGTTCGCCGATCGCGTGAGCTGCCACTGGGAGAGGGGCAATCAGACGCGGATGTACTACTCGGCGATCGCATACGCGCTGCTCGAAGCGCTGCGGCGGCTAGGGCTGGCGGGAACTGAGATGGCGCGAGCACAGTGCGGCACGGGAGCTGAGGGGGACTTCGTAGCTCGACCGCACGACGTAGGCCGAGAACGGCCACTCACGGCTGCAACCCACAGCGATTCGGCAGAGTTTCGTGGCTGACGCAGACGCCTTGTAGCGCAGGCGGGCACCTGGCGCACGCCAACGCCCCGCCGCCAGCTCGCGTGGCGACGCAGCGATTACTCGTGACGGATCGCGGCTAGTGGTGTGAGCCGAAAGTTCGCGCCAGATGTGCGGCCCATTTCGCGCGCTGGCTGCGTTGCAGCTCCTCGACGTAGCTACCGCTACGACGTCGTCACTGCGCCTTGCCAGCCCACGAACTGGACGCGCACATCTGAAGCGAACTTTCGGCTCACACCACTAGACGGGAGTTTCGCGGTTCTCCGCTTGTCAGGCTGGAGAAGCGGGACCTCTGAGCGCAGAGGGCAGGCACTGAATGCGCCGGCGAAGGGGCCAGTTGCACGCCCACCTCCCCGATCTCGTTGGTGTGTACAAGACAACGCACCAAGGAAGGGGCGTGCGGCGTGAGTCTACCGCGCCGTCGCTCGACGTTCTGCTCCATTCGTTCGAGGAGTGCTTCACGCGCCCG
>JBCDGE010000033.1:0-67328 GCA_038757895.1 Planctomycetota bacterium | reverse complement strand
CTCCCGGTCCGGTCACTTCGCTTTCGTCCTCCATCGGCGAGGACCGAAGTAGAACGGCGGCCGGGAATGGGCGCAAACCGACGAGCGTGGCGGCAGAATCTTGGGGGGGCTCTTGCACGCCGTGGCAAACGGTGACCAGCCCGTCAGCCGCCAATCCACGCGAGGATTCTCCGTCGCACCCTGCCGCAGGGCCGGGCAGGAGCACCCAGAGGTGCGAGACCGAATCTGTCGCGGCAGAACGCCTCGCCGGCCGCGGGACACTGTCCCGCTGGAGAGAATCAGCTACCGCACCATCCCGTCGATCACCCGCGGCGCCGCGTTCGTCGCCTGGGGCGGCTCGACCTGCAGCGTGTCCAGGAGCGTCAGATCCGGCACGACCAGCGGGTCGGCCGTCGACGGATCGAGGCCCGGCGCGCCCGTCGGGTCGTAAGCGAGCGTCGCCTCGGCGCGCATCGGACGGAGGACGTAGGCGCCCGCGGGACCGACGATCGTCCCCGGCGCGATCGAGAACGCGGGGTACGAGCGGTCGTAGATCGTGTCGCCGTCGAGGTCGAACTCGCGGGTCGGGATGCCGTGCATCCGACCGGTGCCGCGGTAGGTCAGGACGACCTGCTGGCCCGAGTACGACATGTCGCCGTTCAGGTCGTAGAGCGTCGAGTGCGTGTACAGGAACTCGATCGGCGGCTCGAATGACGCCCACTCACCGAAGCCGTCCACGAGGCTCACCGAGCCGTTCCACGGGTTGTGTCCCGTCTCGTAGAGGTAGTACGTCGGGGACAGGTAGACGTCCGTGACCTGGGTCATCCCGGCCAGATCCGGCCCGAGGACCAGCGGGCCGGACTGCATGCCGCTCATGTTCGGACCGCCCGTCGGCACGACCCCCATCGCGGGGCCGACCTGCGCGAGCGCGCTGCCGTCCCCCACGACGTCGTGGTACAGGATCAGCTCGCTCTGCGCGATGCGGTACTTGTGCGCGTTCGTCACGTTCGCAGGCGTCGGCAGGAACACGTCGCCCGCGTCGATCTCGGACTGCGAGATCTCGCCCCGCAGGGCCTCGAACGTCGAGAAGAGCTCGACCTCCGGGCCGTTCGTGAACATCGGGTCGGAGCCGTTCACGAGCTCGGTCTCGTGGTAGAGGAGGTCGGGCGACAGGTCGAGGTACACGACCGGGCCCAGGAACTCGCTCCACATCGTGAGCGCGCCGCCCGCCAGTGCGACGTCGATCAGCGTCGGCGTGACCAGGTCCTCGAACTCGCCCGTCATCGAGCTGTAGGTCGCGACGCGCTCCCATTCGACGCCGCTGTAGCGGACCTCGTGGCGCGTGCTGCCCTCCATCCAGCGGAAGCGCTGCATGCCGAGCTCGGTGAGCGGCAGCGTGCGCTGCGTCGCGCGGTACAGGCGGCCGGGGGACGACACGACGCTGTAGACGGTCGATCCGTCCGTCGACGTGACGAGGTCGCCCGTGTCGAGCGACTCCCCGTACGGCACCTGGACGCTGTCGTAGCCGACCCATGCATAGGCGCCGGACTCGAGCACGACGCCCATGCCGGACTCGCGGTCGACGCGGCGGCCCGCGTTCGCGCCCGTTGCGTAGTAGAGGTTGTAGGAGTGCGCGTGGTAGGTGACGTCCGTCCGGTCGTAGGCGAAGACGGGGTCCATCTCGCGCTGGTAGGAGATCCCGGTGGCGTCGAACGCGACGCGCCAGTTCGACGCGATCGCGCCGCTGTCCGCAGTGCCCGTCCAGTAGCGCACCGTGTCGAGGACCTTCGCCGTCCCGGTCCCCGTCATCGGATCGCTCTGCACGATCATCTGGATCCGTCGCGACGGATCGCCGGGGCCGAGCACGACCTCGTCGACGTCCCCCTCGTCCTCGACGAAGCTGAAGCCGTCGTCGGCGGTGAGGCTCTGGAAGGCCAGCCGCCGGCTCGGCATGTCGATGGTGCCGCCGCTGGGATACGCGGTCAGGCTCAGCTGGAGCGCGCCGAATCGGTCCATCTCGACCGGCGACTCCTGGACGAGCATCCCGCCCACGACCGTCTCGCGCGGCGACATGTCGTCGAGCGGCAGCCGGAGCGAGTGGACCTGGGGATCACCGTTCGACGTCCGGGCGACGCCGCCGAGGTACAGCCGGCGCAGGATGTCGACCGCGCTGCCACGACCCCGCTCGACAAGCCGGCCGCACATCGAGGAGTCGAGCAGCGAGCGGTACGGGAGCGCGTTGACCAGCAGCTCGTAGCGCGTGAACTCGAGCTGACAGAAGCGCTCGTTGAGCCGCTCCAGGAACTCGACGTTGGGCTCGTAGAGGCGGACCGTCGCCGGGTCGATGAAGTACTCGGAGCCGTCGGGCACCGGCGCCGCGACCGGGTCGAGCGCCATGGCGTCGATCGCGAGGACGGAAGCGCTCGTCGGTGCCTGGAGGGAGTCGACCGCCGGCGTGAACTCGGGGACCTCTCCCTTGCAGGCGGCGAGGCCGACGAGGAGACCGAGCGAAACGGGTCGAACGAGCTGCTGGCGCATCGGGATCGGGTGCATGGGTCCGCGGGCGCCCTCCCGCGCGCTCCATGCGCGGACGGGGGGCCCGACGGGTCGCCATCGACCGCTCCGGCCGAGCCCTTGAGGGTCGACCGGCCAGATCCGGGCGTCAGATGACGCTGGCGGCCTCTTCGGACGGCGCGGGGGTCGCGAGGCTCACCCCGACGAGCGCCAGGAGGCTCAGAGGGAAGGCGATCAGGACGGGCTCGCCGACGATCTGCCCCCACAGCTCCCCGAGTGCGCCGTCGCCGAACGCGCCGGCCACGGACTCCGTCCCGCCGAAGACCTTCATGAGGATGGCGACCGTCACGCCGGTGACGATCGACGCGACGGCGCCCTGCGACGTGGCGCGGCGCCAGAAGAACGCCGCGAACAGCGCCGGCGTGATCGCGCAGCCGTAGATCGTGTACGCGAAGATCGCGACGCTGAAGAACTCGTCGGACGAGAACGCCAGCGCTAGGGCGACGAGCCCCGTGACGACGACGAGGATCCGCCCGAGACGGACGACCGCCGCGCCGCTCACGTCCGGGTTGATGAAGCGCTGGTAGACGTCGCGCACGAGCGACGTCGACGGCGCCAGCAGGAACGAATCCGCGGTCGAGACGACGACCGCCATCACCGTCGCGACGAGCATCGCGCCCACGATCGTGCCGAGCGTGCCCGCGACCTCGGGCAGACCCTCGAACGCCGCGTGGATCACGATGTAGCCGGGGTTCTCCGGCGCCGACATCCCGCCCTGCGCGACCATCCCGGTCGCGAGGATCGCCAGCAGGATGATCGCCGTTTCCAGCACGACGACGCCAACGAGCATCCCGAGCGCCGCGCGCTTCGCGGAGCCGATGTCCTTGGCCGAGAAGAAGCGCTGGTAGACGTTGGCGTCGCCGACGATCAGCAGGAACGCGGGCAGCGTCGCGCCGAGCAGCACCGGCCACGTCCAGTGGTCGCCGATCTCGCGGGAGCCCTCGGGCAGCGCCGCGACCGCGCCCTCGTACCCGCCGACGTTCCCCCACAGGAGCGCGATGGCGAAGAAGATCCCGATGATCATCATCACGCCGTTCGCGACGTCGGTGTAGGCGACGGAGAACATGCCGGCGAGCGCGGTGTACGCGATCACGAACGCCGCGATCAGGCTCGTGGCCAGCACCGGCTCCATCCCGAAGATCGACGTGAGCGCCGACGCGCCGGCACGGTACTGGTACGACACGATCACGAGGTACGCGCCGACGAGCGCCACCGTCGCCAGCACGCGCGCGGCCGGCCCGAAGCGGGCCTCCAGGATGTCCTGGATCGTGAACTGGCCGAAGCGCCGGATGCGGCCGGCGATCGCGATGATCAGCAGCATCCCGACGATGCTGCCGAGCGGGATCAGGAGCGCGGGCGCGCCGAGCCCGTAGCCCTTCTCGGCGTTCCCGAAGATGCTGCCCGTGCCGATCCACGTCGCGAGCAGCGTGCCGACGAGCACGTAGCCGGGGAGGCCGCGGCCGGCGAGGCTGAAGTCCTCCTGGGTCTTGATCTTGCCGGCCTTCATCGCGCCGACGGCGACGAGGGCGAACAGGTAGACCGCGAGGAACGCGGCATGCAGGGGGTGCTGGATCTCCGGCATCCGCCAATGAGAGCGGATCGTGGCGCCCGGCGCAGCGACGCTCGGATGGAATGTGCACGCCGCCGATGTCCGCTCCCACCTCCGACCCCTGGCGCGACGCCGCCTCGTTCGACGAACTCGTGCGGCTCGGGCGCGACTTCCTCCGCGGCCAGCTCGATCGATTCCCCGGCTGGGGCGCGGGCGACCTCGACGACGAGTCCGACGCGCTGGAGGAGGTACTCGTCGCGATCACGGGTCTCGGCATGCTCACCGTCGCGTCGCAGCCCGGGCGGCCGTTCTCCCCGGGCCACGACGGCCGCGACTGGGCGGGCCGTGCGTTCGTGGGCGGGTTCGCGAGCGCCGACGGGGAGGCCCAGGTGCGCGAGCGCGCGGTGGCCGAGGGTCTCGTCGTGCTCGCGGAGCCGGCTGGCGGCGATGGTGGGCGCTTCTCGGTCCCCGCCGGCCTGCGCGACGGCCTGCCCTACCTGGTGCTGGAGACGGGGGGCCGCGAGGCCGAGCTGGAGATCTTCCTGAAAGAGGTCGGCCCGGATGCCCACCGAGAGCTGTCCGCCCTGCCGTTCCTCTGGATCGTCGACCCGGTCTGGGGCAGGCGCGACGCCCTCCACCGCGCCTTCACGGCCCCCAGCGGCGTATAGTTCTGCGCCGCGAACCGCCCTCCTGCCGCTGCAAACAGGGCCATGCCCCGGTCCGTACGGGCCCGTGAGCCGCCCCTGGACGTGCCGCCCACTCCACCATGTCGAGACCCGCCTTCCCCGGATTCGCCCTCTCCCTCGGAGTCCTCTGGCTGCTGACGGGAGCGCTGTACAAGCTCTTCGACGGGTCGCCGAACGACCTCCCGCCCCCGGTGGTGGAGCGCTCGCCGCTCGATATGTTCGACACCTTCCGGTACGCGATCCTCGTCGAGCTCGCGGTCGTCGGGCTGGTGCTGACCGTGCCGCGCCTCGGCTGGGTGCTGCTCGCCGGGACGTTCGCGACGTTCCTCGCGGTGCTCGCGCCGCTCGCCATGGAGGGCGCGGAGTCGTGCGGGTGCTTCGGCTCCAACGTGACGATCAAGCCGTGGATGATGATGGCGATCGATGGAGGGCTGCTGCTGGTGCTGCTCTTCTCGAAGCCGTGGACGCTCCCGCGCGACTCGGGCCTCGGCTTCGCGGCGTTCCTGCCCTTCCTCGGGCTCGCGATCGCCGCGCCGACGCTCAAGCTCCAGCGCCCCGAGCTCCCGACGGCGGCGGTCAAGCCCGCCGTCGAGGCCTCCACGGCCGCGCCCGAGGTCGAGCCGAGCGAGGTCACGATCGATGTGGCGCCGCCCGACGGGACCGAGCCTGCGGAGGTGACGGCGGAGACTACGGACGAGCCGCTCGAGGAGGCCCCCGTCGTGGAGGACCCGGTTCTGGAGGAGCCCGAGACGCCCGTCGACGTCGTCGTCGAGGAGCAGCCCGGTGACTCCGACCTCCCCGAGTTCTGGGAGCTCACCTGGCGCGAGTGGGAGGGCAAGGACTTCTACGAGATCGACCTCGCCTCCTTCGCGGACCAGAGCGAGGGCGCGGTCCTGCCCAACAGCCACGTCGTCGTCTACCGCCAGACGTGCGAGGTCTGCGACGAGCACCTCCGGTCGCTCTGGGAGGAGGAGCAGCTGGAGCCCGACAAGTGGCTGGAGAAGACGCTCGTCCTCGTCCGCATCGTCGAGAATAAGGACACCGAGGAGAACAACGTCTGCCGGACGCTCCCGGTCAACTACCAGAAGGTCTCGCTCCCCGCGCTGCGCCGAGGGTATGGCATCACGACGCCGATGACCTTCGACGTGGACGAGAACAACCTCGTCCAGAACGTCGTCGACGTCCGCGAGCTCCTGGAGAAGGGCGAAGGCGGCGAGTAGCCACACCCGCCGCGCCGCCGACCACCGGAGCGGCTACTTGGCCGCGACCAGGTAGCCGATCCAGGCCTCGCAGTTCTCGCCGCGCGCGTCGAGCTCGAAGTTGCCGTCGCCCTCGTCCTCGTCCTCGGGGTCGGTGCCCTCGAACCAGGACGTGACGTCGGCGAAGCCCGCGTCGTAGAGCACGTCGCGGATCTCGTTGAGCGTCCAGTAGCGCCACTCGTACTCGAAGGCGTTGGTCATCTCCGAGCCGTCGCGGAACCGGAAGTGGATCGCGGTGAAGTACCGCCCGGTGCCGGGGATGTACTCGCGCTGGTCCCACACGTACTCGATGCCGCCGCCCAGAGAGCGCACCTCTTCCTGCTCGATCGTCGCCTCGGGACCGCCGTAGAGGTCGAGCACGAAGATCCCCTCGTCACCGAGGTCCGCGTGCACCGCCCGGAAGTACTCCAGGAGGTCCTTGCGGGTGTAGAAGCACCAGTAGCTGAAGTTCTGCGCCGCGGTGACGTCGGGCCGGCGGTCGACGCCCTGCCGCACGTCCGCGACGTGCCACGTCATGCGCGTCTCCCAGTCGTCGACGCCCTTGAAGTTGTGCTTCTTCCCCCACTCGATCGGCTCGGGGTCGAGGTCGACGCCCTCGGCGGTGCGCGCCGGGTCGCGCTTCAGCCACTCGGCGCACATCGCGGACGTCCCGCAGAAGTCCTCGCGGAAGTGCTGGGGGTCGCGGCCGCGGTAGTGCTGGAACGCCTTGTCCAGGAAGTCGACGTCCGCCCCGGGCGAGTTCACCGCGCGCTGGTACAGCTCGTACCGGTCCGCGTTCTTCGCGTTCATCCGGCGGTCGCGCTTCTTGCCTTCCTTCTTGGCGTCGGCGCCGCTGCGCGAGGTGCGCTTCTTCGGCGAGGCCTTCTTCTTGGTCGGCTTCGTGCCGTCGGCCTTCGTCTTGGTGGTCGTCATCGTGTCCCCCCCGGGCGTGGAGTCTTGTCTCGGTGCGGTCGACGCGAAGCGTAGCGGCGATGGGCGCGTGTTTCGCGCGTCGGGCGCCGAATCCGCCGCTCTGCGAGCGCCGGGAGGCAGCGTTCAGAGCCGCGGCTCGCCCTCGTTCCACTCGGGCGTCCAGTCCCCCGCGGCGACAGAGCGCACGGCGCGCAGGCAAAGGGCGACCGCCGTCTGCATGTGATCGTAGTCGAGCGTGTCCCACTCGTCGGTCACACGGTGGTAGTCACTGTGTCCGCCGAACGTCGAGAACGTCTGCGCCACGATGCCCACGCGCGCGAACGAGACGTTGTCCGACCGGGAGAAGAAGCCCTGGCTGAGCCGCGGATCGGGATGGACGCCGATGTCCCGCTCGCGCAGCCCGGGCCCGAGCGACGACCGCTCGTCCCCGGTGAGCCAGACGTTCCCGGCCCCGCCGACGACGTCGTCCGGGCGGCCGAGCATCTCGAAGTTCAGGGCGGCCACGACGCTCTTCAGGGGCTGGGTGGGATGTGCGACCCAGTACTTCGAGCCGATGAGTCCCTTCTCCTCTCCCGTCACGAAGACGAACATCGTCGTCCGCGCGGGCGGATCCGCCTGCGCGAGGTTCTCCGCGATCTCCAGGACGGCCGCACAGCCCGACGCGTCGTCGTCGGCGCCGTTGGCGATCGCATCGGCGTCCGGGTCCGACGCCTCGATCCGCCGGTCGATTCCGATGTGGTCGCGGTGCGCCGACAGCAGGACGATCTCGTCCGCGACCTCGGGTCGATCGGGGAGACCGGCGCCGCGCAGGACGCCGACGACGTTGACGTCGCGCCGCTCCTCGACCACGGCGTGCGAGGCGAACGTCACGCTCTTCACCTCCCCGTTGGACACGATCTCGCTCCAGCCGCCGCGCAGGGAGACCTGGATGGGCTCGGCCGGGTCCCTGCGCACGTCCAGTCGACCGGGCTTCGGGACGATGCGCTCGCGCGACTTGGCCTTCTTGGGCACGAGCCGCAGTCCGAATCCGCGCCCGTCCGGGAACCCGGCGTCGGCGAGCCAGCGCTTCGCGCGCAGCGCGGACGTCGCCAGGACGAGCGCGACGCCGGGATCGGCCTCTGCGGGGATGTCCTCCGGGCGGCGCACCATCACGCACCGCAGCGTCCGACCATCGGGCGCGACCAGGCCCGTCTGGTAGGAGAAGTGCTCTCCCAGGTAGAGGATCTCGGTGTCGCCGGACGCGAGCTCGACGCGGATCTCGGGGACTTCGGTGTAGATGAGGCGGACGAGCGGGACGTCCTGGAAGTAGGACCCGTCGGCCGCCCCCCCCGCGATGCCCGCAGCCTCCAGCCGCCCGGCGACGTACTCGGCCGCGGCGAGGCTCTCGTCACTGCCGAGCGGTCGGCCGCGCAGGGCGTCCGAGGAGAGCGCCTGGACGTGCGCGCGCAGCTCGGCCACGGCGATCGGGGCGTCGATCTTCGCGTCGCCGGGGAACGACTCCGGGGACTCGTCGTCGGACTGGAACGCCGCTGCGAGGGTGGCGAGACCGAGGGCCAGTGAACGCGTCAGCATCCGATCAGGATACGACGCTTATCCTCCACTGCAGGCGGTCAGGCCACCAGGTCGCGCAGCGTGCGCAGGACCAGCTCATTGATCTTCGGATCCCCCACGTGGACCCGGACGGCGCCGTCCATGCCGCGCGGGACGCTCATGATCCCGGGCTCCAGGCGGCGGTTGACCTTGCGGGCGATCTCCTGGGGCTTGCTGACCTCCAGGAGGATCCAGTCGCCGACCGACGGGAGCGGTCGGATCCCCGGAATCGTTGCGAGACGGGACGAGAAGCGGTCCTTCTCATCACAGGTGAAGTCGACGGACATGGTCCGGATCTCCTGCCCTCGGGGGCTCGTCCTCGGCCGCGCGGGAGCTCGTCCACGCGGCTTAGGAAGGGTGCGGTTGGGAATCTTCGCCCGGCAGCGGGCGCGGATCGTGCAGGCAACGACGTGTGCGGGCGTCGCGGCGCGGCTCCACCGTAGCCGCGCCAGGCGCGGACGACAAGTTCGTCGCCGATCCGCGCGTAAGATACGCCCCATGGCTCCGCGTCTCGTGGTCCAGGTCAGCGCGTCGACGTCGAACCTCGGACCGGGCTTCGACTTCCTCGGATTGTGCCTGGGACTGCACTTGCGCGCGGTCGCGACCGTGCGCGCAGACGCGCACGAGCACGTCGTCGTCCGCCCTGATGCCCCGCCCGACTGGCGCGCTGAAGACGACCTCATGCTCGCAGTGCTGCGGGCCTACGTCGCCCGGAGCGACGCGCCACTCCCACCGCTCCAGCTCTCCGTCGAGAGCGAGATTCCGGTGGGCCGCGGCTTCGGGAGCAGCGGCGCCGCGGTGGCGGCAGCGCTCCTGCTCGCCGCGGACGTGGACGAGCGCGCGGGGCGCCGCGCGTTGTCGCGCGACGAGCTCGTCGACGTCGCGCTCGAGGTGGAGGGTCACCCCGACAACGGAACGGCATCGCTCCTGGGCGGCTGCACCCTCTCCGTCCCCCACGCGGGAGGCGTCACGGTCGTGCGGCAACCTGTCCACGACGCGCTCGGGTTCGCGCTCGCGTGGCCGGACGAGCCGCTGTTCACGGAGGCGGCGCGGTCGGCCCTGCCCGCCGAGGTGCCGTTCGCGGACGCGGTCGAGAACCCGCGCCGCCTCGCGCTCCTCCTGGAGGGCCTGCGCACGGGCGCGCCTGGTCTGCTCGCGCTCGGCGTGGAGGATCGCCTGCACGAGCGACACCGCCGCGCGCTCATCCCCGGATCCGACGACGCCTGCCGCGCTGCGCGGGACGCGGGTGCGTATGCCGCGTGCCTCAGCGGCGCCGGGTCCGGGCTCGTCGCGATCGGTCCGGTCGACGGAATGCATCCGATCGCGTCGGCCCTCGCGAACCCGTTGTCGGGCGGCGTCGGACGCGTGGTGGCGTTCGCGCCCGACCCGCCGGTCGTCGAGCCGCACGCTGCACCGAACGGTCGCGACTGACCAATGCCCTGCACGTCGGGTTCGAGCGACCTCGGGTCGGCGGCGACGCCCTCTCCCGTCCCCGTGTCTTTTCGAACGGCGGGGGTGGCCGAACGCGTCGGCCAGAAAGAGGATGCGTCGCAATCTCAGAACGCGCATCGAGGCACGACCGCCAAGCACCGATCCCAGCCCCCCACGTCCATGCACTCTCCTCTCCTGTCCCTCGCCGCTGCTCTCCTCGCGGCCGCACCCCCGGCCCACCAGCAGCAAGCCGAGCTGATCGTCTACTCGTCGCGCCACTACGACTCGGACCAGAAGCTCTACGAGGCCTTCGAGAGCGAGACGGGGATCAAGGTCAAGCTCACGGAAGACAGCGGCAACTCGCTGCTCGCGCGGCTGAAGGACCCGAACGCGCCGGGCGACGTGCTGATGACGGTCGACGCCGGGCGACTCTGGGCGGCGGACGACGCCGGGCTGTTCCAGCCGACGCGCTCCGAGATGCTGGAGGAGCGCATCCCCGAGAACCTGCGCCACCCGCAGGGCCACTGGTTCGGCCTCTCCATGCGTGCGCGGTGCATCTTCTACAACCGCGACAAGGTCTCCCCGTCCGAGCTCTCCGACTACGAGTCCCTCGCCGACCCGAAGTGGAAGGGGCGCGTCCTCATCCGCTCCTCGTCCAACGTGTACAACCAGTCGCTCGTCGGCTCGGTCATCGCGCGGCGCGGCAAGGAGACCGCAGAGGCCTGGGTGAAGGGCCTCGTCGCCAACTTCGCGCGCAAGCCGCAGGGCGGTGACACCGACCAGCTGCGTGCGCTCGCCGCGGGCGAGGGTGACGTGGCGGTCGCGAACAGCTACTACTACGCCCGGCTGATGAAGTCCGACGATCCGAAGGACCAGGAGGTCGTCCGCAAGGTCGGGATCTTCTTCCCGAATCAGAAGGGCCGCGGGACGCACGTGAACGTCGGCGGCGCCGGCGTGCTGAAGGCGAGCAAGAACACGGAGGCGGCGAAGCGCTTCCTGGAGTTCCTCGCCAGCGACCGCGCCCAGACGATCTTCTCCAGCGGCAACAACGAGTTCCCGGTGGTCCCGGGGGTCGCTTGCGACGCCGCCCTGAAGCCGTGGACCGAGTACCGCTTCGACCAGAAGACGTCGGTGGCGGAGTTCGGCAGCCTGACGGGCGAGGCGCTCCGCATGATGGACCGCGCAGGATGGCGATGAGCCGTTGAGCGGCGCCAGGACGCCGCGCCGGCCGGCTCGCGGCCGGGCGGGAGCGGCCCTCCGCGCGAACGCGTGGACGGGGGCCGCACTCGTGCTCGCGGGGCTGCTCGCGGCGCCCGTCCTCGTCGTGCTCTCGCGCGTCGCGAGGGACTCGGACGGCGTCTGGGAACACCTCCTGGAGACCGTGCTCGCGGACTATCTCGCGAACACGGTCCTGCTCGTCGTGGGCGTGGGTCTCGGCGCGACGGTGATCGGGGTCGGGGCCGCGTGGCTGGTGACGATGTGCAGCTTCCCGGGCCGCCGCGTGATGACCTGGGCGCTCCTGCTGCCGCTGGCCATGCCGACCTACCTGATGGCCTACACGTACACGGACCTGCTCCAGTTCAGCGGTCCCGTGCGGACCGCGCTGCGGGGGTCCTTCCTGGGCGACGGCTGGTTCCCCGAGGTGCGCTCGCTGGGCGGAGCGATCGCGACGTTCTCGCTCGTCCTCTACCCCTACGTGTACCTCCTGGTGCGCGCGGCGTTCCTGTCCCAGTCGCTCTGCGTCCTGGAGGTGAGCCGCACGCTCGGCCACGGCCCGTGGCGCACCTTCTGGACCGTCGCGCTGCCGCTGGCGCGCCCGGCGACCGCCGCCGGTGCCTCGCTCGTCCTGATGGAGACGGTCGCGGAGTACGGCGCCGTCGACTACTTCGCCGTGGATACGTTCACGACAGGGATCTACCGGACGTGGACGTCTCTCGCGTCGCCGGAGGCGGCGGCACAGCTGGCAGCGGCTCTTGTCGCCGTCGTCTTCGTGCTGCTGACGCTCGAGCGCTTCGCTCGGGGTCGGTCCCGGTACGACCCCACGACGAACCGCCAGAGAGCGCCGCGCCCGCCGCGCCTGACCGGATGGCGGAGCGCCGCGGCGCTGACGGCCTGCGCGCTGCCCGTGACGCTCGGGTTCCTGGTCCCCGCCGGCGCGCTGATCCGGCTCGCGCTCGGCGCGAAGCACTCGCTCGGCGCGTCGGGCCTGCTGGAGCTCACGGGGAACACCGTCCTGCTCGCGGTCCTGACCTCGGCACTGGTCGTCGGGCTCGGGCTCCTCGTCGCCTACGGAGCGCGCGTCGACGGCGGGCGGACGGTCCGCGTCGCGGCGCGCGTCGTGTCGCTCGGCTACGCCGTTCCGGGCTCGGTGGTCGCGATCGGCACGCTGGTCGCGCTGTCGGGGCTGACGAAGCTGACGGGGCTGTTCGCCGGCGGGACGATCGCGGCGCTGGTCTACGCGTACTCGGTCCGCTTCGGCGCGGTCTCCGTGCAGGCGATCGACGCGGGACTCCAGAAGGTCGGCCCGTCGATGGACGACGCCGGGCGGACGCTCGGCGCGACGCGCGGCGGCGTCCTCCGCCGGGTGCACGTGCCGCTGCTGCGCGGGAGCCTGCTCACGGCCGCGCTCCTGGTCTTCGTCGACGTCATGAAGGAGCTCCCCGCCACGATGATCATGAGGCCCTTCGACTTCGACACGCTCGCCGTGCGCGTGCACCGGTACGCGTCGGACGAACGGCTCGCGCAGTCCGCGCTGCCCGCGCTCCTGATCGTGGTCGCGGGGCTCGCGCCCGTCGTCCTCCTGAGTCGCGCGATCGACCGGAACGCCCCCGCCGCGTCGGAGGGTCGGTCGTGACCGCTCTCAGGCTGACGGGAGTGACGTGCTCCTTCGGGGACGTGCGCGCCGTGGACGACGTCGACCTGGAGCTCGAGCCGGGCGAGATCCTGGCACTCGTCGGGCCTTCTGGCTGCGGGAAGACGACGCTGCTCCGCACGGTCGCCGGGCTGGAGCGACCGCAGCGAGGGAGCGTCGAGCTCGACGGCGCGTTGCTCGCCGACGCGGAGACGCTCGTGCCGCCCGAGGCGCGGCGGATCGGCCTCGTGTTCCAGGACTACGCTCTGTTCCCGCACCTGAGCGTCGCGGCCAACGTCGCCTTCGGCCTCGGGGCCCTCCCCGCAGCCGAACGCCGCGCCCGCGTCGCGGAGCTGCTCCGCGTCGTAGGGATGGAGTCCTTCGCGGGACGCTTCCCCGACGCGCTCTCGGGAGGCGAGCAGCAGCGCGTTGCGCTCGCACGCGCGCTCGCGCCCGGGCCGAAGGTGCTGCTCCTCGACGAGCCGTTCTCCGGCCTCGACGCATCGACGCGCGTCCGCGTGCGCGAGGAGACTCGCTCGGTCCTGCGGGCGAGCGGTACGGCGGCGCTGCTCGTCACGCACGACGGGGACGAGGCGATGCACCTCGGGGACCGCGTCGCGGTCATGCGCTCGGGCCGGATCGCACAGATAGGGAGCGCGGAGGACCTCTACCACCGGCCGAAGGACCCGTTCGTCGCGTCGTACTTCGGGGAGGTCAATCGACTCGACGCAATCGTCCGCGGCGGCCTCGCGCGCACGCCGATCGGCGACGTGCCCGCGCCGGATCTCGACGACGATCAGGGTGCACTCGTGATCGTCCGGCGCGAGGCTCTCGCCGTCGCGCCCGAGCGGTGGGACGACTCCATCGCGTACAGGCCGGGGCGCGTCGAGGAGACCTGCCTCGTCAGCGGGCGGAGGCTGACGACGATCGTCGCGGACATGGGCGACGGCGGGCCGACGCGCCTCGATGCGCTGCAGGGCGTCGAGGAAACCACTCAGCGCGGCGACGAAGTGTTCGTGCGCATCCGGACCGAGCTGGCGCACGCCTTCCCGGCCCTGCTCGAAGCGGACGGACCGTCGGCGACCTGACCGCCGACCCGCGGAACCTCAGAGCGCGCCGGCGAGGAGGCTCGCGCTCCAGGGGAGCGGAGCAGCGTGCAGCGCGACGAGCGTGATCGCCAGGAGCCGCGCCTTGCGCCGATCGCGCGACGCGACGAACTCGCACGCGAGGATGACCGTCGCGACGACGAGGTACTTGAAGATCACCATGCCGGTGAAGCCGTGCGTCTCCAGCACCGCTCCAGCGACGGGATTGGCCTCACGTCCTCCGAGCGAGAGGAGGAGTCCCGTCAACCAGATGTCGAACGAGCCCGCGACCACGATGCCCCCGTAGAGGAACGGGAACCGGAGCTCCCGCAGGGAGCGCGGATCGGACGCCGCGGCCTGTGCGGTGGCAGCAGCTGGCGGGTTCTGGACGTTGGGCAGCATGGCGACTCGGTCTTCGACGTCACGACCGAACGGCTTGATAGGACCGTAGCGAAAACCGACGGGGCATTCGAACGCGCCCGCCCACGGGATTCGCCTGCGGCGCACTGCATCGGCTCCCCAGAGGGCTCCCAGCCGGCCCCGATGGCCCCCCAGCGTCGCGCGCAGCCCACCAGGCGACAAAACGCCGCCCCGCGCGTGGGCCCTTCCCGACGCCCTACGGGTTGGAGCCCAGCAGCATCTCCCGGGCCTCGTTCGCGAGGTCGGGATCGTCGATCGCCTGGGCGTAGCGCAGCTCGTTGTTGAGGAGCCGCCGCAGGGACATCAGGTCGCCCCGCGCCTGGTACTCGTCGCGAGCCTCGTGGAGCAGCGAGAGGCCGAGGTCGCGTTTGCCCGCGCTGAGGAGCGCGAGGCCAGCGTCGGCGTAGACGCTTGGGTGCTCCTGGCAGGTCGTGCTGCGGACGGCTTCGCGGAAGACCGCGACGGCCATCTCGGACTGTCCGCGGCGCATCTGGAGCAGGCCCAGCATGGTGAGGGCCTCCGCGCGCACGTCGCCACCCGCGAGCCCGGCGAGCATCGCGGTGGCAGGCTGGTCCTGGTCGGCGGCGATGAGGGCTTCGGCCTGGCCGAGGCGCAGACGGTCGAGCGTGGGCTCGGTGCCGCGTTCGGACTCGGCCGCGCGCAGGGCCAGCAGCGCTGCCTGCGGCGCGCCGCGCTGCAGCTCGACGCGGCCGAGTCGCGCGCGGATCGCCCGCAGCGGGAACTCGTCGATCGACGTGCTTGCGGACTCCTTGGTCTCCAGCAGGAGCCGGAGGATCATCGGATCCTGGACGGACTCCAGAGACACCGCGCGGAGCGCATCGGCGCGAGATCGAGCGGCTGCGTCCGCGTTGCCCGCGAGCTGATGTCCGAAGGCCGAGAAGAGGCCGGCCCGAGCCGCGTAGCGTGCGTCCCATCCGCCCGTGCTCTGGGCGGCCTGCGCGAACAGCTCCGCGGCCTCGGAGGGCCTGCCGGCCGCGATCATCGCGGTGGCGCGGAGGTTGGCGAGGTCGGCGTCGGGCCAGGGCGTCGACGCCTCGGCGACCGGCTCGGATCTCGCCCCGGCGACCTCGTCAAAGGCGCCACGGCGCAGCGCGGACCAGGCCTCGGCGCGCCGCTTCGCCCAGGCCTCATACCGCCCGGGGTTCTCCGCGCGGTCGGAGACGAAGAGCGCCCATCCCCCGCGCGCGGGCGCGGCAGCTCCGTCGAGCCACGCGGCGACCGTCTGCTGGGTGCGGGGACCGGTGCCACCGGAGAGGATCGCCCGCTCGGCGAGGTCGGGGAACGTCCGCACGAGCTGCGCGACGTCGTCATCGCGCCCCTCGGCGACGGCCTGTTCGATCTGCGCGACGTACGCGCGGAGAGGCATCGGCGTCGAGGCCGCCGCGCCGAGGACGATCGCCTCGCCGTCCACGCGCAGCACGCGCCCGGAGCCGACGGAGTTCTCGGCGACCGGCTCCGCAGGCGTCGCGTCAGGACCCGAGGCGCATCCGGCCAATGCGACGAGCGGCGCGAGGATCCGTAGGTGCGAGAGCCTCAAGGCGACTACCTGCCCTGACCGTCCGCGTTGAACGACGGAACGGTGTGGAATCGGAAGAGGTCGAACACGGAGCGATCCATGGGCGGCTGCTTGTCACGGAAGACGCCCCAGTCGTCGGCCTCCCTGGAGCCTGCTCCCTTTCCGGGTCGGTAGGGATGGATGCTCAGCGACTCGAGCCAGTTGCGGCTGATCTGATCCCCTTCGACGGCCGTGCTCAGCACGTAGGGACGGATCAGGACGATGAGTTCACTGCGGCGGATGATCGAGCTCTCGCGGCGGAACAGGAACCCGACGAGAGGCAGATCCCCCAGGAGGGGAAGCTGCTCCCGCAGGTCGTCCTCGGTCTCCTCGATCAGCCCGCCGAACGCGAGCAGCCTGCCGTCCCGCGCGACGACGGTGCCGCTGGCGGACTGGCTGAGGACGGTGTCGATGGTCTGGGACTCGAACGAGTCCCCGACCGGAACGAGGATGTTCGCGCCGTCCTCGTTGACCGTGCTGGTCTCCTGCAGCAGCCGAAGCGTCACGGTGCGGTCGGCGTTGATGTTCGCCGTGATCAGCAGCTCGGTGCCCACGTCGCGCAGCTCGGTGATCGGAACGGAGCTCAGCGTGGTCGTGGCTCCCTGACCGACGATGACCTGTGGCTCCGTGAAGCCGATCACGATCGGCACCTGCTCGCCGGAGAAGATCCGGCTGACCTCGCCGCTGGCGGTGAGGAGCACCGGCGTGGCGAGAGAGGTCACGCGCCCCTTGGTCTGCAGCACCTCGAGTCGCGCCTGGAAGCTGTCCGAGACGACCTGGAACACGCCGGCGCTGAGGTCCACGCCGGTGCCTCCCGGAAGGATCGACCCGGGGCCCGGCGGAGCGATCTGGCCGCCGCTGAAGGACCCCGACCCGTCCCCGCTCTGGAACGCGAAGTCGAAGCTGGAGTCGAGCCCGTCGGAGAGCTCGACGCGAAGGACGCGGACCTCCAGCAGGACGAGCGGCGTCGGAACGTCGAGCCGCTGGATCATGGATCGGATGTCCGCGAGGACGTCCGGGTCGGCCGAGCGGACGACGATCCGGTTCAGGCGTTCGATCGAAGCGACGTAGGTCACGGCCTGTCGGTCGGCGATGTCCTGAGCGTCTGCCTCGGCCTCCTCGGCGCCGGACCTCGCCTGGGCGAGGAGCAGCCGCTGCTGCTCGGTGAGTTCGGGCTCGGTGATGGCGCGGAACTCCTCGCGCTGCTGGTTGTTGTTCCCGAACTGGCCCTGCCCGAAGGCGCCGCCCAACCGACCGCCAATGCCTCCCCTGCCCCCGAATCCGCCGCCGAAGCCGCCGCCGAAGCCGCCGCCGAAGCCGCCGATCTGCGTTCCGCCGCGCGTCCCGGCGAGCCCGCGGCTCCGGCCCTCGACGATGTCGAAGCGCTGGAATCGGTTCTGGAGTTCCTGGACCGTCCGATCGAAGAACTGCTCCTCCTCGGTCACGATGACCCGGTTTCCGAACGTGTCGCCGATGGCGCGGACCACGTCACCGGTGTTCGGATAGAGCAGCGTGAAGACCTCCGTCTGCCTGGAGAGGAGGCTCGCCAGGTCTCCGCTGACCTCGTCCGCGGTCGCGAGGATGTGGAACCCGGTGTCAGGGTCGAAGCGAGCCACCAGCCCCTGGCTGATCGCGATGGCGCTGAGCGCTCCCTGGAGGTCGACGTTGCGCAGCGTGATCGTCGCGCGCCGGTCAGCGACGAGCTGACTGACGATGACGTTCGCATTCGCCGCGCGGCCGAGCTCGTCGGCGAGCCGGGACAGAGGGACGTTGATGAATCGGGCCTCTTCGAAGCGCCCCGACTCGTCGTCCGCAGCCTTGACCTCGACGATGCCCAGTGGGGCCGACTGGCGCTGACCAGGCTGGCCGATCAAACTGCGCAGGTCCTCCGAGGGAACGGTGGGGTCGGCGTCGCTCCGCGGCTCCTGAGCCTGAGGCGGGACAGCAGTGCCTGCTGCCAGTGGCAGGAGTAGCCAGAAGAACGAAAAGAGACCATTCATAGGGAGGCTCCGTACAGCGCCATCATGAAGGCGATGTAGACGTATCCGACGATGCCGCCGACGATGATGATGACGGCGATCTCCACGAGGCTGGAGAGGCTGCGGATCAGGGCGGCGAGTCGCTGCTCGTGAAACTCGGCGCAGGCGAGCAGCGTCTCGTCGAGGTTCCCCGAGCGCTCGCCGATCGCGACCATGCTGGAGAGCATGGGGGTGAAGGCCTTGCGGGCCGTCAATCCGGGGGAGAGCTGGGCGCCGGCGATGACGTTCTCGCGCGCGTTCGCGATGAGCACGGAGAGCCGGCGATTGCGAAAGAGGTCCTGGCAGGTCCGCAGGGCCTCGATGATCGTCACGCCGCTCGCGAGGAGCAGCGAGAACGAGCGGCTGAACATCGCGGTCGCGCTGGTCCGCATGATGAAGCCGATGACCGGAACGCGAAGGAAGGCGCTGTCGATCAGAAGTCGGCCTGGAGGAGCGGAGTACGCAACCGCGAAGCAGATGGCCGCCAGGAGCAGGCTGCCGGCGATGACCGGCCACGAGGTCAACAGGAACTCGCTCGCGTCGACGAGGACCTGAGTCATCGGGGGCAGCGGCCGGCCGAGCGTCCTGAGATAGACCGTGAGCCGCGGCACCGCGAAGGTGAGCATGAAGATGGTCACACCGATCGCCGCAAGGAAGACGACGAAGGGGTACATCAGCGCCGCGATCGCCTGGCCGATCAGCAGTCGCCGCTTCTCCAGCGCTTCGGACGCACGGACGAGGACGAGGTCGAGCGTGCCCGTCTGCTCACCGACCTCGACGAGCTGCCGCACCATGCGCCCCATCCACGGGTAGCGCTCGATCGCCTGGGTCAGCGAGCGCCCCTCCTGGACGCGTTCGGCCATGTCGTTCAGCGTCAGCCGCATCAGCCGGGGCGACTGCGCGGCCGTCGCCCGCAGGGACTCGAGCAGCGTGAGTCCGCTGGCGAGCATGACGCTCAACTGCCGGAGGGCGATCTCCAGCGTCACCATGCGCGGGCGGAGGAAAGGAAGCCGGCTGATGCCGATCCCCTCCCCCTTCCTGCTGACGGTGCCCGCAGTCTCCTCCAGGCTCAGCAGCAGGTTGCCTCCCTCGCGCAGCGTCGCGGACGCCGCGGCCGCGTCGACGGCCTCGAGCACGCCGGCGCTGAGCTGTCCAGCGCCGGTCCGAATCTGATAGGCGAAGCTAGCCATCGTCCTCAGTGATCCTCAGTCGAGTGGGCACGTTCGGCGCCATCGGCTTCGGGCGAGATGGTGTCCGGCGCGTCGGAGAACCGGATCACGCTGCGCAGGGTCTCGGCCATGCTGGTGTCGCCGTCGAGGAGCTTGTCGGCGGCGTCGTCCTGGAGCGTCGCCTGGCCCATCTGCTGGAGGTGCGCCTTGATCTCTCCCTCGTCCGCGTTCCTCGAGATCAGCTGGCTGAGGGCCTGGTCGCAGGTGATCATCTCGAAGAGCGCGAGGCGCCCGGTGTAGCCGCGCTCGCCGCAGTAGAGACACCCCTCCGGCTTTCGAAGCAGTTCGCCCGCCAGGTCGGGTCGCCCGAGCGCTCCCGCCTGGACGGGATCGCAGGGCTCGACCGTCGAGCAGACGGAGCAGAGGCGCCGGACGAGTCGCTGAGCGACCACCATCCGTAGCGTCGCCGCGACGAGGAACGACGGTACACCCATGTCGGTGAGGCGCGTGATCGCGCCGGCAGCGTCGTTCGTGTGCAGCGTGCTGAACACGAGGTGCCCCGTGAGCGCGGCCTTGACGGCGATGTCGGCGGTCTCGCTGTCCCGGATCTCACCCACCATCACGACGTCGGGGTCGTGACGCAGCGTGCTCCGCAGAGCCTTCGGGAAGGTGACCTTCTCGGCGGGGTCGACCTCGACCTGCGTCACGCCAGGGATCTGGTACTCGATCGGGTCCTCGATCGTGATGACGTTGAGGTCAGACTCGCTGATGAGCTGACGCAGCGAGGCGTAGAGGGTCGTGCTCTTGCCGCTGCCCGTGGGGCCCGTGAGGAGGATGAGCCCGTGCGGCTGGCGGATGGCGCGCCCGAACTGCGTGAGCTGTCCGGGGGCCATGCCCAGCGAACCGAGGGTGACGTCGCCGGAGTCCTGGGCAAGGAGCCGCAGGGTGACTCGCTCGCCGTGCTTGGTCGGCAGCGTCGCGACCCGGACCTGCACGCGGACCCCGTTGCCGGTCTCGTGAAGGAGACGGCCGTCCTGGGGAGCGCGTCGCTCCGAGATGTCGAGACCGGCCATGACCTTGATGCGGCTGATCAGCGCGATGCCGGCCTCGACGCTGAGCTCCCGCAGGTCCTCGATCTGTCCGTCCACCCGTACGCGGAGCCGGATGTTCTCCTCGAAGGTGTCGACGTGGACGTCGCTCGCGCCGTACATGATCGCGGCGGCGAACATGTGGTCGTAGAGCGCGACCGCGTCGGTGCTGTCCTCGTCGACGACGACGGCATCCGTCGTCGCGCTGCGGTCGATGCTGGCGTCGAGCCCGTCGGCCCCGGCGTAGACCCGCTCGATCACCCGGCGCAGCGCGTCAGGATCCGCGACGCGCACCTCGACGTCCTTGCGGTAGCAGCGATCGAGGGCTGCCTGGGCCTGACCGAGGAACTCGTCGGCCGCTGCGACCATGACGCGGTCGTCGTCGGCGGCGAAGGGCAGGACCTGCCAGCGGCGGGCGCGCGCGGCGGGGAAACGCATCGCGACGCGAGGGTTGACCTTGATCCGATCGATGTTGAGGCGGCCGTCCGCGTCCTGGGGAGCGGCGTCCTCCGCGAGGAAGCGCACGCCGAGGCGAGGGCGCTCCGAAGCGGCGCTCCAGACGACTTCTCCGGTGCGCGGCGGGGCGCCGCCCGATCCGTCGTCGACCAGCTCGAGAACGAGACGCTGTCCGTCGGAGGGAACGTCGTTCGCGGTGGGAAGCTCGATCTGCGCGCCGCTGGCGGAGATGTCCACGAGGCGTGCGTCGCGTGTCGCACCGCTCCCCAGGCGCAGCCTGAGGAGCGCGCTCGAGTTCCTGCGCGGCTCGGATCGACGCTCGTCGCGCGGCGAGACTCCCTCGAACGCGCCGGCCGAACTGGACGAGATGGTGTCGCTCACGACGCTCCTCCTTTCACTCTCGCGCCGCGGCGCTCGATCTGGCGTCGACTCTGCTCCGCCCGATCCCGAAGGACGTCGGGACGCTTCGCCGCCGCGACGGCGCTGCGCTCGCTGAGGACCCCACCGACCCACAGTCGGGCCAGGTCCTGCTCGAACGTCTGCATCCCGTGCGAACCACCGGCCTCCATCGAGCTGTAGATCTGTCCGCTCTTGGACTGCAGGACGAGGTTCGCCACCGCCGGTGTGACCATCAGCACCTCGCTCGCCACGGTCCGCTGCCGCGCTCGCTCGAAGGCGTCCGCCGCCTTCACGCGCGGCCCATCCGCGACCAGGAGCCGCTGTGAGATCACGCACCTGAGGACGAGCGCGAGCTGCTGGCGGATCGCGGGCTGCTCGTCGGCGGGGAAGACCCCCACCATGCGCTCGATCGTGCTGACGCAGTCCCCGGCGTGCACGGTGGTCAGGACGAGGTGGCCGGTCTCGGCGGCCGTGATCGCGGTGCGGATCGTGTCGGTGTCGCGGATCTCACCGACGAGCACCACGTCGGGGTCCTCACGCAGGCTGTCGACGAGCGCCTCGTTGAAGGAGCCGGTGTCCGTCCCCACCTCGCGCTGGTTGACCAGCGCGCGCGCGGGCCTGTGCACGTATTCGATCGGGTCCTCGATCGTGATGACGTGGCACGGGTGCTCCTGGTTGATCCGATCGATCAGCGTGGCGAGCGTCGTCGACTTGCCGCTGCCCGTGGGACCGCTGACGACGATCAGGCCGTTCGGGATGCTGCAGAGGTTGTAGAGGGACTCCGGCAGGCCGAGCTCCGTGAGCCCGCGGAAGCGATCCTCCAGCCGTCGGAGCGCGACCGCGAGGCCGCCGCTCCGCCGGTACGCGTTGAAGCGATAGCGGGTTCCGTCGGAGCCGGTGAAGGCCCCGTCCGCGCTCCCTCGAGTGCCGACGCTGAAGCCACGGCAGAGGTGATCGACGACCTCGACCATGAAGGAACGGTCGACGATCGCTTCACCGGGGATGATCTCCAGCGGTCCCTGCGTGCGCAGGTAGGGCGGAAGGCCCTCCGCGAGGTGCACGTCGCTGGCGTCCTCCGCGACGCAGTGCTGAAGGATCTGGGCGAGTCGCCCGGGCATGGGGATCGCACGGGGCTCGCTGCCTGCCCCGCTCACTCGTGCGTCATCGGCCGCCCCCGTCAAGGTGCACCTGCCTCGGTCACGATCAGGTCCCATCGATGGAGCGACGAGTTGGGCTGAGCGGGCTCCATCGCCAGCGCGGACAGCCAGAGTCCGTCGGGGAATGCCTCGAGGTCCGCCAGGGCGGCGCGGAGCGACGGCCAGGTCGCGGCGACGCTGACCTCCCAGCTCGTCGCGCTCCTCGACGTGCTCGCGCCTGCGTAGGATCGCGCTGCTGCAGCGCTCGTCCCGGCCCTCCTGCGCCTGGACCTCGCGGACGTGGTCCTCGTCGCACCGGAGCGCGCAGCGTCCTCGCTGTGCATCGCAAGAACGCGTACGCCGTGCCGCGCGAGGCGCTCGGTCAGCTCGTCCAGCGCGTCGGCCATCTCGAGCCCACTCACGACCCTCTTGCCCGGTCGCTGAAGCTCTTCCAGGCGCGACCGGAGTTCGGCTTCGCGCACCTCCAGCTGCTCGATCTGCGCGCGGCTCTCGCGGAGTTCCTTGGAAGCGTCGCTCAGCTGCCCGGCCATGCGCTGCTGCGCGTCGGCTCCCGTGACCCGAGCAAGGCGCGTCTCGGTCTCCGCGATCTCGGCCGCCGGACCGGGCAGGCCCAGCGAGACGATCAGCACGAGCGCCGCCGGCAGGAGCGAGAGCAGCCACAGCTCGCGCTGTGAGATCTTCGACTTCGGCTTCACCGCTTCACCTGCCCTGGATCGTTGGCGTCGACGGCCGTGGAGAATCGCCAGACGACGCGCTCGGGCCCGGGCTCCGGGTCGATCTGCGCCGGGCTCACCCACCATGCGTCGCCGAGCCCGTGATTCAGGCCCCGTGCAAGTCGCGAGGCTGCGCCCGGGGAGGTCGCCATGCCCTTGATCTCGTGCCGCGACCCCCTTCGCTCGATCGACTGGATGACGAGATCCTCGGACGCGAACGCCGTCAGGACCCCCATCAGCTGGGAGATGGCGGCCCTTCGATCCGTCGGGAGGGGCTGCGACGGGGTGAGCTCGCGGAGCCGCTTCTCGACGTCCTTCTCGAGGCCGTCGACGACCTTCTTCTTCGCCTCGAGTTCGGCCTTGGCCTGTCTCGCGTCCCGCTGACGGTCCGAGACCTTCTGCGTGCTCCCCTGGGCGGACGTCATCTGGGCCTGCAGGTCAGCCAGCCGAGCGGCGGCGTCCGTTCGCTGCTGCATGACGACGAGCACGGAGAGCGCCAGAAGCAGCAGTCCCACGACGACCGCTGGCCAGCGTGCGGCGGGGGCCTTCGGCGGCCGGAGCGTCGGCGTCGCGCTCTCGGCCGCGGGCTCGGCCGTCGCGAGACGGCGGGCCCACGCGGCCGCGAAGTCGTCGGCCGCAGCGTCGTCGGCAAGGTTGACGACGGCGACGCCGTCCTCTTCGTCTTCCTCCTCCTCGCCCGCCGCCATCCACCGGGCGGAACCGTTGACGGCCACGGTTTCGCGCCAGCTCGGCCCTCCGCGGATCCTCGCGCCGGGCTCGATCAGCGTATGGTCCTCTGGTGTCGGCTCGCCGCCGCGGAGGTGGGGCTCCAGAGCTCTGCGCCACTCGCTGCCGGGCGAGATCCCTAGGGGCGTGAGGCTCGTGCGCCCGGCGTTCGACTCGGTCAGGACGACGGAGTCCGACCAGAACTCCACGCGGCGCCAGCCGTTGTGCCCGTTGCCCATCGAGGCCTCGTCGCCGACGTCGAGGGCATCGGGAAGTCCGGCGGGATGGCTGATCCCCGCCAGCTTCGAGCCCCCGCCGCGCACGGCCTTGGCGATCGCAGCGACGTCCGCCCGCCGCGCCTGCGCGACCAGGAACTGGTCGTCCGCCTGCGCCATGCGACGCCGCTGCACCGCGGTCACGGCCTCGGCGGGCTGGAGGTCGCTGACCGCCTCGGCCTCGAACGCAGCCGGGCTCGCGAGCTCCTTGTCCGATAGCCCGGCGACGGCGCTGCCCGAGAGCCCGACCTCACCGAGCCAGACCTCGCTGTCGAGGACCCAGACGCGCTTGGCAGCCCGCCCGCCCTCACGCAGCGCGTGCGTGACGGCGGGCCCCGCGTCCATCGGCAGGTTCCGCCAGCGGGCGACCTGCGGCTCGCCCCCACGACGAACATCCGCGCGCAGCAGGACGCCGCGCGTGCGGAGGACAACAGTGAGATCCGGACGGGGGGCCATGGCTACTCGACCACGAGCGCAAGTGTGGGGAGCGAGGTCAGTCCCCCTGCGGGCAAGATGAACTGCAGCGAAGCCTTCTCGTTCGCTGAGAGATCGGCCGCGCCTCCGGGGATGATCGGGGGTGGAGTGGCGCCGATGAATTGATAGGCAACCAGGACCTTGGGGCCCTTGGGGAACTCGACCTGTGTCGGCTCCTCACCCGGGATGGTCGACGCGATCTCGAACTTAACCTCGCGTACGACGGACGTCTCCCCAACTTCCGGGCCCTCGATGACCTCACTCTGAAACTGCACGGCAGGCAGTCCATCCACGATGCCGTACAGACGAATGATCAGATCCTCGTTCCCGGAGGCCGCGCTCGGGAGTGTGTAGCTAACAGTTAGCGGGGGCACAACGCCGTTCACTCGATCGACTCCCTCGACGCCCTCGAAGACCACCTCCAAGGGCGCGGCCGGCGCGAACGTGTCGGGATCGAATGCGTCGCCCAGATTGGACCCCTCGCTGGTCACTCTGCCGACGTCCGCCGTGAGCGTCCCAGGGGCATCTACCAGCCCAAGTACACGGCCCCACCCGTCGTTGAGGGTGGATGTGCCCAACGGCAAGCGGACATAAGGTCCACGCCAACCACTCAGCATGGTGATATCGTCGTCGAGTCCGACGAGAGTGCGTGCTCGAAACGTCCGATCAAGAGCTGGATCGACGTTCGCGAACAGGCTGACGTCCCAGAGTTCGGAGAGTTCCGCGGCCCCGCCCGGCCCGACGATTGCCTGCGGCAGTCGCCCGAGATCCGAGACGAAGCCAGGTGTGATGCCGGTCGGATCCTCGATTCCGACGGGCTGACGTCCGAGCACGGCATCTTCGACCTGCTCCAGCGTCCGAATGGTGCCCTGGTAGCGGGATTCATCCGTCAGGCTGGTGGTCTGGACGATCATCACCGTCCCGAGCGCCGAGAGGATCGCGAGAACCACGAGGAGCTCTAGCAGGGTCAGACCCTGTGAGCGATGCATCGAGATCGACCTGTGCCTAGTCATCGATCGGGTTCTCGCGGTAGAGGTAGAACACGAGGTCGTCACCCACGTCGAGAGGGAGGTCGACGGCGGGATCCGCTTCGATCACGTTGTTCTGTCCGGCGGAGACGAGCCGCGCGAAGTCCCGGCCTCCGATGGGGTACTGGATCACGACCGGATTGCCCCATCCATCGATCGGCGCGATGTCTCCTGGATCCCCGTAGGCCGCTGTGAAGCTCGCGTCGAGGTCGACCGGGTCGTAGACAGTGGCGGCACTGGCGTCGAGCCACGGGCCGTTCCAACCGATACGGGAGATGGCGTCGTAGGGCTGCAGCGGCAAGCCGAGAGGCACCCTGAAGAGGTAGTTCAGCTGAGGCTGATCCACCCTTCCCGCGCCGATTTCCGCCGATCCCGGCCAGGGCAAGCCCGAGCCGTCGCCGAACGGGTTGAGAGCGTCGTTCAGGTCCTGCGCGAATCGCATGCTCTCCACGTAGCCACCCGGGCCCACGATGGCGCCGGCGACCGTCGCGAGCGTCGTCCGCGTCGCGGTCTCGCTCGCGTCGCGTCCGGCGTTGTTCAACGTCGGGACGAGCAGGCCGGCGAGGGCCACCAGCACGAACAGCACGACGATCAGCTCGACCAGGGTCAGGCCGACTCGCCCGACACTTGCCTGCGCACGCGCGCGGCGCCCGATCGTCCTTGTTTCGTTCTCGCTCACGCTGGAGTCCTCCTGCAAGGGATAGGCCCGAGCGGCCCCTGGGGTCCGCTCGGGCCAATGGCCGGCGCCGTCTCACGCGGGGCGCGGGGCGCCGCCGGCTTCGGAAAGTCTAAGCGGGATCAGAGACCGGTGCCGTTGACCTCGTTCCAGTGGATCGCGATGTGGTTGTCGGCCGTCTCGTAGGCGTCACCGTCGAGGCTGTAGCTGACCTGCACGAAGCGGATCGAAGCCTCGCCGTCGCCCGGGATCTCGTCGACGATCTCGAAGATGGCGCCGAAGCGCGAGTAGACCTGCTGCGGCAGGAAGCCCTCGGTGTCGCCGAAGTGGACCGGCGGCTCCGGGAACGCGAGGCCGACGAGGTCCGTCCGCTTGTCGATCCCGAGCCAGATGTACTTCGTGGCGGCGGGGAGCGCGACGGCGGTCGGGTCGACGATGTCGAGGCTCTGGGCACCCGTCAGAGTGAGCGTCTGGACGAGCGTACCGACAGCGACGGCCTCCTGGATCGGGTTGATGTTGAACGTGACGTCGAAGCCCGGGCTGGTGACGTCCCCGTGGTCGAGGACGTTCGCGATGCCGATGGAGGCGAGGGCAGCCACTTCGTCCGCAACGAGCGCGGTCGGGGTCACGCCGGCGCCGGCGCCGTTACCGCCGCCACCGGTCGTGGTGAAAGTGGTCACGGAGTTGTTCACGACCTCGTCGGCGGACGACGTGGCCGCGCCGTAGATGCCGGTGTACCAGTCGTCGCCGAAGCCCGTGTTGGTCGTGCCGAAGCCGATCAGCACCCGAGCGACCTCGGGGATGTTGCTCGCGCACGTCGCGACGTGCGAGCGCGTCAGGGCGTTGCCGATCACCGGGACGAGGAGGCTGCCCAGCGCGACGAGGATGGTGAGCACGACGACGAGCTCGATGAGGGTCAGACCAGCGCGGCGCGTCGCGCGTGCGGCGGCCCGGAGAGGAAGAGTAGTCATGGAGGAAGATTGGGATCGCAGCGGCAACGGGCCCTCGGTGGCCAGTTCTGCCCACTGCGCCCGTCCCCAGACCACCTGGGGATAAAAGGGCGCGGAGGGCCGTTGCGTCGGCGAGGGCGAAGAAGGTATTGCGATCGCATCTCAATCACAACCCGCACGGAGTTAAGAAAATAAGTCTGTTGTTGCCGCATCCAGCCTAATACTTGAGCGACCGTCGAAGTGTCGTCTGAAGCGGTCGCGAGGCTGGTAGGCGCCGAGTGGATGCAGCGGCTTCTGCCGGGCTGCGTTAGGGATTCTGACTAGGCGCAGTTCGGGCCTGCGATCTGGATTCGGGTCACGTGGGGCGAGCCGCCAGCGTCCGCGTGCCGCCATCGATGGCTCGCGGCACGCGGATCGTCATCGCTTCGTGTCGGTCTCGGCGCCACCAGCTCGCTGGACGCAGGGCACGTGGCCGCTGGCGCAGGACGTAGGGCTTCGCGCGCGGCCGGACGATCCTCGGGCGCGCTGAGGCAGACCGCGGCGGCGCGAGTGCGCGGTGATCGGTCGACGGAATGCGGGGCCCGGGTCGTCTCACCACGCATCGCGAACGAGCCGAGGATCCGGACGAGCGCCCCGGCCGTCGAGCGGGGTGCTCGGGTCCGTCCGATCGCACGGAATCGGCCCAATGGCGTCCGCATTCGGGGGTCCTACCGGCTAGCGCCGAGCCGCCGCGTCCGCCCTGCGGACGGCGACGGCCCGGTCCATCGGTGCACTCGAGCGAGGCGTTCGTTCAGACGCCACCGTCGAGGAGCAGGTCCCCGCGCTCGTCCACGCCGTCGCCCCGGACGCGCAAGACGACGCGGTTCGGGGCCTCCCCGCCCGCGCGCGGCGTCACGTGGAAGTGCAGTCGATCACCCGCACGCGACCCCCTCGCCGGCGCGCTCAGCTGTGTGCCGGCCGCGTCCTCCAACCAGATGTAGAGCGCGGGAGTGCCCTCCCCCACGCCGCCGCGAGGCTCGACCTCGATCGCCCCCTCGCGGCCGGAGACCAGCTCCCCGAGCAGGAGCACCTCGAAGTCGCGCCCAGCTACGGTCAGGGACCCGAGCGACTTCTCCACTCCATGGCCAGATGACGCAGCCTCGGACTTTCCGGCCTCGCTGGCCTCGGCTTTGTGCGCTGCATTCGCATTCGAGTCGGCGCAGCTTATGACGAAGAGCAGACAGAGGGTAGCCAGACTATGCATTTGAATGTTCTTTCTCATTTTCCTTGGATGTCGAGAGACGTATGGTTTTTCCCACCTCTTCGCGCCACGCCTAGCAGACTGAATGCTGCGGGCACGACGAAGAGGTTGAGCAGCGTGCTCGTGAAGAGACCGCCGAGGATCACGACGGCGATGGGGTACTGGAGCTCGCTCCCGATCGCGCCTCGGGCGAGCACGAGCGGCACCAGCGCGAGGCCCGAGCTGAGCGCCGTCATCAGGATCGGCACCAGCCGCTCCCGGGCGCCGCGCAGCAACGCTTCCTCCCCGCTCACCCCCTCGGTCCCCGCGAGGTGGTCGCAGTGGGAGATCAGGAGAAGGCCGTTGCGGCAGGCCACGCCCGCGACGCCGATGAACCCCAC
Organism: Planctomycetota bacterium; assembly: GCA_038757895.1. Lineage (GTDB taxonomy): Bacteria > Planctomycetota > UBA1135 > UBA1135 > Saltatorellus. The sequence goes on along the minus strand of JBCDGE010000033.1, from coordinate 38,667 downwards.
CAGCGCCGAGATGGAGACGACAGGAGCGACGTATTCGCCCGCTCCGAAGAGCGCGGCCACGTTCCGCGCGAAGTCCGGGGAGTCGGCCAGGAAGAGCGCGACCACCCCCCCCACCAGCGCGAGGGGCAGGTTGAGAAGGACCAGTAGCGCGGGTCCCGACCGGCCGAACGCCGAGACCAGCAGCAGGAAGACGACCGCGAGCACGCCGAGCGAGGCGACGAGGATCCGCCGACTCGCGTCCTCCTGGGCCTCGAACTGGCCGCCGTACTCGACGAAGACTCCGTCGCGCGCGGCGACGATCGGATCGACCCGCTCGCGGATCGTCTCGACCAGGTCGCCGAGGTTGTGACCCGGCGCGACGTTGCACGAGATGACGGCCTTGCGGCGCACGTTCTCGCGCGTCACCAGGCTGGAGGCCTGCTCCTCCCGGACGTCGGCGACGTCGTCGACGCGCACGATCGCGCCCGACGGCGCGTGCAGCGGGAAGCGGCGCACGTCGTCGAGGCTGCGGCGGAAGGCGCCCTCCAGCCGCAGGACGATGTCGGTCCGCGCCGACCCCTCGTGGACGCGGCCGAGGGTGCGCCCGAGGAACGCGGTCTCCAGCTGCGCGGCGGCGTCGCGCGCCGTCAGGCCGTGATGGGCGAGCTTCCCCCGATCGAAGTCGATGGGCAGCGTGTCCGAGAGCACCTCGCGGTTCGCCACGAGGTCCCGCACGCCCGGCTCGGGACGCAGCGCCGCGTCGATCTCCCTCGCGATCGCGCGGAGCTCGTCGAGGTCGTCGCCGAACACCTTGATCGCGATGGCGGCCGGCGTGCCGGACAGGATGTGCGAGAGCCTGTGACCGATGGGACCGCCGATCTGTGACGTCACGCCCGGCGTGGCGTCCAGGAGGTCCGCGAGCGCGTCGCGCACCGCGTCGACGTCCGCGCCGGACGCGAGGCGGACGTCGACCTCGCTCGCGCTCACGGGCTCCGCGTGCTCGTCCTGCTCGGCGCGCCCCGTGCGCCGGGTCACGGCGGCGACCCCCTCGATCTCGCTCGCCCGGACCTCGATCCGTCGCGCGATCCGATCCGACTCGGCGAGCGACGTCCCCGCGGGCGTGTTCAGGAACACGGTGATGCTTCCCTCGTTGAACTCGGGGAGGAACGAGGAGCCGAACGTCATCGCAAGAGCCGCGGCTCCCACGAGGAGCGCCGTCGCGCCGCCCAGCACGGACCTCGGCGCGCGCAGCGTGCTCCGGAGCGCTCGGTCGTAGGCCCGCTGGAGCCGACGGACGAACCAGCTCTCGCGCGCCTCACGGAGCGCGGGCGCGCGACGCAGGAGCGTGTAGCAGAGCACCGGCGTCACCGTCATCGCGACGACGAGAGACGCCGCGAGGCTGCACACGTACGCGGCGCCCAGCGGCCTGAAGAACCGCCCCTCGATCCCGCTCAGCAGGAACAGCGGGACGAACACCAGGACGATGATCGTCGTCGCGAGGAGGATCGCCTGCCGGACCTCGACGCTCGCCTCGTAGACGACGCGGAGCGTCGGGAGTCGCTCCTCCTCGGGGCGCCGCGCATTCTCGCGCAGCCGCCGGAAGACGTTCTCGACGTCGACGATGGCGTCGTCGACCAGCGATCCGACGGCGACCGCGATCCCCCCGAGGGTCATGACGTTCACCGTCTCCCCGAAGCCGTCGAGCACGAGCAGCGCCGCGCCGAGCGAGAGCGGCAGCGCCGTGAGCGTGATGAGCGTCGTCCGGAGGTTCAGCAGGAACAGGAACAGGACGAGCACGACGAAGATCGACGCGTCCGCGAGCGCCCGAAGGACGTTGCGCACGGCCACCCCGATGAAGTCCGCCTGCCGGAAGATCGCGCGCTGCAGCTCGACGCCGCCGGGCAGCGTGGCCTCGAACGCGTCGAGCATCGCGTCGATCCGCTCGGTCAGGGCGAGCGTGTTGGCGCTCGGGTTGCGCTGGACCGTGAGGATCACGGCGGGCTGCCCGCCGGCGGACCCCGTGCCGCGCCGCGGCGCGCCGGCGATCCCCACGCTCGCGACCTCCTCGAGCCGCAGCGGCGCACCGCGCCACTCCCCCACGACCGTCGAGCCGATGTCTGCCGCGTCCAGCGCGCGCGTCGCGGGTCGCAGCGGCAGCTCGCGCCCACCGACGTCCGCGAGGTAGCCGGCCCCCACCGGCGCGTGGGCCGCCGCGGTGGCATCCTCGACGTCGGCCAGCGTGAGGCCGTAGCGGAGGAGCGCCTCGGGATCGACCTGGACCTGGAGCTGGGGAAGCTCCCCTCCCAGGGCCGTGACCTGGGCGACGCCCGACACCGCGAGGAGCCTGGGACGCAGCTCGAACTCGGCCGTGCGCCGCAGGTCGAGCGGCGACACGCTCCCGTCCGGGCTCGTCAGCCCGAGCAGCATCACCTCCCCGGCAATGCTGGAGACCGGCGTCATCTCGGGCGGGTGGACGTTCGCGGGCAGGCTGCCCCGAAGGAGCGCGAGTCGCTCCGCGATCAGCTGTCGGTTGCGGTAGATGTCGGCGCCGAAGTCGAACTCCGCCCAGACGATCGACAGCCCGAGCGCGGAGCTCGACCGCAGCCGGCGCAGCCCCGCGATGCCGTTCAGCGCGGTCTCGATCGGGAACGTCACCGCGCGCTCGACCTCCTCCGGCGCGTAGCCCGGCGCCTCGGTCATGACGGTGACGGTCGGCGCGTTGAGCTCCGGGAACACCTCGATCGGCATGCGCGGAACGCGGTACGCGCTCGCGACGAGGAGGAGGACCGACAGGCCGAGGACGGCGCCGCGGTGCTCCAGGGACCAGCGGATCAGGGCGTTCAGCATGACGGGCTAGTCGTGCTCGGCGTGCCAGGTGCCGTCGGCGTGGAAGTGGCCGCCCTCCGGCGCCTTCCCCAGACCGGTCTGCTTGAGCTGATGCACGCCGTCGACGACGACGAGGTCGCCTGGGAGGAGCCCCGCGAGGATCTCGATGCGCGCCGGCGAGCGAGCGCCCAGCTCCACGGGCGTCCGGACGACGACGTCGGGGTTCGACCCGTCGCGCTTGAAGACGATCGCCTCGAGGCCGTCCTGGACGACGCTCTCCGCAGGGACGAGGACCTCGTCGTTCGCGCTCTCCCCGACCTGGACGTGCGCGCGGGCCGACATGCCGCTCGCGAGCAGGCCGGCGTCGTTCGGCACCGCCGCCGTCACGACCAGCATCCGCGTCCGATCGAGAGCGACGGGGAGGTTCAGCGCGAGCGTGGTCTCGGTGGCGCCCAGGTGCTCCGACGTGTACTCCAGCGTGACCGGAGCGTCGGGTGCGATCGAGCCCGCGTCGCCCTCGGGGAGGTAGCCGCGGAACTGCAGCAGATCGGTGGCCGCCACGCGCGCGAGCGGGTCGCCCTCGCGCACCATCACGCCCGGCGACGCCAGGAGCTCGACGACGACACCAGAGCCGGGAGACAGCACGAGCAGCTCCACCGCGGGCACCTCCGACGCAGCGGCATCGACGACCGGCGACTCGGCGTCCGCGACGTCCGTGAGAAGGCGCAGGTGCGCACGCTCCTCCGCGGCCTTCAGCTCGGCCTCCCGAACCGCACGACGGTTCGACGCGAGCTGCGAGCGCAGGCCGTCCCGGGTGATGGCCGCATCGAGACGCGTCCGGCTCGCGTCGGCGACGGCCCCGCGGGCGCTCATGAGCTCCGACGCGACCAGCGGGTTCGACGACCGCTGCAGCTCCAGGAGCTCGGCGAGGCGCGCGCGGCACGCCTCCTCGAACCGCTCGGCCTCGCCGAGGTGGACGACGCTCTCCTCGAGGCGTTCCCGCGTGGCCTCGGCGGCGACGGCCGCGTCCTCCGCGACCGCGATCGCCATCGCGAGCGCGCGTCGAGCCGCGAGAAGCTCGGGCGACGAGAGCGTGGCGAGCAGGTCTCCCCGCTCCAGCGTGGTCCACTGCGGCGCGACCGACCGCAGACGCCCCGACGCGGGCGCGCGCACCGTCCACCGACGGTGCTCGGGCACGACCAGCTCGCCGGAGATCGTCCGCCATTGCTTCAGGCGACCGCGCTCGGCCGCCTGGAACGAGAGGCCGAGGTTGTTCACCACCTCGGGCGGCGTGGGGATGCGGTTGGTGACGGCCGGCGGCGGCGCTCCGGCGGACGACCGCGGCGCCTCCTGGACGCACGAGGACGCCGCGAAGGCGGCGAGGAGACACGGGGTGTGCAGGAAGCGGATCACTGGGGGAGCTCCTCGGGGTCGGGCTGCGTCGTCGGGGAGAGCGCGAGTCCGCTCGCGACGGCGAGCTCGAAGCGCGCCGCGTAGAGCTGCTCCTCGAGCTCGAGGACCTGGACGCGTGTGCGCGCGAGAGCACTCTGGGTCGCGACGGCTTCGAGGGGCGTCGCACGGCCGAGGCGCAGGCGATCCTTGAGCGCGGTCAGAGCGGAGTCCGCTTCGCGGAGAGCCCCCTCGCGGTAGACCTCGAGCGAACTCGCGGCCGCGTCCACGCGGGTCCGCGAGCGCGCGACCCTGTGGGACGCGCGCAGCAGTGCAGCGGTGTAGTTCTCGCGCGCGAGCCCGCGCGCTCGTTCGGCGGCGGCGATCCCGCCCTGGTTGCGGTCGAACAGCGGGAGCGAGAGAAGGAGGCCGGGGCCGAGGAACACCTCGCCCCGATCGCTCTCGTACTCGAGCCCGAGGCGAACGGTCGGATACTGCTTCCGGACGGCGAGCTTCAGCGCCGCCTCGGCGGCGTCGTACTCGGCGTGGGCACGCCGGAGAGCGGGGACGCGCAGGAGCGCCTGCGTCTCGTCGAGGGCTTCGTTCGACGGCATCGTCCGCGCGTCCGCGGTGACGAACTCGACGGCGGCGTCGGGCAAGAGACCGACGAGCTCCAGCAGCTCGATCCGGGCCGCGACGCGGCGCGCCCTTGCGCGCTCGAGCGCAAAGTGGATCCCGTCCCTCTCGGAGCGCACGAGGTAGACCGCCGCCGGGTCCGCCTCCCCTGCCGCGCGGAGCTGTTCGATCCACCGCACGAGGTCGGAGCTGAACGCTGCGGCCGCGGCGTAGGCGTCCTCCTCGGAGCGACGGCGCTCCAGCCTCAGGAACCCGTTGCGCACGGCCTGGAGCGTCGCGAGCTCGGCGTCGACGACCTCGAGCTGGGAGACGTCGAGCCCCGCGAGCGCGCTCTCCTTGCGCGCGCTGCGCTGCCCCCAGAGCGGCACCTGCCAGTAGACGCTGGCCGGGACGATGCTGGTCGCTTCCTCGAGCGAGAGCCGCGGTCCGAGGAAGAGCTGGGGGTTCTTCAGGACGCCCGCCTGGATCACCAGCGCTTCGGAGATGTCCTCGCGCGCCCGCGCTGCGCGAAGGCGTGGCGAGTAGTACAGAGCCAGCGCGTTGGCCTCGGCCAGCGTGACGCCGTCGTCGAAGCGCACGTCATTCGCGAGCGGGAACCACTGCTCCAGCCAGTCCGGTTGCGGCGCCGGGTCTGCCGGTGCGCCGGTCGAGCGCAGCGCGAGCTGGTCGAGCACGTCCACGCCCTCCAGCGGCATGGCGGAGTAGCTCGCGCAGCCGCTCACGAGGAGCGCGACGACCGGCAGAGTGGTCGATGCCCGAACGGGCTCAAACGGACTGGATCTCACTTCTCACGACGTTTCCTGAATGCACCGAAGCGTCGGCAGCGCGCGGCGCTGCGGACGTCGACGGCCCGGCGAACCGAGCCACGCAGAGTCAGGAAAGGACGGGAGGAGCCCGCGAGGGCGCGCGTGAGCGCGTTGGCGCTCTTGGTGGAGTGTCGCGGACGACGCGCGCCGGACGCTCGACGCGCGGCGCGATCCGGAGAGGCGGCGCGGCGCCCGCGCAGAGCGCGACCGGCGCCGGAATCCCGTCGGACGAGCCCACGAGCGCTCGCTGGACGCCGTCCGACTCGAGGTGCTCCTCGGCCGGATGGGGCCGATGCTGGTCGGCCGGCGCCTCCCCCGCGGCCTCCGCGACAGCGTCCCCCGCGATAACGGCCCCATCCGCGGTCGCCGGATGGCCGTGATCGTGGGAGTGGCCGCAGTGCGCGTGGCCCTCGTGGCCGTGCGAGTGCTCGTGCACCGTGAGGTGGACGAGACCGAGGAGCGGCTGCACCAGCAGACACAGCGTGACGACGAGCCCGAGGGCTCGATGGGTCAGCGGGCGTCGGCGTGCAGGGGGCATGGGAGCGCCGGTGGTCATAACGGCGCGACGCGCGCCCCGCAAGGCCGGAACGCGCGATCCAGGCCTAGACCGCGCTCACGAGCGCGCGCACGCGCGCCGGATCGACAGGGCGCGACACGTCGCCGTCCTCCTTCGCCGCCGTCCCGACGATCGCGGCGTCGGCGTGCGCGAGCAGCTCCGCGGCGTTCGAGCCGTCGAGACCCGAGCCGACCACGATCGGAACGTCCGGCCCGACGGCCTCGCGCACGCGCGCGATCCGATCGGGCTCCGGCGCCTGCCCCGTCGCGATGCCCGAGACGATGAGACCGTCTGCGCGCCCGCGGTGCAGCGCGTCGCGCGCCGCGTCCTCGATGCGCTCGCCCGGCACGGGCGTCGCGTGCTTCACGTGGACGTCGGCGAACAGGAGGACGTCGGGACAGAGCGCAGATCGCGTGCGGAGCGTCTCGGCCGCCCGCCCTTCGACGAGGCCCTGGTCGGTGTACATCGATCCCGAGTGCACGTTGACGCGCACGAAGCGCGCGCCCGTCGCGGCGGCGATCCCGAGCGCCGAGCGGGCGTCGTTCCGCAGCACGTTGACGCCGACGGTCTGGATCCCCGGCGTCCGACGGACACGATCGACGGCGAGCGCGAGCGTCGCCACGGTCTCCGGCGCGACGCGCTCTTTCTCGAACGGCGCGTCCCCGAAGTTCTCGACCACGAGCGCGTCGATCCCGCCCTCGGCGTAGGCGGCGGCGTCGCGCGCTGCGCGCTCCAGCAGCGCCTCGATCCCGCCGCTCTCCGCGGCCGGCGCGCCCGGTGTGGGCGCCAGGTGGACGACGCCGATCAGTCGTCGGCCGTCGAGGATCCCGCTCATGCCCATGGCTCTGTTTCCTCCCGTGCCAGTGTGCCCCGGGAAGCGGACGGCGCGGAGATGGAGCCAGAGACGAGACTTGAACTCGTGACCGCTGCTTTACGAAAGCAGTGCTCTACCACTGAGCTACTCTGGCGTCCGCGGTCCGCGAGCGCGCGTGCATGCCCCGGGGGGCCGCTCGCCGCGCTGCGAGGCGTCAGAGTATAGCGAGGCCCGCCTCCGCATGCGGAAGCGGGCCTCGCTGGTTTTTTGCTCCGACGCGCGAGCCTGCGCTCGCCGCCGGGCGGTCGATCACTCGGAAGAGCCGATGTCGACGCGGACGCCCTGGAGCACGCCGGCGCGGGCGGCGCTGCCGAGGTTCATCCGGCCGAGCGCGGCGGCCGCGGCGGATTTGAGCGGAAGGCTGCCGTCGCCGTTCAGGACGTCGCGGACCGAGTTCGACACGGCCTCGGCGAGGTCGAGACGACCGCCGATCGCGCCGACCGCGTTGGCCGCGGCGATGCGGACGTCGTCGGAGGCATCACCGTTGTTCAGGACCGCGAGGATCCCGTCGACCGAGCCAGCGGTGCCGGCCTTGCCGAGCGCGGCGAGAGCCGGGATCGCGATCCCGTCGCGGCGCCCGTCGATCGCGGCCATCAGGCCGTCCATCGCCAGGTTGACGTCGGCGCCGGTCGCCGCGAGGGCGGAGATCGCCATGGCGGCGCGGGCCGCGAGGGCGTCGGCGCGGGCGCGGTTGTCGTCGAGGCGGGCGTCGAAGACCTCCTGGAGGGCGTCGATGCCGTCGGCGCCCGCGAAGGAGCCCTGGATCCGGTCGCCGTAGGCCTCGGCGAGATCCTCGTCCGCCGTCAGGAGGAAGGTCGGGGTCGCGTCGTACGCCGGGTTCTGACGGATCCGCGCGACGACCGCGTCGGTGGTCAGGTCCGGGATGTCGTCGCCGACGAGAAGGACGTCGATGCCGCTGAGCTGGCCGAGGGCGAGGAGGCCCTGCGCGCCGGTGCCGGCGTGCTGGGCGAGAACGCCCTGGCCGTCGAGGGCGGCGACGAGGTCGGTCGCGCGCTGGGCGTCGCCGTCGATGATGAGGGCGACCTTGACGACGCGGCGGCCGGCGGCTTTGCCGAGCTGGTTGACGACCTCGGTCGAGGCAGAGGTGTTCGTCGACACGGCGATGTGCGCCAGCGCGACGGCGGCCTCACCGGCCATCGACGCGCCTCCACCGACGAGGGCGGCCTGGAGGCCGTCCGTCGGGCGGGTCGCCAGGTGGCCGAGCTGCTCGGCGATCCGCGCGCCGGTGGCCGAGTCACCCGAGGCGACCGACATCTGGAGCGCGCGATCGAGAGCGTCCGGGCCGGCGGCGAGGACGGCCAGCATGCCCTCGGCGGCGGCGTCGCTCATCTCGGAGACGTCCTGGCCGGCCGACTCGAGCGCGGCGAGCTTGCCCTGGATGTCGACGCTCTCGCGGGCGATCCCGGCGGCGGCGTCCATCGAGTCCGGCGCGAGCCCTAGGGCGCTGTAGAAGGCGTCCTTGGCGAGCTCGTTGTTGTAGACGGAGCGCGGAACGGCGCGCGCGACGAGCTTGCCGCCGTCCCAGTCCCAGACGACGTCGCTGTAGTCGAGGTCGCGGAGGACGTTGGCGCGGCGGTGGTGGTAGTCGTCGCCGAGCTGGAGGAAGAGGGCGACCGCGTCACCGGACGCGCCGCAGTTGGCGGCGCCGGTCGCGGCGGCCGATCGGACGCCGTCGTCGGAGTCGGTCGACGCGAGAGCGAGGAGAGAGGCCCCGGCGCGCGGGTCGCCGATGATCCCGAGGGTCATCGCGACGTTGCGGCGCTGGTAGGCGTTCTCGGACGCCAGCGCGGTGATCAGCGGCTGGACGGCGCGCGAGCTGATGCTCTGCAGCGCGAGCATCGCGTCGCGGACGCGGTCCGGATCGCTCTCGAGCCCGAGGATGTTGACGAAGCGCGGGCAGGCGTACTCGCCGTGCTGCGCGACGATCCGCGAGAGCGTCTTGCGGCGATCAGCCGTCGACGACGCGCCGAAGTACTCGGAGACGAGGCCCTGGATCGTGTCGTCGTCGTCCTGGATGTCGAGGCGGCCGAGGCTCGCGCGCTCCAGGAACCGCTCGGCGACGCGCGTGTACTCGTCGCCCTCGGTCATGAAGTCGATGATCTTCTGCGAGTCCGAGTCGATGTACACGCGGTACACCTCGCCCGGATCGGGATCGGACGCGAGGAGCCGGCGCATCGCATCGAGCGCCTCCTGCTTGCGACCGCGTTCCCAGAGATCGAGGGCGGCGTCGAAGTCGCTCGCCACATCCTGCGGGAACGCAGTGGCGCTGGCGGCGAGGACGGGGAGGACGAGGAGACCCAGGAAGCGCGATCGGCTCATGGCGGAGTGGAGGGAACCCGAGGAGGCGGAGCGTTGGAGAGACGCGGGCCCGGCCGGATGAACCGGACGTGGGTGCCATCGACGACGGGGCACCGTTCGGGAGAGCGTCGAACGTTCGGTCCGGATTCGGAGGTTCGGCCCGGCGTCGTCCGTGGAGACCGGTGCGGGGGGCACCGGATCGTCGGACGAACCTCGAGGGGGGGCCGCTTGGGGTGAAACTGGGGGGAGGGGCGAAACGCCGTTCGCTCCCCCACAGGGGGCGTTCGGCGCGACGGAGGATGATAGCGGAGGCCGGGGGACGGTCAAGGAACGCAGGCCCCCGGACGGCGTGTCCGGGCCGACCCGTCGCGGGTCGGGACCGCTGCGGCGCCTACCGCGGGCGCTCGGGGCGGCTACCGGCGATTCCCAGCAAGGTTGGTGCCGGGCCCGGCGTCATGCGACCGGAGCGGGGCTCCACTTGCCCAGGACCCGCCCGGCGAGGGCGCCCGTGGCCGTCGGGCTGGTCGAGGGCTCCCCCAGCGCGAGCCGGATGCCCAGGACGCAGAACGCCCACGCCTCACGCAGGTCGACCGGCACACCGTATCGATCCGAGGCGCTCAGGCCGGCGAACTTGGCCCCGGCTCCCGCTCCGTTTGCCTGGAGCTCGGCCTCGACCTCGGCCCGGAGCGCCGCCATCAGCGCGGCGTTGTGGGCACCGCCGCCGGCGACGGCGACGTGGACAGCCTCGCCCGCCTGCAGCTCGGCGGCCAGGGATCGGGCGGCGGCGCGGGCGACGAAGCGGACGCCGGTGGCGAGCTGATCCTCGCGGCTCGTCCCGGCCGTCCGGGCGACCCACCGGTCGACCCAGGCGGCGTCAAAGGTGTCGCGCCCGGTGGTCTTGGGCCACGGCCGTGCCAGGAAGGGGTGGCCCATCTCCTCCTCGACACGGGCGAGGTCGGGCTGGCCCGCGGCGGCACTCGCCCCGTCCCGGTCGAAGGAAGCGTCGAGCAGCCGCCGGGCCAGACCGTCGAGCAGCGCACCCGCCGGGCCGGCGTCCGCGGCGAGGACCGGCCGCCCTTCGCGGAGCAGGGTCCAGTTCGCGATCCCGCCGAGGTTCAGGATCGCGAGCGGCCGCGGTGCCCCGGAGAAGAGGACGTCGTCGACGAGAGCGACGAGCGGCGCTCCCTCTCCCCCGGCGGCGCAGTCGCGCGCGCGGAAGTCGGAGGCCGCGGCGCACCCGGCCGCCTCGGCCACGGCGTCCCCGTCCCCGAGCTGGAGGGTGACGCGCCCGACCTCGGGGTCGCCGTCGTGGTGGAAGACGGTCTGGCCGTGGCTGGCGACGAGCGCGAGCGGGCCGGCGTCAGCACGGTCGGCGACGCGGCGGGCTGCCTCGCCGAAGGCACGGCCGAGGTCCCGGTGCAGCACGGCGACCTCGGCGAGGGACGGCGTCGCCGACCCGTCGAGGATCCGGTGGACCCGCTGGGCGAGGTCCGGATCGAAGGGCTCGGTGCTGCCCCCCACCGAGTCCAGGCCAACGACGCGACGCGCATCGGGCGGCCCGTCGAGCCGCGGCCGCGCCAGCGCGACGTCGATCCCGTCGGCGGAGGTCCCGGAGAGCACGCCGGCGACGAGCGAGCCGTCCGTCAGTGCGCTTCGCGCTGTTCCGTCGATCCGCTGCATGGGCCGCGTCCGATTCTGCGTACCGGGGCTGCGACGGCGTGAGGGAGAATCGGTCGGGGCGCGCCGAAGGTGCGACCAGGAGCCGCGCCGGACCGCTCGATACCGGACGACGTGGCCTGGCTACGAGAGCGCTCGAGCCCTCGCACTGCCCTCTCCCCCAAGACCGCCATGCTGCCGACCGCTCTCGCCGCGCTCGCCGTCGCCCAGTTCTCGGACGCCCTCCCGATCACGATCTCGCTCGTGAGCCACGAGGCGGTGCACGCCGCGGACGTCGATGGCGACGGATCGCCGGACATCGTCGTCGCCACGCGCGAACCGGAGACGGTCTCGCTCGCCTGGCTGCGCCGGCTCCCGTCCGGGGCGTTCGGGGAACTGCGCCCCATCGAGGTTGGGGACCCGGAGATCCGGTCGATCGACTCGGCCGACTTCGACGGCGACGGCGTCCTCGACCTGGTCGTCGTCGATCGCGAGTCGCGCGTGAGCTTCCTCCGCGGTCTCGGGGGCGGCGCGTTCGACGCGGCGGTCGAGATCGGGCGCCTCAACAACGTCGGCTTCGACGTCCGGATCGCCGACGTGGACGGCGACGGGGACCCCGACGTGCTCGTCCCCACGCGATCCCTCTTCGCCGACCAAGAGGCGCTGATCCTCAACCTAGGCGGCGGTGCGTTCGCTCCGCAGGTGCCCATCGCGGACCGCCCGGTGAATGGACTGGCGCCGTTCGACGCGGATGGCGACGGGGACCTCGACCTCGTCGCGTATCGCGACAACGAGATCCTCACGCTCAGGAACGACGGTCCGGCGGGCTTCGTCGAGGTCGGCATCGTCGACGCGATCGGTCGCGGGGAGTGGCTGCGGCTCGCCGACCTGGACGGCGACGGCCTGCGCGACATCGTCCTGGTCCAGAGGACGCCGCTGCCGATCCTGACCTACCGCGGCACGGGCGGGTTCGGCTTCCAGGCGTCTGGGTCCATCGTCGATCAGGCCTCGGTCTCGAGGGGGGTGGCGGTGCTCGACGTGGATCGGGACGGGCGGGAGGATCTCGTGCTCGCGCCCCCCGCCGGGTTGGGCGTTCAGTGGCTCGCTGGCACGCCTGCCGGGACCCTGGCGGCCTCGGCCGCTCTGACGCCCGGGCAGCCGTCCCGTGCCGCCGACCTCGCGACCGCCGACTTCGATGGCGACGGCGGCCTCGACCTCGTGCTGGCTCGGCGCGAGGCGTCGATCGCGGTCCTGGACAGCGATCTGAACGCGACCGGCCCCGCCTTCGACACGACGCTCCGGGAGATCACCGGACGGCTCGCCGACGTCGACGACGTCGTCGCGCTGGACGTCGACGGCGATGGTGATCGAGACGTCCTCGGCGCATCTCTCGCGGCGGGTCTCGCGCTGGCCCGCTCGCGCGCCGCCGAGGGCTTCGAAGCGCCCGTCCCGATCCTGCCTGCGATCGACGGCGCGAGGAACGTCGTGCGCGCGGACGTCGATGGTGACGGGGCCGAGGACGTCGTGCTGGAGGACCGCGCGGGTGTCCTCTACGCGCTCTGGAACGACGTCGGGACGGACCTCGTGCCGGCGGTCCTCGACGGCGCCAGCCTCGACCTCGCGAACGAGGCGGCGTTCGGCGACCTGGAGGGTGACGGCGACGTCGACCTGTTCGTCCCGCTGGTGACGGGCGAGGTCGCCGTGTACGAGCAGACGGCGCCGCGTACGTTCGCGCCCCGCCGCATCGCGGCGGACTCGCCCGAGACCATCACGGAGGTCGTCGCCATCGACGCAGACGTGGACGGCGACCTCGACCTCGTGGTCCTCGAGGACCGGCTGCTCCCGTTCGGCCAGGTCCGCAGCTCGATCCGGCTCTTCGAGGGCGGCCCGGGAGGAGCGTTCACGGACGCCGGGATCCTCGCGCCGACGCAGGCGATCTCCGTGGACCTCCGCGTGCTCCAGCTCACGGCCAACACGCGGCCGTCGTTCGTCTGGGCGGCGACCAACGAGAACGCCATCGACGTCGCGCGTCCGGCTCCGAACGGGGGTTGGGATCGACTGCCGTCCCGCCTCCCCGTCGCAGGACCGCCGCAGCGCGTCGCGGTCGCGGACTTGGACGGAGCCGGGTCGCCGGATGTGGTTGTCCGTGCGCCGGGGGCGGCCAGCACGATCGAGGTGATCCACGTCTCGGACACCGGCTCGTTCACCTCGCGCACCACGATCAGCGACGGATCACCGTTCGACGCCGACCTGGAGGTCGTGGACCTCGACGGCGACTTCGACGCGGACGTCGTCTCCCTCGATGCGCCGCTCGGCAGAATGGTGTGGCACCGCAACGACGCGTTCGGAGACGTCGGCACGACGTACTGCGGTCCGGCGGTGCTGAACTCGACCGGCGTCGCCGCGCGCCTGCTCGGCGCTGGGAGCGACGAGATCGCGCGGAACGAACTGAGGCTGCTCGCGCGTGACGTACCCGTGGGCTCGACGGGCCTGTTCCTCGTGGCGAACGCCTCGGGCCTCGTCCCCATGGCGGGCGGGAGCGCTGGAACCCTCTGCCTCGGCGGCGCGATCGGCCGCTACGTCGGACCCGGCGCCGTGCAGCCGGCGAACGACGATGGGCTCCTGACGCTCGACGTCGACCTGACGTCCTTCCCCTCGCCGACGGGTCCCGTCACGCCGCTGCCCGGGACGCTCTGGTACTTCCAGGCCTGGTACCGCGACGCGGTCGGCGGCGTGCCGACGTCCAACTTCACGAACGGTCTCGCGGTCGCGGTGCGCTAGCGATAGGTCAGCGCCCAGCCGTTCGAGAAGTTCGGGGTCGCCTGTCCCCCGGTCGAGGTCGAGGGACGCGAGTCCCTCGGCCCCGCTGTTCAGCACCTGGCCCGGTCCGACGAAGCGCCCGATCGCGCCGCCGAGGAGCGCGAAGGTCGGGAGATCGAACGCACCGATGTAGCACGACCCGTCCCCCGCGCACCGGTGCCGGTCGTCCGAGCTGGCCTGAGGCCGGTCATTCAGTCGCCGTCGCCCCGCGCCGCGCCGCGCGTATCGACGGTCACCTGTCGCGCGACCAGATCGAACTCGGATCCCGCCGGAAGGGCGACATGGTCGAGCTCGCCCGGCACGACGGGGAGGCGGCGGTCGTAGAAGCAGACGCGTCCCTTCCCGACGACGCGGGCGCGCGACTTCGTCACGACGAGCGCCGTCGTCTCGTCGATCCCGATCCCGAGCAGCTGCGGGTAGCGGTCGACGAGCTGCGTCATGTCCTTCTGCCGGCCGCGCTGCGTGAAGTGCTGGTCGATCGCGACGCCGCCGAGGAAGCCGAGGCCACCGCGTTCGTAGCCCGGCGCCATGATCTCGAAGTTCTGGATCGGCGTCGCCCGCGCCAGGTAGCGCCCCTGGATCGACGCGCCGGCGGACGACCCGCCGATGACGCCGCCGCGCCGAAGGACGTCCTTCATCAGGCGGTGCGCCTCGGTGCCGTAGTACGAGTCGGCGAAGTTCCACTGGCGGCCGCCGCCGAACCAGATCCCGGTCGCCCCGCGCAGTGGGCCGAGGATCTCCTCGTCCGTGTTCGCGCGCAGGCGGTCCTTCGTGTGGATGAACGTAGCGTTCTTCACGCCGCGCTGCTTCCACCCCTCGACCGTGCGCTGACTCGCGCCGACGTCGCCGCGCTCGCTGCACGGCACGTAGACGAGCCGCGCCTCCTCCGTGCCGCCGGCGAGCTCGATGAACCGATCGATCAGCCCGTCGGGCAGCCCGCCGCCGCCGACGATGAGGAGCGTCCCGTTCTCGACGACGGGCGCGTAGGGTTCCGCGGGCGGGAACGGCTCGAGCGTCCGGTCGATCGCGTCGCGCCGCCACTCGGTCAGGTCGACGAGGTACTCCTTCGGCGACTGACGCCGCTCCCGCTGCGGTGTGATCGTCTGCGCTCGCACGGGCTGGCGGTCGTTCGCCATCAGGAGGAACTCCGCCGTGCCCTTCCCCACGACGCGGCAGCGTCGCCGGTCGAGGACGAGCGCGGTCCCCGGCGCCAGGCCGACGCCGACGAGCCGCTGACGCGGCGCGAGGACGCCGAGGAGCTCGCCGCGATCCTCCGCGCCGCGGTAGGTCGTGTCGATCACGGTGTCCGGGACGAGGTCGAGGCCGGGCGCGACCGGCGCCTCGGGGCCGTCTCCCGTGCGGTGGCTGTGACCGAGGAAGCGCGCGCCGGGTCCGACGGCGAGGACGAGGCCTCCGCGATCGACGAGCCCGGCGAGCGCGTCGCGGACGCCGGCGAGAGCGGGCACTCCGATCCGACTCTCGGCGCCCACCGACTCCCAGCAGAGGGCGTCACAGTCGGCGAGGCGCGCCACGAGATCGTCGGGCAGAGAGTCGCCGTAGCGCACGACGTCGAGGGTGCGCCCCGAGTCGTCATCGCCCGCAAGGAGCTCGCGGTACTGCCGCACGCGCGGCTCGTCGACGCCCTTCTCGAGCAGGAGGAGGACGCGCGCGTCCTCGTCGAGGCGCAGCCTCGCGTCACCGAGAGCGCGCACGTCGTCGAGGGAACCCGCCACCGCGACGACGCCGCCGATCCTGTGCCGGACGGGCCAGTCGTCGAAGCGCTCGTCGAAGACCTGCGCAGGGGCGAGCGGCGCGAGAGCGGAGACGGTGGCGAGCGCGACGAGCGAAAGGCGGAGCATGCGCCGGATCCTATCCGCACGATCGCGAACCGGCTGCCGCACCGCGGGCAGCGCACGTTGCCGAGCGCGACCTTCGACTGGAGCGAGGCGGCCTGGACGAAGGGGAGGAGCGACTCTGAGTCGTCGAAGCTGCCGCCCTTGGATGAGGGATCTTCGTCGAAGATCCCGCCATCGCGGAGAACGCGCTCGATCCGGCGCACGATGTCGCGCTGGACGGGGATCAAGGTCCTGACCGCTGCGACGATCGTGGCAGAGATCGGCGACCTGCGTCGATTCCCCAGCGCGAAGCGATTTGCGAGCCTCCTGGGCCTGTCGCCGTCGGAGCAGTCCAGCGGAGAGACTCGGAACCGCGGCAGCATCACGAAGGCTGGGAACCGGCGGCTGCGACGAATGCTCGTCGAAGCGGCGTGGGCGTACTGGCGTTCATCCCATATCAGTCGGGAACTCCAGAAACGCTCGGTGGGTACCTCCGAATCCGTGCGAGCGATCGCGTGGAATGCCCAGTCGCGGCTCAACAGGCGACTACGGGCCCTTCAGCATCGGCACGTGCCGATGAAGAAGGCGCTCATCGCGGTTGCGGGTGAACTCGCCTGCGCGATCTGGGCCGTTGGGCAGGAGGAGCCGCTGGCGGCCTAGCAACGCGAGAACCAACGACCAGCGAGAGTCCGGCTCTCACGCCCACATGGCCTGGGGCGCACTCGTCTTCCGTTTTGGGCCGTGCTCGAGATGGGCACGACACCCGCTACCTGGAGTGAGCATCCCCAAGGCGAACAGCTCCACTGCGGCACCATCCCGCGAACATCAGTCTGACCAACGTTCACTTGGCACTCGTGGAGCCGGGCTCTCGCACTTCTTTCGAAACGACCGGAAGGAGCGCCAACGAGCGCGCCCCCGCGTCGCCGCCTGTTTGGGTGAGCGGCGACGCGGGGGCGCTGCAGGGACAACCAACGAACGAATCAGTCCATCAGAAGCCTGACCCGCTGCGGGTTGACAGGTCCATCCACATCAGCGGAACGTGATCCCCCAGCCGTTCGAGAAGTTCGAGGTCGCCTGTCCCCCGGTCGAGTCGCGGTACCAGCACTGGTAGAACCACGTCTCGCCGGGGAGCACCTGCACGAAGCCCGTCGGCGTGGGATGAGCGGCCAGGTCGAGGTCGAGGGACACGCGTCCCTCGGCCCCGCTGTTCAGCACCTGGCCCGGTCCGACGAAGCGCCCGATCGGGCCCGCGAGACACAGGTTCCCGTCGCTGCCGCCGGGGTTCGTCGTGACGCCCGGCTGGCGGCTCGCCAGGAAGTACGCGGTCGCCCCGGTCGGCATGCGGTGGCAGTGGAGCGTCATCTCGTCGTCCGCGACCGCGCGGCTGCCGACGGCGCTCGTCGCGGCGGGAACCCCGGTCGAGTTCGGAACGCCCGTGCAGTACCCCGAACCCGTCGTCGGCTCGCTCACGTACAGGCCGTCGACGTCGGCGAGGACCGTGGTGAGCGTTCCCGCGACCGGATCGACCACGTGGACTCCGGTCGGCCCCGACACGAGCAGGTTCCCGTTCTCCAGAGGAGCGACCCCGGAGGCAGTCGCACCGAGCGCGAGGACGTCGACGCTGGTGACGACCTGTCCGCTCGCGTCGTACTCGGTGACCCTGCTGCCGAAGATCTCGAGCGTGCAGAGGAGGAAGGACCCCGATGGCGTCCGCCGCATCTGCAGCGCGAGGGGCGCTCGCGTCAGGTTGGGCAGCGGGGTCACCGGAACCTGCGACGACAGATCGTTTGCGTCAGCGAAGAGGATCTGGCTGTTCAGGTTGTCCGACACGAGGAACCCCTCGACGCCGTTGCGCTCGAACGGCTCGACGTCGAGCGGCAGCTGGGTCGCGACCGTGCCCGTCAGCGCTCCGTCCCCGTCGAGCTCGACGAGCGTGCTGAAGCTCATGTTCGACTCGAACTCGCTGTTTCCGATGACGGTCTGCTCTCCGAACGTCGCGCCCCCGATGAGATTCACGGCCGGTAGCCCGAAGGCGCCGATGTAGGACGATCCGTCGCCAGCGAACCGGTGCAGGTCGTCCGAGCCGGAGTCGACGACCCAGAGCTCCCCGTTCGGCGCGAACAGGACCTCGGACGGCCTGGTCACCGCGCCCTGGGAGAGCGACGTGAGATCGAAGGCCGCGGGATCGAGAAGCGCCCCTGTGGCGCCGTCGAACCGCATCACGAGGCCCGTCGAAGTGTCGGTGACGAGCAGATCCTGGGCCGTGGCGGGAGCGACGAGCGCGGAGGCGGCGATGAGCAGTCGTGCGAGCATGGATTGGGCGGCGTACTCGGGATGGGCGAGCGGGAGCCATACTGCATACCGCGCCCACGGGCCGGAGGGTACCGAGACGGACGGGAGAGTCGCCGGTTCCAGCGGCCGCAGCCGCCTATGCGGCGACTTTCGTGCCCGAGATCGGCGATGCGTGCTCCAATCGGGGTCCCCGCGCTCTTCCCCTCGTCTCGCATCAGCGCGCATCGCGCCCTTCCCCATGGTCTGCTCGTTCGTATCGCGCCGCATCCCAGCGGCGCTCGCGGTCGTTCTGTTCTCGTCCCCCCTGCTCGCCGCGACGGCCCCGCAGTGTCCGGAGCACGACTTCGTCCCGCTCCTACCGGGGAGCATCCACAGCGGGTCCGCGACGGCGACCGACGGCACGCGCGTCATCGTCTCCGAGGAGATGGCGGCCGCGAACCAGGCCGTCGCGTCGGTCTACCGGCTGGAGGGCGACACCTGGGTCGACGAAGAAGCACTGGTCGTCACCGGGAGCCCCGGCGACAGCGTGGGAGCCATCCAGGCCGTCGAGATCGCGGACGACATCGCGCTCGTCACCTACGAGCACATCGATCAGGTGGACTTCGAGTACCGCATCGCCGTGTTCGAACGCAGCGCGACCGGATGGAGTCACCTCCAGACGATCCTGCCGCCGCCGATCACACCGGCCGTCCCGTTCCAGGGCGGCTACCTCCACGTCCACGGGGACCAGCTGTTGACGGACCGCTTGATCTACCAGCGCGGGCCGAACGGCTACAGCCTGCTGGAGGTCCTCTCGGAACCGACCACCGGCGGGATCCTGAGCGCCAATCACTGGGGCGCCATGAACGACGACTGGATCGTGATCGGAAACCCGCTCACGCTGGATCCGATGACACCGGGCTACTCGGGACGCATCACCATCTACGAGCGTCTGTTCCACGGCGGTGTCCTCGTCCAGGAGTTCACCGAGCCCGTGCCCAACATGTTCGCGCAGTTCGGCTGTTCCGTCGCCCTCGAGGGCGACTGGCTCTTCGCGGGAGCGCAGGAGTACGGCGAACCCGGACGGGTCCACGCCTACCGCTACGACGGGAGCGCATGGCAGTACGACCAGGAGGTGATCAATCCGTTCGCGATGCCGTTCTTCGCGGATCGATTCGGCGGGGACATCGCCATCGACGGCGGACGACTCGTCGTCGGGAGCACCAGGGAGTACGAGCTCCTCTACGAGCTGATCGACGGCGCCTGGACGTACGTCGGCTCTCCGGAGGTCAACAGCATGGGATCGGTCGATCTGGCGGGCGACGTGCTCGTCCACAGCAGGATGGCTCCGTCCGTCAACGACCGCGCGCACGCCCAGGGCTTCTTCGGGGGCGAATGGGGCCTCGCGTGCGCAGGCACCCCGAACTCCACGGGTGCGGTCGCCACTCTCGACCTGCGCGGGAGTGCGCGCCGCTCCTACCCGGGACTCGTGGTGGACGTCGCGGACGCCCCCGCGAACACGGTCGGAATCTTCGTCTACGGCGGCGCCGTCGGCTCCCTGCCGGTCGGGAACGGTGAGCTGTGCATCGATCCCGCCTCGGGGCTCCGTCGCTACCCCGAGATCGTCCAGGTGGACGCGGCGGGAGCGGCGACGCGGATCCTGGACGCGAGCGTGCTCGACACGGCGAGTTCGGGCTCGTCCGTCGTGCTCCAGCTGTGGTTCCGCGACGTCGGCGGCGCCGGCACCGACTGGAGCAGCGCGGCCAGAGTCTTGCTCTGTGACTAGGAAGACGTCACCGACGGGAGCAGGGTGGGTACGCTCGGCATCATGAGGATTCCCACTCTGCTCGCGCTCGTCGGTCCTGTCGCGGTTCCCGCCGCGGCTCAGTCCGTCTCCCTCATCGGCGTCGCCGGTCAGCCCGTCCCGGGCTCCGGCCGCGCGCTGCGCTACGAGAAGGTGTCCGTCGCCGACGACGGCACGGCCTTCGTCGAAGTGCTCACATCGCTGCCGTCGGGCCCCGGTTCGGAGTTCGTCGTCCTGGAGAACGGCGTCCCGCGCTTCCGCAAGGGAGACGTGCTGTCCTCGCCGGCCGGCGTCACGATCGAGGCCACGGGGAACGGCGTCGAGGCCCATCTCGGGGGCCGCGTGGCCGGCACATTCTGGCACGGCCCCACCGCTCCCGTCGGGTTCAACAACGGCCTCTACATCGACGGCACGCTCACGATCCTGCAGGGCGAGCTGACGCTGGCGTCGAACGTCGATCCGCTCGCCCAGTACACGCAGCTGATCCACGTCGAGTTCCTCTCGCGCAACCAGGTCATGCTGGTCGCCAGGCTCGAGGATCCGACGCGCTTCCACCCGAACCACTACTCGGCGATGCTGTTCGAGGTGAGCGATACCGGCGCGCTCGTCTCCGAGCGGTCGCTCGTGCGCGGCGGGGACCTGCTCCCGGGGCAGACGCAGAACGTCCTCCGGCTCGGGATCACCTCGCCCGAGAGCTCGATCAACAGCAGCGGCTCGCTGATCTTCGGCGCCCACCTGTTCGGCCCCGACGCCTTCAGCAAGGTCGTCTACCTCGACCAGACGCTCCTCCTCCAGGAGGGATCGCCGTCGATCGTCCCCGGGCGCGACTGGGGCGAGAACGAGTTCATCTACGTCGACCTGAACGAGGCGGGCGACTGGGTCATGAACGCCGCCGTCGAGGACGTCGGCCTCTCGGACCACCAGGTCATCGTGCGCAGCGGCGAGCTGTTCGTGCGGCAGGGGGAGGTCCTGCCGGGCACCGCTCCCCAGGCGCTCACCTCTCTCGGCTCCGAGGTGTGGATCACCGACACCGGTGACGTGATCTGGTCCGGCGAGTGGTCGGGCCCGAGCGGGGAGTTCGTCCAGGGGCTCTTCTTCAACCGCGAGCTGGTGATGGAGACCGGCGTGACGCGGTTCGGGAGCGCCACCCTCAGCAGGATCTACCCGGGCTTCGAACGCGCGTCGGTCTCACCCGACGGCAGCCGCATGCTGATGACCGGAGTCGTCCAGCGCGGGACCGAGGCGCGCAGCGCGGCCTTCGAGATCGTCTTCGACGTGGGTTCGAACTACTGCGCCAACCCGGCGAACTCGACGGGTTCCCCGGGCACGCTGCGCATCGACGGGACGGCCGACGTGGCTGCGAACGACCTGACGCTTGTCGCGCGCGACCTGCCGGCGAACGTGACCGGCTACTTCATCACGAGCCGCACCGCAGGCCTGGTCGCGAACACCGGGACGATCATTGGGAACACGTGCGTCGCCGGGCAGATCGGCCGGTTCATCGGACCCGGCCAGGTCCTGTCGTCCGGCTCCGCGGGCCTGTTCTCGCTCGACGTCGACCTGCAGGCGATGCCGACCCCGAACGGCTTCGTCGCCGCGATGGCGGGCGAGACCTGGTACTTCCAGGGCTGGCACCGCGACGCGTTCGGCGGCCAGCCGGTCAGCGTGTTCACCGACGCGTCATCGGTCACGATGCGCTGACGGGATCGTCGTGGCGTGTACGACGCCGCCGTCGACGTCGTGGTGACGAACGACGGCGGCGTTCGCGCCCGCCTGGACCGACAGGAAGCCGCCCTTGATCCGCAGGAAGGGCTGCCACTCCTCCTGCAGCGACTTCTTGAACCCGCCCGCGTGACGGTCGGAGGCCGGCCCGCAGCCGAACTCGTTCAGGCCGGTCGTCGGGTCGACGGAATGGTACTGCCAGTGCCGATCCCCGTTGATCACGACCAGCCCGGGGATCGACACGAGCAGTTCGCGCAGCCGCCGCCCCTCGTGCGCGAAGCCCTCGTTCGCGTGGTTGTCGTTCTTGTTCTTGCGGTCGGGCCCGACGACGGGCGTCGCCGACACGTAGAACTTGAACGTCGCGTCCGACGCGCGCAGCGAGGCCTCCAGCCAGCGCCACTGCTCGGCGCCGAGGATCGTCTTGTCGGGCCCGTCCGGCATCCGATTCGGGGACCGGTACTCGCGCCCCTCGGGCAGCCACACCTCCGCGTGCGCCCCCCAGCGGAATCGGCGGTAAGGAAGCTCCGACATCGGCACCTGCTCGCGCCAGATCGCGAGGCCCTGCTCCCACGTCAGGTCGCCGTACGTCTGGCCGGGCCAGCAGTCGTTCTTGAGCACGTCGTGGTCGTCGTGCATCCAGTACGTCGGCACCCGCGCGTGGAACGCGCGGAGGTTCGGCAGCGCGTACAGGCGGTTCCACTTGTAGCGCGCCGTCGCGAGGTCCTTCGCGAACGGCTTCGGCTTGTCGTAGTAGAGCGTGTCGCCGGTCTGGACGAAGAACGACGGCTCGACGGACAGCATCGAGCGATAGATGCGGTGCCCGCGGGCGAGGTCGTCGCGCCGGGGGAAATCCTGGCACGTGGACACGACGAAAGTCACGGCGCGCTCGTCGTCGGAGGCCGGTGCCGTCGTGAACGAGCCGGAGAACGAGGAGCGCAGGTCGCCGGCCCGCCCCTGCGCCTCGAACGCGTACTCGGTGCCCGGCGCGAGGCCATCGACGCGCGCCTGGGAGCAGAAGTCGGAGTCGGCACCGACCGAGCCCCACTCCGTACGGCTCACCTCGTCGGGACGCGACGCGGGCCAGACCGCGAACCGCACCTCCCCCGCCGCGCCGGGCACGCGCCACTGCGGCCGCTCCGGGTCCCACTCGTCGAGCCGGTCGAGCGCTTCGGCGTGGGCGGTGAGCCGCGTCCACAGGATCGCGCTCGCCCGGGTCACCTCGCCGACCTTCACCCCGTTGGCGTGCGCGAGCGACGGAGCGGGACCGTCCTGGAACGACGGTGCAAGGAGCAGCAGGAGAGCGAGCGGGCCCATGGCGCCACGGTAGCCTGGTCTCCAGCTGCGCTCGACCCTCAGGGCGCCGCCGCGGGCGCGCGACGCCCGAAGAACGTCATCAGGCGCTGGCGGAGCGGGAAACGAAGACGCTCGATGCGGTGCCCCCAGCTCAGGAGGATCCCCGCCGTGAGCGCCGGAACGAGGTAGGGCACGCTCCACCCGCCGAACACGACGTACAGCAGGACCATGAGCGAGGTGTGGTTGAGGTAGAGGACGAACGTGCCGTCGGCGATGCGCTGGATCCGCGCGGCCGTTCTCTCCTCGAACGGACGTCCGTCGCGACCGTCGAGGAGGACCAGCACGCCCCAGATCGCAGCGGTCGCGGCGAATCCGAAGATCGCGAAGTACAGGAAGCCGACCGAGTGCGAGAACAGGTACTCGGAGCCGACGCCCGCGAGGCGTGAAGCCGGAACCGAGAGCGCCGACCGGAGGCCCGACGACCACGCGACCAGCAGTGCGAGGACGCCGCCGGCGGCGAAGAGGGTCCCCCTACGCCGCGCGTTCCCGCGCCCGGCCCGGCCGCGGAGGAACGCCGTGGCCGCGAGCGAGCCGAAGATCCACGACGGCATCCAGAGGAACGGCTCGAGGCCGAGGAACAGAACCACGGCGAGCAACACGATCCCCGCGAGGACGCGCCGCTGCGCGACCGCGACGAGCGCGAAGACGACGTAGTACCAGACCTCCCACGTGAGGCTCCAGATCGGCATGCCGCCGAACCCGGCGGCGTCGCCTAGCGGCGTCGTGTTGATGAACGTGACCGCGAGGAGGGCGTTCGACGCCGAGACGTCGTCCAGCCACGGGAACGACTGCACCGCCGAGGGATCGATGGTCCGGGCCGCGACGCAGAACGCCACCTCCAGCAGCAGACACGGGACCAGGGTCGAGTAGATCCGGGACGCCCGCTTGATGGAGTAGTCCCCGACCGACCCACGCCCCTCGGTCGTGGTCAGCATGATGATGAAGCCTGAGAGGACGAAGAAGACGATGGCCGCTTCCTGTCCGACGTTGGGGAACGCCTGCACCCCCGGCTGGAGGCTGCTGTAGTGGTGGAAGCAGACGGCGCTCGCCGCGGCGATGCGAAGGAAGTCGAGGAACGTCGACTGGTGCGGGTTCAGCCTCGATCCAGGCGGCCGCGGAGCCACCTCAGCGGCCTCGAAGAAGCGACATGAACCTGCCGCGCGCAGGGATCCCGGACTCGAAGAGATCGAAGAACCCGTCGAACCGCGCCTGCATGCGATCGACGTCCCAGTCGTTCTCGTTGCGCGCGATGAGCTCCGTCACGAACAGGTCGAAGAGCTGGTCGACGCGAGGCTCGATCGAGAAGCAAGTGTCACACAGCGAGCCCTTCGGGGACGTGCCGTCGATGTTCTCCTGACGCAGCTCGCGGATCCGGTCCGAGTTGATCAGGTTCTCGGGCAGGGACTCCTGGATCTCGCCGAACGTCAGCTCGCCGTCGTAGTCCCGGCAGCACGCCGTCACGCGCCCGTCGTTGAGGACGTGCATCAGGGGCTCGCCGAGCTGGTTGCAGTGCAGCGTCGGAACGATTTGCTTCTTGAGGATCGTCTTCTCGAAGAATTACGTGTTGTCCGGCGAGAGCCCGTTGACGAGGTGCAGGCCGATGTTCCGCATCGGAACGTAGCGGCTGTAGAAGCTCACGTGGTACGCGAGCTCGTGCCGCACGTCCTCGCTGACGACCGAGTCGATGGCGACCTGGTCGAAGTAGCGGCCGCCCTCGTTCATCGTGCGGAAGAGCTCGAGGTTCTTGATGAGGTTCTCGAACTTGCCCGGACGGCGGATCGCCTCGTACGTCTCCTTCGATGCGCCGTCGATCGAGAACCGGATCTTCTCGATGACGTCGGCGTACTCGCGGAGCGTCTCCTGCTTCCGCTCGAAGGCCAGCATGTTGGACGAGAGCAGGATCGTCAGCTCGTGCTTCCGCAGCAGTGCCAGGTAGTCTCCGAGACGCGGGTGGATCAGCGGGTCGCCGATCGTGTGCAGCGCGAGTCCGCCGGTCTGGCCGAGGCGCTTGGCGTGCAGCAGCGACTCCTCGAACAGGCCGAGGTCCATGTACGTGTTCGGCCGCTTCGAGAGCTGCGTATTGCACATCGTGCAATTGAGATTGCAGTTCTTGTTGATCTCGATCTCGGCGATCCGCGTCTCCCCCGGATCGACCTCGGTCGTGATCCGGAACTCGCTCTGCACGATCTTGCGGTACCGACGCGCGACCTTCTGATCGCGCCGATCGAGGTAAGGCGACTCGCGGATCCTGGCCAGCTGGGCTGAGGCGGACCTCCCCGATTCTAGGTCGCTCCCCCTCCGATCCAGACCCTTCCCCCCCGAAAGGGGCGGATCGTCGCGCAACCACGCAGGGAGCGCGCTCAGCGCGCGGGCACGGAATGCGTGACCGTGGCGGCCCCCGCGGGGACCTCCAGCAGGTGCGCGTCGGCGTGTCCTCCGCGGCGCAGGAAGTAGCGGCCTGGCAGGAGCCGAAGCGGTGCGGTCGACGACGCGATCGACCGCAGCGGGAGCGAGTCGTGGAACTCCCCCGGGACGACGAGCTCGACGGCCCACGGCGCGTCCGACGTCGGCTCTCTCCCGCCCCAGTCGACCTCGATCGACGCCGGTTCGGGCAGCTCCATCGCCCCGAGGTCGAGGAGCGCGGCTTCCTCCACCTCGCGCTCGCCCAGCACGTGCGCCCCGTGCTGCGGCGTCACGACGAACCACGCGTAGGTTCCCGGCGTCAGCCCGTCGGACGCGAAGCGGCCCGAAGCCGGGTCGACCTCCAGCCGCACCTGGTAGAGATCGCGGAAGCCGGTGACGAACGCGCCGGCGGCGATCCCCCCGGGCGCGGTCAGCGTGCCCTGGACGCTCGCGACGCTCTCGTCCTCGTCCGCGACGACGACCTCCAGGGTGGCGGACGCGTGGTCACTGGGCAGCAGGTGGCGCGCGACGAGCGCGATGTCGCCCGCGCCCTGCTCGAAGAGCACGCCGACTTCGAGGTCGGGGACGTAGCGGAAACGGGCGATGCCGTCCGCGTCGGTCGCGGCGAGCGCTGCCCACCCCACCGGCGCCGTCTCGGGCGACAGCATGACGCGACGGCCGCCGAGGGGCTCACCGGATCCCGAGACGAACCGCAGCGCCAGCCCGTCGGTCGGCGCGATCCGCGCCTCCCAGTGGTGCTCGAGTCCATCGCTCGTGTCCGCGATCGTGTAGTCGAACAGCGACTCGCCGTCCTTCTCCAGCGTCGCGAAGACGTACTCGGGCTTCGCGCGCAGTCCGGCCAGCACGAACGCGCCGTCCGCGTCGGTCGTCGCGGCGGGCGGCGTGATCCCCTGTTTGACCTGATCGGGCGCGATCACGCGCACGGAGACCCCCGGCACGGGCATTCCGTCCGTCCGGCGAACGCGCCCGGTCAGCGTGCCCGCCGGGCGCAGGAGGACGGCGATCTCGGAGGCTTCACCGGCGACGTCGACGGCCGCGTAGTGGTCGCTGTAACCCGGCGCGCGGGCGTGCAGCTGGCGCACGCCGCGTGGCTCGCCCGCGAAAGCGGCCGCGCCGCCCTCGTCGGTCACGAGCTTCGTGGTCCGATCCTCCAGCGAGATGCCAGCGACGGGCCCCGGCGTCGTATCCCGACCGACGTCGTCGAGCGTGACGACCGCGCCCGCCACCGGGTCGCCCGCGACGTCGCGCACGACGATCCGCCCTGCCCCGGCGGGCCCGCGGGTGCGTAGTTCGAGGCGCGTCCCCCACTCCACGTCGATCGGCACGGTCGCACAGAGCGTGCGGGCCGCGTCCGGCGCGCTCGCCGCGATCGTCACGTAGCGATCGTCGGCCGTCGACTGCACGTCGCTCGCGTGGAACGCGACGCGGCAGGGACTCGCGGTCGTCTCGACGAGTCGCGAGCGTTCGGCGGGCCCTTGGATGAGCAGCGTGGCGCGCGGGTGCGCGTGGCCGGCCTCGTCGAGCACGTCGATCAACAGCTCGAGCACGACCGCTGGAGCAGCGGCGGTCCCGTCCGTGGCCTCGTTCACACCGGGTCCCGATTCGATCGGCGGTCCCACCTCGACGCGCTCGGCGCTGTCCGGCTCGATCTCCGCGACGTCGCCGGCCGGGCGATCGGCGACGCGAGTGGGCTCCGCGCTCGCGAGGGTCGGACTCTTCTCCCGCGACTTCGGCGCCCGCGCGAGTAGCACGGCCGACGCGACTGTGGCGACGATCGCACCGGCCACGAGCAACGCGGGGCCGAGCACCCACGTCCGCCGCGCGTACGTCCGGGTCCACAGCAGCGGTCCGAGCGGCGCGAGGCGTTCGCGCCACGCGTCGCGACCGCCGTGTCGCTCGTCGAGATCCTTGCGCAGGCGCTGCACACCGCGACTGAGCTGGCTCCGCACGGTCGAGGGGCTCACGCCCATCTCGGCGCCGATCTCATCCGCGCTCGCCCCGTCGAAGAACCGCCGCCGGAGGACCGCGCTGTAGGGATCGCCGAGCGCCGCCACGCGAGCACGGAGGAACTCGGCGGCGTCCGACGCGGCCTCGGTCGACACGGTCGCATCGTCCCCATCGGTCGCCAACCGCTCCAGGTCGCGACGGCGACGCTCCTGCACGCGTCGCTGGAACGCGAGGTTCCGCACCACGCCACCCATCCAGCGCGGGCTGCGTCCTTCGGGCGTGTGCCCGCGCTCGAGCGACGCGACCCATGCGTCCTGGACGAGGTCCTCCGCGCTCCCGCCCGGTTGCACGAGCCGTCGGGCGAGGACGAGCAGCCGGTCGTTGAGCGCGGAAGTGCCCGCGTCGTGCGGCCCGAGCGGAGGGGGGTGGCGCTCCATCGATCTCAGCGTAGAAAAAAATCGAATCGTCGCCGCGCCCCGCGCACGCCGAGTCAAGTGAGGTGTACGACGCTGAT
The DNA here is from genome assembly GCA_038757895.1 of Planctomycetota bacterium. Classification (GTDB taxonomy): domain Bacteria; phylum Planctomycetota; class UBA1135; order UBA1135; genus Saltatorellus. The sequence continues at coordinate 10,936 of JBCDGE010000033.1, read as the reverse complement.
CACCGCGCCACGCGGCTCGGCCCTCCCTTCGTCTCCCGAGGAGTCCGCCATGCTCGTCACCACGCTCGCACTCGTCTCTCTCGCGCAGGGCCCGGGCCCTGCGCAGGTCGTCCTCACCAACGGCATGGTGATCCCGGGTCCCAGCCAGGACTTCGAGGTCCTCGGCTGGGGCGCTGCTTCCTCCGGCGTGGGCGGCGGCTGGGTCGCCGAGGCCGCCGTCCGGGGCGTCTCGACGGGCGAACAGGTCTCCGCGATCGTCGGTGAGCATCCCGGCCCGAACCCGCAGGGGCCGAGCGTGCTGTACCGCGAAGGCGACTTCGGTGGATCCACCGTCGACCGGCTGAGCCGTCCGAGCATGGCGAACGGCAGGGTCGCGTTCCTGGGGCGGGTCGACACGGGGCAGGCGGTCCGGCACGACGCCGTCGTGATCGACGGGCTGGTCGAGTTCGTCGAGGGCGACGTCATTCCCGGGAGCACCGCGACCTGGTTCGCCTTCTCGGGCGTCCACGTGACGCCCGGCGGCGTGATCGTCCAGTCGGGCGCACGTCAGGGCACCTTCTGGAACGGGCGGGAGATCCTCTTCGACTCGGCGACGTCGGCCACGCTCTTCGCCTCGGACGATGTGCCGACCGGGCTGGCCTTCCAGCTCGAGCGGTTCCATGGCGTCCGCGTCAGTCCCGACGGCTCTCACTGGGTCGCGATCGGCCAGTTCCGCCCGCCGCATGGCAGTCTCCGGAGCTGCATCCTGGTGGATGGCGAAGTCCTTCGTTTCGGACCGAGCGCACTCTTCGCCAGCCAGAACCGCCCCGTTCCTCCGGCGGTCGAGGCACTGCTCGGCCCGACCACGTGGCAGTCGTTCTGGGCAGTCGACGTGAACGACGAGGGCACGGTCGCCTTCCAGGCGAGCCGGTTCTCGGCGGGTCAGGACTGGAACCTCATCATTCGCGACGGCCTGCCGGTGAGCCCGCCGGATCGCGAGCAGCGACTCGCGGGCATCGACGGGCGGGGGGTCGTGACCAGCGTGCTCGGCGAGTCCCCCTTCGACGACGCGTACGTGGAGCGGGAGTCGCTCCAGGACAGGGCGGCGGGGATCGACGTGGACGGCGACGGAATCGCTGACGCGGGATACGGCTACGCGGGGGCCCCGCCGGCGCCGCTCCGGCCGAGTGCGGACGCCAGGACGCTCGTCCGGACGGTGATCACGACCCCGATGGGCGCCGCCTGGGCGCTGCTCCGCGTCAGGGATCACCGCATCGACCGGGAGTCGTGCACCGCGCTCCCGAACTCGACGGGCCGGCCGGCGCGCATGGTGATGAGCGGGAGCCGCGACGTCGTCGAGAACGACGTCGTGCTCCAGGCGCTGCAGCTGCCGCAGTTCGCGACGGGCTACTTCCTCGTGTCCGACACGCCCGACTACGTCGTGGCTCCGGGTGGGAGCCAGGGCGCCCTCTGCCTCGGCGGATCGATCGGGCGGATGCTCGGCCAGGTCTTCGCGAGTGGCACCGGCGGCCAGGGGCGGGCGGTGCTCGATCTCGACGCCATTCCCCGGCCGACTGGCACGGTCCCCGCCGCAGTGGGCCAGACGTGGTTCGCCCAGGCGTGGTACCGCGACGCGGTCGGCGGCACGGCGACGTCGAACTTCACGGGCGCGGTGACCGTGACGCTGGAGTGACCGGCGCGGCGATCGAGATCACGACGACGTTGGCCTCCTAATCGCCGCCGGCGCCCGTTTCTGCGGCTCGACGGGCCCTCCGCCCCGGCAGAATGGGCCCATGACCGACGCAGGGCAGAAGGCCGACGACGGCCGACGGGTGGTGCTCGTCGTCGACGACGACGGCGATATCCGGCAGGCGCTGGAGATGACGCTCCAGTACGAGGGGTTCGACGTCTGGACGGCGAAGGACGGCGTCGAGGCGCTCGCGCGCATGGAGGCCGAGGCGCGGCCTCCGGCGGTCGTCCTCACCGACCTCAAGATGCCGGGCATGGACGGCCTGGAGCTGCTCGACCGCGTCGTGGCGCAGCCCGACGCGCCCCCTGTCGTGCTCATCAGCGGTCACGGCGACGTGCCGGTCGCGGTCGACGCGATGCAGCGCGGCGCCGTCAATTTCCTGGAGAAGCCGCTGGAGGAGCACCGCGTCCTCGTGACGGTGCACAAGGCGCTCCGCGAGAAGGACCTCGTCGAGGAGAACCGCGACCTCAAGCAGCGCCTCCGGTCTGGCTACGAGCTCATCGGAACCTCCGACGCGATGGAGCGGCTGCGCGCCGCGATCGCGCGCGTCGCCGACTCCGACGCGTCCGTGCTGATCACCGGCGAGAACGGCGTCGGCAAGGAACTCGTCGCGCGCAACGTCCACCTCGGCGGCCTGCGCGCGGCCGGCGCCTTCGTGACGGTCAACTGCGCCGCGATCCCGGCCGAGCTCGTCGAGTCCGAGCTGTTCGGCCACGTCAAGGGCTCGTTCACCGGCGCCCACGAGGACCGGACCGGTCACTTCGAAGCGGCGGACGGCGGGGATCTGTTCCTGGACGAGGTCGGCGATATGCCGCTCGCCGCGCAGGCGAAGGTGCTGCGCGCGCTGGAGACGCACGAGGTGATGCGCGTTGGCGACAGCCGCACGCGCGAGGTCGACATCCGCGTGATCGCGGCGACGAACGCCGACCTCGCGCAGTCGGTCGAGGACAAGACGTTCCGCCTCGACCTCTTCTACCGGCTCAACGTCGTGCCGCTCGTCGTCCCGCCGCTGCGCGAGCGGGCGACCGACGTGCCGGAGATCGCGCGGCACCTCCTGGAGCGCCACGCCGAGCGGCTCGGCCGGAGCCCGCTCGCGCTGTCCCAGGACGCGGAGGAGTCGCTCATGGCCTACCCCTGGCCCGGCAACGTCCGCCAGCTCCGCAACGTCCTGGAGGCGGCCTCGATCTTCGCCGACGAGAGCCGGATCACGGCCAGCGAGGTCGCCCAGGTCCTGGAGGACGGCCCCGCGCTGGTCTCGCCGGCCTCCGACGCGTCCGCGGGCGGCCCGTCGGACTTCGCCGCTCCGTTCGACGCGCCGACCTTCGAGGACTTCAAGAACCAGGCCGAGGCGGTCTTCTTCCGCACCCGCCTGGAGCGCAACGACGGCAACGTGAAGCGGACGGCGGAGGAGCTCGGCATGCAGCGGAGCCACCTCTACAAGAAGCTCGACCGCTACGAACTGAGATAGGGCGGCGGTTCCAGGGTTTCCGGCGGCTCGCGACAACGCTCGTCCGCCGAGCGGGATCCATGATGGCGCCGTGCCCCGCCCCGTTCCTCAGAACACCGACGCCCTCCTGAGCCAGACCCGCTGGATGCGGGCGCTGGCGCTGGGCCTGGTGTCGGACCCGAACGAGGCGGACGACGTGGCCCAGGAGGCCGCGCTCGCGGCGCTCCAGCACGGGCCGGCCGACCGCGCGCCCAGCCGCGCCTGGCTCGCGACCGTCGTCCGGAACTTCGCGTGGCGCCGCCGGCGCACCGAGACGCGACGTGCGGACCACGAGGCGCTCGCCGCCGACGGCTCCGTCGCATCCCGCGGCGAGCTCGACGCCGTCGACCGGATCGACACGCACCAGATGCTGCTGGAAGCGGTCCGCTCGCTCGACGAACCGCTGCGCTCGACCGTCGTCCAGCGGTACCTCGAGGGCCGGACCTCCGCCGACATCGCGCGCGCGACCGGCGTCCCGCAGGGGACCGTGCGCGCGCGGCTGAAGCGCGGCCTGGAGCGCCTGCGCGAGCGGCTCGACGAAGAGCACGGCTCGCGCGGCGCGTGGATGACGCTCGTCGCGCCGATCGCGCTCCCTCCGATCCCCTCTCCTTCCCCCGTCCCCGTGCCCGACGTCGACCCCGCGTCGACGGCCGCGGCACTCGCCCAGGGTACTGCCGCCATGAGCCTCGCCAAACTCGGTCTCTCCGGAACGCTCGTCCTCGCCGCCGCCCTCGGCGGATGGCGCATGACTCAGACCGCGCAGCCAGCGGCGCCGACGCCGATCGAGCCGATCGCGGCAGCGGAGCCGGAGACCCTGGCGGCGGTGGAGCCGGAGGTGGTCGCCGCCGTGCCCGAGGCCGCGCGACGCGAGGTCGCCGCGTCGGCCGAGGCGGACGCTACAGCGCCCGCGCCCCAGCCCGTCCTCCAGCCCGCCCTACCGAAGACGTTCGCGGCCTACCTGGAGGCACGTTTCGTGGACGAGCACGGCAGCCCGCTGCCCGACGTCGAAGTGCTCCTGATGAGCTCCGACGGGCGCCGCTCGAAGCCGCGGAAGATCGGCGACGGGCGCGCCGGACCCAACGGGCTCGCGCAGGTGGAAGGCGGCCTCCCCGGGTGGGCGGCACCGGACGAGACTGGCCTCCGGGCGGCACGACTGGAACTCGTCGCTCGATTGAAGGGGCGCGCGTCCCATCGCCAGCGGGTGCTGCTCCGCGAGGCCGAGACGACGCAGCTGGGCGACGTCGTGCTGGGTCCGGGCGCGCGGATCGCGGGACGCGTGGTCGATGAACGCGGCTCCGCCGTCGAGGGCGCGCTCGTCGGAGCGGTGGACGCCGCGCAGCTCGCCGATCTCTCGCCCCAGGAGATCGAGCGGATCGGCCGACTGGGGAGCGACGCGTTCGACAGGCTGACGGCGGTGACGTCACGCGTGGACGGGAGCTTCGACCTCGACGATCTCCCCGACGGAGGCGTTCGCGTCTGGGCCTACGCGCCGGAGCGGCGCTACGGCCTCACGGACACGGTCGTCCTCGAGCCTCTCGTCGACGGCGTGGAGGTCGAGGTCGTCGTCCCGGACTTCGGGCCGACCGACCGGATCGCCGGCCGGGTCGTCGGCCCCGACGGCGAGGGCCGACGCGCATGGATCACCCGTGACATGAGGACGGCCGGTGGCGGGCGCACCGACACCATCAATACCGACGATGATGGCGTGTTCTCGTTCCCGGTCGCGCACCTCGACGCGGTGTACCGGCTGACGGCGGCCGATCCGTTCAATGAGTTCTCACAGGTCCAGGTGCCCGACGTGCTCCCCGGCGACATGGGCCTGGAGATCGCGTTCCGTGCGCCCGTGCCGCTCCTCGTGCGCCTCCGCGACGCCCAGGGTGAGCCCGTCGAGGGCGCCGAGATCTCGATCGGCGTCGACGGCATGTACTCGCGCGTACCGGCGGAGAATCCCGCGCCCGGCGACTACGTCGTCGACCGCCCGTCGGCCACGTTCCGTCTGGAGGCGAACGCCCCGGGTTTCCGTGAGAGCGACGACCTGAAGCTCGATGACGCCACGGCACCGGACGCCGTCGACATCGTGATGGAGCGTGCGCTCGTCGTCGTCGGACAGGTCCTCGCGGACGGCGCCCCCGTCCCGGGTGCAATCGTCGAGGCGTTCGAGTACGACGCGCGGGCGATCGAGACGTTCAACGGCATGAGGTGCTCGATCTCACACTTCGAGAACGGGACCGCCCGCACGGACGACGAGGGGCGCTTCCGCCTGGAGGTCGACCTCGACGGCTCGTTCGTCGTCCGCGCCCGGCACACGGATCACGTCGACGCCGAGACGGCACCGATGACCGCCGACGACGCGAAGGAGCCGCTGTCGCTCGCGCTCACCGACGGCGGGACGATCGAGGGCACCGTGCGCGTGCCTCCGGGCGAGTCCGCGGGCGGCCTCGTCGTCGGCGTGCACCGCGGTGACGGTCGGCCGCGCTCGGTGCGGACGGAGCCCGACGGCTCGTATCGCATCGAGGGACTGATGCCGGGCGAGTGGAACGTCTTCCTGACGGACGACGACATCAACCCGCGCGGCGGCCCCCACTCCAGCATCGTCACCGACGAGCCCCTGACCTGGGACTGCCGCGTCGAGCTGGGCCGGACGACGCGCTTCGATCTCGAACGGGATTCCTGACCCCGTTCCGGGCGCGGCGCCCACCATCCGGTGGAGCGCCATGGACTCGACCCCCGACGACACCCTCGCCCTGCACGCCGTCGCGATGCGGCGGATCGCCGCCGCCCTCGGGCCGTCGCTCGCGGACGCCGACGACCTTGCGCAGGACGTCTGGCTCGCCGCCCGGGACGCGGCGCCGCCGGAGCGAGCGACGATGGGCACGTGGCTCGCGGGCGTCACGCGCCGCGTCGCGGCTTCGGCGCGGCGGGACGCCCGCCGCCGCGAGGTCCGCCACGAGCGCGCCGCGCGGCCGGAGCGGCTGCCGTCGGCCTCCGAGGTCGCGGAGCGGCTGGAGCTGGAGGCGCTGCTCGTCGACCTCGTGCGACGCCTGCCGGAGGGCCAGCGCGAGGTCGTGCACCTGCGCTTCTGGGAGGGACTGCCGCCACGGCGGATCGCGCAGCGCCTCGGCCTCGGGGTCGAGGCGGTGAAGTCGCGCCAGAAGCGCGCGCTCGCCGAGCTCCGCGAGCACTTCGTCGGCGCGGACGGCGAAGCGACGGACGCCCAGCGGCGCGCGCTCCTCGGGATGGTCCCGGCGGGTGCGCTCGCGCCCATGGAGGTGACGGCCGCGTGGAAGGGCGCGAGCCTGCTCGGAGGACTCTGGATGAAGAAGGCACTGCTGCTCGGCGTCGCCGTGCTCGCCGTGGGCGGCGCGGCGCTGCAATGGAACGCGGACCCGGCCGACGTCACGCGCGACGGCGTGACCAACGGAGCGTCGACCGCCGTTGCCCTCGTCGACGAGCCGCTCCTCGCCGAGGTCGACGAGCTGGCGTCGAGCCCCGATGCGACCGAGGGTGCGCGCTCGGCCGCGCTCCCGACCGACGACGGCCCCCCGGAGGACAGCGTCCGCGTGCGCGGCCGCGTGGTGGACTGTCCGCCGATCGGCGTGGAGGCGGCCGAGCGCCCCGTCGCGAACGTCGAGGTCGTCGTCGGGTGGTTCCTCTCCGGCATGGGCGGCGAGGAGATGCCGCGCACGCGCACGAACGAGGATGGGTCGTTCGCGATCGACATTCCGCTCGCCGGCCGGAAGAAGCGCGACGTGTCCGTCACCGCGGCGGGGAACGAGGTGTTCCGCGGCGGGCGAGAGAGACTCGAGATCACCGCCGAAGGCCCCTCGATCGAGCACGTCGTCCTGCGTCGCTACCCCCTCGGCGACCTCTTCGGGACGGTCGTCGACGGCAACGGCGCGCCGGTCGAGGACGTCGCGATCCACGCCCGGGGTGCGGAGCCCGTCCTGGCGACCACCGACGCGGACGGGCGCTTCCGGATCGCAGCGTGGGCGGGCGAGGCAGAGATCGAGCCGCGCCTGAAGGGGTGGCGCGACGTGAAGGCGCCGAAATACGCGTCGAAGGCCGAGGGCGGCGGCTGGGAGCCGGTCCTGATCACGATGGTGCGATCCGGCGCGCTGACGCTCCGGATCCTCGATCCGGCGGGCGAGCCGGTCGAGGGGATCCACGCGAAGATCGACGTCGCGACGGGCGAGCCGCTGTCCAGGCTCACCGCGCGCTCGGTCATGACGCCGAACGGCGACCGCGGAAGTTCCGACGCGCGCGGCGAGATCCGGTTCGACAGCGTGTGCGCCGACCACGCGCTGCGCGTGCGGCTGTTCACGGGAGGCAACGCGCCCCGGCTGTCGCGGACGGTGGGCGATCGGCTGGCGCTCCCGGGCGAGGACGGCGACGGCGTCCTCCACGTCGAAGCGGGAGAGCACCGCACGTTCGAGATCGTCACCGCGCACCGCTGCGCGCTGCGCGTGCGCGTGGTCGGCGTGGACGGCGAGCCGGTCCCGAAGGCGCACGTACGACTGACGACGTCGGTCGACTCACGCGAGGACCCCGGTCACTTCGATCTGATCCAAGAGGCGGACGAGGAGGGGCGCCTCGCGCTCGACGTCGTGGGCCTCGCGCCGCTGGGCGCGGCGCGCCTGACCGCCTCCTCCGAGGAGGGACCGTTCTTCGCCTGGAGGGACGGCGCCGACCCCAGGGCCGCCTCGCTCGCGCTCGACCTCTCGGCGCCGCCGCGCGACGAGATCCGGCTCGACCTCGCGCCGACGCGGGAGATCTCCGGTCGCGTCGTCGACGCCGAGGGAGAGGGACTGCGCGCGAAGCTCCACCTCGTCCCCCGCGACACGGCGCTCCACCGCGGGCGGCTCGAGACCGGCTACTACCCGACCGTCTACGCGTCGAAGAACGGCACGTTCCGCTTCGCGGGCCTCCCCGAGGGACGGTTCGACGTCGAGGCGACCTTCAAGGACTACGCCTCGGGCCGCATCGAGTCCGTGACGGCGGGGACCACCGACGTGGAGATCCAGCTCTCCGAGGAGCGCGCCGCCGTGCTCCACGTCACCGCGGAACTTGGCGGCGCGGAGCTCAGCCAGCTCGTGCTCCTGACCGGCCTCGTCCGTCCGGATCCCGGCGTGACGATCGACGCGCCGACGCTGCCGGCAACGGGCCGCTGGTCCGAGTTCGGCGGCTGGCCCCCGGACCTCGTCGGGATGTGGTACGGCGCGGGAGGCGGACGGAGCGGCGGCGCGCAGAATTCGTACAGCCTCGTGCCGATCAAGGAGCACTCGAAGACGCTCCGACTCGACCCGGGCCTCTACTGGCTCGGCGCCAAGGCGCGCACGGCGGACAGGACGTTCACGACTGAGGTCGGGACCGGGCTCGTGCGCGTCGAGGCTGGCGAGCACAGGCTGACGTTCGTCCTCCCCACGACCGTCTCGGTCGAAGGCGAGGTGCGAGGCTCGACGCCGGGCGCCGGGCTGCAGGTCGCCGTCGCCGACGACCGCGGAGAGCTCGTGTGGCTCGCCTCCCGACGCGAGGAGCTCCTGCCGACGACTCCTCTCGGGCTCGGTGGACGGTTCCTTCTGGAACGCGTCCCCGTGGGCCGCTACGAAGTCCGTGTAGGCACGCGCGAACAGCTCCTGCGCGGCGAGGCCGCCGCGCGCCGCTGGATCGATCTGCGGGTCGACGACCCCGAGCCGGTCGTGTTCGAGCTCTGACTCGTCCCGCTACCGCGCGGCCGGGATCTTCAGCCGCGTCCCAGGTGCCACGAAGTCCGGGTCGGTCAGGACGTCCTGGTTCGCCTCGAAGATCTCGCGCCAGCGAGCACCGTCCCCCAGCGTGCGCGCCGCGACGCCCCACAGGCTCTCGCCCGCGAGCACCTCGACGACCTGGGCGTCGACGGCCTCGCCGACGTCGTCCTTGACGGGCACGAAGATCATCGCGCCCGGCACGGCCATGCCCTCGTTGTGGTGGCGCAGGAGCGCCGCCTTGGACTCGTCGCCGTAGAGGTCGAACGCGAGCGAATCCCAGGTCGCACCGTCCTTCGGGCGCATCGTGAGCATCCCGGGGTCGACGGTCGGCTCCAGGCCCTTGGTCGAGAGCAGGTCCCACCCGGACTTCATGCGGACGTCCGCAGGCTCGATCGGTGGCTCCAGCGCCTCCGCGGGCGCCGCGTTCGGGTTGACCTCCGACATCAGCATCTTGGGGCCCTCCGAGAGCGTCAGCCGCTCGGCGTCCGCGACCGAGGCGTCACCGTCCTCGCGCGAGGTGAGGTCGGGACCGCGCTGCTCCGGCGACCGATTCTCCGGACGCGGGAGCGGACGGGCGCCCTCCGCCTGCTCCCCGGTCGTCTCGGGCGACCCGGCCGCCGACGAGGCGTCACCGCCGGCCTGCGCCTTGGGCCCGGTGCCCTGCAGCGACCAGACGAACAGCAGGACGACGGAGAGCAGGACGCTCAGCACGACGATCTTCTCGGTCTTTCCCATGGGTTCGGTCCCCGTGTGCGGTCGGGGTTGCCCGTGTGCGATCGGGGCCCCGTCTGTGAGCGGGGCGATATCGGTCCCGGCCGGGCGTCCGGCGTGCGGGCCGGCGCGCCCGACGTCGGGGCCTGCATGCGAGAATCGAGATCGGGAGCGCGCGATTCAAGCGCCGTGTCCCGGGATTCGAACGGGATTGGTGCGGGCCGAATCCGCTGCGGGGGCCGGTGGACCGGGTACCTTCCCCCTCGGATGGCCGACGTCGCGCTGGAACCCGCGCCCCCGAGGGCGACGCGCGAGCCGCGCGCGCCGTGGGCGATCCTGATCGGCTCGGTCGTCGTGCTCGGCCTCTGGTCGTGGCTCCGGGTCGAGGGCGCGCTGTTCGCCGACGTCGTCGAGTACCTGGAGCGCGCCAGCGCCTTCGTCCGGGGGGAAGAGGTCGTCGACGCCCAGGAGATCCGCGCCGCGGGCGTCACCGCCCTGCACGCGCCGGTCCTGTGGGTCGCCCACGTCGTGGGCATTCCGGAGGGCCCGTGGGTCCTCGCCTACGCCTCGATCGTCCACCTGGCGGTCGCCGCGCTGTTCGTGGTGGCGAGCGTGCACGCGACGCGATCGCTCGCGGCGGCGGCGGGCGTCGAGGGCGACGGAGCGAAGCTCGCGGGCTGGGCCGCCGGCGCGATCGCCGTCGCATCCCCGACCCTCGTCCAGTTCGCGCCGATCGCGATGACCGACATCGCGTCGGGCGCCGCGCTCGCGTGCGGCGTCGCAGCGGCGCTCACCGGGCCGACGACATCGCGCCGCGGCGCAGCGGCCGGCGCCTGGCTCGGGCTCGCGGCGCTGTGCGCCTTCAAGACGATCCCGCTCGTCGGCGGCACGGTCCTGGCCGCGCTCGTCCTCCGGCCGCTCCTCGACGGGGTGCGACCCACGCTGCGCTTCGCCGGAGCGCTGGCGGCCGTGGTGGCCGCCTTCGCCGCCGCCCAGTGCGTCTTCGACCTCCTGACCTACGGGAGCTTCGGCGCGGGGCTCGGCTACTACCTCGGCGTGAACCTCGGCTCGCCGCTCGGGACGTACCTGTACCAGCTGGGGCTCGTCGACCTCGGGCAGCGCATCTACTTGTTCTCGACGCGCCTGATGGACGTCGGCGTCGAGCTGGAGGACGTCTCGCGGCAGACCGCCGACTTCCGGCGCGTCGCGTCGCCGACCTGGTACTTCGACCACTTCGAGTGGTTCGCCGCCCTGTGGCTGGCGCCG
>JBCDGE010000032.1:0-68018 GCA_038757895.1 Planctomycetota bacterium | reverse complement strand
GTTGCGCTTCCAGAGGACGCGGTCCCCACCGCCGGGCTCGGGCGTGCAGTCGAACGCCATGCCGCGGCCGCGGCGCGTGCCCATGACGTAGCCCTTGCCGTCCGCGGTGACGATGCTCGCGCACGTCGAGTCGTCGAGCGGCGACTCGACCTCCCACACGATCTCGCCCGAGCCCGGCTCGACCGCGATGATCCGCTTGGGCACCGAGAACAGGACGAGCGGCCCGTCCTCGTCCTCGACGACCGTCGGCGTGGTCCACGAGTTCGTCAGCCCGTCGTCCTCGATCCGCCAGCGGATCTCGCCGGTCTCGCCGTCGACGCCGACGAGGTGGTGCCCGAGCACGCCCGCGTCCACGACGACCGTGCCCTCGACGACGATCGGGCTCGTCGCGTCGCCCCACTTGGCGGGGTCGGACATCTGGCCGAGGTCCGTCTTCCAGACGAGCTCGCCGTCGAGGTCGTACGCGTGGAGGCCCGCCTTGCCGAACAGGACGTAGACGCGCTCGCCGTCGGTCGTCGGCGTGCTGCTCGCGTAGCCGTGCTGGGTGATGAAGCCCTTGTACACGTCCTCGCCCTCGACGCCGGGGACGCTCGCGCGCCACAGCTCGCGGCCGGTCGCACGGTCGAATGCCAGGAGGTGGCGCGCGAGATCACCGGGGTCGCCGGGCTCGTCGCGGTCGACGCCGTAGCCCGTGTAGGCGGTCAGGTAGACGCGATCCGCCGTGACGATCGGCGAGGACGCCCCGCTGCCCGGCAGCGGCGTGCGCCAGCGGAGGTTCTCCTCGGCGGACCACGTCGTGGGAACCGCGGGGGCGGTGACGCGGCCATTGCCGTTCGGCCCGCGGAAGCGCGTCCACTCGGAGGAGGCGCCGGGCACCTCCGGGGTCGTGGGGGCGGAGGCGACGAGCGTGACGACGAGAGGAGCGAGGATCATGGACGGGTGGGGAGCAGGTGGCGGCGCGGGCCGCGGGAGGCGCGACCCGGCGGTCTTCGGCGGGGTCGCGACCGCAGATCCGGCCGCGCTCCGATTCCGCGGCGTCCCTGGATCGGGACCTCCCCTCGGGCTGGGCGTCGCCCTCGCGCCACGCGGTCGCTAGCCTCGTCGGGCGCGCCATGGACTGGGAAGCCTTCTACAACTCGTTCCGGCAGCCGGACTTCGTCCCCGGCTACGAGATCGAGAACCGCCTCGGGGGCGGGGCGTTCGGCGACGTCTACAAGGCGCGCAAGACGTCGATCGGCAAGGCGTACGCAGTCAAGTTCCTCAAGGTCGAGGACGACGACCAGCGCCAGGCGGTCCAGCGGGAGCTCGACCAGGTCCGGCACTTCGCGTCGATCGACCACCCGAACCTCGTGACGATCGAGGACATGGGCGTCGTCATGGACGTGCCCTACCTGATCATGGGGTACGCGGGCGAGGAGACGCTCGCCAAGCGGTTCAAGGCGGGGGACCTGACGCCCAAGGAGGCGCTGCAGTTCTTCACCCAGGCGGGGCGCGGCGTCCTCGCTCTGCACGACCGGCGGCTCGTGCACTTCGACCTGAAGCCGAGCAACGTGTTCCTCAAGGGTGAGAACGCCCGGGTGGGGGACTACGGGCTCTCGAAGCTGCTCGAGGGCGGGCGCATGACGCTCTCGTTCGGTCGCGGGACGCCGATGTACATGGCGCCCGAGATGCTGCGGAGCCGCGCCGACCACCGCGCCGACATCTACTCGCTCGGGGTGATCCTGTACGAGGCGCTCACGGGCGAGGTGCCGTTCCCGCCCGATCCCAACGGCGGCCTCGTGCTGCGCGACCACGACGACCCGCCGCCGTTCCCCGAGGGATTCCCGGCCGTCGCGCGCCCCGCGGTCGAGGCGTGCCTTCGGCTCGATCCCGAGCACCGCGCGCAGACCGTGTCGGAGGTGCTGGAGCTGCTCGGACAGACCGCGCGGCCGGGCGACTCCGTCACGTTCCACCTCGCGCCGCACGAGGCGCGGCCCCGCCGCCGCGCGCCCGCCGACGGAGACGCCAAGGACCCGACGACGACAGCGTCCGAGCTCAAGGGCTCGGCGGCGCTCGGCGAGCGGCCCGCCTCGGCCCCGCGACGGCGCGCGACCGACCGGCCGTCGCGCGCGACCTCGCCGCTCCTGGAGGGCGGGTTCGTCGTCGAGCCGGACACGCCCGTCCCGACCGAGCCCGACGGCGCCACCGACTCGCCCGCCAGCAAGGCACGCCAGCTCGTCGCGGAACTCGCCGCCCGTTCCCGTGAGGAGACCGACGCCGCCCGCCTGATCGAGAGCGGCGTCGTCCACCCGATCCCCTCGTTCGTCCCCGTGCCGCCCAAGGTCACGGGCGGGATCTCGGGCACGCTCACCGAGACCACGCGCGTCGGCTTCGACGTGTTCCTCGGCGCGATCGTCGCCGTGATCGGCGGAATCGTTGGCGCGTTCAAGACAATCTCGGACCAGCTCGTCCGTAGTAACCAGGGTGGGCTCGTGGCCCGAACCGTGCGCTTCGCCGTCTTCCTGCTGCTCATGGCGGGGATCGGCTTCGGCGCGACGCTCCTCGGCCTCGTGGGCCTCAACGTGATGGAACAGCTCGGGAGGATCTCTTGAGCGCCGCGACCGGCGAGTGGTCCCCGGACGTCGGGCGGCTCGCTTCGTTCGACGAGGACGAGTGGGCGCGCGTCGAGCGCGCGTACGCGGGTCGGCTCGTCGCCTACATCGCGCGCCGCGTCCCCGACGCCGAGGCGCGCGACGACATCGTCCAGGAGGTGTTCCTCGGCGCCGTGCGGGGGATCCAGTCCTTCGACGCGCGGTACACCTTCGAGCAGTACCTGTTCGGCATCTGCCGCAACCGCACGATCGACCACCTGCGCCGGCGCCAGGCCGTCGGCGCGGGCGCGGAGGACGACGAGCCCGACGCGTCGAGCGTGCACCTGGAGGACCTCGTCCGCGTCGAGGAGACGCCGAGCCAGATCGTCCGCCAGAGCGACCTCGCCGACCGCGGGCGCGAGCTCCTCATGCGTTCGCTCAAGGACTGGGTCGACGAGACGTGGGGCGGGAAGGAGTTCACGCGCCTGATGGTCGTCGAGGCGCTCTTCCGCGGCGGCTGGCGCAACCGGGACACGTGGGAGCGCTTCGGGCTCCGCGACGAGACCGCGGTCGCCGGCATCAAGTTCCGCGCGCTCAAGAAGCTGCGCGAGATCGTCGAGCGGCACGACCGGGACCACGAGATCGGGCCCGCGCTGGCGCGCCTCGCCGAGGACGGCGACGTGCCGCTGGACGTCGCGACGGTCTGGACCGAGTCGCGGGTGTCGTGCCCGTCCCGGCACTGGATCGCGCGCTGGCTCGCGGGGACCCTGGAGGAGGAGCCGGCGGCCTTCCTCGCCTTCCATGTGGACGAGATCGGCTGCGAGTGGTGCCAGGCCAACCGGGACGACCTGGAGCGTCAGGACGAGGAGCAGCTGGAGGCGCTGCTGGAGAGCGTCCAGGCGTCGACGGCGCGCCTCCTGCGGTCCCGGGTCGACGGAACCGGGCCCGGGGCGTAGCCCAAAGACCCCCGTCGCACCCAAAGACCCCCGTCGCACCCAAAGACCCCCGTCGCACCCAAAGAGGCCGCGCGTGGCCCAATCGAGGCCCCCGTGGACTAGAGGTGTTTCCCCGCGCCGGTGCCGGGGTACGCTGCACGCCGTGAGCGCTCCCACGAAGATCTACCTCGCCCTCGTGGCGGCCCTGGCGACCCTGTGGGCCGTCCAGGCGCTCGTCCTCGGATCGGGCGACCTCATCTACCGCAGCGACGCCCACTACACGCTCCAGAACGCCCACCGGCTGCCCGCGATCCTGCGCGGCCGCGTGGTGCTGCGGGACGCCAGCGGCGCGGACCTCGACGTGCCGGCCGACACGCTCCAGGTCGCCGTCCGCGCGCGCGACCACGACGGGACCCTCGCGGTGCGGCGCGTCGGTGCGGTCGACCCCAGCGGCGTCTTCGAGGTCGCGAGCCTGCCGGAGGGCGAGGCGACGGTCTCGCTCCAGCTCGGCGGAGGCTCGGTCGTCTGGCAGGTCGACGGCGTGGCGCTCGGCACCGGCCTGATCGACGAGCGGCTCGACCCGATCGCGCTGGAGGATCTGCTGTTCCCGATCCGCGTCGAGGTGGTCGACCCCGAGGGCGAGCGCGGCACGAGCGGTCACCTCGTCTGGCGCTGCCAGGGCGACGGGACCAGCGACGACCTCTCCTTCGAGGGCGACGCACCCATCCGCGATGGCGTCGCGACCTTCCTTGCGACCGCGCCGAGCGTCGACGTCGTCACGCTGGTGCCCGGCGCCTCCTGCGAGCTCTTCGAGGGCCTGTGGGGCGACGAGGAGATCCACCTCGCGCCCGGCGTCACGGCGGCCATCCGGCCGACGGGTCAGGTCCCGTCCGACGACGACTGGACGTTGCGCGTCGCTCTGACGCCCGTGCGCCCCGAGCCGGCGATCGAGTACGACCCCGACTCCCTGTCGCACCACGGCGCGCTCGTGGCGGCGGTCCAGGGGGGCGCGGCGGAGCTCCCGCTCGCCCGAGGTGGGCGCTATCGCGTGTCCTGGTGGGCGCTCCCGACCGAGGGGCACCGCTTCCAGACGCTCCGGGTGGCTGCACCGAACGCCGCGATCGAGGTCCCGGCGGGGGCCGGACGGCACACGATCGACGTGCCGTTCCCGATGGAGGAGTTCGCGCGACGCGCCTCCGCGCGGCGCTGAGAGCGCCCGCAGCGGCTACTCCAGCGAGCCCAGGTCGAGGTCCGTGGGCAGCTCGTCCTCGGTGAAGATGCCGAAGTCCTCGATCTTCCACTCCCAGCCCGCGGCGACGAGTGCGATCGAGTCGGCGTTCGCCAGGCCCGTCTCGGCCGAGAAGTCGCTCACGATCACGAAGAGGCGATCCATGTCCTCGTCGTAGTAGTACAGCTGCGACGAGAACAGGTCGTCGACCTGGTCCCCGTACTCCGGCTGCAGCGGCGGGTCCTCGACCCAGAGGTCGTAGAAGCCCTGCTTGAACATCCGGACGACCAGGTAGCGGTCCTTGACCCACAGGGGTCCCGGGATCCGGGACACCAGGAGCGACTTGCGCTCGGTCCGGTCGAGCTCCTCGGGCGGCTCCGCCTGGTGGACCGCCCACTGGAGGTGGGGGTACTGCTCCAGGATCTGGTCCCGGGCCTCCCCGTACTTGAGGAGGGTCACGCCGCCGTTGGTGGCCCTCCAGCGCCGTGAAAAACAACGGTATTCTTCGGCCAACATGTCCCCCTGGACGGCCGTACGCCAGGACTCGAAGGCCTGCTTCGGGGTGCGGAAGCCGTAGTCGAGTCCCTGTCGGACGGTTGGCGCCGGAACCCTGCAACCCAGAGCGAGCCCGATCAGTCCGAGGAGGGCCAGCTGGTGTACCCGCCACCGGGCCACCCACCGGGCCATCCACCGTCCGCCTGGACCGGTCCGCCGGCCCGATCCCGCGGGAGCGCCCCGGCGCTCCGCCACGCGGGGCCCTGACAACCCCTCCGTCGCCTTCGATCGATCGGTCCACGCCCGGCGGCGCTTCGGCGCCCGGGTCTCGGTGTGGGTCGGGTCCATGGGGTGGTGTCCAGCCGGGTCCGGATGCGCACGGACCGCCTGGGGACCGCCTGCCGCGCCGTTGTAGCGCGCGGTGGGGCGCGGGGATCCTCAAAAAAGTCGCCGCTTCACTCGCCACCTGCTGGCACCCTTTTCGGGCCCAAAGCCACCTGGAACCATGAAACACCGCTCCCTCGAGACCTGCACGACCGCCGACGGGTCGACCCGCACGCTGGTCGCCCGCCTCGCGGCCTCCTCGCTCCTCGTCGGTCTCGCGACCGTCGCCACCGCCGGCTCCCTCACGATCCAAGCCTCCACGGATCAAGAAGGGGCCAAGGCCCAGGAAGAGACCAAGAAGGAACAGGTCCAGGGCGAGAAGCCGGTCAAGGTCGGCCGCGGCCGCCTGTCCGGGCGGAACGCGCCGCCCAAGGCGTCCTCGGTCCCGAACACCGGACGACGGGTCGCCAAGCAGCCCGCGGCCCAGGGTGCGGCTGGCAAGGGCGCAGCCGAGGGCGTCGGCGTCGCTGCCGCCGATCAGGCCGATGCCAGCAAGCCCAAGCTGCAGCAGAAGCAGCTGACTCCCGAGCAGCAGAAGGCGCGCGCCGAGTACGAGGCCAAGCTCCAGGCTCAGGCCGACAAGGGCGGGGCCAAGAAGGGCCGCTACGGCGCCGCGCCGCGGCCGCCCAAGAACCCGAACGCCAAGCTGGAGGTCGAGTTCGGCACGGACAAGCACGACTTCGGCCGCGCGCGCCAGGGCGACCTCCTGAACCACACGTTCGAGCTCAAGAGCTCCGGGACCGAGCCCGTCATCATCTCCCAGGCCAGCCCGACCTGCGGCTGCACGCTGGGCGAGATCAAGGTCAAGGCGCCGGGCGCGGACATCGCCGAGCTCTACAACCTCGGTGACAACATCGTGCCGGGCTCGAGCATCGAGCTCGAGGCGACGCTCGACACCGCCAGCAAGCGCAACAAGACCAACGTCCGGATCAACGTCTACTCGAACGACGGCAAGACGGGCGTCACGATGCTCTCGCTGTCGGCGAACGTCGAGCCGTTCCTGGTCGCGACGCCGCAGTTCCTGCAGCTCGGCGACATCCGCGAGGGCTCGGAGATGTCGGGGACGATCGACTTCCGGACCTCCAGCGGCGAGCGCGTGCTGCTCTCCCAGGACGCGACCCGCCCGATCCCGCTCCCGCCGGGCCTCACGGTCGACATCCAGCCGATCAACCCGGACGAGGAGGGCCGCGCGAACATGTGGCGCGCGTCCTTCGCCATCGCCGCGGACTCGCCCGAGGGCGGCAAGAGCTACGCGCTGCGCCTGAACAGCGACGTCGAGCTGCCGGTCACGTCCAAGCTGGCCAAGGCCGCCAAGGCGAAGCCGGGCACGCCGACCGTCTACCAGGTCACGGCGAACGTCAACTACCGGATCCTCGGCGCGCTCTCGCTCCAGCCCCAGTACGTCTCGCTCGGCCTCGTGCGCCCGGGTCAGCCGGTCGTCCGCAACGTGCGCCTGACCTGCCACGAGCCGGAGTTCGACATGTCCGGCGTCACGGCCGAGATCGTCGGTGAGGGCGACCGTCCGCTGAAGTGGGCGGACCGCTTCGCGGCGACCGTCAAGCCGGTCAGCGGCAGCAACGCGGTCGACATCGAGCTGCGCCTCGACGGGCTCCCGGAGGAGGCCGACGGTTCCTTCCGCGGCCGCGTCCTGATCAAGACGGGACACCCCGCCAAGCCCGAGGACTTCTTCCGCTTCTCCGGCGTCTGCCGGAAGCTCGCGGGCACCGCGGCGCGCCCGGTGCAGCCGAAGCGTCCGGCGACCCCGAAGGCGAAGAACGGCTCGGGGGACTGAGAGCCTCCCGCGCGCCTTGCGGCGCGCCCACGATCCACCTTTCGGCCGTCCGATCGGTACCATCCTCGGGGCCGCGGGATACATCCCGCGGCCCCGTCCGCGTTTCGAACCGCGCGCGCGCCCCCTGGGCGCCGCCCATCCTCTCCCGACCCTCCCGCAAAGCTTGAGCCAGGACCTCGGCGACATCCTCGTCTCGAGCGGCGCACTCGACGACGCCCAGCTCCAGCGCGCTCGCGCCCACCAGCGGAACGGCGGCCTCGCTCTGGAGGAGGCCGTGATCGCGCTCGGCCTCGTGGAGGAGCCCACCGTCTACCGCGCCCTGGCCAAGGCCGAGGGGCTGCCCTTCGTCGACCTCGGCAAGGGCAAGGTGAACGCGGACGTCATCGCGATGGTCCCGAGCGAGTTCGCGACCGAGCAGGGGATCCTCCCCGTGATGGTCAAGGGCGGCCGGCTGATCGTCGCGATCGACGACCCGTTCAAGCGGATCGTCGCGGACCAGCTCCAGTTCGTCCTCGGCGAGACCGAGGTCGCCTGCGCGCTCGCCGCCCCCGTGGCGCTCAAGCGCGCGATCGCCGA
The DNA here is from genome assembly GCA_038757895.1 of Planctomycetota bacterium. Taxonomy (GTDB): domain Bacteria; phylum Planctomycetota; class UBA1135; order UBA1135; genus Saltatorellus. The sequence goes on along the minus strand of JBCDGE010000032.1, from coordinate 60,038 downwards.
GGCCTACGGCGTGGGCGTCGAGGACGCGGTGGCGGCTTCGATGGGGGGCTCGGTCGACGGCGAGGACGACGAGAGCGACGCCCCGATCATCCGGCTCGTGACCAGCGTGTTTCGCCAGGCGCTGGAGCAGCGCGCGTCCGACATCCACGTCGAGCCCGGGCACGGTCGCGTGCGCATCCGGTTCCGCGTCGACGGCCTCCTGCGCGACTTCGCCGAGCACCCCGAGCACCTCGGCGCGCCGCTCATGAGTCGCCTGAAGATCATGTCGCGGATGGACATCGCGGAGAAGCGCAAGCCGCAGGACGGCCGGATCGGCCTGAAGCTCGGCGGCCGCGACGTCGACGTCCGCGCGTCGATCCTGCCGTCCAACCACGGCGAGACGATGGTCATGCGTCTGCTCGACCGCGGGAAGAGCCTGCTCGGGCTCGCCCAGCTCGGCTTCGGGACCGAAGACCAGCGCTGGTTCCAGAAGATGATCTCGCGGCCCAACGGGATCGTGCTCGTCACCGGCCCGACGGGGTCGGGCAAGACCACGACGCTCTACGCCGCGCTCCAGGAGCTCAACCGACCCGACGTCAAGATCATCACCGCCGAGGATCCGGTCGAGTACCACATCGGCGGCATCAACCAGGTCCAGGTCGAGTCGCGCATCGGGCTCTCGTTCGCGCGCATCCTGAAGGCGATGCTGCGCTGCGCGCCCAACGTCATCCTCGTCGGTGAGATCCGCGACCTGGAGACTGCGGAGATCGCGATCCAGGCGGCGCTCACCGGGCACCTGGTCTTCTCGACGCTGCACACGAACGACGCGCCGAGCGCGCTCACGCGCCTCGTGGACCTCGGGGTGAAGCCCTTCCTGGTGTCCGCCTCCGTCCAGGGCGTGCTGGCCCAGCGCCTCGTGCGGCGGCTGTGCCCCGAGTGCTCCGAGCCGTACGTACCCAGCGAGCTGGAGGTGCGGGCGATGGGCCTTGACCCGCAGGTCGTGCTCGCGCCGGGCAGCGATGTGCGCTTCCGCCGCCCGCGCGGCTGCCGCGCATGCGAGGGGACCGGCTACCAGGGCCGCGTCGCTCTCTACGAGCTGATGGCGATGGACGCGTCGATCCGCGACATGACGTTCCGCGGCGCGCCGCACGGCGATGTCCGCCGCTCGGCCGAGGCGTCGGGCGCGCTCCGCGGGCTCCTCCCGGACGGTGCGCGCAAGGTGACCGAGGGCGTGACGAGCGTCACCGAGGTCCTGCGCGTCGTCGGAACGTCGCTCGTGACGCCCGAGGAAGAGGCCGCGCTGTCGGCCTGACGCGGGACGCCCGCACCCCCGCACCACTCCCCGCCCCTCCACGCCCTCGACGTACGCCGAGACCCAGCCATGAACGCGACCGAACTGATGACGCAGGCGATCGAGGTCGGCGCCTCGGACCTGCACCTGAACCCGGGCCGCCCGCCGGTCGGGCGCGTGGACGGCAAGCTCGTGTCGCTCTCCTCCGAGACGATCGACGACGTGTCCGCCGAGCGCTGGTGCCGCGAGCTCTGCGACGACGAGCACTGGAAGGAGCTTCACGATGTCGGCACGACCGACATCGGCCTCGCGCACGAGTCCGGCACGCGCTTCCGCGTCAGCTGCATGCGCCAGCGCGGCCGCTTCACCGCGATCCTGCGCCTGATCCCGAGCGAGCTCCTGACGTTCGACCAGATCGGCCTGCCCGAGACGGTCCAGCAGCTCCTGCGCCGACCGCGCGGGCTGATCCTCGTCACCGGTCCGACGGGCTCCGGTAAGTCGACGACGCTCGCGACGATGATCGACTGGATCAACAACACCCTCGATCGGCACATCATCACGATCGAGGACCCGATCGAGTTCTACCACGGGCACGGACGCGGGCTGGTGACGCAGCGTGAGCTCGGCTCGGACGTGCCGACGTTCCCCGAGGCGATGCGGCGCGCGCTGCGCCAGGACCCCGACGTCATCCTGCTGGGCGAGATGCGGGACCTCGACACGATCTCGGCGGCGCTGACCGCGGCCGAGACGGGCCACCTCGTCTTCGGCACGCTGCACACGACGGGCAGCGCGCGCACGATCAACCGGATCATCGACGCCTACCCCGCGAACCAGCAGGAGCAGGTGCGCGCGCAGCTCTCCGTCGCGCTCGTGGCGGTGGTCAGTCAGGTGCTGATGCCGCGCAAGGACGGCGGCCGGGTCGCGGGATTCGAGGTGATGATCAACAACCCCGCGATCGCGAACCTCGTCCGCAAGAACGAGACGAACAAGATCCAGTCGACCATCCAGACGTCCAAGCGGCTCGGGATGGTGACGCTGGACGACTACCTCTTCGACCTCGTGCGCCAGGGCGAGATCACGCGCGAGGTCGCGCTCGACTACGCGCAGGATCCGAAGGACCTGGAGGCGCGCCTTTGACGGACGCCGTCGAGTCCCAGGGGGCGCGCCCGCTCCTGGGGCAGATCCTCAAGGCGCGCGGCATCTGCCGGGAGAGCCAGGTGCAGGCCGCGCTCGCCGAGCAGCGCAAGCACGGCGGCCTCATCGGTCAGGCGCTCGTCGAGCTCGGCGCGTGCACGGAGGGCGACCTCGCGCTCGCGCTCGCCGAGCAGGCGGGCCTGGAGACGGTGGACGTCCACGGCGTCACGCCCGACCCCGAGGCGATCGCGGCCATCGACGGCTCCGCGGCGCACGCGTACGGCGTCCTGCCGCTGCGGATCGAGGGCTCCGCGCTCGTCGTCGCGCTCGCCGACCCGATGAACACGGCGGTCCTGGAAGACCTCTCGTTCACGACCGGGTACGAGGCGCGCGCGGTCGTCGCCGACGCGGGGGCGATCAAGGACCTCGTCCTGCGGCACTACGGCGAGGAGGCGACGCTCTCCGACGCGATCGCCGACGCCGCGAAGGCGTCGCTCGGGCCGGACGCCGAGAGCGCCGCACAGAGCAAGCCGGTCGTGCGGCTCCTCAACTCGATCCTGCACCGCGCGATCCGCGACCGCGCGAGCGACGTGCACTTCGAGGTCTACGAGGAAGTCTTCCGGATCCGCTACCGCGTCGACGGTTCGCTGTACGAGGTCGAGGCGCCGCCGCCGCACCTCTCGGTGCCGCTCGTCTCGCGGATCAAGGTCATGGCGGACCTCGACATCACCGAGAACCGCGTGCCCCAGGACGGGCGCATCGAGCTCGCGATCGACGGGCGGCCCGTCGACCTGCGGGTCGCGACGCTCCCGGGGGCGTCCGGCGAGGGCTGCGTGATGCGGGTGCTGGACCGCTCGGCGGTCAGCCTCGACCTGCAGGCGCTCGGCCTGCAGCCGGAGGACGAGAGCGCGCTGCGCGCGATGACGACGCTGCCGCACGGGATCGTCCTCGTCACCGGCCCGACGGGCTCGGGCAAGACGACCACGCTCTACGCGATGCTGTCCGAGGCGAACACGCCGGACATCAAGATCATCACGGTCGAGGACCCGGTCGAGTACGACATCGAGGGCATCGTCCAGGTGCCGATCAACGACGAGATCGGGGTCGACTACGCCCAGGTCCTGCGGTCGATCCTGCGTCAGGACCCGGACAAGATCCTCGTCGGCGAGATCCGCGACTTCGACACGGGCGCGACCGCGGTCGAGGCGAGCCTGACCGGCCACACGGTGTTCGCGACGATCCACACGAACGACGCGCCGAGCACGGTGACGCGCCTCGTCGACATGGGCGTCGAGCCGTTCCTGATCTCGGCGACGCTGGAGTTCGTCGTCGCGCAGCGGCTCGTGCGCTCCGTGTGTCCCCACTGCCGCACGACGTTCGAGCCGGACGATGACCTCCTGAACGAGCTCGGACCCGACGCGGACCTCGTCCGCGGCCGGACCCTCTCGTTCGGGCGCGGCTGCGAGCACTGCCACCACACCGGCTACCTCGGACGGACCGGGCTGTTCGAGATCATGACCATCGACGACGAGATCCGACGCCTCATCGAGGCGAACGCGTCGATCGAAGAGATCCGCGCCGCCGCGATCGCCGGCGGGATGCGGACCCTGCGTGAGGCGGGCCTGCGCGCCGCCGCCGAAGGACGCACCACGGTCGAGGAGGTCCTGCGCGAGACCCTCGTCTGACGAGATCCCCCCATGGCGAAGAGAATCCAACGCAGCTCCCAGGCGCCCAAGCGGGCGACCTCCGCGGCCCAGGCGCAGCCTGCCGCCCAGCGCGGCGTCCGACGCGGACGCGTGAACACCGCCGTGGTGACGGACTTCACGGTCCAGCTCGCGACGCTGTCCGACGCCGGCATCCCGGTCGTGAAGGCGCTGACGATCCTGGAAGGTCAGACCGAGCCGGGTCCGTTCAAGGACATCCTGCGCGAGATCACCGAGGACGTCTCCGGCGGCGCGCCCCTGTCCGAGGCGATGGCCAAGCACGAGAAGGTGTTCGACCACCTCTACTCGTCGATGGTGCGCGCGGGCGAGATCGGCGGTGTCCTCGATCGTGTCCTGGAGCGCCTCGCGGAGTTCCGCGAGAAGGCGGCGGACATCCGATCGAAGGTCAAGCAGGCCGTCATCTATCCGACGTTCCTGATCGTCGTCTCGGTCATCGTCGTGGCGCTCGTGATGGTGTTCGTCATCCCGACGTTCAAGGAGATCTTCGAGAGCTTCGACGTCGATCTTCCGGAGCCGACCCAGATCCTCCTCGGGCTCAGCGGCTTCATGACGAAGTTCTGGTACCTCGTCTTCGGGCTGCCGATCCTCCTGATCTTCCTGCACCGCCTCGCGGTGGCCAGGAACCGCGGCTACCGGCGCAACTGGCACGCGATCATGCTGCGGATCCCGGTGCTCGGCGCGGTGCTCAACCGCTCGATGACCGCGTCCTTCGCGCGGACGTTCGGGACGCTGGTCCAGGCGGGCGTGCCGCACCTCGACGCCCTCGGGATCGTGCGGGACGCGAGCGCCAACGAGGTCCTCGTCGACGCGGTCGAGGACATCCGTCGGACCGTCCGCGAGGGCGAGGGGATCGCCCGTCCCATGGGCGAGACCGGGATCTTCGACGACGTCGTGACGAACATGGTCGACGTCGGGGAGGAGACCGGAGAGCTCGACGCGATGCTCCTCAAGGTCGCCGACGCCTACGACGAGCAGGTGGACCGGAAGCTGGCGTCGCTCTTCAAGGTCATGGAGCCGGCCATCTTGCTCCTGATGGCGGTCTTCATCGGCGGGCTGGTCATTGCGCTGATCATGCCGCTGACGAAGATGATGAGCACGATCGGCGGCCAGGCCTGAGGCCGCCCTCCCGGGAGGGAATCGGAAGGAAGTGGATCCAGAACGAGGAGGCCGGCAGAGCGCGCCCGAAGAGGCCGCCGGCGCGCCGCACGCGCGCCCGCGCGGCTCGCTCCTTCGCGGATCGCTGCGCGTGCCGACCGCGCTCGCGGTGGTCGCGGCCAACGTCTTCACGTTCGCACTCCTCCTCGCCGTGACGGAGTTCGCGGCGCGCGCAGACCGTCGAGCGATCGCCTCGGACTACTCGCTGCAGCTCGTCACGCACCTCGACGACGTCGTCGACGGGCTCGGGCGCTTTCGGCCGGCGGCGGTGCTCGACTGGAACGGCTGGCGGTTGTTCGACGACGTCGTCGTCGCCCAGAAGCCCGTCGAGCGGCAGGAAGGCGTCTTCGACGTCGACGGCGTCTACCTGAACCCGCTCGGTCGTGCCGCGCGCAGTCCTGGCTTCGACGAGCAGCGCGCGCTCCGGATGATCTCGACCGCCGTCGAGTCGGGCGAGCGGATCGATTCGCCGTTCGGAACCGCCGTGCCCATCGGGATCGCGGGCCGTCCGCTGTGGGGCGGCGTGTGGTTCAACAAGACGCCGGTCGAGTTCGCCGAGCTGCCGACGCTGACCATCCTGCCGCTGTTCCTCGTGACGCTCGCGATCGTCACGCTCGCCACCCTCGTGCTCCTGCGGCGGAACGTGCTCGATCCGGTCGCCGAGCTGGCCGGGGTCGCGCGCCGACTGGAGGCGGGGGAGCTCTCCGCGCGTGCGCGCAGCGACGAGCGCGACGACGAGATCGGCGAGCTCGCCAGCAGCTTCAACGACATGGCGACGCGGCTGGAGCGCTACAGCCACGACCTGGAGGAGGCCGTCGCCGAGGCGACCGAGCACGTGCGCAGCGTCGAGGCCGCGGCGATGACGCAGCGGCGTCTGGCCGCGACGGGCGAGCTCGCCGCCGGCATCGCGCACGAGCTGAACAACCCCCTCGGAGGCCTGGTCAACGCGGTCGAGGCCCTCAAGCGGGACGACCTCGCCGACGACCGTCGCGCCGAGTACCTCGACCTCGTCAGCAGCGGCCTGCGACGGATGGGGGAGACGGTCGGGCGGCTCCTGCGCCTTTCGCCCCGCGACGCGCGTCTCGACACCGTCGACCTCGCGCGGCCGCTGGCGGACGCGCTGGGGCTGGTGCGCCACCGGGCCGAGCGCCAGGGCGTCGAGCTGCGCGTCGCCGGGCCCGGCGTGAGGACCGCGGAGCCCCGCGAGCCCTTCGCGGACGGCGCGCTGGAGCCGTTCGACGCGCTGCCCCGGATCCGCGGCGCCGCGAACGAGCTGGGCCAGGCGTTCCTCAACCTGCTCGTGAACGCCCTCGACGCGATCGAGTCTGGCGACCGCGGAGGCCAGGGACGCATCGTCATTCGCATGTCGCCCATCGCGCTCGACGAGACGAGCGTCGCCGCCGGCGGCGTGCGCGTCGTCGTCGAGGACGACGGGCCCGGCGTGGACGCGGAGGTGCTCGCGCGCGCCTCGGACGCGTTCTTCACGACCAAGGAACAGGGCAAGGGCACCGGCCTCGGGCTCGCGATCGTCCAGAACGTCGTCGCGGCGCACGGTGGGCGGGTTCTGCTCACCAGCCGGGCCGGCGAGGGCTTCCGCGTCGAGCTGGAGCTACCGCGCGGGTCCGAGGAGTCGAGCTCGTGACCTGGGCCGTGATCGCGCTGCTCGGCCTCCTGTCGGGCATGTTCAGCAGCTCGGAGACGGCGCTCTTCAAGCTCGACGAGACCGAGCGCGGCCGCGCGCCCGAGCGCGTGCGCCGGCTCCTGGAGGACCCGAGGTCGCTGCTCGTCACGATCCTGCTGTGCAACCTCGTGGTGAACCTCGCGTTCTTCGCGATCGCGCCGGCGGCGTTCGCCTCGCTCGACCCCGAGAGCAGCGTCCACCCGGGCGAGAGCGCGGCGCTCGCGGGCGGCTTCGCCGCCCTGGTGACGCTGCTCGTCGTCGGCGAGATCGTGCCGAAGGCGCTCGCGCTGCGCGCGCCGCTCGTGATCGCCCGCCTGACCGCGCCGCCGCTCGGCGTCGCGATCACGCTGCTGCGCCCGGCGCGGCGCGTCGTGGGCGGCGTGCTGGAATTCGTGCGGCGCCTGATCGGGGAGGACGAGCGCACCGAGAAGGGCGTGACGCCCGAGGCGCTGGCCGAGGTGCTGGAGCGTAGCCGCTCCGAGGGCGTCCTCGCGGCGAAGGAGGCCGACCTGCTCAGCGAGATCGTCGAGCTGGAGCGGCTGCGCGTGCGCGAGGCGATGACGCCACGCGTCGACCTCCTGCTCTACGACCTGGAGGCCGAGGACGCGCGCGCCGAGCGTCGCCGCGTGCTCGACGAGGCGCGCCGCAGCCGGATCACCTGGCTGCCGGCGATCCGCGGCAGCGCCGACCGGATCGCGGGCGGCGTACAGGTCCGCGACCTCCTCATGAACCGCTCGCGCGACGTCGAGTCCCTCGTGATGCCGGTCAAGTTCGTGCCGGAGGTGGCGCGCCTCGCGTCGCTCCTGACGGCCTTCCACATCGACCGCGTGTCGGAGGCCGTCGTGATCGACGAGTGGGGCGGCACGGCGGGCGTCGTGACGCTGGAGGACGTCTTCGAGGAGCTCGTCGGCGAGCTGCGCGTCGAGGGCGAGGAGAAGGCGCCCGAGATCGTCGCGCTCGGGGAGGGGCGATTCCGGGTCTCCGGGAGCCTGTCCGTACGCGACTGGAACGACTCGTTCGGCGTCGACGTGGTGCCCGACGCGTTCGAGACCGTCGGCGGCTTCGTGAGCGCCGTGCTCGGCCGGATCCCGCGCGCGGGCGAGGAGTTCGACCTCGGCGCCGGTCTCGTCGGGGTCGTCGACGAGGTGCGCGGCCGGCGGGTCGTCGCGCTGACCCTGATGAGCCGCGGCCCGAACGCCGAGGACGGTGCCGGTCTTGCGGCAACCGCGGCAGGCGCCGAGGAGGACGCGCGATGATCCTCGGCGTCGAAGCGCTGGCGCTCGTCCTCCTCGTGGCGATGAGCGCGATCTACTCCGGCTCGGAGATCGGCTTCTACAGCGTCTCGCGGGTGCAGGTCGACCTCGACGCGCAGAGCGGCTCCTGGCGCGCGTCGGTCATGCGCTGGCTCATGCAGAGCGAGGCGGCGCTGCTCGTCACGATCCTGATCGGTAACAACCTCGCGCTGGAGCTCGCGACCCACATCGCCGAGTCGATGACGATCCGCGTGTCGGGGATCCACGACGACGCGTCCGTCGCGGTGATCGTGACGCTCGCGCTGACGCCGATCGTGTTCCTGTTCGGCGAGGCGCTGCCCAAGGACGTGTTCCGCCAGCGCCCGCACGCGCTGACCGCGATCGCGGCGCCCGTCATCGGGCTCAGCCGGATCGCGTTCTGGCCGCTGGAGCGCGCGCTGCGCCTGCTCACCGTCCTCCTGGAGCGCCTGCTCGGCCTGGAGGCCGAGGTCGCCGCCCCGATGGCCGGCAAGGAGGCTCTACAGGGCTTCATCGCGGAGGGCCGTCGCCACGGCGTCGTCTCCGAGCGCGCCGAGGCGCTCGCCAACAATGCGCTCCGCCTCCGGACGATTCCCGTGCGCGACGCGATGGTGCCGTGGGGCGACGTCGAGTGCCTCGACCCGAACGAGGCCCAGGGCGTCCTCTTCGATCGTGTCCGCGGTTCGCGCTTCTCGCGCATCCCCGTCGTCGTCCGCGAGGCCGACCACGTGCGCGTCGACGGCTACGTGCACCAGCTGGAGGTCCTGCACCGCTGGAGCGGAGAGCCGGACGAACACCCCGACGTGCTGGAGCGCATCCGCCCGCTCCCTCGCATCGCGCCCGACGTGTCGGTCGACCGCGCGCTGAACACGTTCGCGGCGAGCGGCCGGCGGATCGCGCTCGTCGTGCTCAAGCCGACGGCCGAGGGCGCCCGGAACGGGGCCGATGGCGGCGGAGCCAACGGTGCCCGCAGAGGCCCGGAGGAGATCCTCGGCCTGGTCTCGGTCAACGACCTCCTCGATCGGATCTCGGACGAGGTCGTTGGATGAGCAGAACGGCGTGACGCGCTCCGGATCGCGGGATCGGCGTCCGTAGTTCCTCCCGGACCACGCGTATCGCCATGAAGCTCGTAAGCTCCGTCGTCCCCGCTCTTCTCGCCGTTTCGGCCGGTGCTCCGGCCGGCGCCTTCGCCAGCGACGTCCTCGTCGTCGACCCGACCGGCGCCGGCGACCACCGACGGATCGACGACGCGACCCAGGCCGCGGGCGTCGGCGACGTCGTCCTCGTGCGCGCCGGGACCTATGTCGAGCGTGTGTCCGTGTCGAGGGGGATGACGATCGTCGCCGACGGGCCCGTGCGGATCGACGGGTCGATCGGCGTGGCCGATGTCCCGAGCGGTGACTTCGTCCTGCTCGCCGGCCTCGATGTCGTGCAGCCACCGATCTCCCAGACGACGCGGCTCGGCGCGGTCGAGGTCCTCCGCTGCAGCGGTCCCGTCCGCCTCGTGGACTGCGAGCTCGAGGGCTGGGACGGGGAGGAGGTCATGAGCTGGATCCTCCCCGGCGGGCCGGGCCTCCACGCCGCGCAGTCCGCCGACGTCGCGGCGATCGAGTGTCAGATCCTCGGCGGCAACGGGGGGATCGGGTTCCTCTGGGGTTCGTCGCCCGCATGGGGCGGCCCGGGCGTCGAGGCCAGCGACGTCGCCTTCCTCACGCTCATGCGGTCGCTCGTCGTGGGCGGGTACGGCGAGGGCGTCGATCTCGGTGGCGACGGCGGACATGCGCTCATGCTCGAGGGCTCGTGCATCGTCGATCTCTCGTACTCCGCGCTCCTCGGCGGGGAGGGCGGCTTCGGCATCTTCGGCGCGTGCGGTGGCGCCGGCGGTCACGGCATCGTCGCCTCCGGACAGCTGGTCCGGCGCCTCGGCGGCGTGCTGGACGGCGGCACGGCGGGCGACCCGGCGACCTGCGGATCGAGCGTCGACGGCGCGCCGAGCGTCGGTACCACGCCGGTCGTGCTCCAGGGGCACCCGAGCAGCCTCGGCCTGCCGCTGACCGTCCGACGCGGCGATCCCGTCGTCGCCGAGGTCGCGGGCGTCGCGGGTGACCGCGGCCGGGTCCACGTCCGGAACGACACCGGGCGCCGGTTCTCCGGGCCGCTGCTGCAGCCCTGGCTCCTGCGCCGGTGGATGCCGCTGGTGCCGTACGCCGCGCCGTTCACCATCGACGGGACCGGGCAGGCGACGGTGCCGCTCGGGAACGCGCCGCTCTCGGGCGGGCGTGACGCGGCGGTCTACTGGCTGCAGGGCCGCATCGGCGACGGGAGCGGCGTTCCGCGGGCGACGAGCGCGAGGCCGCTCATCGTCCTCGATCCCGCGCTCTGACAGCCCGGGCAGGGTTTGCCCACGCGAGCGCGCATCGTCGTCAGACGATGCGCCAGGGACATCATCAGGGCCTGGGCAGAGTCCGCTTCAGCGATTCCTGCCCCGGCTCTGAGGCGGTCGAGGTCCGACGTCGCAGCGAGGGACGCCGCGGTGGCACGGGTCTCGGCGTCCAATACGGGGACGGACGGATCGCGCTGGACTGCTGGCGATCGCTCTGCCGCGGGGGTAGCCTCGCGCGCGTGCGCGCCGCGTGCCGATCTCGGACGCGGCGTCGACGTCCATCGGGGAGATCGCCTGCATGCTGTTCACGAGCACGGTCTTCCTCTACTACTTCCTGCCGGCGTTCCTGGTCGCGTACTTCTGCGCGCCGTTCCGGTGGAAGTCGCTCGTCCTGACGCTGGCGAGCTACGTCTTCTACGGCTGGTGGAGGCCGGACTTCGTCCTCCTGATGTGGGTGTCGACGCTCGTCGACTTCAACTGCGGACGGGGGATCGAGCGCGACCGCGATCGCGGGGGAACGGGACGGCGGTGGGTGCTGCTGTCGTGCTGCGTGAACCTGGGCCTGCTCGCGTACTTCAAGTACGCGAACTTCGGCATCGACACCCTCAACGCGATCCTCGCGGCGTCCGACCTGGCGCCGGTCGCGTGGGCCGAGATCGTGCTGCCCGTCGGGATCTCCTTCTACACGTTCCAGACCCTCAGCTACACGATCGACGTCTACCGCAGGGACGCGGAGACGGTCCATCGCTTCCTCGACTTCGCCTGCTACGTCGCGATGTTCCCGCAGCTCGTGGCGGGGCCGATCGTCCGCTATCGGTCGATCGCGGAGCAGCTCCACGCGCGGAAGCACAGCTGGCGGCTCGTCTCCATCGGGCTCCTCGTGTTCCAGGCGGGGCTCGCGAAGAAGGTCCTGCTCGCGGACACGTTCGCGATCGCCGCGGACCGCGGCTTCGGCGCCGAGACCGTCACCGCGCTGGAGGCGTGGGTCGCCGCGCTCGCGTACACGTTCCAGATCTACTTCGACTTCTCGGGCTACTCGGACATGGCGATCGGTCTCGGCCTCGTGCTGGGGTTCCGGTTCCCGATCAACTTCGATCGCCCGTACATCTCGCTGAGCATCACGGAGTTCTGGCGACGCTGGCACATCTCGCTCTCGTCCTTCCTCCGCGACTACCTCTACATCCCGCTCGGCGGCAACCGGTACGGACCGTGGCGGACGTACGTGAACCTCGCGCTGACCATGCTCCTCGGCGGCCTCTGGCACGGGGCGGCCTGGACCTTCATCGTCTGGGGGGCCTACCAGGGGTTCTGGCTCATCGTGGAGCGCCTGTCCGGTAAGCGGTCCCTGTACGCCGGGCTCCCGCGCGTGCTTCAGAACCTCGTGACGTTCGTGCTCGTCATCGTCGGCTGGGTCTTCTTCCGCGCCGAGTCCGTGCCCCAGGCGCTCACGTTCCTGACCGCGATGTTCGGGGGCGGCGCTGCGGAGTCCTCGACGCTGTTCGTGGAGTGGAGCCGCGTCCAGACGCTCGCGTTCATCGCCGCGCCGCTGATCGTCTGGGGCACGATGACGACCCAGGCCCACGCGCGTCATCCGAAGGTCTGGTGGATCGTGTCGGTGTCGATCCTCTTCCTGTTCTCCCTCGTCCACCTCCACCGGGCGGCCAACGTCCCCTTCCTCTACTTCCAGTTCTGATCGGAGGCGCCGGCTCGACGTTCGCCGACTCCGTTCCACGCCCATGGAAGACCTGATCCAGACCGACCGTCCGCCGTCCGTCGGCGCGCGCGTCGCCGCTTCGCTCGCGGCGGCGCTCACGCTGGCGGTCCTCGTCGGCACCGGGGTCGCGGACGCGGTGAACCGGATCCCGGCACCTCGCCTGGTCGGGCAGGAGGCACAGGAGGTCGCGAACGCGCGCGCGTCGCGGGATCTCTGGAACGGGTCGTGGGCCCACTGGGTCGAGACGGAGCTCCGGATCCGCTCCCGGGTCCGTACCGGGATCGCGCCGTACTGGTCGGCGCTCCTGCTCCGCTACGGGCGCATGCCCGCCGACGGGGCCGTGGGGGGCTCGGACGGATGGCTGTTCTCGCGCCTGCGCGCCGAGCTCGACCGCGACCTCGGCGTCGAGTGGATCGAGCTCGCGGGGAGACTGCTCGCGAGCGCGCGGCGTCGTATCGAGGCTCGCGGCATCGAGCTCTGCGTGCTTCCCCTGCCGCGGAAGTCCGCGGTGTGCGCGGACCGGCTCCCGCCCGGATTCGATGCGTGGCCCCAGTTCGATCGGCTCCTGATCGATCGCATGCGCGCCACCGGCGTGAGCGTCGTCGACGTCATGGACGCGTGGTCGGATGCACCGTCGGAGGAGATCTACCTCGGATACGACAGCCACTGGGCCCTCGGGGCACAGGAGATCCTCGCGAACGCCGTCGTCGCCGCGTACCCCGGCTTCGTGCGCGACGTGCCGGCCCCCGAGGTCGTCGAGGTGGACGGCCCTCCGCGGTCCGGTCTGCTCGAGTACCACGGAATCCCGGTGCGCCACCGGGCGAATCGTCTCCTCGACCTGAAGCCGAGCAAGCGGATGCGCGTCCCTCCGCTCTCGCTCGACATGCGCCTCGCCGAGGGCGTCGTCGGATCGTCCGTGGCGCTCGCGGGGACCAGCTTCACCGCGAGCTACGACCTCGGTCGCCTGCTGGCCATCGGGCTGGGCCGGGACCTCCACATCGTCGGCCTGCGGGGCGGCGCGTTCCTCGAGGCGCTTGCGTCGCTCGGCGAGGCCCGCGCGGACGCGAACGACCCCGAGCTCCTTCTGTACGAGGTGCCCGCGCACTCACCGATCGAGCTCGAACGGCCATCGCTCGGCGTACGGCGGGCGTTCGGTCGCCTCGCGGCCGTGTACCCGCCCGTCGGCGAGCGCTCGCTCACGCTGGCGAACGTCCCGCCGGCCATGCAGGTCGAGGGCGGCCCCCCCGCCGTCTGGAGGCTCGCCCCGGGAACGGTGCTCGGGAGCGGCGACGGCGTCGTGTCGGTCGCGGTCGAGGTCGTCGCTCCGGCGGCGACCCGGTGGGGGCTGCGGACGGACGGAATGACCGTCGAGTTCGAGGTCCCGGCGGGCGGCGGCCGCTGCGTCGTGCCGTTCGTGCAGCGAAAGGGCGGCGCCGGGTTCGCCGTCCTGACGGCTGTCGGCCGGGGTCCGGTGGCCTCCTCGATCAAGGTCGACGTGCTGACGGACGTCGACCTGGACGCGCAGCGACCCGCTCCGCGACGGACGCCGGAGGGAGCCCTGGGGGCCGCGGCGCAGGTCGACCCGCTCGACGCGCTCTTCGTCCGGTGGGAGGGCCGTCCCAAGGTCGTCGCCGTCGAAGCGCGGGGACGCTCGGCGAGCGGTGAGGAGCTCCGCGAGACGTGGGAGGTCGCTCGTCCCAGATCCCGCGTCGCGATCTTCTCGCTCGGCCGATTCGAGGGCGGGCAGCTCACGGCGGTCACCGTGTCCGCGCCCGACGCCTCGGCGCACCTCGCGCCCATCGCCCGATACTGAGCAGCCCCGCTGCTCGCCACGCCAACGCCCCGACGACCGTGATGCGACTCCTCCCGCTCCTGTTCACGCTCTTCATCGCCGGCTGTTCGTCCAAGAACGTCTGGGTCGACGTGGACGACACCTACACGTTCCGCGGCAAGCGCACCTACGCGTGGTCGGAGGTCCTGCCGGTTCCGAACGAGATCATGCAGCGCCGGATCGAGGGCTGGATCGACGAGGAGCTCGCGGCCCGCGGGCTCACGCGGATCGAGGTCGACGAGGGCGATGCGAGCGGGGCGCCTGCGCCCGACCTCTTCGTCACGACCGAGTTCGGCGCCCGCCGGGAGGTCCGTTCGACCGGCGGGAGCGCCACGGTGGGGGTGAGCCGCCGGGCGGGTCGCGGCCGCGTCGGGATGGGGACCACCATGGGGAACCAGATCTACGAGGTCTCGATCGGCGCGCTCGTCATCGCGCTGTTCGACGGCGTGGACGATCGGCTCGTCTGGCGCGCGAGGACCGAGAACACCCTCGGGAACGACCCGGAGAAGAACGGCGAGCGCGCGCGCAAGGCGATCGGCAAGGCGTTCCAGGAGTTCCCCGAGGTCGCTTCCGCTCCGGCGGAGCGCTGACCGCCCCCCGCGCGGCGGGGGGGCGCTCCACGACCGTCGGCGGGCGATCAGGCCGGCATCGGCTCCAGGCTCGGGAGCGCCACGCTCGGCGCCGGCTGGATCCAGGAGGCGGCCCGGATGACCGGAACGTCCGACCCGGAGCGGGTCATGCTCAGGCCGACCGCGATCGCGATCGCGACCGCCGACGCCACGGCGATGCGCCGGACGCTCGACGACAGGACCGCGCGGCGCGCGCAGGCGTGCTGGCGCTCGCGGCCGGTCTCCCTCTCGACCACGTTCTGCGCCACGCGGAACGCCCGATGCCGCGCTGCTGCGAGGGTGAAGATCGGCACGCCCTCGGCGCGCACGTCCTGGACGAGCCGCGCCACGACCTGGGACGCGACGTCGCAAGCGTCGAGGCCACCGCACGTCGCGCCGCCGGAGAAGCGCGGGAAGCGGTGCTCGATGAACCGGGTCAGGTCCGCGTGGAACCGCGCGTAGCGTTCCGCGTCCATGTGGGTCGGGTCGACGGCGAGGACGAGGCGGCGCACGCGCGTCCGCGCGAGGCGCCGGGCGACGCGGAAGGCCCGCTCCAGCGTCCAGTGCGCGCCCTGGTCGAGGGCGCGGCGGACGCGGTCGACGCAGCCGCGGACCACGTCGACGATCGACCGCCCGCGGAAGACCCGGGCGTCCGGGTCCGGGTCGCCCCCGAGGAGCGGGAGCGTGCCGATGATGTCCTGGACGATCAGGGCCTCCCAGCGCGACGGGGGAGGTGCGGCGGTCAGTGCGAGGAGGGTCATGGCGTCCGGTTCGCTGTGCTGGGCCGTCGGCCGTAGGCCGTGGCTCGTGGCGGGCGGGGCGGGGCGAGGACGGGGGCTCCCTCACCCCGGCCTAGGTCCGGTCACCGGGCCGGTCATCTCGGAATTCGCGCGAACCCGAGCGATCCCCGGCCGGTGCCCGTCTGGCGCCGTCCCCCGGGCGCGGCCGCGTCCCGATCTGATCGGCCCCGGCGTCACCCAGGGATCCTCGGCCGCCGGCTCGATCCCGATTTCCGCGGCCCGTGGCCGCAACCATCGGCGGACGGTACGCTAGCGCGCCTCATGCAGCCCAGCGCCCTCTCCAGCCCCCCCCAGCGGCTCGCCTGGTTCGTCGGTGGCGTCGCGGCATCGCTCGCGACCCTCGCGCTCCTGGGGCCGGCCTTCGCTCTTCAGGAGAGCGAGGCACCGCGCCCCTTCCCGATGGGCGCCAGCGGCATGTCGGCCGACTCCAACAACCGCATGGTCGCGGTGACCGGCGTCGACATCACCGGCCAGTCCGTCCTCTACCTCGTCGACAGCTGGAACATGCAGCTCGCCGTCTACCAGGCGTCGGGCGGCGCGGGCGGCACCCAGAACATCAAGCTCGTCGGAGCGCGTCGGATCGACCTCGACCTGCAGCTCCACGGCTTCAACGACAAGACCGAGCTCGACGGCCAGCCGCTGACCTACGACGACCTCGCCGAACGCTTCGACGAGGACGTCGAGGACGACGGCCGCTAGCTCACCCCACAGCTCAACGTTTCGGCGCTCCCCGCGAGCGCAGCCTCCCCGCGGCGACACCTCTCCACGGTCGTCGCGTCCCCCCTGATCGATCCCCCCAAGGAGTCCCCGTGGCCGACGATTTCTACAGCTTCGACGAAGCACTCGACGAACTGAAGCTCAAGGAAGAGGAGCTCAAGCGCCTCGTTTCGGAGGGCGAGATCCGCGCCTTCCGCAAGGGCGACACGATGAAGCTCCGGCGCGCGGACGTCGAGAACCTCCGCGCCGAGCTCGACCGTGACCTCGTCGACCTCGACGACACCGTCGACGAGCTCGTCTTCGAGGACGACACCGACCTCGACGGCGACACGGGCATGGCGACCCAGGAGCTCGACGTCGACACCCTCGTCGACGATCCCGTCGAAGAGGTCGCCGAGCTCGACCTCGAGGACATCGAGGAGGCCGCGCCCGCGCGTGCCGCCCGCTCCGCCCGCAGCGGTGGCGGCGGCGGCGGCGCCTCGCGCGCTCCGGTGCGGCGCCAGAGCGCCGTCGCGGCTGCGATGGAGGAGGAAGAGGAGGAGCCCGGCTGGGTTCGCGGCGTCATGCTCGCGACGAGCGCGGTGCTGGTCCTCTCGACCCCGATCCTGATGTCGCTCTCCACCGGCCACGCCGGCGGCCTCGCGAAGGGCATCGCCGGCATCTTCGGCGCCAAGTTCGAGGAAGCTGCCCCGCCGGCCGCGCCCGCCGAAGAGGAGTAGCGCCCGCGCACGTCACGACGCGCGTCCCGCGAGCCGCCCATCCCCGTGGGGTCGACCCGACCCCTAGGCCCTGGTCGTTCTCAGGACGCGCGTCTTCGTATCCGCAGTCCGCCCCGCGCCCCTGCTCGCCCCGCTCCCCGCGTCCTGGGGCCGACCCGGCGTGACGACCTCGACCACGTCGACCCGCCAGGCGCCGCCGCGGGCCATCCGTCGGGCTGCGGCGGCCCGGCGCCGCACGTCGATCCATGACACACGGTCGGCCGGACGCCAGCGGTCCCCGGGCCCCAGGCGCCCGGCGGGTACGCGCCCGGTCTTCACCTCGACGACCACGAGGACCGCGCCATCGAACGCGACGAGGTCGAGCTCGCCCTCGGCCGCGCGCACGTTGCGGCCCACGACCCGCCAGCCCTCCGCGCAGAGCGTGCGTGCCGCGATCTCCTCTCCGACCGCGCCGAGCTCCGCGGCCGCGAGCCCGCCGCTGCCCGCGGTCGACCGCGCGTCGCGCCGGAGGAGCCAGAGGAGAGCCCCCGTCGGGGCCAGGCGGAGGAGCCCGCCGAGCACCAGCCGGCGGACGTGGGCCCGACTCAGTCGCCGTCGGCGTCCGCGCCCATCACCTCGTGGATGGCCGAGCGGGAGTACGTGAACCGCGAGTCTGCGGCCTTGATCACCACCCGGTCCTCGCGGAGCTCGGCGACCTCGCCGTGCAGGCCGCTCGTCAGCACCACCTTGTCGCCCTTCTTGAGCGCCCCCAGCATCTCCTGCCGCTGTTTCCGCGCCCGCTTCTCGGGCGCGAAGATCAGCAGCCACAGCACGACCCCGATCAGCAGGAACGGCATCATCGCGCCCAGGAGCGACCCCTTCGGCGGCGCTCCGCCCTCCGTCCCCGCCGGCGGCGGGGTGCTCGGGAGCTCCTGGATGGCGAGGGGCGCGGTCTCGGGGAAGGGCCCGAGGGCAGATCCGAGGGTAGAGACGGGGAGGGGCGTCGACATGGCGTCCACCGCCCGGTTCGGGCGGCGCGGTGGGGGGGACGGGGGCGTCCGGCTTCGAGCCGGGTCCGCACGTTCCTGGCGAACGTGCGGCACGACCGGCGGAAAACCGGGCGAAGGAGCCTAATAGGATGCGTCTCCGGCCGGAAGCTCGGCCGGGCCCCGGACTGGAATGCGGACCCAATTCTCACCCTCCGATCGGCTCCTGGTCGCCATGAGCGGCGGCGTCGACAGCTCTGCGGTCGCGTGGATGCTGCGCGAGGCCGGCCACGACCTCGTCGGCCTGTTCATGCGGAACGGCGTCGACGTCAAGGAGTCCGAGGCCGCCAAGAAGTCGTGCTGCTCCCTCGGAGACGCGCGGGATGCACGCATGGTTGCGGCCGGGCTCGGGATTCCCTTCCAGGCGATCGACCTGAAGGCCGAGTTCGCCGACGTCATCGACTACTTCGTGTCCGAGTACGGACGCGGCCGGACGCCGAACCCCTGCGCCGTCTGCAACCGCGACCTGAAGATGGGCAAGCTGCTCGCGTTCGCCGATGAGCTCGGCTGCGCGGGCGTCGCGACCGGCCACTACGCGCGCATCTCGGTCGAGGACGGCCGCGTCCGCCTGCGCCGCGGCGTCGACCGCAGCAAGGACCAGTCGTACCAGCTCTTCCCCGTCGCCGAGGAGCACCTCGCCCGCACCGCGACGCCGCTCGGCGATCTGGAGAAGCCCGTCGTGCGCGACATGGCGCGCGAGGCCGGCCTGAAGACCTTCGCGAAGAAGGACAGCCAGGAGATCTGCTTCGTGCCCTCGAACGACTACCGCAAGCTCCTCGCGGAGCGCGGCGTCGAGCTGCACCCGGGCCGGATCGTCGACGTGTTCGGACGCGACCACGGCGAGCACACGGGCACCGAGAACTTCACCATCGGCCAGCGTCGCGGCCTCGGCGTCGCGCTCGGCACGCCGATGTACGTCGTCGAGATCCACCCCGACGAAGGCCTCGTCGTCCTCGGCAGCGAGAACGACTGCAAGGCGCCGTCGATGCGCGTCGCCGACCTCAACTGGGTCGGGTTCGACGTCCCGTCGTCGCGTACGTTCCGCTGCGGTGTCCAGGTGCGCTATCGCCACTCGGCCGCGCCGGCGACCGTCGAGGTCGACGCCGACGGCGCCGCGGCGACCGTCACGTTCGACGAGCCGCAGATGGCCGTCGCGCCCGGGCAGGGCGCTGCGTTCTACGAGCTCGACGAGAGCGGCGGGCCCGGCGACCTCCCGCCCGGCGACCTCCCGCCCGGTGACCTCCTGCTCGGCGACCTCCTGCTTGGGGGCGGCTGGATCGAGTCGGCCGTCCGGCCCACCGAGACCCCGGGCGCCGCCGACGGTGCCGCCCGCTCCACCGCCGCGGGGCATTGAGTCCCGAGGCGCGCAGCGCGTCCCCCTCCGGAGGACCTGTCGGCGGAGTGCGGGGCGGCCGCCGCCGACGGCCGGGCGCTTCCCTCCTTGCACTCGGCCTCGCGCTCGCCGTCGTCGCCGCGATCGCATCGGCGGTCGGGACGCCGCTCGAGCGCTCCGACGGCTCCTCGGCCCCGCCCGTCCACGCCGTGCTGGTCGACGTCTCGGCGAGCGTGACGCGGACGCGCCCCGGGTGGCGGCGCGGCGCCGTGCAGACCCTGGTCCGCGCGGCGCGTCGCGCCGACGAGGCCGGCCACGAGGTCGCGCTGGTCACCTTCGCGCGGGGCGTCGAGCGACGCTGGGGACCGGGGCCGGCGGCGGAGTTCATCGAGCTGATCCGGGACGGGCGGGCGGCGAGCTGGCTCGACGCACCGGTCGAGCCCGGCGCGAGCGGCGACGCCGCGGAGCGCGACCTCGGCTCCAACCTGGAGGGCGCCGCGCGGCTCGCCGTCGAGGTCCTGTCGTCCGAGGGCCGCGCGCCCGGCACGATCACCGTGCTCGGCGACGGCACCGCGACGGGGCCGGACCCGTCGAGCCGGCTCCTCGATCCGATCGTCGGCGCCCTGCACCTCGTCCGGCCGGAGCCCCAGGCGCTCACCGACCTCGCCGCCGCGGGCGTGTTCGCACCGCGCGTCGCCGAGCCGGGCGCGCGGATCCCGGTCCGGGTCGAGGTCGCGGTGACTGGACCCGATCTGATTCCGAGCGAGCGCGGCGACGTCGTGCTGGAGTGGGAACTCCGCGTGACGAGTGCCGAAGCTTCGGTCGCCTCCGGCACCCGCCGCGGGCGCGAGTCCGCCGACGTTCCGCCCGGCGCCCGACTGCGTGGTCAGGCTCCCGACGGAGAGCGACGCTTCGCCGTCGACGTGGAGCTCCCACCCCTGCCCCAGGGCTCGGCGATGCTCGACGTCCGCGTTCTCTCCGGCGCCGCAATCGACGCGGGGGCCTCGGACTCGATCCGGGAGAACGACGTCGCGAGCACCCGGTTCCGGATCGGCGATCCTGTCCGCGCGCTCGTGGTCGTCCGCGACGAGGCGTCGGTCTCGGCGCGCGACTCCTTCTCGGGTCCGGCGTTCGACGGGCTCGAGCTGACGACGATCCCCGCCGCCGCGCTGGCGCGCGAACTCGCCTCCGCGGACGACATCGACGCGATCGTCACGCTCGACCTGCCGTTCATCGGGCTCCCCGCCGCCGAGCTGACGCGCTTCGTGAACCGCGGTGGCGGCTGGCTCCACTGCAACGGGCTGTCGCTCCTCCGGGCCGATGCGCCTGACGTCGCGGCGCTCGCCGCGCTGGAGCCCGACCGGGAGCCACGGGAGCCGCGCGACATCGTCTTCTTCGTCGACGGCTCGGGGAGCATGGAGGGGCAGCGCTGGACCCGTGTCCGGTCGGCGCTCGGTGACCTCGTGCCGTCGATCGGCGCGAGCGACCGGCTGGAGCTCCGCTTCTTCACCCAGATCATGGGGGCGACCGAGCTCGTCTTCGAAGCCGCGAGCGACGGCATGTTCGGTCGGGAGGAGAGCGCCCGGCGGGTCGAGGCGGTGCGCGACCTGATGCGCGCGCGCGTCCCCGGTGGCGCGACCGACATCGTCGGGTCGCTGATGCAGCTCGCGGACGTCCGCGGTGCCCCGGAGCACTGGAAGGAACGCACGCAGGGGCGTTCGGGTCTGTGCATTCTCATCACCGACGGCCTGACCGACTCGGTGACCGGGCTGCGTGGCGAGGTCCGGGAGCGCCTCGCGACCTACGGGGACCGCCTCGTGATCATCCAGGTCGGCGACGATCCAGTCGGTACGCGTTTCCTGACCGGGCTGCTCGCCGAGGGCGAGGAGATCGTCCGCGCGGGGGAGCTGGAGGACCTCGGCAACATCCTTCAGCAGACCGTCCAGGACGTGGAGTTCGTCTCCGACGCGCGGGTCGTGGCCGGGTCGGCTCCGATCGCCGAGCCCTGGGCGCAGGACCTCCGCTCCGCGGTCGTCGACGCCGCGGGCCTCGCGCAACCGATGCGGATCGACCGCTCGCTGCGCTGCAAGGCAGCCGAGGGAGCGGCGTCGCTCTTCGACCTGGAGGCCGACCGCGGCGTCCTCGCCGCCGTCGCCGCGCGCGGCGAGGGCACCGTCTGCGGGGTCGCGATGCCCCGGCTCGGTCGCGGACCGAGCGCCTGGAACCCGGGGCTTCGCCGGCGCTGCGGCTGGGTCGCGCCCCTCCTTCGCGCGATGGCCCGACGCCGCGACGAGGCGCCCGCCGTCGTGGGCGTCCCGCGACCGCGCGCCGCCCTGGAGAACGACGGGGCGCAGCTCGTGGTCCGCGGCCTCCCCGACGGCCTTCCGCCGCGCGTCGAAGCGACCCTCCGCGCGGGACCCGAGCCGGGACCGTTCGGCACGCTCCTTCCCGGCACCGCCCTGGCGACGCTGGATCTGAGCGTGCCCTCCACGGGTCGGTCGGTAGGCGCGGTCCGCGAGGCCCCGCGCCCGGGCGTCCTCGATCGCGTCGGACAGGGGACGGCGCTGCAGCTCGACCTCCAGACTCCGGACGGCGGGGCGTCGTGGGCGCTCCCGCTCTCTTCCGACGGCTCCTCCGAGATCCGCCCCGCGCTCGGCCCGGGCTCGCGCGAGGTGCGGGCGTTCGCGGTCGCGGCGTCCCGTCGCGCGGACGCGGCGGAACCCGACGGCCCGGACCCCGCGCGCGGGCCGCAGCCCCTCACCCCGTGGCTGCTCGCGCTGGCCCTCGCCGCGCTCCTCGTCGGCGCGATCGGGCGCCTGCCGCGCTGAAGGAAGCCCGATCGGGGGGCAAGGTCGGGCGGGGGCCTGCCGATGGCCCTACCGAGGGGAACGGACGCGCCGCGTTCCGGCAGCCGCTTCCCGCCCCGACCGGCGAGGCCCGCCGCCACGAACGATGCACGAGACCCCGATTCGAACCTCCCTCGGTCTGCTCGCCCTGACCGCCTTCCTGTCGGTCGCCACCGCCTGCTCCAGCACCAAGGGCTCGGCGAGTTCGAACGCCGAGTACGGCGTCTGGACCGAGCCCACCGCAGACCTCGCGCGGCAGATCGAGCAGCGCGCGATGCGGGTCAGCGTGATCGCGAGCCCCTCGGAGTTCGTCGAGCTCTCGGACTGGTTCCAGACCATCGGCGAGCCCGCCTACCCGCGGCTCCTGGAGATGGTCGAGATCGGCGACATGCGCCAGCGCAGCTTCGCGCTGAGCGTGATCTCGGCGCTCCGCGACCGGCGCCTCGTCGCGCCGCTCAAGGCGGTCATGCCCGAGAAGGCGCTCGAGATCCAGACGCACCGCTACGAGTACGCAAGGGCGCTCGCGACGATGGGGGACTACGAGATGCTCCCCGCGCTCATCGACGGCCTCCAGGACGACGACCACTTCCTGCGCGCGCTCGCCAACCAGACGCTGCGCGAGGTGACGAACAACGACGTGCCCTACGAAGCGACCGCGCCGCGCGAGGAGCGACAGATCGCCGTCGAGGCATGGAAGTCCTGGTACCAGACGCAGCAGGAGGACGCGCTGCTGCAGCGCGACTGAGGGGCGTAGCCCCCGCCGCAGCCCCCGGCGCGGCCCCGCGTCAGGCCGTCGAGCTCTCGCCCTCGAGGTGCTCCAGCAGCGCCACGAAGCGGGGGTTCGTGCGGAGGCTCACCAGGTCCTCGTCCTCGCCCATGAAGGTGCCGTCGGTGTAGCCGAGCTCCACCGCGACCTCCAGAGAGCCGATCGCGTCGTCGTCGTGCCCGACGAGCGCCTGGCTGCACGCCAGGTTGTAGCGCACGGTCGGGTCCGTCGGCGCGAACGCCACGAGCTTGATGTCGACCTCCAGCCCGTCCTCGTACCGGCCCAGCCGCGTGTACACGTGGCCGAGCTCGGCCAGCGCGGCGAGGTTGTCGGGGCGACGCTCGGTCTCCGCGGCGTAGATGGCCGCGAGGAACTCCTCCCCGACGCGCTCGACGCGTCGCTCGCAGTCAGGAGTGAGACGGAGGAAGTCCATGACGTGATCGTAACCTTGGGCGCGCAAAGCGCCCCGAATCGGGCCGGTGACGGGGCTTCCGGGACGCCCCAGTGACGCTCCGGGGAACGCGCGGGAGACGGATCCCGCCCTTCCCGTGACCCCGTGCCCGTGCGGGGGTAGAACGCATGAGGCGTCCGCCCCGTCCTCGGCCCCGGCCCTCGACGCCTGATTTCGTCCAACGGAGCGACATGGACATTCGATTCTGCGATCTCTGCAACGAGTCCGTCCCCGAGCCCGACCTCGCGGCCGGGAAGGCCTTCCTGAGGAAGGGGCGGGTCATCTGCGCGAGCTGTGACGCGGCCATGGGGGGCGGTGGGACCGACGAGGCGAACGCCGGCGCCCAGACCCTCGTCGGCACCTCCGCGTCCACGTCGACCGCCGTCAAGCCGCCGCCCACCCAGGCGACCCACACGTCCTCGCGGCGCGTTCCGTCGCAGCAGGAGGTCGCCGCGTCGCACCGGCCGGCCCACGTTCCGCCGGCCGCGCACGCGTCCCACGACGTCCCCGCGGCGTCGGGCGCCGGCAAGCGCACCGCGACCCTCGCGCTCGTCCTCGGCGTCGGCGCGGTGTCCGCCGTGGGCTTCGGCGGATCGCTGCTGCTCGATCGCCTGGAGGGCCTCGAGGGCCGCGTCGTCCAGACGCAGCGCGGCGTCGACGCCTCGCTCCGGACCGCGCGGACCGAGCGCATCGCGTCCGTCGAACCGCTCCGTCGCCGCATCGACGACGTGTCGCAGGAGTCCCGCGCCGCGGCCGAGCAGGCGCGCATGGATGCGGAGGCCCGCGTCGCCGAGCTGGAGAATGCGTTCTCCGCGTCCGCCGAGCGCGAGGCCGAGCTGCGCACGATGCTCGACGAGTCACGACTGCGCGTCGAGCGGCTGCGCTCCGACGCGGCCGAAGCGCGCGCCGAGGCCGCCGAGGCGATGGCGACGCTGGAGCAGGTCGTGGCGTTCCACGGCGACCAGCTCATCGAGCTCCAGGAGCGCATCCGCCAGGCGGGCGCGCTCGCCTCGTCGGGCGGCATGGGGCCCGATCCCGCCGTCGCCCAGGCGAACGCGCCGTCGTGGCAGCGCCACCTCGCCGACCTCAAGAGCCCGGACGAGGGGATCCGGCTCGACGCGGTCTTCGCGCTGGGTGACACCGGAGACACGGCCGTCATCGAGCACGTGATCCCGATGCTGAAGGACAGCGACATCTTCGTGCGGATGGTCGCCGCTCAGGCCCTGGACGACCTGCGGGCCAAGACCGCGGTGCCCGCGCTGATCGACGCTCTCGGCGACGACCGGTCGCCGGTGCGGGAGGCCGCCGTGATCGCGCTGCGCAACATCACGGGCCAGAGCTTCGGCTTCGACCCCGCCGCGCGCGACGCGGACCGTCGCAAGCGCGTCGACCAGTGGCGCGCCTGGTGGCGACGCTCCGGCGACGACTTCTTGACGTCCTGACCACCGTCACGGGAAGGGGGCGGAGCGGGTACCCTGCGCGCGGATTCACCCCGCGCGCTCCAGGGGCGCGCCCTCCCCAGCCACTGCTCCGTCGCCGCCCACGCGGCGTCGGCCCTTCCCGACCCATGGGCATCTTCAAGGCCTACGACATCCGCGGCGTCGTCCCCTCCGAGCTCGACGCCGACACGGCGCGCAAGATCGGCCACGCCTTCACCCGCCTGCTCGGCGCGAAGCGCCTCCTCGTGGGGCGCGACATGCGCGTCCACTCGCCCGAGATCTCGGGCGCCGTCATCGACGGGATGCGCGACGCGGGGGCCGACGTGGTCTCGATCGGCCTCGCGTCGACGCCGATGACCTACTTCGCGATCGGCTCCCAGGACGTCGACGGCGGGCTCTGCGTGACCGCGTCGCACAACGGCGGCGAGTACAACGGCATGAAGCTCTGCTCGCGCGGCGCTCGCCCGATCTCGCGCGCGAACGGCATCGCCGACATCGAGCGCATGTGCGCCGAGCCGTACCCCGGCCCCGTCGGCGAGCGCGGGACGCTGGAGGAGATCGACCTTCTCTCCGCGTACGCCGACCACGTCGCGTCGTTCGTCGACATGGAGAGCGACGTCGACCTCGCGCTCGACGCGGCCAACGGGATGGCCGGGCACACGCTGCCGGCGATCCTCCCGCGGGTCGAGCGGCTGAGCGTGCGGACGCTCTTCATGGAGCCCGACGGGACGTTCCCCAACCACGAGGCGAACCCGATCAAGGAGGAGAACCTCGACGACGTGCGCGCGCTCGTGAAGGAGGCGGGGACCCACGTCGGCGTCGGCTTCGACGGGGACGCGGACCGCTGCTGCTTCGTCGACGAGACCGGCCGGACGGTGCCCGCCGATCTGATGACGGCGCTCCTCGCGCGCGAGTTCCTGCGCCGCGAGCCGGGCGCGCACGTCGTGTACGACCTGCGCTCGTCGTGGGTCGTCAAGGAGGAGATCGCCGCGCGCGGCGGCGTCGGCCACCGCGACCGCGTCGGCCACAGCTTCATCAAGGCGACGATGCGCGAGCACGACGCCGTCTTCGCGGGCGAGCTGTCGGGGCACTTCTACTTCCGCGACAACTACGTCTGCGACTCCGGCGTCCTGGCGATGGTGAGCACGCTCAACCTCCTCGCGCGCGAGGAGAACCGCGGCCGGACGCTCTCGTCCCTCGTCGAGGACCTGCGCCGCTACCACGCGACCGGCGAGATCAACTTCGAGGTCGAGGACAAGGAGGCGGCGATCGCGCGCCTCAAGGAGCGCTACGCGGACGGTCGCCAGGACGAGCTCGACGGGATCACCGTCGAGTTCGGCGACCTCGGCGACGACGACTGGTGGTGGTTCAACGTCCGGATGTCGAACACGGAGCCGCTCCTGCGCCTGAACCTGGAGGCGCGTCGCGCGGAGACGCGAGACGCGAAACGGGACGAGCTCGTGGGGCTCCTGAGCTGATCCGGGCCGGTCGCGCTTCTCATCCGGCCGGATCCGTCCGATAGTCCAAGGACCCCGCCAGTCGAAGGATCGCGCTCCCGACCCGTCCCGCGCATGCCCCGAACGAACCTCTCCTGCGCCGCCGCGCGCCTCGCTGCCCTCGCGCTCACCGCCCTCGGCGCCGCGGGGCCGCTCTCCGGGCCCCTCCTGGGCGCGCCTGCCCAGGAGCCCGACACCACCTCGATCACGGCCGACGGCGCCGAGCTCGTCGCCCGGGACGCGCGGATCGGCTTCGACCGGCGGTCGGCGGCCTTCGCGCGCGTCGACCTGGACGAGCTGGAGCCGGGGGACCACGGGCGCACCGCGGCGCTGATGGCCCTGGGCGCGGCCGGGTCCGTCGAGGCCCGCGGTCGCCTCGTCCAGGAGACCGGGCCAGGGCGCCTCACCAAGGAGCGGGGCGCGGCCGCGTACGCGCTCGGCGAGCTCCGGGGTCGGATCGGCGACGGCCTGGAGGTGCTGATCCAGCTCACCGCGGACGATGAGCCCACGGTCGCGCGGGCGGCGCTGGTGGCCCTCGTGCGCTCCGGCGAGGCCGAGGGGCGCTCGCGCGTGGCGAAGATCGCCGGGGGCGAGGACTCGCTCGCGGACGAGGCGCGGCGCATCCTCGCGCACCGCGCGGACCCGACGCACGCCGACCCGCCGGCGTCCTTCCGGATCCTCTACGCCTACCGCTGGGACGCGGCGCGCAACTACGGCGTCGTGGACGGAAAGGTCTGGGGCGCGGCGCTCATGGAGGAACTCGCGGACAACGAGGTCTTCCTGGAGGCGCTCGTCCTCCAGCTCGTGCGCGACATCGAGCTCGACGACGCGAACGACCACCTCCTGGAGATCCTGTTCGAGGGCGAGCGTGCCCAGCGCATCATCACGGCGACCGAGATGATGCCGTTCGAGGTCGAGGCGCTCGTCGACGCCGGCGTCTGGCGGCCGGCGGACTGGAAGGAGTGGAAGTGGCTCGTCCTGACGGTGCTGCACGAGGAGCTCCAGTCGATCTTCCCGAGGACGCTCAACCTCTCGATCGACGAGCCGGTCACGCGGCCGATCGCGGCCGGGCTCCTGCAGAGCACCAGCGACCGCTACGAGGAGCTGCTGCTCAAGGCGTTCGAGGACGACGATCCGCGCAACCGCGCCTACGCCGCGTACGCGGTGGGAGCGTCGGAGTCGACGGACTTCATCCCGCGGCTCAAGGAACTCTGCACGGACCCCGTCGCCTGGACGCGCGCGAACGCGATTGTCGCGCTGATCCGGATGAAGAGCCAGACGGGGGTCGAGCGGGCGCTCGACATCCTCGCGGTGCCGTTCGACCAGCGCGAGCCGCTGATCTCGTCGTACCTGTTCGAGGCGCTGTCGCGGGCCGCGCCCGATCCCGAGGTCCTCCTCTTCCTCCAGGAGATCGTGTCGGACCTGTCGGGTCCGGACCTAGCGGCCGCGGACAGCATCCTGCTGCTCCACCGCGTGCCCCGGGACACCGCCGTCCTGCGGCGGGAGCTCCCGCTCATGAATCCGACGACGCCCGAGGCGGTGCGCGGGATCCGCGCGCTCGGCCAGCAGCCGTCGTCGCGGGACCGGCGCCTGCTCGTGCGGCTCTTCCCGCGCGAGAGCGCGATCAACGCGAACCTCGAGCTCGCCTCCGCGCTCGCGCGGGCCGGTCATCGCTCTGTCGAGCAGCTTCTCCAGGCGGCGATCTGGAAGCTCGACTGGAACCTGTCCATCCTCGCCGCCGGCGTCGTCGTCCAGACCTACGGGATGCCGACCCTGGTCGCGTGGGCGGTCACGCCGCCCGCCGACGTGACGGACGAGGACGTGCGCCGCGTCGGCTACGCCGTGGGTGAGTGGGGCGGGATGCCGTCGCTGGAGGAGCTCCGCCGTGCGCTGGGCACCACCGGTGGCGCGGAGCTGCCGGCGCTCCAGGGCGCCGTGCTGGGCGCGCTCGCGGCGCGGACGCGGTAGAGTCCCGGCGCGCGTCCCGCGCCTCGCCGTTCCCCCGCGTCGATCCCAGGAGCTCCCCGTGCCGTCCCAGCAGCCGTCTTCCGTCGCCCTCATCGGCGTTCCCATGGATCTCGGCGGCAACCGCAGGGGCGTCGACATGGGACCCAGCGCGCTCCGGATCGCCGGGATCGAGGAGGGGATCCGCGGGCTCGGCATCGAGTTCGTCGACCGGGGCAACATCCCCGTCGGCGATCCCCGCGGCGAGGCGCCGGCGGATCCGCGCGCCAAGTTCCTGCCCGCGATCGCCGAGGCCTGCGGTCACCTCGCCGGCGCCGTGCGCGGCGCGCTCGCGGACGGCCACTTCCCGCTCGTCGTCGGCGGCGATCACTCGATCGCGGTCGGTACCGTCGCCGGCGTCGTCGGGCACCACCGCGAGCGCGGCGAGGACGTCGGCGTCATCTGGTACGACGCCCACGCCGACATGAATACGCCGGACACGTCGGAGTCCGGCAACGTGCACGGGATGCCTCTCGCTTCGATCGTCGGCATCGGGCCCGACGAGCTGACGGGGCTCGCCGGGGACGCGCCGATGGTGCGCCCGTCCCGCGTGGCGATGGTCGGGATCCGCGACGTGGACGCTGCCGAGGCGCGCACGGTCAAGGGCAGCGACGTCGCTTGCTTCACGATGCGTGAGATCGACGAGCAGGGGATCCGCGCCGTCATGGAGCAGGCGATCGCCTTCGCGACCGACGGGACCGCCGGCTTCCACCTGTCCTTCGACGTCGACGGCACCGACCCCACCGTCTGCCCCGGCGTCGGTACGCCCGTCGCGGGCGGTGTGACCTACCGCGAGGCGCACACCGTCATGGAGATGGCGGCGACGTCGGGGCGGATGCTCAGCCTGGAGCTGTGCGAGATCAACCCGATCCTCGACGACCGGAACCGGACGGCGATCGCCGCGCGTGAGTTCGCGCTGTCGGCGCTCGGCAAGACGGTGCTCTGAGCGCGTCCGTAGCCCCGGAACGACCTCCGGCCCAAAGGGCCTACGGTTGGAACGGCCAGATCATTGGGATCATCACGGCCGAGACCAGGGTCGTGAGGATCGCGAGCGGCGTCCCCGCCTTCAGGAAGTCGCTGTACCTGTAGCCGCCCGGACCCATGACCATGGCGTTGGCCTGGTGCGCGACGGGGGACAGGAACGCGAGGCTGGAGCCGGCGACGACGGCCATCAGGAACGGCCGGGGGGAGAGGCCGACCTCGGTCGCCAGCTCGATCGCGACCGGCGTCATGATCACCGCGGTCGAGACGTTGTTGAGCACCTGCGTCAGGAGCATCGTCACGACCAGGAGGAGCGCGAGCGTCGTGCGTGGGTCGAGTCCGCCGTGGGCGAGCCCCGCGAACCACGCCGCGACCTCCGTCGACAGTCCGACCTTGTCGAAGGCGCGCCCGAGCGCGAGCATCCCGCCGACCAGCGCGATCACCTTGAAGTCGATCACGCGCGGCACCTCGTCCGGGCGCACGACGCGCGTGAGGACGAGCGCCATCGCGCCGGCGAGGCCGAGGACCGCGAGGTGCTCGTCGGTGACGGCAGCGCCGAGCAGGACGAGGAAGAGCGTGACGAGCACGATCCAGCTGCGGCTGCCCGCGACCGGCGCCTGAACCTCGTCGAGCACGAGGAGCTGGCGCTCGCGACGCGCACGCGCGAGGTCCCGCAGGTGCCCCTGGACGAGGAGCGTGTCCCCGATCTCCAGCGGCAGGTCCTGCAGACGCCGGAGCTGCAGCTCGCCGTGGCGGGACATCGCCAGCACGTTGAGGCCCGTGCGCGTCCTGAACTCCTTGGTCGCCAGCGTCTCGCCGACGTACTCCGAGCCCGCGGGCACCACGGCCTCGGCGAGGCGCACGTCGTCCGAGTAGAGCCGCGTGTCGCCCGCCTCGACCGACTTGCGGCGCTGGAGCGGGAGCACCTCGGCCAGCCGCAGGAGGTCGTCCGGCGAACCCTGCAGGACGAGCGTGTCCTCGGCCCGGATCCGGTTGTACGGGCCCGGCGCGAGCACCGGACGCTCGCCGCCGGACCGGACGATCCCGAGGACCGTCACGTCGAAGCGGCGGAACACCTCGATGTCCGCGACGTTGCGGTTGATGAGCTCGCTGGTGGGCTCGACGAGCACCTCCGTCACGAACTTCGGCACCTGGTAGCGCTCGGACAGCGTCTCCTCGACGTTCGACGTCGGCAGCAGGCGCCTGCCCGCGCCGACGAAGTAGAGCGTCGTGACGAGGAGCAGCGTCAGCCCGAGCGCGCTGAACTCGAAGAGTCCGAACGGCGCGATCTCCAGCGGGTGGTCGCGGATGCTCTCGTTGATCGCGATGTTCGTCGACGTCGCGACGACCGTCACGAGGCCGCCGACGAGGCTGCCGAACGCGAGCGGTAGCAGGAGCTTGGAGAGCGGGATCTGGAGCCGCCGGCTCACCGAGTTCGCGACGGGGATCAGGGTCGCGACGACGCCCGTGTTCGAGAGCACCGACGACAGCAGCCCGGAGAGCGCCGTGACACGCATCACGATCGTCGACTCGCGGGAGGCGATCGGGCCCTTGTCGCCGAGGACGCGCCGGCCGAGGCTCTCCGCGAGTCCGCTCTTCGTGAAGGCGTGCCCGAAGATGTACATCGACGCGATGAGCACCACGGCGGGGGACGAGAAGCCGTCGAACCCGCTCTCGACGTCGAGCACGCCCGTCAGCACGAGGGCGATCACCACGGCGAGGGCGGTCACCTCGTACCGGACTGCGTCCGTGACGAAGAGCACGAAGCTCGCCGCCAGGATCGCGAGCACGATCGTCTGGTCGTCGATGGGGGGCATGCAGTGGCTCGTGACGCCCGCGCCAGCATCGGATCGAGCAGTCGATGGGGCGGATCCCGTCCGGGGAGGGGATCCTGGCGGGTCGAGGTCCCGTCCGCGCGGCGCACGGGCGGGGGGGCGAGCCACCGCCTGAATGGTACCGGCTCGAACTGGCTGGGTTCATTGGGCCTGGTGGCTGGGCTCACGGGGGCGCTGGGCTATAAGGGGCCCTACGACGCCGGGAAGGCGTTCGAGCCGCCCACTCCGCCTTGGCCTACTCACCGATCGACAGCAGATCGCTCGCACGACAGACGGGCTCGTGGCTCGGCACGGAAGGGCCGGACGCGGACGTCGTGATCTCGTGTCGCGTGCGGCTGGCGCGCAACGTGGAGGGGGTCCCCTTCATGACGCGGATCGAGGCGGATCGGGCCGAGCAGCTCAGCCACGACCTCCGCCTCGCCCTCCTCGACGCCCGGATCGACGGCGAGACGCGCTGGGTCCCCATGACGGACGCGTCGCCCGTTCTGCGGCTCCTTCTCCTGGAGCGCAACCTGATCAGCCGCGACCTGCTCCCCCGCGACGCCCAGTCGACGGCGCCGGGCCGGGCGGTGGCGTTCGGCGAGACCGAGACCGTCAGCGTGATGGTCAACGAGGAGGACCACGTCCGGCTCCAGGCGCTCGCGGCGGGATTCGACCTCGATCTCGCCTGGCAGCGCGCCGAGATCCTCGACCGCTACCTGGAGGACCGCGTCACCTTCGCGACGTCGTCCAGGCTCGGGTACCTGACCGGCTGCCCGACGAACGTCGGAACGGGGCTCCGCGCCTCCGTGATGCTCCACCTGCCGGCGCTCGGGATGGTCCGCTCCGAGCTGGAGAAGGTCTTCTCCGCCGCCCAGCGCACCGGGCTCGCGGTGCGGGGGATGCACGGCGAGGGCAGCCGCGCGGCCGGCGACCTCTACCAGATCAGCAATCAGGTCACGCTCGGCCGCTGCGAGCGCGACCTGATCGACGACCTTCGCGCGCTGGTCCCCGAGATCGTCCGCTTCGAGCGGCGCATGCGCGCGACCCTCGTCGACGAGATGAGCTCGGCGCTCCACGACCGGATCACGCAGAGCTTCGGCACGCTCCGCACGTCGCGCGCGATCCCGACCGATGCCGCGCTCGCGCACCTCTCGTACGTGCGCCTCGGTCTGCACACCGGGCTGTTCGAGGGCACGCGGATCGAGGTCCTGAACGAGCTCGGGCTGCAGGTGCAGCGCGGGCACATCCAGGTGCTGCAGGCGCCCGGCGAGGAGGACGATCTCCTCGACGCGTCCGAGAGGGACAAGCTCCGGGCCAGCTACCTGCGCAAGCGCCTCGCGGGGTACGGCCCGCGAGGCAACGGGAACGGGAACTAGTCCGCGAGGTTCCCGTAGCTCGGGCGACCCGCCTGCGGCTCGTTCTCGTCGATCCGGCCGAAGCTCATCCGGAGCGTGCCGTCCGCCTCGAAGACGGCGACCGAGCCCGGGTGCATGAGGAGGTCGGCGGTGGGGGTGAAGCACCAGCGCGGGCCGGGCGCTCCCGAGCTCACGAAGACCTTCGCACGGCCCTGGCCGAGCACGCGGACCTCGACTCCGCTGCCGCGCTCGGCCGCGATCTCACCGGTCCCGTTCAGGTCCGTGATGTCGAGGCCGCGCCACTGCAGCGCGTCGAACGGATAGGCGCGCGCGCGGACGGAGCGGGCGGCGCGCTCGGCGGCGTCCGCGCTCGTCCGGCGGTCGACGTCGAGGCCGCTCCCCGTCGCCGGCGCGGGAGCGTCCGGCATGCGGCGCGTGCGCGTCGGCTGCGCGTCGAACCCGCGGGACTCCTCCATGCCCCGCGAGGCGGGCGTGCTGCGCTCGGTCGCGCGGCTCGGACGCGTGAAGGCATCCGGGGCCGTGGCGCGCGGCGCTTCGGAGCGCTCGGGCGTGCGCGGCGTCAGCGGACGCGGCTCGATCTCGATGCGCGGGCGGACCGGGACGACCGGGACCTGGGCGCTCGTGTCGTTCTTCGCGCGGGTGCGCTGCTCGGGGGTGCGCCGGCGGATCGGCGCTACCTGACTGGAGTCATCGGAGTCGAAGGTGCGGACGCGCGTGATCTGGCCCTTCGGATCCCCGGGGACCTCGTCGAACGTCTGCGTCTCGCCGGCGAGCGTCACGCGCTCGGCGACCTGCTGGTCGGTGTCGGCGCGCTCGCGCCAGGGCCACGTCTGCATCTCGTCCTGCGTCTCGCTGTCCTTCCAGGCGCCGCGCGTGCGGCGCGAGGCGACCTCAGTGCGCTCGTAGCGCGGGCGGTCGAGCCGGATGCTGGAGCCGGGGTAGATGGCGACGGGCGGGCGGAGCTCGGTGTCGTCGCCGCGCCAGTCCAGGACGAGCGCGTCGCCGGCGTGGTGCCGGACCTCCGACGGGCCGCCGCTGAGGCCGCGCAGGTGGAACGAGCTGCGCCCGAACTCGGCGTGCCAGTCCTCGGGCAGCGCCAGCTGGTGGCGCCCCGTGCGCGCCTCGACGTCCGCCCAGGCGAGTTCGTGGAAGCGGAGCGAGAGCGACGCGTCCCGGGAGTCCCACTCCAGCGACGCCGGGCCCCAAAGGTGCACGCTCGCGACGCCGTGCCAGCTCACGCGGACCTGGCTGCCGGTGCTGATCTCGAGCTGCGAGCGACCGCGCGCGCCGATGGACTGTCCACGGCGGATCGTCTCGGCGTCAGCGCCGCCTCCGAGGAGTACGGCGCGTCCGGCGAGGACGTCGACGTGGGCGAGCGCGGTCGGCGACTGGGCCGCGGTCGGGGCGATCGGGGTCGAGGTGGCAGGAGCCGCGAGCAGGCCGAGCAGCGCGGCCTGGAGGGCGAGGCGGGGAATCTGGACCATCGGGACGGGGTGCGGAATGTGGTCGCGTGGGACCGCCGCGCTGCGCGCGGGGGTGGGTCGTGCGGGGCGGGAGGCCGATCGGCTGCGCCGACCGCTGCCCTCGGTATCGGCCTCCCTCGCGGGCCGGGTTGAGGCCGGATCCTGGACCCGGATCCTGGACCCGGATCCTGGGCCCGGATCCAGAACGCGGACCGGGGCCGGGACCGGGATCGACCGTCCCGAGCCTCAGGCGGAGCGCCGGAGGATCGTCATGTCGCGAGCGATGACCGTCAGGGCCTGGGCGGCCGTGTCGGTCGTCAGCTCGGGGTCGACGTGGAAGCGGCCGTCGCGCGCCGCCTCGCCGGTCTGCACGGCCGCCAGGCGGCAGCCCGCGCGCCATCCGGCGACGAGCTCGGTCGTGCAGTCGCCGACGACCCAGCACAGCGGCAGGGACACGTCGTCGGCCTGGGCGGCGTGGTGCATCGCCCCCGTTCCGGGCAGGAGGTAGACCGAGTCGCGGTCACAGCCCTTCACGCCCTCGGGGTGGTCCGTGCAGGTGTAGTCGCGGCGCACGCGGATCCCGAGCCCCTTGAGCTGGTCGTGCAGGCCGGTCTTGAAGGACCGCCAGTCGTCGGCCGTCTGGCGGCCGAACGCCACCGAGTCGATGTTCCCGACCAGGTACAGGTTCCAGCCCGCCTGCGTGACGCGGAACAGGCCGTCGAGGACGCCGTCGTAGAACTGCGCGTCGCTGATCGAGGGGAATCCGCCGTCCTCGGTCGGGCGGACGAGGGTGCCGAGGACGTCGAGGAAGACGCCGCGGGGCGGCGGACCCCAGCCGGGCTGCGCGGCACGGGGCGTGGATTGGGACGAGGCCGTCATTCGAAAAAGGGGGGATGCGCGCGGGGGAGGTGCGGGGGGCCCGAGCAGAAGGGACCCTCGGGGCCCGGGGAGGGACCACGGCGGGAAAGGGATGGCCTGGGGACGCCTGCGGTGCGTTCCGGAGCCGGGAATGGTGTCGGCGTCCGCGCGCTCGGATTGAGGCGAAAAAATGGGGCGTCCTCGCCTCCCCGAACCCCCCCGGAGGGCGATCGGTCCGGGCCGGGTTCCGGCTTTCACCCACGGGCGCCCACCGCGCCCGGTTCGCTGTCGCGTTATCGCACCGCGCGTCCAAAAGACGCGACGCGGCCAATCCGAACGTCGCACGCGAAGGACCGAGCCGAAGTCAGGTTCCGAGGTGCGCGCGCTCGATTCATAAGGAGCGCGCGCCGTCGATCGATTCGTCGGCGCTGGGTTCCTTCGTCACCGTTCGTCCGGTCGTGCCCAAGTCCCTCCGAATCGCCCTCGTCCTCAACCCCTTCACGCTCAGGCGGAAGGGGGGCGAGCACGCGCCGTCGATCGCGCGCGAGATGCTCGGACGGGGCCACGCCGTGCGCGCCTTCGGAGACGTGGTCGGGGGAATCCCTCAGTCGGCGGTGGCGGAAGGAGCCGAGGCTCCCCTCGAGGGCGCTGGCCTTCGCGCGTTCGCGCCCGAGATCATCGTCGCCTACGACGGTCTCTCGCCCGCGGCGCTCCGCGGCGCCCGCGCCGCGAAGTCGCTTGACGTTCCGCTCGTGCTCGTCGAGGAGGGCTTCCCGGACCACGGCAGTCTCGTCGAACGACCGCTGCGCGTCTTCGGCGCGCGCGCGTGGGGGCGGCTCGTCCGCCGCATGGCGCGCCGCGTGATCGCCCTCGACCCGGTCGCGGAGCGCCAGGCGGTCGAAGAGGGCTTCGCGCAGGAGATCGTCACCACGCTCCCCTCGGGCGTCGACACGGGCACGTTCCGGCCCGGTCTGACGAGCGAGGTCCTGCACCGGCACCACGTCCGCGGGATGGTGCTGCTCCACATCGGCCGCATCGAGCCCGGCCGCGGGATCGACGTCCTGATCGACGCGTTCGCCCGCACCGTCGGCCGGCGCAACGACTGGAGCCTCGTGTTCTGCGGGACAGGCTCGTACCGCCAGCTCGCGCGCGCCCACGCCGAGCGCCTCGGGATCGGGGCCAGCGTCCACTGGAGCGGCGTACCGCGCTCCGAGGAGCTACCGGGTCTCATCGGATCCGCGACGGCGCTCCTCGTCCCGGCGCTCGACGACGACGTCGCGTCGCTCAAGATCCGCCGCGCGATGGCGTGCGGCGTGCCGGTGCTCGTGTCCGACGTCGCGCGGCTCGTCGGGACTGTCGACCACGACGAGAACGGACTCGTCGTGCCCGCCGGCGAGGTCGACGCCTGGACCAGCGCGATCTCGCGCCTCGCCTCCGACCCGAACCGGCGCGAGCGCTGGGGTGCGAACGGACGCACGGCCGCCGTCGAGCGGTTCTCCTGGCCGAAGATCGCCGACCAGTTCGAGGCCGTCGTGTCGGCCGAGGTGGAGGCCTACGCCGAGGAGAAGGCCCGCGCCGAAGAAGAGGCCCGCGCCAAGGAGGAGGAGCGGGCCCAGGACGCGGAGGCCGAGGCGGGCGGCGACGATCCCGTCGCCGCGCCTGAGATCTGATCGACTCTACTGGTCGGTCGCCTTGCGGAGCTCCTCCTTGAGGAACGCCATGTCCTTGGCGTACTGCCGGACCGCGTTGCGCGTCTCGTCGTCGATCTCGACGAACATGCACCCGACCTTGACGCCGTCGGAGCGCTCCTCGAGGAAGCTCACGTCGACCTTGGCCTCGCAGTAGCCGCGCTGCAGGAGCGGGAGACGGAACTTGACCATCAGCTCCGTACCGACGGCCATCATCTGGCCCATGTCGAACGGGGTGAGCTCGGTCTTCCCGCCGTTCCACGTGAAGCGGAGGCCCTCCTCGTCGAGCCCGGACATCCGGCCGATCCCGGCCCAGTTGTCCCCGAACGCGTGCCCGTGGATCGGGTTCCTCGCCTTGGCCTGCTCGACGAAGTGACGCAGGCGCTCGGCGTCCACCATCCGGAAGATGACGGACGACGGGTCCGTGTCCTCGGGGGCGTCGGTGCTCGGCTTCGCGGGCGCCGCGCGCTCCATGAGCTTGGTCACGGCCTCCTCGTCGGACTCGGCGACCGCGACGACGCGGTCGAGCCCGACCTTCTCCAGGATGTCCTTGCAGAAGGCCGAGGGGCGCGAGATGACGAGCGCGCCACCCTCCTTGCTGAGGGACTTGGAGGCCTTGATGATCGCCCCGAGGGCCGTGGAGTTGATGAACTTCACGAGGCGCAGGTTGAGGACCACCTGGTGGATCCCATTGCGCTGGACCGCGGCGATCTCCTCCTCGAGCGCGGGGACGTAGTACGTATCGAACTCTCCCCGCAGGTGGAGGATGACGTGCTGTTCGCCCGGTTCGGCTGTGATGTGCATCGCGTGCGTGGATTCCTGGGGGGACGTGCGGAGCGTCTGGCTCGGCGGGGGCCGATGGGGGGCGCGTAGTCTCGGCTGGGTCCCGCGACCCTGCAAGCGAAACCGTGCCGCCCCTCGGCCGGTCGCCCGGTCCGCCCCGGTACCATGGGCGCATGGCGTTCTGGAAGAAGCGTGGCCGCGACGACCGCGGGGGCGACGGCTCCGGCCGTGGCTCCAGCCAGGGCAGCGGGTCGGAGGACGGCGCGCGCCGGTCCGGTGACGGAGCGTCGGGCTCGCCGCCTGGCGGTGCGGGCGGACCACTGCACGAGTCGTCGACCTTCCTCCGCGGCGACACGAGCGAGGACTCCCGGTCGCTGGAGCTGCTGCTCGGCACGATCGCCCGGATCACTGCGTCCCGCGACCTGGAGACGCTGCTCGACTACGTGGTCGACAGCTCGATCGAGGCGACAGGCGCCGAGCGCGGGTTCCTCGTCCTGATGGACGACGAGTCCGGCAAGCAGCGCGTCCACGTGGCCCGCGAGCGCGGCTCCGAGGGCCAGGCGATGCCGCTCGGAGAGGACGTCAAGTACTCGACGACCGTCGTCCAGAAGGTCGTCGACGCCGAGGAGCCGATCCGGACGACCGTCCAGAAGAACGCCGAGGACCTCGAGCTCGGCAACTCGGTCTACGACCTCAAGCTGCGCGCGGTCATGTGCGTGCCGCTCGTCGTGCGGTCCGACAGCAACAACACGGGAGAGTCCGAGGGGTCGCTGCCCCGCGGCGCGCTCTACGTCGACTCGAAGGCGGCGACGCGGGCGTTCCAGCCGGAGGACCTCGCGCTCTTCCACGCGCTCGCCCAGCACATCGCGATCGCCCTGGAGAACGCGCAGCTCAACCTGCACTCGATCGAGCG
This sequence comes from Planctomycetota bacterium, assembly GCA_038757895.1. GTDB lineage: Bacteria > Planctomycetota > UBA1135 > UBA1135 > Saltatorellus. Next base: position 21,792 of record JBCDGE010000032.1, on the reverse strand, counting down.
CGCGCGGCTGGAGAAGTCGCTGGAGATCGCGGCCGAGATCCAGTCCGGGCTGATGCCGAAGGCGCCGCCGCAGCGCGACGGCTACGACCTCTTCGGCTGGTACCGCAGCGCCGAGCACGCGTCGGGCGACTTCTACGACTTCGTCCAGAGCAAGGCCGGGGGCGTCGCGGCCGTCGTCGGCGACGTGACCGGACACGGCGTCGGTCCGGCGCTGATCACTGCGACCGCCCAGGCGAGCCTCCGCGCCTACGCCCGGATCCTCGACGATCCCGGCGCGGTCGTGACGATGCTCAACAGCGACCTCTCGCAGCGCGTCGACGACGGGATCTTCCTGACGCTGTTCATGGTCCAGCTCGACGACGACGGGAAGGTGTCGATCCTCAACGCCGGCCACACCCCGCCGCTGCTGTGGCGCTCGTCGGCCAAGTCGATCGAGTCGATCGCCGCCGACGGTCCGGCGCTCGGCCTGATGGACGACATGCAGTACGCGGTCGGCGAGCCGATCCAGATGGAGCCCGGCGACGTCCTGCTGGCGTTCACCGATGGCCTCGTCGAGGCGCGCCACCCCGACTACCCCGATCGCTTCTTCGAGGAGCAGGGCGTCCGCGCCGTCCTCTCCGACGCCGGACACCAGGGCGCGAGCGCGCGCGACACGGTCGAGTCCGTCGCGAAGGCCGCGCTGGAGTTCGCCGACGGAGCGCGCGAGGACGACGTCACGATCGTCGCGATCCGGCGGCTGTGACGAAACGGAGGGCGACGGCGGCCGGCGACGCGCCCGCGGGCGCGCCCGGCGCATCGGACGGCGCTCGTCTGCCGTCCGCGACCGTCCGCTTCCCGTCCGACTTCGTCGCGCGCCTCGGCGCCTTCGCCGTCCAGCTCTCCGCCGCGCGCGAGCGCGAGGAGGTCGGACGCCGCCGCACGCTCCAGGGCGAGGGGCAGGAGTTCGTCGGGCATCGCCCGTACCGGCCCGGCGAGGACCTCAGGCGCCTCGACTGGGACCTCCTCGCCCGCGTCGACCGGCCGTTCGTGCTCGTCCACCGCTCCGAGGCGCGCGAGGAGTGGGCGATCGCGATCGACACGAGCGCGTCGATGGGCGTCGGCCGGCCGGGCAAGCTCCAGTCCGCCGCCGAGAGCGCTGCGGGCGCCGTCGCCGTCGGGCTGCGGCTGGGCGCGCGCATCGCGCTCGTCGCGCTCGGTCCGAACGGGAACGTGCGGAGGATCGACGTGCACCGCCCGGCGGACCTCGTGCGCGCGCTCGACTTCCTCGAGTCGCTGAGGTCGAGCGGCGAGGTCGGACTGGAGGCGTTCCTCGGCGGGCCGGAGCGGCGTCCCGTGCCTCCCTTCGCCCCGGGAGGAGGCGCTTCCGCCGCGGGTCGCGTCCTCGTCTTCGGCGACCTGCTGGACGTCGAGGTCGCGAGCGTGCTGCGCCTCGTCGGCGGCAGGCGGCGGATCCACATCGGCCAGGTCCTCGCGCCGCTGGAGTGGGACCCCGAGCGGAGCGACCCTGGCCGCGGAGGCGAGGCCACCGACGCGACGTCCGTCGGGACGCTCTGGGTGGACGCGGAGACCGGGCAGCGTCGGCGCTCGGGAGCGGACGGCGGGCGTGCGCTCGACGCCTACGCGGGCCGCCTGGAGCGGTTCGTCGGCCGCTGGTCGTCGCTCGCTGCGGGGCACGCCGTGACGCACCGCGCCTGGTCGTCCGAGGAGCCGTTCGAGGCCCACCTGCCCGACCTCCTGCGGTGACGATCCAGATGGCGGCACTCTCGATGCTCGACTGGGAACTCGCGCGTCCGATCGCGCTAGGGCTGCTCGTCCTGCCGATCGCGCTCGTCGTCCTCTCGTTCCGCAAGGACGTGCCGCGCATCGTCGTCATCGGGACGACGCGCTTCTTCGGCGACGAGGAGGCGAAGGGCGCCGACCGCGCGCGCCGCCGCCTGACCGCGTCACGGCTCGCGGCGCTGCTCGCGATGCTCGTGGGCACCCTGGCCGCCACCGGTCCGCGACCGGTGCCCGGCGCCGATCCGCCCGAGATCTACGTGGCCCGGGTCGACCGGTCGCCGTCGATGTTCCTGCCGATCGACCCGGCGCGGCCCGGCGGCGATCGTCGGATCGACGTCGCGATCGGGCGCGCCCGCGACTGGCTCGTCGAGCGCGACCGTACGGGCGGCGTGCGCGCGCTCGTGCGCTGGGCGGATGCCGGAGGGTCCGACGGTTCGCCGCCGCTGGCCGCCGGCGACGCGCCGCCGTCGCGGCTCCTGGAGGCGCCCCGCGCGCCGGCCGCCGAGCCGCTCTGGAGCGGCCTCGATCGTCCGGGGACGCTCCTCGTCACGGACGCGGTTCCGGACGTCGCGTTGCAGCACGCGGGCCTGTTCACCTCCGGTGGACCCGCGGTCCCCGGGCCCGTCGCCGCGGACGCGAGCGGGCTGCTGGCGTGGACCGGAGCCCCCGATGCACCCCTCGAGCGAAGCAGCGACGGACCGGGCCCCACGGTCTGGATCGACGCCGCCGCGCCTGGCGCGCTCGTCGACTTCGTCCGGATCTGGGCCGAGGAGCGCGCGGTCGCCGTGGTCGACGAGCCCGGGCGTGCGGGTCTCGTGGTCGCGCACCGACCCGGCGGAGAACCCGGCGGAGAATTCGGCGGAGGGCCGAGCGGCGCGCGCGTGCTCGACGCCGGACGGGACGGCTGGACGGCGCGCGTCTCCGTCACGGGGGCGCCCGAGATCGCGCCAGGGTTCGAGCCCTGGCTCGTCGCGGCCGACGGAACGCCGCTGATCACCGTGCGTCCCGGCGAGGTGAACGTGCACGCGGTCGCGCTCGATCCGGCTCCGACGGACGACCGTACGTTCGCCGTCTCCGCGGCGCGGATGCTCGACGCCGCGCTCCTCCCTCCGCCGGAGGTCGTGTCGATCGACGAGCGGCGAGCGGCGGGTTCGGCGCGCTCCGAGGCGCCGAGGACGCCGCCCGAGCGCGTGCCCGCCGTCGACGTCGAGGCGCGGACCCGCGCCGAGCGCGGCCGAAGGGCCGAGACCTGGTGCGCTGCTCTCGCGGCCGCGCTGGCGCTCGCCGCGTTCGTGCTGCGGCTGCGCGGCTCGCCCTGAGGACGAGACCGCGCGACCGCCGCTCCTCAGGGAGCCGGGATCTCGAGGACGTCGAGGATCCCGTGCACCGCGCCGTTCGCCGCGAAGATGTCCGGGAAGCGCACGTCCGTCCCGCCGTTGAGCGACAGGTTCAGCGTCAGCACCCCGTCGCTCGGGTCGACCGCGATCGGCGCGCCGTGGAGCGTCGGAAGGGTCGACACCGCGCGGACCTCGCGGGCCTGCAGGCCGCCGTCGACGATGTGGTAGCGCAGGAGGTCGATGAGCTGCGCCTGGTTCGCCGGATCGAGCAGGTCGTCCAGGACGCCCGGCGGGAGCGAGGAGAACGCGCCGTTCGTGGGCGCGAACACCGTCAGCGGCGTCGGGCTCGACCGCAGATCGTCGTCCAGCTCGGCCGCGACGAGCGCGTCCACGAACGTCGTGAAGCCGTTCGCCAGGAGGGCGTCGACCAGGTCGACGGGCGCGTCGAGCACCTCGTCGATCTCCTTCACGACGCCGTCGGTCGCGGGCAGGTTGATCGTGGTCACGACCACGTGGTCGATCGTCGGGATGAAGCCCTGCAGGTCGAAGAAGTGCAGGGTCGTCGCGAGCGACGCGAGCTTGGCCTGGAGGAAGTACTCCGAGAAGCGCTGCTCGACGCCGAACACGTGGTGCTGGAGGCGTTCGCGGAGGACCTGGACGTTCCCCGGATCCATGAGGAACGCGAGCTCGGCCGGGTCCATCGCGGCGAACGCGTCCTCGGTGGGCGCGAAGATCGTCACGTTCGCGTTCGTGAGCACGCCGCGCAGGCCGGCCTGGTCGATCGCGGCCACGAGCGTCGTGAGTCCGCGCTGCTCCAGGGTCTCCATCAGGGAGACCGGCGGAACGAGCACGGTGTCGACGATGTGCAGCCGACCGTTGGACGCCGCGATGTCGCCGTCGACGACGAGCGCGTCGTTGAAGTAGATCCGCTGGCCGAGGACGTCGACGAGCACGTCGTCCCCGTTCGAACCGCTGACCGACTCGAGCGTCGCCAGCGCGCCGGCGTCGAGATCGCCCGGGAGGACGTGGTAGTTCAGGAGGTCGGTGAGCTCCGCGACGTTGGCCGGATCGAGGAGCGCCGCGAGCACCGCGGGGTCGAGCGCGGCGAAGGCTGCGTCGGTCGGCGCGACGAGCGTCATCGGGCCCGGGACGGCGAGGTCCTGGATCACCCCGCTGTCGGTCATCGCGGTCTTGAGCGTCGTGAGGCCGTTGGCGTCGAGGAGCTCGGCGATCGTGAGCCCCTGGTCACCGCCGGGCGGCGGCAGGGTCCCTCCGTCGTCGTCGCTGTTGCAAGCGGTCGCGAGGACCAGGACGGGGAGTGTGAAGAGCGTCGCGGTCAGGGACCGCGAGGGAGAGCACGGCTTCCCTTGGACGTACGGATCGGTGGACATGGCGTGTCGTGGGCCGGAGCTGACGGGGAGCGCACGACGACGAGGATCCGCCGGTGCACCGAAACGTATCCCTCCCTGCGGCCGCGCGTCCCCCGGCGGCGCGCCCAGATCGAGAACGCCGCCGCTGCGGCGCCCCGAGTCCACGATCGGGACGTCAGTGCGCGCGAGACCGCGCGCGACGCTGCAGCTGGAGCGCGATCAGCCCGACGCCCATCGCGAACCACAGCGTGCAGAGCCGCGTGACGAGGGTGACGGACAGCGCCGTCGCCCGCGCCGGAGCCGCGGCGACGGCCGCCGTTCGGTAGCCGCGCTCCAGGAGTCCCGTCAGGAGACCCTCGGTCACCCCGAGACCGCCCGGGGCAATGACGACGACCGCGCCGGCGACGGCGGAGAGCGCGAACGCGTACGTGACGCCCGCGAGCCCGAGCGCGGCGGACGGTTCGGCGCCCGCGGGGGCGACGGCCGGGAGGACCGACTGGGCGATGATCCAGCACCCGACGCACTCGCAGAACCAGCCGGCCGCCGCGAGCAGCGTCGCGACCGGCAGCTCGCGGGGTGCGAGCAGCCGGCGGGCCGAGTCGAGCGCTTCCTCCAGCTTTGCGGCGCGCGCGCCGACGCCGGGAAGCCGTCCCGCCACGGCCGTCGCGGCGTGCGCGACGCGCCGCGACGCGACGAGCAGCAGCACCGCCGTCGCGAGCCCCAGCGTCGCGAGCGCGATCCACGTGTGCTCGCCCGCCTGGGAGGTGAGCCCGATCAGCACGAGGAACCCGAGCAGGTCGGTGACGCGCTCCGCGAGCACGATCGGCGCGCTCGTCGCCAGCGGCGTCCCGTCCGCGTCGCGCAGCAGCCACGACTTCAGCGCTTCGCCGACCTTGCCGGGCGAGACCGTCAGCGCGAGTCCGGCGAGGTAGATGCGGAACGACTCCCGGCCGCGGACCTGGCTCCCCGTGATCGCGAGGTACCGCTGCCAGCGGGGGAAGCGCACGGCGTAGTTGACGAGCGACAGCGCGCAGGCACAGGCCGGAGCCCACCAGGGAATCGCGGCGAGCGCCGCGCCGAGGCCGTCGAGGTCGGCCCAGAGCGCGAGCGCAGCGTAGACGACGAGCCCGAGGACGACCGCGACGAGCAGTCGGCGGCCCAGCCGTGAATCGGGCCTCGGGGCGGGAGGAGCGTCGCCGCCCGGAGCGTCGCCGTCGTCCGCCACGTCAGCCGGCTTCCGTGGCGACCGTCGCCGGCGCCACGCCCGCGCGCTTCCCGCGCAGGACGAGGACCGCCGCGAGGACCGCCGCCCCGGCCGCGAGCGCGATCCAGGGCGAGATCTGCAGGAACGTGACCGGGAAGTACCCGACGACGAGCGCGACGCTCATGGTGAGGATCGCGTACGGGGCCTGGGTCCGCACATGGTCGATGTGGTCGCACGCGCACGCGATCGACGACATGACCGTCGTGTCGGAGATCGGCGAGCAGTGGTCGCCGAAGATGGCGCCCTCCAGCACCGCTCCGATGCAGATCACCATCAGCGACAGCCCGAAGACGTGGCCCTCGACGCCCGCCGGCGTCGAGTTGACGCCCATCTCGTAGGAGAGGCCGACGACGAGCGGCAGCAGGATCGTCATCGTGCTCCAGGACGACCCGGTCGAGAACGCGATGATCCCCGCCAGCAGGAACAGGGCGATCGGGAGCACGACGTAGGGGATCGCGTTCGTCAGCGTCGCGGCCAGGTACGTCGCCGTCCCGAGCACGCTGCAGGTCCGGCCGACCATCCAGGCGAGGTACAGGATCACGAGCGCGATCAGCATCGCCCGGACGCTGTTCGCCGAAGCGCGGAGGATCTCTCGCCCCGAGAGCCCTCGACGGAGCGCGAACGCGCCCGCGACGACGAAGCCCGCCATCGCGCCGACCATCAGCGGCGTGTTGCCGCTGCCCGCGAACAGGATGCCCGTCGCGGCCTCCAGGAAGCCGCCGCCCGCGCCGAGGTCGAGACTCACGCCCGGGAAGCCCGCCGCGGGCGCGAGGATCCCGACGCCCATCGCGCCGTTCCAGACGATCATTCCCAGCACGGTGAGGACGAACACGGCGAGCGGGACGAGCGCGGTCGCGGCGCGCGGCTCGATGTCGTCCTGCGCCTCGATCTCCGTCGCCGCCTTGCCGACGAGCGGCGTCGCGCCGTCGCGCAGGACCTTGCCGCTGCGGGCGCGCTTCTCGGCCTTCAGCATCGGGCCGAAGTCGCGGCCGAGGAACACGTTCAACCCGACGAAGAAGAGCGTCAGCCAGCAGTAGAAGCGGAACGGGAGCGTCTGGATGAAGACGGCGTACCCGTCGCTCGCCGGCAGCCCCGCGTCGGGGAGCTGGGCGCTGAACGTCGAGACCTCGAACGCGATCCAGGTCGACAGCAGCGAGACGCCCGCGACCGGCGCCGCGGTGCTGTCCACGATGTACGCGAGCTTCTCGCGCGCCACCTTGAAGCGGTCCGCGAGCGGCCGCATGGTCGAGCCGACGAGGATCGTGTTCGCGTAGTCGTCGAAGAAGACCGTCAGCCCCATCAGCCAGGTCGCGATCTGCGTCTGGCGCGCGTTCCTCGCCAGCGCCGCGATCCGGTTCATGACGCCGCGGATGCCGCCGGCCCGCGTGATCACGCCGACCATCGCGAGCATGAAGAGCACGAACAGGATGATCTCGGTCCGGCCACGGTCGCGGAGCTCGCCGGCGAGGTAAACGTCGAAGACGTTGACGAGCGAGTTGTCGGTGAGCGCGAACGTGGCCCCTGACGCGCGTCGGACCAGGAACGACCCGACGAGCACGCCGGCGAAGAGGGCGATGACCGGCCTGCGGAACAGGATCGCCAGGAAGATCGCGACGAGCGGCGGAAGGAGCGACAGCTGGGAGACCGCGATACGGGGGGCCTCGACGCGGGCGAACGGCGTCCTGCCGATCGCGGCCGTCATCGACGACGTGTCCTCGTTCACGCGAAACGCCAGGTTCACGCCCTCGGGGTCGGTCTTCTTGAACGGTGGGATGTCGACCTTCGATCCGCCGTCGCCGGCCGCCGCTCGTAGCCCGCGGACGACGGACTTCATCACGACGTCGAGCGAGTTGATGTCCGTCGCCTCCAGCGTCGAGCGGTAGTCGCCGCCGCCGAGGCGCAGGAACTTCCGCTCGCGTCCGTCTTCTCCGACTTCGGTCGCGACGGCGTCGCTCTGCAGGAGGAGCTCCCAGAACGGCGCCCGGACCACCTCGTCGTTCTCGTCGAGCAGGGCCGTCCCGTCGGGCGCGAGCGCTTCGCCCTCGACCGCCATCAGGTCCCCGGCCCGCATCGCCGCCAGGTAGGTGGGGCTCACGCCGGGCAGGAGCAGGAGCGCTGCGACGAGGCCGGCGAACACCAGGAGCGAGAGGGCGCGAATCATGGGGCCCGCATGGTAGGGACCGGCCGCGGGCGGTCCAACGAGCGCCGGGCCGCCTCGCTGCGGAGGGCGATCCTGGTATCGTTCCGCCCCCTCACCGCGCTCCGTCATGTCCGCCCCGATCCTCCGCCTCGTCGCCCCGCTCTCGGTGGCGCTCTCCGTGGCGCTGCTCCTCGCCGCGTCCGCGGCCGCGGGCCCGAGCCTGCAGGGCCCCGACACGGGCTCGCCCTTCGTCGACGCGCCGCTGCCGATCGACGCGCTCAAGGCGCCGCCCGAGAGCGCGTTCCAGGTCCTGCTGCTCTCGTTCGGCGTGTTCCTGCTGGTGCCGATCGGCGCCGCCGCGTTCCTGGCGCTCGCGCGCCTGCGGAACCTGGAGGAGACCCTGGCCAAGGAGCTGCGCGCGGTCCGCGAGGCGGTCGCGACGGGGGACGGTGAGAGCGAAGACGAGGAAACCCTGTCACTGGAGTCCGCCACCGAGCGCCTGGAGAGGGCCCTCGGGGCCGTTCGCGCGTCCGTCGAGGGCGCCGCGGAGCGCGCGGAGGCCTCGGCCGCCGAGGCCCGCTCGGCCCCCGCGGCCGTGGCGCCGGAGGCGCCCGACATGGATCGGATCGTCGAGGCTCTCGACCGGGCGAACGAGGCCCAGGTCGAGGCGACGCGCGAGACCGTCGCGCGGCTCGACGCGCTCGCCAAGGCGCTCCAGGACGTCGCCGTCCTGGCGACGGCCGCGTCCGCTGCGTCGGCCGGCCTTGAGATCGACGCGGCGTCCGACCCGCGCGTGCCCCCGGAAGGGCGTGTTGCGACGGCCCTCGACCACGTCCACGAGCGCCTCTCCGCGATGGGCTATACGGACGTGCGCATCGTCACCGAGGCGGACCTGATCACCGCGGAGCTCGTTCGTTCGGGCGAGCTCCTCATCGAGGCCCGCCGCGGAGGCGGCGTCCACAAGGGCAGGGTCGTCCTGGAGGACGGCCGCGTCATCGACGTCCGGCTCCAGCCCGGGCACGGCATGTTCCCCTGATGGCTCTGCAGAGGGGCCACACCTCCGATCCGATGTCCACCTCCGAATCCACCGTCGCCACCATCGAAGACCTCGGCCAGCACGTCGGCCGGACCGTCGAGCTGCGCGGGTGGGTCCACAATCGCACCTCCAAGGGCAAGCTCCACTTCGTGATCCTCCGGGACGGCACCGGCTACGTGCAGTGCGTCCTGCGGAAGAACGAGGTGGGGGACGAGCTGTTCGACACGATCGGCGGCGCGAGCCAGGAGTCGAGTCTCGTCCTCGTCGGCGAGGTGAAAGCGGACGACCGCGCACCCGGCGGCTACGAGGTCTCGGTCTCCAGCGGCCGCGTCCTCCAGTCGACGGCCGAGTACCCGATCACGCCCAAGGACCACGGCGCGGACTTCCTCCTGTCGCGGCGCCACCTGTGGCTCCGGTCGAAGCGCCAGTGGGCGATCATCCGGATCCGCTCGGCGATCGAGTTCGCGCTGCGGCGGTTCTTCGACGAGCGCGGTTTCCTGTGCGTCGACTCGCCGATCTTCACGCCCTCCGCCTGCGAGGGGACGAGCACGCTGTTCGAGGTCGACTACTTCGGCGACGAGAAGGCCTACCTGACGCAGTCGGGCCAGCTCTACGCCGAGGCGACTGCGATGGCGTTCGGCAAGGTCTACACCTTCGGTCCGACGTTCCGCGCCGAGAAGAGCAAGACGCGCCGGCACCTGACCGAGTTCTGGATGCTGGAGCCCGAGATCGCCTACGGGAACCTCGAGGACGTCATCCAGCTCGCCGAGGACATGCTCGTCGCCGTCGTCGGCGAGGTGCTGGAGCGCCGCCGCACCGAGCTGGAGACGCTGGAGCGGGACCTGTCGAAGCTGGAGGCCGTCACCGGCGGCTTCCCGCGGATCACGTACGACGCGGCGTCGAAGATCCTCCTGGAGCACCCCGAGTCCGAGTTCGTCGAGGGCGACGACTTCGGCGCCCCGGACGAGGCGATCCTGTCGGCGATGCACGAGCAGCCGCTCGTCATCACGCACTACCCGAAGGCCGTCAAGGCGTTCTACATGAAGGAGGCGCCCGACGATCCGACGCGCGTCCTCGCGATGGACGTGATCGGCCCGGAGGGCGCCGGCGAGCTCATCGGCGGCAGCCAGCGCGAGGAGAACCTCGACGTCCTGCTCGAGTCGATCGCGAAGCACGAGCTGCCGATGGACGAGTTCGAGTGGTACCTCGACCTGCGCCGCTTCGGCTCCGTACCGCACGCGGGCTTCGGCCTCGGCCTGGAGCGCCTCGTGCGCTGGATCACCGGGATCGAGCACATCCGCGAGGCGTCGCCGTTCCCGCGGATGATGACGCGTATCAGGCCGTGATCCACGCTGCATCCGCGTCAGCGGATGCGCCAGAGACGAAGGGTGCGGCCTACCCCGCTCCTAACGCAACGCCGCTTCCAGCCGATCCGCCTCTTCCATCTGGTGCGCCCACGACCCGTCGGGTCGGAACTGCATCTCCAGTCCGCCCGCGCGCGCCAGCGCGTCCGCCGCCCGTGTCTTCACCCACGCGAGCGTCGTGACGCGCTCCCAAGTGCGCGGGCTCTTCGCCTGGTCGGGCGTCTCCGCGCGCAGGATCGCGAGCAGGAACGGCACGACCTCGCGCCGCCCCGCCGCCAGCGCGACCGACGCGCACTCGACTCGCACCGCGAGATCCGGATGGGGGGACTCGCCCGATGCCAGCGACGCCATCGAGGCCGCCAGTGGCGCCGTCTCGATCGCACGCGCATCGAGCGCACGCGCGGCGACGACGTCCGCGGCGATCTCGTGCCGCTGGCCTCCGCTGCGCCGCGACTCCAGCCGCGCGCGGAGCGCGAGCGCCGCCTCGTCCCGCACGCCTGCGTCGATCGACGGGTCCGCCAGCGCCGCGCCGAGCAGCACCGCCGCCCGCGTCGCCGTCCGGTGCTCTCCGTCGAGGTCCGCCGCGAGCCTCTGGACCGCCTCGCCGTCCATGCCGCCAGCGAGCGCCTCCGCGGCCGCGGCGGGGAACGCGACGGCGGACGTCCGCCGCCACGCCTCGTCGGGACCCGAACGGCCGAGGAGTCCGGCCGCTCCGGCGGCGAGCGTGCCGCCGGCCGCGACGGCCGCTGCACAAAGGAGGACTCGAGCTCCGGTCGACGTCGGTCGGATCGATCGCATGGGCAGCGTGTAGCGTCTGGGGCGGACTCGGTTTCACCGGCGCGACGGTTGGCAGCGCGCGGAGCTCGCCCCGAGACTGCAGCGTATCCGAAGCGCTCGGCCGCCGTCCTGACCGCCCGCCCCCGTCGACCCCACCGCATGCTGCGATCGCCGCTCCTCGTCCTCGCGATCTTCCTCGCCCTCTCCGCGCCAGCGGACGCCGCCCAGGACCGTCGGCCCCCGAACGTCCTCCTGGTCTTCACCGACGACCAGGGCTACGGCGACCTCTCCTGCCACGGGCACCCGACGATCCGGACGCCCGCGATCGACGCGCTCGCCGCGCAGGGGCTTCGCGCGACGCAGTTCTACGTCGCGTCCCCGGTCTGCTCGCCGTCGCGCGCCGCGCTCCTCACGGGCTGCTACCCCAAGCGCGTCGGGATGCACGAGCACGTCGTCTTCCCGCCCGACGACCACGGGCTGCACACGGACGAGGAGACCCTCGCCGATCTGCTCCGCGCCGCCGGCTACCGGACGGGCTGCTTCGGCAAGTGGCACCTCGGCCACCGGCCCGGGCAGCTGCCGACCGACCAGGGCTTCGACGTATATGCGGGCGTGCCGTACTCCAACGACATGGCTCAGTTCCATCGCAAGCCGAACGCGAAGTACACGTTCCGACTGCCCTGGATGGAGGGGGAGGAGGTCGTCGAGTGGGAGCCCGACCAGCGCCTCCTGACGAAGCGTCAGACCGACGCCGCGATCGCGTTCATCGAGGCCGACTCGGACGCGCCGTTCTTCGCGTACGTCCCGTACTCGATGCCGCACATCCCGATCTACGCGAGCGCGGAGTTCGAGGGAACGAGCGCTGCGGGGATCTACGGCGACGTGATCGAGGAGATCGACGCGAGCGTCGGGCGCCTCTGCGCCGCGCTGGAGCGCCGCGGGGTGGCGGACGACACGATCGTCATCTTCACGAGCGACAACGGGCCCTGGCTCCAGTTCGGCGACCGCGGCGGGGTGGCCGGGCCGCTGCGGGGCGGCAAGGGCACGAACTGGGAGGGTGGTCAGCGCGTGCCCTTCGTGCTGCGCTGGCCGGCGCGCGTCGCGCCGGGCCGGCTCGTCCACGACGTCGTGACGGCGCTCGACATCGTCCCGACCCTCGCCGCCGTCACCGGCGCGCCCGCTCCGAAGCGCGTCATCGATGGACGCGACGTGGCGGCCATGCTGTTCGACGGTGAGCGCCAGGCTCCGGACGCCGCGCCGTTCCTCTACTACACGTCGCGCGGCGCGCTGGCAGGGATCCGGCGGGGTCCGTGGAAGCTGATGCTGGAGAGCGGCGCCCTGTACCACCTCGAGCGCGACGTGGGGGAGAAGCGCGATCGGTCGGAGCAGAACGACGAGCTCTGTGAAGAGCTACGGGCGCTCGCGGTCGGCCTCGACGAGGCGATCACGCGCGACGCGCGTCCGCACCTGAAGGTCGCGGAGACGCTCTTCGATCCGGCCCGGTAGCCGGGCTATCGTCCGCCGCCCGAGTCGGGGGGCGGCGGCGGGAACAGCCCGTTCGGGACCGGCGGGCCGGTCTCCTCGAAGCCCGTGCCGCTGCCCTGCAGCGTCCTCTTCGCGCCCGGCGGCAGGAAGGCGCGCAGGCCCATGCCGTCCGAGATCCAGAGGACCGGCGGGTCGCCCGGCACAGCCGGCGACTCCCAGGCGACGTAGGCCCAGGTGCCCTGGCGCGTGATCTGGAACGGAGCGTCCTCCTCGCCGTCCTCGGAGACCGTGTACCAGCCGTCGTCGACACGGACCGTCCATCCGCTGCCGTCCGCCGTCGGCGTGCGCAGCTCGTCGATGGTCCGGTTGCCGGGCCGGAGCGTCGTGAAGACGCCCTGGAAGCCGTGACGCAGGGACTCGTCGAGCGCCGTCGCGCGGTTCGGCTTGACGACCTCGGGGCGCAGGCTCGTGCGCCAGCGGGCCATGCGACCGTCGCGGAGCTGGGCGCGCACCTCGTCCCCGACCACGACCGGGCCGAAGACGGGCGGCTCCTCGAGGTCCCACGGACCGTCCAGGTAGCCGTCGTCGGGGTTGATCAGCCAGGTCACGCCCGTCTCGGTCATGAACAGGTACTGGCTGTCGCGACCGGGGACCGGGACCGGGCGCCGGGCGACGCCGGAGACCGTCTTGATGTCCTGCCGCCAGCGCATCTCGCCGTTCCACGCGAGGCGCGCGATCGTCCCGTTGCGGTCGCAGACGATGTACTCGCCCGTCGTCCCGTCCTGGAGCGGCGCGGGGATCGCGTCGACGCGTCCTGTCGCCTCGAAGTGCAGCGCCGGCGTCCGCGACAGCGCGAGCGTCACGTCCTGGGGCCCGCGCACGACGATCAGGCGCCGGTCGAAGTCCGGCAGCTGGAAGTTCAGCGTCCACGTGTCCGCGAACGTGCCCTCGATCGTGAACGGGGTCTCGCGCTCGATCTCGCCGGGCTGGTCCTCGCGCTCGATCGTCACCTTCACGCCCGGCGGCGTCGTCGTGACCTTCCACGGGAGCATGATGCGCACGGTCTCCTCGAAGGTCTCGTCGAGGATCTCCAGCGCCTTCTGGTGTCGGCCGTCCTGGGCCGCGGCGCGCGCGCGCTTGACGGCGCGGAGCTTCTTGCGGGTGTCCTCGACCTCTTCCTCGAGCACGCGGCGGACCTTGCCCGCCGGGTCGTTCTCCAGGATCTCTTCGTAGTGGCGCAGGGCGCGCTCGTACTCGAAGCGCTCCAGGGCGTCGTGGGCGAGGCGGAGGAGCCGGTCGTTCTCGGCCAGCAGCTCGCGGCGTTCGACGGCGAGGAGGTCGACCGAGCGCTGGCGGTCGCGCTCGATGACGAGGTCGATCACGTCGTCCAGCTCCCTGCGGAACTCGGCGAGCTTCGTATCGGCCTTCTCGTAGTCGTTCAGCGCGTCGCGGAGGGCCTCGGCGCGCGTGCGCACCGACTCTTCGACGATCGCCTGCTGCGGCGCGTGGATCGACGGCGGTCCGAGCGCGAGCACCTCCTGGCGCAGGCGCCCGGTCATGCTCATCATCACGTCGGTCGTCGACGGCCACGCCTCGGTGACCAGGCGCAGCCGCGGGGGCGCGGGCAGGGCGCGGATCAGTTCGACCGCCTTGACCAGGTCGCCCTCCTGGGCCTCGACCTGGGCCGCGTGGTACTCGTCGAGCCACGCGGAGCGCGTCGCCATCTCCGAGGTCCGCAGGCGGTCCTCCAGCTCGCGGCGCAGGTCGGCGATCTCCAGCGAGACGTCGTCCTTGAAGTGCACCTCGAGCTGCGCGATGCCCGACGCGGGCTGGTCGAGCAGCGAGCGGATGCCCTCGATCCGGGACCGGCGCTGCTCGTCGATCTTGACCTTCACGACGGCCGCGCTGCCGAGGACGGCGACGCAGGACGCGACGATCGCCGCGTTGCGGCGCAGCTTCTTGGTCTTGGTCGACTGCCGGCGCGCACGGGTCAGGAGCTCGCGCGCCTCGCGGTTCCGCGGGTCCTCGTCGAGCAGAGCCCGCAGGGGGTTGAGCACGCGGTCGGCGTGCCCCTGCGCGAGCAGGTCGGTGCAGGCGCTCAGGATCCACGGCGCGCAGTCCTCGACGCGGCGGGCCGCGAGGAGTCCCATGCCGAGCTCGAGCCGCTGCGGCACGACCGTCGGCTGCAGGTATGCAGCGATCGCGAGCGCGGGGCCGCTCCGCACGGGGGAGCCGTGGTCGCGGAGCTCCCGCGCGAGGTCGAGGACCTCGCGCGTGTCCAGGCCGCACTCCTCGCCGCCGTCGCGCAGGCGCATGGCCGCGAGGCGAAGGCGCGAGATGCGGTCGTTCGACCGGATGCGGTTCGCCTCGGTCCAGTGCACGACGGCGTGCGAGGTGCTGCCCAGCGCGGCGTCGAGCCGGCGCAGGAGCGAGCGCACGTCGCGCATGTCCATCAGGCGCAGCGCGGACGTCAGGCGCCCCGCGAGCCACTCGTTCGAGAGCGCCTGGGCGTCCTCGGGCACGAGCGGGCCGGGCGTGGCCTGGCGGATCCAGACCGAGAGGCGGGTCGCCGCGCGCGAGAACTGCTTGCGCTGCAGCTCGTGCAGCGCGAGGCGGATGATCTCGATCGGGTGCGCCAGGCGGAACCCGCCGGACTGCAGCCCCGAGAGGATGGTGAGCTGGGCCTGGCGCAGCGGCCAGCCGAGCCGGTCGGCGATCTCCTCGATCGTCGAGTTCGCGTCGCAGTGCTGGACGAAGTGCGGCGGGATCGACCCGAGCTCGTCCATGTCCTGGATGCAGGGCGTCGACGACTCGTTCACGAGATCCGGGTGCCCGGCGAGCTCCAGCTCGTCGGCGATCCGCGCGTACTCCAGCAGGAGGAATTCGACCGGGATCGGATCGCAGTGGATCTCCGAGGTGGAGTGACCCTGCTCCTCCAGCCTCGTCACGCGCTCGGGCATCTGGCCCGGGTCGAAGCGGAAATGCACGCCGCCCCCGTCGAGCAGCGAGTAGAGCTGCTCCAGGCGGCCGGCCTTTACGATCGGCTCCATGCGGGACGGCTCGATCGTGAACGACGGATCGTCCGCCCACGCGTCGCGCCCGCGCGTCTTCCAGTCCTCGACCTCCTCGTCCGGGTCGGGCAGAAGCCACGCCTTCCCGTCCTCCAGGCCGAGGACGGCGCGCTTCTCGCCCTTCGAAGTAAGCGTCAGCACGCCTTCCTTGCGCCCGCGGGCGAGGCCCTGCAGGAGCTCGGCGAGACCGATTCCGCGTACGTCACCCTGGAAACTCATGGGCGAGTGCGAACGTGTGCAGAGGGGGGCAGGATGGCGGGCGAGATCACGGGGCGGGGGGCGGCACGAGGGAGCAGCCGCTCTCGAAGTTTCGGCGGTCCGGCGAGCGGTCCTGAAGTGGTCCGCCGGGGCTCGCTCGGAATCTTTTTCCGCCCGTGCTGCGAAGCCGGTCTTTCATCGTTCGGTCACCCGGCGCCGGAGCGCCTGCAGGTCGGTCGGTTCGTCCAGGTCGTCGTGGATCGCGAGGCTTTCCACGTCGACCCGGAACAGCGAATCGGCGCCGCTCCGGACGTGCCGCAGCGGCGTGTCCGGGGGCAGCGCGGCCGCGCTGCGCGCGAGCTCGCGACCGAGCACGACGGGGTGCCCGTATCGGGATCCGCCGTCGGTCGCGGGAGCGAGCCAACCCGCCAGCGGTGCGCCGCGGGCCTTCCACTCCCTCTCGAGAGCCTCGAAGACCTCGCCGGGGACCAGCGGCGCGTCGATCGGCGCCACGACGAGGTCCATGCCCGGTCGCGCCGCCGCGCCGACGGCGACGCTCCCCGTGCGTCCCTGCGCCCAGTCCGGGTTGTGCGCGACGTCCACGTCGAGCGCGGACGCTTCGACGTGGGCCGCGATCTCCTCGTGGTGCGCCCCGGTCACGACCAGCGTCCTCGGTCCGCCCGTCAGCGTGCGCGCGGCGAGGGCCAGGTGCTGGAGCGCCGTCCGGTCCCCGATGCGCGCGAGTGCTTTCGGCTCACCGAGCCGCCGCGACGCCCCCGCCGCGAGGACGACGACGGCGAGCGTCATGCGCCGATCCAGCGCGCAACGAGCGAGAGCGCGCGCTCCGTGTCCTCGGTCCCCTCGACGAGAGCACGCCCGTCGGGGAACAGCGTGAAGCGGTGGCCGTCCGCCGTGAAGCGCAGCAGCGGGCCGACGCGCTGCGACGCGACGCCGGCGCCGGCGAGCTGCTCCTCGATCGCGTCCGGCGACGGAGCCGCGGAGCTCCCAGACGGCAGCACCTGGACGGTGTTGCGACCGCACAGGGACACGGCCTCGGTCTCTCCGCCGCCCTCCAGGAAGTCGAACGCGCGCGCTCCGCAGCACGGACACGCCGGGACGCGCGGCACCTGCAGGTGGCGCGTCGTGCCCGACCACGCGTCGACCTCGACGAGCGCGGGGACGAGCGGCTCGCGCCCCGCGAGCAGCCGCATCGCGAGCCCCGCCTGGAGCGACGCGACAGCTCCGACGGCGGGCCCGAGCACGCCGGCGGTGTCGCACGTCGGCAGCGTCCCCGGCGGCGGCGGGTCGGGGAAGAGGCAGCGCAGGCACGGTCCCTCGCCCGTCAGCACCGGGAGCACCACGCCGCCGCCGGACACGACGCCCGCGTAGATCCACGGCGTCCCCTCGCGGACGGCGAAGTCGTTGATGAGGTACCGCGTCCCCATGTTGTCCGTCCCGTCGAGCACGAGGTCGACGCCGGCGCCGAGCTCGAGCAGCAGGTCCGCGTCGAGGTGCGCCACGTGCGGGACGATCCTCGTCGGGCCGCCGACCGCGCGCAGCGTCTCGGCGGACGCGTGGGCCTTCGGCGCGCCGTCCATCGCGTGCTGCTCGGTGAACAGCACCTGGCGGGGGAGGTTGGTCGGCTCGACGACGTCGCGGTCGACGAGGTGCAGCGTGCCGACGCCCGCGCGCGTGAGCCACTGGGCCAGCACGCCGCCGAGCGCGCCGCAGCCGACGACGAGGACCGAGCTCTCCGCGAGGCGCGCCTGGCCCTCGGGGCCGAGCGGCGCGAAGCGCGTCTGGCGCGCGAAGCGGTCCTCCTCGGGAGCCCTTCCCTCGGGTGCGTCCGTCACGACAGGATCAGAGCGACGAGGCCGCCCAGCGCGAGGAAGGCCGCCGCGAGCAGACCGACGGCGAGCAGGAGCGCGGTCCGGTCGCTCGACGGCGTCCGGTCGATCTCGACCCAGTTGAAGTAGCGGCGCGCGTTCCCGTCGATCGCGGCGCCACAGTGGGGGCAGGCGTCCCCGGAGAAGTCATCCCACGGCACGACGCCGTCGCACTCCATGCAGTAGAAGTTGCGCGCGTCACCCCCCTCGGCCACGCCCGGTGCCTTGGAGCGGTCCTGGTAGTAGCGGATCGCGTCCGCGTTGCGCTCGCCACGGGTCTTCGACCAGTGATGGTCGGACATGTTCCCGTAGCTCTTGGTCGGCGTGTCGTCGTTCTCGCCCATCCCGTGGCCGCTCGGATCTCTGTCGCGGCGAAGGGCCCCTGCGATCACCATAGGATCCAGGAACGCCGTTCCCGAGGACGATCGACCCGGATCCGGGCCGTTCGGACCGCCCCGCGGGGTCGGCTCGGGCTTGACACCGGCATCGCCGGTGCCGATCCTCTTCGGCCGCTCCTCGCGCCGCGGGGGGCGGAACCCGGACGGTGGGTGTAGCTCAGTTGGTTAGAGCGCCGGATTGTGGCTCCGGAGGTCGGGGGTTCAAATCCCCTCACTCACCCCATCCTCTCCCCGGGTCGGTCTGCCGGGTCAGTCTCCGGGGAAGGGCGCCCGTGATGGGCGTCAGCTGGAGATGAAGTCGCGCGCGCGCTCCATCTCGGACCCCAGGATGCCGGTGAGCTCCTGCAGGTCCTCGCGGCTCAGTCCGGTGAGCTGGCACGCGGCCTCGTTGACCTCGTAGACGAGCTGTTCGGTGTCGCCGCGCTCCGCCATGACCTCTTGCGTGAGGATCTCGGCGAGGTGGATGGTCGCAGCCAGCTCGGCGTCCTCGCCGGCGAGCTCCGGATGGTGGTGATGACGGATCACGTCCACCAGCACCTCCGGGAGCGACCAGCGCGTCGTCAGGCGCGCGCCGATCTCCGCGTGGTGCATGCCGAGGACCTTCTTCTCGGCGTCGATCAGGTCCGTCCCCGACAGGGCGACCGCGCGGATCGCCTCGATGCTGCTGTCGAGGAAGCGATCGAGCACGAGGTGCCCGATGTTCTCCAGGAGGCCCGCGGTGTACGCGCGCTCGGGATCGACCCGCCCGTGGCGGCTCGCGATGATGCGCGCGCCGATCGCGTTGGCGACGCACTGCTCCCAGCGCCTCTCCATCGTGCCCTCGTCCGCCTTGCCGTAGTCGCGGAAGTACTTCCCGGCGCTCGACGTCAGGACGAGGTTGACGAGCGTCGTGACCCCGAGGAGGTTGCCCGCTTCGTGCAGCGAGGCGATCTCACGCTGGAACCCGTAGTACGCCGAGTTGCAGAGCTTCAGGACCTTCGACGTGATCCCTGGATCCGTCTGGACGAGGTCGATCAGCTCGCTCGGGACGACGTCCTTCTTGCCGGAGAGTTCGAGGACTCGTGCGGCAACCCCGGGGAAGGGCTCGAGGCTCCGCATCTCGAACATCAGGTCCTTCAGGGGAATGTGCATACGCAGGAGGGCGCGAGTCGACGCGTCGGGCTGAGACGAGAACGCCTGGCGCACGTACTCCTTACGCCAGGGTTGTCGGCACGAGGGTTTTCGGCACGACGACGCATGGGTCTTCAGGGCAATCGGCAGGGAGTCCGACCGCTTCCGTGTCGCGTCCCGGGACCCGGATGCCCCAGGTTGCGTTTCCGCCGCGTCCACTGCTGGCCCTCCACGGGTCCGCAGCGCGTCCCTCAGTGGGCCTCGCTGGCGTCGAAGAGCGCCTCCGCCCGTCGGAAGCCCTTGAACTCGAGCGCGTTCCCGCTGGGGTCGCGCAGGAACAGCGTGCCCTGCTCCCCCGGCATGCCCTCGAAGCGGATCCGGGGCGCGATGACGAAGTCCACGTCCGCGGCCGTGAGCCGATCGGCGAGCGTCCGCCATGCGTCCATCGACAGGACGACCCCGAAGTGCGGGACTGGCACGGCGTCGCCGTCGACCGGGTTCCTCGCCTCGGCGGGCGACCGCATGGACTCGTCCAGGTGCACGGTCACCTGGTGCCCGCCGAGGTCGAAGTCGATCCAGCGATCGGCGCGGCGACCGATCCCCGCGCCGAGCAGGTCGGCGTAGAACGCCTCGGCCTCCGCGAGGTCCCCGACGCGCACCGCCAGGTGGAACGCGTTGGGGCCGCCGGGGCCCGCGAATCGGTCCGCCGCGTCCAGGGAGCCGCTCACAGGTAGGCGTCGTGGCCGTCCTTCTTGTGCTTGCCGAGCGCCTTGTAGAGCGCCTTCGCGGCGTCCTTGTCCTCCTTCTGGAGCGCGACCTCCAGGTCGACCAGCGTGATGCAGACCGCGAGCATGCGCTTGCGGAAGTCGGCGCTGAAGTCGACCAGAGCGTCGCCCTCCAGCGCCTCCTCGGGCGCCGGGACGTGGTTGAAGCCGACGAGCGCAGCGGCCTGCAGCTCGCCGCACAGCTTGACCGCATCGGTCTTCTGCTCGGGCTTGCTGAGCATCTTCCGCAGGCGCTTCATCCCGCCCTGCAGCACCTCCATGCTCTCGTGGAGCGGATCGTGCTCCTCTTCTTCCGCGGCTTCCTGGCCCTCCTGGACCAGCGGCGATGCCGCGATACCGGCGGTCGAATGGATCGCGAAGGCGATGCAACCCAGGCCTGCGACGAGGACGGCGGCGAGGCGCGAAGAGTGAAGATCGATCATGGGAGAGGAGCGTCGGGGCCGCTGCGGACGGGTGCGCGGCACCATGGTGTGGGGACTACGTCGAGGGGATGTCAGCGTTGGGTCCTGCCCTGCTCGACTCCCCGGAGGATAGGGTCCCATGCCCGGACGTGGGCCTCCGCGCACGCTCGCCACGTGTAAGGACGCGCGCGCGCCGCGACCGCCTCACGACGCGACGCGTCCTCGCCGGCCTCGAGCGCCTCGCCGAGCGCCGCGCCCACTGCCGCCGCGTCGTCTGCGTCGACCCAGCTCCCGTCGTCGCCCAGGGCTTCGCGGAACGCCGGCAGGGGGCTCGCCACGACGGGGAGGCCGTGGCGCATGGCTTCCAGCGGCGTCACCGGCGTCGCCTCGTCGTTCGCGAGGTGCAAGAGCGCGGTCGCACCCGCGACGCATGCCGGCATCCGCGCCTCGTCCGGCGTCTCGATCCACCGCACGTCGTCGCGCGCGGAGGAGCGCCGGAGCGCGTCGCGGAACGGGCCGGCGGCGTCGCCGGGGCGTCCGACGAGGAGGAGCCGCGCGCGGGTCCCGCTGGCTCGGAGCGCCTCGAAGCCGCGCAGCGCCTGGAGCGGCCGGCGCGCCGCGCGGATCGCGCCGAGCACGAGGACGTCGCGCGTGGTCCGGCGCGTCGGCGGCGCCACGAGGTCGCGCTCCCAGTGATCCGTTCCGACCGGCGCGAGGTGAACCTGATCGGCGCGCGCGTCCGTCGCCGCGAGCACGCGCTCGCGGGCGTCGGACGAGAACACGATCGTCGCCGCGGCGCGCGATGCGGCGCTCGCGAACGTCGCGCCTGCCTCGGTCCCGGGTTCCGGCAGCTCGGCGGCCGCGAGCGTGTACGGCGTTGCGCCGATCGGCGGTGCATCCGGCGCGACGCGGTGGAAGAGGTCGCAGCCGCGGGTGACGAGGACGGACGCGCCCGGCAGCGCGCGACAGGCGCGGCGGGGGAAGCGGAGGCGCCTGCGGTGGACGGCTGGGGCGGCGTCGAGGCCCAGGGGCGCACCCTCCATCGGGCGCGGTCCGCGCCCGACCTCGACGAGCACGAGAGGCCGCGCGGCGGCGTCCTCCAGTCGGACGAGCGCGCGCACGAGCTCCCGCACGTAGCGCCCGACGCCGGGCGCGTGGCCCGGTCCCGCCGTGTAGTCGATGCCGAGCGCCCGCCCCGTGCCGGTCACGATCCGCCGACGCGGCCCGAGGACCCGGCTTGCGCGGCGTCGCGCTCGCGCTGCTCGCGAACGTGCGCGAGGAGCTCGTTGACGAGCGGATCCGGCTCCTTCGCCCGACGCTCGCGGATCTCGCGGAGCCGCGCCTGGCTCGGCGGGTCGCCCAGGAGACCGCCGTCCTCCTCCAGCGAGTCG